>DATAYM010000025.1:0-24091 GCA_036272595.1 Caulobacteraceae bacterium
GATTTGGCACCCCAGAGCGAGGCTCCAGAATGGTCGGGCAGAGCCGCTTCCGATTCCGTTTTGTTCTGGATTTTACCCTGTCGCCCCGTGCCCACCGACGGCCGGAGCCATAGACAAAATCCATATGCGATAGCCCTGCCCCAACGGGGGAGGATCAAGGGGAGAGGTGTGTTAGCGGCCGCCGCCGGTGATTTCCTTGATCATCGCCTGGACCGGGGCCTTGCCGCCGGCGGCCCAGACCACCTTCAGGTGCGCCAGGGTGCGCGCCGCCGCGTCGTCGAACTTCCACTCGCAGTCATCGAACCGGCAGTCGCGGAAGTGCGGCGGCTCGCCGCCGCGATAGACCAGGCGGCACTGACGGAATTCGCAGTCCTCGAAGCTCTCGCCGTCCAGGGCCACGGTTTCGTGGTTGTAGATGGTGGCGGTCTGCACGGCCATGGCTCAGCTCTCGTCGGGTTGCGAGGACCCGTCGCCGGTTTGCGGGCGGTCGCGCTCGCGCGCTTCACGCTTGGCGGCGGCCTTCTCCGCAGCCTTGGCCGCCTTCAGGCGTTCGCGCTCCATGCGCTCGAAGGGATAGTTGGGTTTGCGCGCCATCTGGCGTTCTCCGTTTAGCGACTAGCGCCGCGCCTTGCGGGCGGCGTAGCGGGCGTCGCGCGCCGCCTTGGCTTCGGCCTTGGTCAGCGCCTTGCGTTCCTTGCGCTGGCCGCGCTTGGCCGCCAGATCGGCCGCCTCGCGCTCGGCTTCCGCCTGGCGGCGGGCCTCCTCGGCGTCGGCCTGCGCCTGCTTGGCGGCGGCCTTGGCCTCGGCGCGTTCCTGGCGGACCTTTTCGAGTTCGGCCTCACGCATCGCCGCGCGTTCCTCGAAATGAGGATCGGTGACGGCGGGCTTCGACTTGAACTTGGCCAGCATGGCCTTCTTGGCTTCGGTCGCGGCTTTCAGCCGGTCGGCGAAGTTCGGGTTATATGGTTCGTTCATTGGGCTTTCAGTAACGGATCGGTCAGTCGGCGACGGGCGGCTTGAAGGTGGCGGCGCAGATCGCCTCGAGGTGGCCGCGGATGGAGCGGGCGGCCAGAAGCGCGTCAACGGCGCGGCAGCCATCGGCTTTCAGCCGATCCTTCAGGGTGTCAACGTTGGAGAACTGGCCCGATCGGGCCAGGGCGTAGGCGCGTTCAAGAGTTGGCATTGGCATCGATTCCAGAGATGGCGGCGAAGCGGACGGACGGCCGAAGCCGCCCGTCCGTCCAACCGTAGAGAAAGGCCCGAGAAACTTCAGGCCGATTGAAGCTGTCCAGCGGACATTTTGCCGCTGCGTTTGTCGCGTTCGAGTTCGTAGGAAATCTTCTGCCCCTCGTTGAGGGAGCCGAGACCGGCGCGTTCGACGGCGGAGATGTGGACGAACACGTCCGCGCCGCCGGCGTCAGGTTGGATGAAGCCAAAGCCCTTTTGGGCGTTGAACCATTTCACAGTACCGGTCGCCATATCTGTCACCTTTCAGATGAACATGTTCGCGCGATCCACGATGGACGCGCGATCAAATCGTCGGAGAGGATCGTTTTAGGCTCGGGAACTCGATCCGAAGAGCAAGCGCAGAGAGCAACCGAACCAAACCCATATTCGATATGGTCACTGTACGCCGAATTTCGAGACCAGGCCAGGAAAAACCGGATTTCTTTGGCGTACCGGCGCTCCGCGAACGCCGGATGCGCCCGATTCAGCGCGAAAAGCGAGGTTTTCGCGCTGCTATTCGGCGGCCGCGGCGGCCGGCGATTGCGGCGCGGGCCCGACCGTCTGCGTCTCCACCCCGGCCTCCTTCAGGATGGTCTCGGCGATCTGGAAGCTCTCGACCCAGCGGCGATGGCGATGCTCCGGGTGCGGACGGCGATAGACCGCGACCACCCCGGCCTGGATCAGCAGCTTGGCGCATTCGGCGCAGGGCGCCAGCGTGGTGAACAGGCTCGCCCCCTGCACCGAAACGGTGGCGTTCAGCACCGCGTTGACCTCGGCATGGATCATCCGCGGCAGCTTGGCCGCCTGGTCGTTCAACAGCGCCGGATCGTCCGGGATGCGGTCGGGAAAGCCGTTGAAGCCCAGGCCGATGACCCGCTTGCGATCGTCGACCAGCACCGCGCCGACGCCGCCCTTGGGGTCCTTCGACCAACTGGCCACCTCCTCCGCCAGGCGCAGGAACCGGTCAGCCCAATGGAGAGAAAATCTGGCCATTCGACTCTTTCAAAGCGCGAGTCAGGGGACGAGTCCATCCATCTCGGGGGCGCGGCGCGGGCCGCGGCCAGAGGCTTGTGGATAAGCGCTAGCCCAGCCGCACGCCCTTGGCCGTCAGGAACGCCTGCAGCTTCGCCTGGTTTTCGAACAGCTCGGCCTGGAAGCCGGCGCGGCGGGCGCCTTCGACGTTCTCGGCCACGTCGTCGAAGAAGACCGAGCGGCCCGGGTCGATGCCGGCCTTTTCGGCGACCACCTCGAACGAGCGGATCTGGGGCTTGGTCAGGCCGATCTCGTGGCTGAGATAGGGCTCCAGCCGCGCCAGCCGGCCATCGGTGGCGTCGACCAGGAACTCCCAGTGCTGCCGATTGGTGTTGGAGAACAGCATCACCCGGTTGTGGGCGCCCAGCCGCTCGACGAAGGCCAGCATCGAATGGTCCACCTCGAAATGGCAGCACCAGTCGGCGACGAAGTCGTCCCAGCCGGGCGCGTAGCCCAGTTCGGCGCGCAGCTGCTGGTGCAGGGCCTCGACCGGAATCCCGGCGCTCCAATCGGTCTGGCGCAGCAGGGCGACCACCGTCTCGGCGGAACAGCCGCCGGCGCAGCGAGAGGCCAGGCGCGCGTACATCACCGGGTTGTCGTGGGCGACCAGGACCCCGCCGAGGTCGAAGACCAGCGCCTGGAACGGCGCCGAATCGGCCGCCAGGGCCTGGGTCTGGCTCGGAGATGTGCTCATCGGCGCCCACTTTCTCGGCGAACCCGGTCGGGCCCCCAGCGTTCATTGGTCCTACGGCCCAGGAGCCGCCTGCGGAGATCTACAGCCCATGCCCAGACAAAGCCTAAAGGCCGACGCGCCGCAACGAGGCCGGCATCACTTTCGATTTCCGAACGAAAGCGAGGCCTACCGCGCGGCCCGTGACGCCCTGCTGGACGAGGAGATCGCGCTGCGCCGCCAGATCGAGCGGGTGGCGGCCCAGCGCCGGGCGCTGCCGCTCGGCGGCCGGGTTCCGGAGGACTATGTCTTCGCGGGCGAGCTGGGTCCGGTGCGGCTGTCCCACCTGTTCGGCGACCACGACACCCTGATCACCTACAACCTGATGTTCGGGCCGCGGCGCGAGCGGCCCTGCCCGGCCTGCGCCTCGCTGATCAGCGGCCTGGCCGGCCAGGCGCGCGAAATCGGCGAACGGGTCAGTTTCGTGGTGGTCGCCAAGTCGCCGATCGACCGCATCCTGGCCTTCGCCCGCGAGCGCGGCTGGGCCGAACTCCGGTTCGTCTCGTCCGGCGGCAACAGCTTCAACCTCGACTATCGCGGCGAGACCGAGTCCGGCGAGGAATGGCCGGTGTTCAACGTCTTCACCAGGCAGGGCGGCCACATGCATCAGACCTATGGCGGCGAGCTGATGCTGGCCGGCGGCGATCCCGGCGAGGAGCCCCGCGCCGCCGACCTGATGTGGCCGCTGTGGAACCTGCTCGACCTGACGCCCGGGGGCCGCGGGCAAGAGTGGGGGCCGGACGAGGCGGACGCTTCAAGGCTGAAATTCCGCGGCGGCTGACCGGCTGCGCACCAGCGCCATAATTGCCGCCGCCGCCCGTGCTAGACGAGGCGCGGCCGCCCTGACGAAGCGCGGCGCCCCGCAAGAGGACGACGCCGTGGCCAAGGGTCAGAAGAAGAGCAATCGCGAAATCCGCAAGCCGAAGGCCGAAAAGCCCAAGCCGGCCGTCGCGGCCTCGTCGTTCCAGCCTCAATCGTCGAAGAAGAAGTAGCGCCTAAACAGACGCGGCTCGCGGCGAAAGGCCTAGCCCGCCGCCTTGCCCCTGGCCTTCTTCGGTTCGCCCACGACGACGCCGTAGTCCTTGGACTTCGCGCCCTGGCCGGCCATGTCGAAACCCTCGGCGGCCAGGCCGCGCTTCAGAAGCTCGCGCACCGCCGCGGCGCGGCTGGGCATTCGGCGGGAGAAGCGCCAGTCGTCCAGCGCCCCCAGTTCCTCGCCGGTCAACATGATCTGCAACCGCTCGCCACGATTCAGCTCGTCCATGGCCCGCCTCCAAGACCTCGATGGTGCTGGGAGTGAATGTAGGAAGGAGCTAAAGACTCGTCAACAGCGGTTCTTACTCATTTTTAGCCACTTCCCCGTCCGGCGCCGCCGGCGCCGGTTCGGCCGGATATGCATTGTTGTATATTGAGCAATTCACCCGAATACCTTTCATCTCCGAAATGTCGACCTGCCGACACTAAATATTCCTGGGATCAGCGAGTACATTGTGCAATAATGAATTCGAAAAGAGACGCACATGTCGGTACAGCTGGTCGGCGACGACCTAAAGCAGCCCTCCCCCGCCGATGTCCTGGTCGGCGAGTCCAATCACCGGATCGCCAACAACCTCACCCTGATCGCCGGGCTCCTGCGCCTGCAGGCGGCCGATGTGGCCAAGTCCGGGCGGACGCTGAGCGCCGAGGAGGCCTGCCTGCTCTTGGAAGAGGTCGGCGGGCGGATCGAGACCGTCGGGCGGCTGCATCGGCTGCTGGCCCATGTCGGCCATGCCGAGACCATCGACCTGCATGAGTTTCTCCACGACATCGCCGAAGCCTCGATCGGATCGATGGCCCTGGCCGGCGACATGACCCTGGCTCAGACCCTGCCGGACGCCTGCGCCATCCCGGCCCACCAGGCGCTGCCGCTTGGCTTCGTGGTCGGGGAACTGATCACCAACGCGGTGAAGTACGCCCACCCCACCGGCGTCAAGGGCCGGGTCGAGGTGTTGTGCGACCCGCGGCCGGAAGGCGGCATCCTGATCCAGATCGTCGATGACGGGGTCGGCCTGCCCGAGGGTTTCGACCCCGGCCAGGACGGCGGATTGGGGATGCGCATGGTGCGGCTGCTGGCCGATCAGCTGGGCGCCAGCCTCAGCTTCGCGTCCAGTGATGTGGGACTGACCGTACGGCTGCTGATCCCGCCCGCCCGGCCGGTCAGCGCCAACTGAGCCTCTATTCCCCGCCTCTCCGCGGGCCGGTCCGGCCTGGCTTAGTCGGCGCTCAATCGGCGCCCGGCGAGATCGAGACCGGATCGCTGGCCGGGAAGGTCTCTTCCAGGCCCTTGTCCAGGTTCTTCTCGGTGTGCGGATCGCGCTCGTCCTTGACGTGCTCGGGCCCGGCGCCGGTCCGGTGACGGCTCTCGCCCTGGGCCGAAAGCGCGCGCGCGCGTTCCAGTTCCGGACCCTCAGGGCCGTCCAGCGCCTCGGCGGCCTCGCGGGCCTTCTTCGCCAGCTTGCCGGATTTCGTCCCCGATTTCACAAACGCCGCTTCCTCGTCGTCGAACCTTTTCGCCGAGACGTAGTCGCCTTCGCCCTGGACGCCGCCTTGGGTTCCGCTCGTGGTCATCCGACTTCTCCTGATTGGTCCAGGATTCAACCCGGGGCGCCGGCGAGGGTTCCGCGAATCCAACCACCGCCGCGCTCAGGTTTTCAGCCGGTATCCGGTCTTGAAGATCAGCCAGACCAGGCCGAGGCAAAGGGTCATGAAGCCCAGGGTCATGGCGAGGCTCAAGCCCACGCCGACGTCGGAGACCCCGTAGAAGCTCCAGCGGAAGCCGGAGACCAGATAGACCACAGGATTGAACAGGGTGATCTTGCGCCAGAGCGGCGGCAGCATGCTGATCGAATAGAAGCTGCCGCCCAGGAAGGTCAGCGGCGTGATCACCAGGATCGGCACGATCTGCAGCTTCTCGAAGCTGTCGGCCCAGACGCCGATGATGAAGCCGAACAGGCTGAAGGTCACCGCCGTCAGCACCAGGAAGCCGATCATCCACAAAGGGTGGGCGATGTGGAACGACACGAACAGGCGCGCCGTGGCCAGGATGATCAGCCCCAGCAGGATCGACTTGGTCGCCGCCGCCCCAACATAGCCGAGCAGCGTCTCGATCCAGGAGACCGGCGCGGACAGCAGCTCATAGATGGTCCCGGACCATTTCGGCATGTGGATGCCGAACGAGGCGTTGGAGAGGCTCTCGGTCAGGAGAGACAGCATCATCAATCCCGGGACGATGAAGGCGCCGTAGCTGACCCCGTCGATCGCCTTCATCCGCGAGCCGATGGCCGAGCCGAACACCACGAAATAGAGCGAGGTGGAGATGACCGGCGACAGGATGGACTGCGACAGGGTGCGGAACCAGCGCGACAGCTCGAACCAGTAGATGGCGCGCACGCCGTAGAGGTTCATCGCCCCGCCCTCACCAAGCTGACGAAGATATCCTCGAGCGAGCTTTCGCTGGTGCGCAGGTCGCGGAAATCGATGCCGAGCGCGCTCAGCTGGCGCATCAGGTCGGCGATGCCGGTGCTCTCGTCCTGGACGTCGAAGCTGTAGACCAGTTCGCCGCCGTCGGCGGCCAGCTCGAGGGCGTAGCGGCCAAGGCTTTCGGGGATGGCGGCCAGCGGCGTCTGCAGCTGCAAGGTCAATTGCCGCTTGCCCAGCTTGTGCATCAGCACGGCCTTGTCCTCGACGACGATGATGCGGCCCCTGGTCATCACCCCGATGCGGTCGGCCATCTCCTCGGCCTCCTCGATATAGTGGGTGGTCAGGATGATGGTCACGCCGGTGGCGCGCAGGGAGCGGACCATCTCCCACATGTCGCGCCGCAGTTCGACGTCGACGCCGGCGGTGGGCTCGTCGAGGAAGAGGATCCTGGGCTCATGCGACAGGGCCTTGGCGATCATTACCCGGCGCTTCATGCCGCCGGAGAGGTCCATGATCCTGGCGTCCTTCTTGTCCCACAGGGACAGGTCACGCAGCACCTTCTCGACATGGGCGCGGTCCGGCGCCTTGCCGAACAGGCCGCGGCTGAAGGTGACGGTGGCCCAGACGGTCTCGAAGGCGTCGGTGAACAGCTCCTGGGGCACCAGGCCGATCGCCGAGCGGGCGGCGCGGTAGTCCCTGACCACGTCATGGCCGTCGGCCAGCACCACGCCCGAGGTCGGATTGACGATGCCGCAGATGATGCTGATCAGGGTGGTCTTGCCGGCGCCGTTGGGGCCGAGCAGGGCGAAGATCTCGCCTTGCCTGATCTCCAGATCGACGTCCTCGATGGCGCGAAAGCCGCTGGCGTAGACCTTGGTGAGACCGCGAACCGAAATGATCGGCGCGACCGCGTCGGCGTGAGCGGCGGTCAGGGTCGAGCTTGCTGCGCGCTGGTCCATGGCCCGCGCCGAATAGCCGATTTGGCGACCAAAGGCTCGGCCATTCGACCGCCGGGCGGGGGCCCGGGCCCCCCGAACTTGACGCGGCCGGCGCCGGGGGGCACGAAACAGGGGCGATCGGGAGGCCCGCGCCTTGACTGAATCCACCGCGCTTGCAGGCCCGCCGGCCCGCTACCTGGCCAGGCGCGACGAAATCCTGGCGGCCGCATCGGAAGTGCTGAACAACCAGGGCTCGCGCGGCTTCACGGTGGCGCTGGTGGCCCAGAAGCTCGGCCTGCATCCGCCCAGCCTGACCTATTATTTCAAGCGCCGGCGCGATCTCCTGGCGGCCTGCCTGATGGACGCGGTCGACCGGTTCGACGCCCTGGTCACCGACGCGCAGGCGGCCGACGGACCGCAGGCGCGGCTGACCCGCCTCATCGCCGGCCATATCGAGATCCAGCGGCTGGCGCGGCTGGGCCAGGCGCCGGCGCTGGCGGAGTTCTCCGAGATCCGCATCACGCCGGAACCCAACGTCGCCCCGCTGATGGCCGCCTATCGCCGGATGTTCGACCGGCTGGCCGGCCTGTTCGCGACGCCCGCCCTGCCCTGGCTGAACGGCCGCCGGCGCGGCCTTTATGCGCGGCTGCTGATCGAACAGCTGGGCTGGACGGCCAGCTGGCTTGAGCCCTATGCGCCGCAGGACTACGCCCGCGCCGCCGCGCAGCTGGCCGACGTGCTGATCGGCGGCCTCGCCGCCCCCGGGCGCGGCTGGCCGACCCTGGCGCACGATGACCTCGCCGCGCCTGTGGTCCCGTCGGCGGAGCCCTCGCGCGAGCGCTTCCTGGTGGCGGCCACCGACCTGATCAACGAGCAGGGCTATCACGGCGCCTCGGTCGACAAGATCTCGGCGCGGCTGGGGGTGACCAAGGGCTCGTTCTATTATCACAACACCGACAAGGACGACCTCATCCTGGCCTGCTTCGACCGCACCCTGGACATCTTGCGCGAGGGCCAGACCCGCCCCCGCGCGGGCGACGGCTGGACCCGGCTTTGCGCCGCGGCGGCCTCGCTCGCCCTCTATCAGGCTGCCGCCAGCCAGGGCCGCATGCTGCGCAGCTACGCCTTCGCCGCCCTGCCGCCGGAGCTTCGACAGCCGATGGGCGCGCGCTTCCATGAAGCCACCTCGCGCTTCGCCGAGATGATCGGCGAGGGGATCGCCGACGGCTCGATCCGGCCGGTCGATCCGCTGATCGCCGCCCAGGCGGTGATGGCCATGGTCAATTCGTCCGCTTATCTGCGCACCTGGATCGGCGACGGGGGACCCGAGGCGGTCGAGCGGCTCTATGTGCGCCCGACCCTGATGGGGCTTTTCACACAGCTCTGAGGCGGCCGACCGCGACCGGGCGGCCAAGCGGCGCTCCTCAAGAGGAGCGCCGCCCTTTGCGTTGACGTATCAGCGGAAGCGAACCTGAAGCTGAACGCCGTAAGTCGCCGGCGGGATCAGGCCGAAGGTCTTGTAAAGCGCGTACGGCTCGTAGTTGAGCCGGTAGCCGGCGACGCCGTCATAGCCGAGCGTATTGAACACGTTCTTGCCGAACAGGATGATCGTATAGCGGTTGTTGACGTCGTTGAAGGTCGCCGTCAGGTCGACCTGGCTGTAGGACGGCGCGAGATTGTAGGCCCGATTGAAGATCGAGTCGTAGGTCTTGTCCTTCCAGATGTAGCTGGCCGACAGCGTCAACGAACCCGGCTCGAACACGAAGGTATAGGCGCCGTTCAGCGCGATCTTGTTCGGCGTCGACTCCGGCACCTGCTGGCCGTTCACCTTCTGGAACTGATTGGGGAAGATGCCCGTGGCCGAGCTCGGCGCCGGGCAACCCCTGGAGTTCGCCCCCGGCGCCCGGGCGTCGGGATCGTTCGAGTCCAGGAAGCAGTTGGGGTCGTGGATCGTCGCGTTCAGGTAGGAGTAGTCGAACATGATCTGCGCGTGTTCGAAGGGCGTCCAGATCGTCTCGAGCTCCACCCCGTAGGAGACGACCTGCTTCATATTATAGACGATGGTCTGCGACGGACCGCTGGTCGGCTGCACCGACAGCGGAATCTGCATGCCGTCGTAGTTATAGTAGAACAGCGAGAGGTTGGTGGTCAGCTTGCGATCGAACCACTGCCGCTTGGCGCCGATCTCGTAGGCATCCAGGGTTTCCGGGCCCGTCTCCGGCGCCTGATAGAGATAACCGGCGTTGAAGCCGCCCGACTTGTAGCCGCGGCTATACTTGGCATAGAGCAGCGTGTCGTTGTCCGGAGTCCATTCCAGTCCAGCCGTTCCGGTCGGCGCCGACCAGGTCTGGCCGAGGTTGCGCGCCCACCACCCGTTCGCCAGCAACCGGGGCGCACTCTTGACGCCTGGTCCGGGCGACGTCTGGCCCGGAAGCACGCCGTAGATCAGGTATGGCGTGATATCGAGCGCTGGGTTGAAGATGGGCGATGCGCCGTACGTTTGCAACGCGGCGAGGCTGGTGCCCCAGGAGATGGCTCGAAAATACTCCGTCCCCGAGAGCGTATCCTGGGAATAGCGGATGCCGCCGGTCAGTTTGATCTGGTCGGTGATCTTCCAGTCAAGCTGTCCGAAGCCTGCATATGAGTCTTCCTTCATCTGCTGGCCGGCGTAGTAGTAACTCAGGTTCGGATTCGGCGCGGCTGGGCCGAAGGTAAGCGCGCTGATGGGCTGGGCCAGTTCAGTCTGCCGTGGCGACGGGAAGTCGATGTGCTGACCGTAAAATTCTTCGTATTGATAGACGCCGGCGATCCATTGCAGGTTTGAGTTACCAGTCGAAGCAAAATCAACTTCGTTGCTGAAATAAGTCTTGTCTTCAAAATAGTTGAAGATCGTTGTCGGATAAATGACCGTAGGGCCGGAGCAGAGGAATGCGCCGGCCGCGCACGGAATCGTAAGTGACGTGACCGCCGATGCGTCATAATTGGTCGTCAAATGATACTTATAATGGGTATACCCGCCGACATATTTTATGTCGAAATTCCATGGCGTGTTATAGGTCAGGTGTAGATCGATATTATAGTCGTCAGTGGTGTTCGCGTGTTCCGGCGTCGCCGTGTTGAAGTCGCGAATGTTGTTGACGCCCGGGTTGGTGGTGACGGTCCCGACCTGGGTGTAGGTCCCGCCGATACCGAAGGTGCTTGGGCTCGCCGGATTCGAACAGGCGACGGTCTGCGCCACGCCGAAGCAGGGATTGTAGGCGAACAGCGCGTTCGGCCCCAGCGAGCCGAGCAGGGCGTAGTCCGTGTCGTAGGGCGCGTTGTTGTTGCTGGCGCGGTAGGTTGAATCCAGGCCGTAGGCGTCGGCCTTCACCCAGGCTTCGAGGTTGGGCGTGATGTTGGCGTCGGCCTGGCCTTCCACGTACCAGTTGTGGCCGCTGCCGCCTTCGGAGGGCCCGCCCGCCACGTTCTTGAAGAAGCCCTGGTCCTGGTTGTTGTATTCCCCGGCCAGCCGAAGGCGCAGCTGGTCGTTCACCGGCCCGGAGACGGCGGCCTCGCCATCGTAGACGCCGTAGTTGCCGACCGTGGCCCTCCCCTCGGAATAGAAGGTGTTCGATGGGGCGCGGGAGATGGCGTTGATGGCGCCGCCGATGGCGTTGCGCCCGTAGAGGGTGCCCTGCGGCCCGCGCAGGATCTCGGTGCGGTCGAGGAAGAGGGTGTCGCCCGCGGCGGAGGTCACACTGGCGTTGTAGACCCCGTCGACATAGGTGGCGACGCCGGGCTGGGTGGAGAGATTGTTGGTCTGGCGGCCGACGCCGCGGATGAACGCGCGATCCAGGGAGGTGGAATAGGCAAGGCCCGGTGTGAAATCGGTCAGGTCCTGAATGGTCTGGATGCCGATCAGGTCGCGCTGTTTCGACGTATAGGCGGACACGGCGACGGGCACCTTCTCGATGCTCTGCGCACGCTTTTCGGCCGTCACGATAACGGTGCCTTCCGCTTCAGCTGGGGCCTGGGCTTGCGCTTGGGCCTGGGCGTTCGCCGGCCGGCTGGCCGATTGTGCGGACGCGGCTCCCGCGCCGGCCAAAGCCGCGCCGACGGCTACGGAAACGAGCAATGATTGCTTGATGGACATAGCGCCTCCCCTTTCGGCGGCCAGATGTGATGGCCGTCGCTTTTTTTATGAGTGTGAATGAAATGTCAGATCAGTGTGCGCGGCCCCCCCAGGCGCCGCCGCCCTTCTGTGAGTCCGGGCCGGCTTATTTCTACGATGCGGTATTGTTGCCGTCGCTGTCAATCGGCGCGGAAGCAGATTTGAGCGGGAGCAGCGCCGCCCGGGCGTGACGGCGACAGGTCAGCTGGTCTGCGCGGCGCCGTGGCCCTGTTCAGGTCCGGTTAAGCGTCGAGCGCCGACTGTGCCCCCAGCCGCGAGATGGAACAGCTAAGGTTCTTGCGCGTTAGTGCGGCTCGAAACCGATCAAGTGGAACGGAGAATGCTCATGCGCGGACTTGGAAGCCTCGGGGTCGCCGCCGCGATGCTGGTGGCCGTCGCGGCGCCGCAGGCGGCGCAAGCGCAACGCTACTATTACGACCAGGGGGGGCACGCCTACTATTACGACCATGGCCATCGCTACTATCGCTGCGTCAACAACCAGCGGCAGCACGCCGTCGCCGGCACGGTGCTCGGCGCGGTGGCCGGCGGGCTGGTCGGCAGCGCCATCGGCCACGGCCGCGCCGGCGGCACCCTGCTGGGCGCCGGCGTCGGCGCCTATGCGGGTCACGAAATCGGCCGAAGCTCCCACCCCTGCTAGCCAAACCGCTTCCCCCGGGATCCGGGGTTCAGGGCTTTACCGGAGCGTTGTCGGATAGCGGCGGGGGCTGATTTGACCGCCAAGGACGCCAAGCACGCCAAGGAGCCTATGCGGCTTGCGGCGTGAGCTTCCTCTTGGCGAACCTGGCGTCCTTGGCCGTCGAAAGCCTGGTTCGCCGCTTGCGCGGGGATAAGCGGGAGAGTTACCCGAAGCGGCCGCCGATGTAGTCGGCGGTGCGCTTGGCCTTGGGCGCGCTGAACAGTTCGGTGGTCGGGGCGAACTCGATCAGCCGGCCGAGGAACATGAAGCCGGTATTGTCGGAGACCCGGGTCGCCTGCTGCAGGTTATGGGTCACGATGACGATCGTGTAGTCCTTCTTCAGCTCGACGATGGTCTCCTCGAGCTTGGCGGTGGAGACCGGGTCCAGCGCCGAAGCCGGCTCGTCGAGCAGCAGGATCTCGGGCCGCACGGCGATGCCGCGGGCGACGCACAGGCGCTGCTGCTGGCCGCCGGACAGGCTGAGGCCCGAGTTGCGCAGCTTGTCCTTGACCTCGTCCCACAGCGCCGCCTTGCGCAGGGATTCCTCGACCCGCTGCTCCATGTCGGCGCGGTTCAGGCCCTCATAGAGCTTGACCCCGAAGGCGACGTTGTCGTGGATCGACATCGGAAACGGCGTCGGCTTCTGGAACACCATGCCGACGCGGCTGCGCAGCGTCGCCACGTCCACCTTCTTGTCGAGGATGTTCTCGCCGTCGAGCATGATCTCGCCCTCGGCCCGCTGGCCGGGATAGAGGCCGTAGATGCGGTTCATGACCCGCAGCAGGGTCGACTTGCCGCAGCCCGACGGCCCGATCAGCGCCGTGACGCCCTTGTTCACGACCGGCAGGGTGACGGTGTGCAGCGCCTGGTGCTTGTTGTAGAAGAAGTCGAGGTTGCGCGCGTGCAGCTTGATCAGCTCAGGCGCGACTTCGGCCGTGTACTGTTCATAGACTTCGGCGTTGACGGCGTTCATGAAGGACGACGCTCCCGGGTGATGATGCGGGCCAGGACATTGGTGCCGAGCACCGCGACCGCAATGATCAAGGCGCCCGCCCAGGCCAGCCGGACGAGATCGTCATAGGCGCTGAGCGCGTCATTGAAGATCACCACCGGCAGGCTGGACATTTCCTTGGTCAGGTTGAAGTTGAGAAACTGCTCGTTGAGCGAGGTGAAGAGCAGCGGCGCGGTTTCGCCGCTGATGCGGGCGAAGGCCAGCAGGCCGCCGGTCAGGATGCCGCTGCTCGCCGATCTCCAGAGGATCTTGCGAATGGCGGTCCAGTGCGGGGTGCCCAGGGCCACGCCCGATTCCCGCAAGGCGACGGGCTGCAGCTTCAGCACGTCCTCGGTTGTCCGGGTGATGATCGGCACCGCGATCAGCGCCAGCGCCACCGAGCCGGCGATGGCCGAGAAGCCGTGGAACGGCGCGACCATGAACTCGTAGACGAACAGGCCGACCAGCACCGACGGCGCCGACAGCAGGATGTCGTTCAGGAACCGGATGATGTTGGCGTAGAGGCTGTTTCGCCCGAACTCGGCCAGCCAGGTGCCGGCCAGGATGCCGATGATCACGGCGATCACCATGGCCAGGGCGCACATGATGACGGATCCGACGATGGCGTTGCGCAGGCCGCCGACCGAGCCGGCGGCGGGCGTGTCCATGGTGAAGGTGTTCTGGTCGATGCCGCCGATCCCCTTGACCAGCAGCGACCACAGGATGAGGGCGAGCGCCGCCAGGGCGATCCCGGTCACCACCCAGCAGAAGCCGGTGAAGGCGAAGCTGGCGACCGAACGCCGGGCTCTGCGGAAAGAGGCCATGCCAGCGCCCCTAAGCGGTCTTTTCCGCGCCGAGCAGGGCGCGGGCGATCGCCAGGACGGCGAAGCTGATGAGGAAGAGCACGAAGCCCAGGGCGATCAGGGCAGAGGTGTACATCGGCGTGGTCGCCTCGTTGAACTCGTTGGCGATGGTCGAGGCGATGGTCGACCCGGAGTCGAAGAACGACTTGGGCAGGGTGTGGGAATTGCCGATGATGAAGGTCACCGCCATGGTCTCGCCCAACGCCCGTCCAAGGCCGAGCATGACCGCGCCGATGGCGCTGCGCCGCACATAGGGCAAGGTGATCGAGGTGATCACCTCGAGCGAGGTCGAGCCCATGCCGTAGCCGCTCTCGCGCAGCTGCACCGGCACGGTCAGGAAGAGTTCGCGCAGAACCGCGGCCATATAGGGCAGGATCATGATCGCCAGCACGATCGAGGCGGTCAGGATGTTGGCGCCGTTCGGCACCCCTTGCGTCAGCTGGTCCAGCAGCGAGCCGGGCTTGGCGGCCGACATCACCGGCACTTCGACATTGGCGGCGAAGAACGGCGCGAAGACGAACAGGCCCCACATGCCGTAGACGATCGAAGGGACGCCGGCCAGCAGCTCGACGGCGACGCCGATCGGCCGGCGCAGCACGTTCGGGCAGAACTCGACCAGGAAAACCGCGACCCCGAAGGCGATCGGCAGCGAGAACAGCAGCGCCATGAACGAGGTGACCAGGGTGCCGACGATCGGCCCCTCGCCGCCGAACACCTCGGTGACCGGGTTCCAGTCGGTCGAGGTGAAGAAGCTGAAGCCGAACTTGGAGAGCGCCGGCCAGCCGCCGACGGCCAGCAGGACGACGATCCCGGTCAGGGCGGCCAGCAGCGTGGTCGCCGCCGCCGCGCAGATCCACTTGAAGATCGGATCGAAGGCCGCGCCCCTGGGTCGCGGTCGATCGGTGATGGCCTGGTGGGTGACGCTCATAGCTCCTGCACGCGACTTGCGGAGGCCGGGACCGACCCGACCTCCGCGTTGGTTCGCCGAACTTCCAGCGGCTAGTGGCTGACGTAGACCGGCTGGCCGTTGGGGCCCTTGATGTCAGCCGCCCAGGACTTGCGGACCAGGGCCTTCACCGGCGCCGGCAGCGTCACGTAGTCGAGCGCGGCGGCGGCGGCGTCGCCGTTCTTGTAGGCCCAATCGAAGAATTTAAGCACCGAAGCGCCGGTGTCGGCATTGGCCTGCTGCTTATGCATCAGGATGAAGGTCGCGCCGGTGATCGGCCAGGAGGCGGGCCCCGGCTGGTCGAGCAGCAGAAGGTAGAAGCCCGGGGCCTTCGACCAGTCGCCATGGCTGGCGGCGGCGGCGAAGTTGTTGGCGTCCGGCGGCACGAACGCGCCCTGCTTGTTCTGCATCAGGGCGTAGGTCATGTGGTTCTGCTTGGCGTAGGCGTATTCGACGTAGCCGATCGAGCCCAGGGTCTGCTTGACGAAGGCGGCGACGCCGTCGTTGCCCTTGCCGCCGAGGCCGGTCGGCCACTGCACCGAATCGTTGCCGCCGACCTTGGAGGACCAGGTCGGGTTCTTCATCGACAGATAGGTGGTGAAGAGGAAGCTGGTGCCCGAGCCGTCAGACCGGTGCACGACGGTGATCGGCAGGTTCGGCAGCGGCACGCCGCGGTTCAGCGCCGCGATCTGCGGATCGTTCCACTTCTTGATGGCGCCCATGTAGATATCGGCCAGCACCGAGCCGGTCAGGTGGACCTGGCCCGGCTTGATGCCCGGCAGGTTCATGATCGGCACCACGCCGCCGACCACGGTCGGAAACTGCATCAGCCCGTTGGCGGCCAGCACATCCGGCTTCAGCGGCTTGTCGGAGGCGCCGAAATCGACCGTCTTGGCTTCGATCTGCTTGATGCCGCCGCCGGAGCCGATGGCCTGATAGTTCAGCTGCACGTGGCTCTGGGCCTTATAGACCTCCGCCCACTTGGCATAGACCGGCGCCGGGAAGGTGGCTCCCGCGCCGGAGATGTCAGCCTTGGCCCCGCCAGCAGCGGCGCCGAGCGCGAGCGCCGCGCAGGCGACCGCTGTGAGTCGTTTCAACATCCGAATGTCCCCTTGATAGACAGCCCGTTCGGCCGCCGTCGGTGGGACAGTGCATAGTGAGCGGACTTGTCAGTTTAGTGACACCCGGGCTCAACATCGACAACTATGGTGGAAAAAGGGCGTCATATTTCAGCCGTGAAGCAACAATTCATCTGTATACAGATTTATTTAGCGCCCCGCCGCGGCGGCCGTTCGCGCGCAACGGCGAGCCGGCGCCGGGGCCGGCGCCGGACCAGCGCGGCCGTGATGCATCGCCGCACCGGCGAAAGCGGCTTTCCGCGGGCGTCGTTCCCCGGTAGTTTTCGCCTGATGCGCGAAGTCCGGGCGGGGCGCGCCATCATCTGGATTTTCCCGCGCCGAGTCTATTTGAGGATCGCCGTCGCCGATGAAGGGCAACCGGGCGCAACCGCTTGATCTTTCCAGAACCGCGCCGCCGCCGGTCGTGATCGCCGCGGCGCGGGAGGACTTCGAACTCGAGCCGGCCCTGAACAGCAACGGCCGGCCGGCCGACGGCCAGGCCGCGGCGGAGCTTGCCCCGCTCGATCCGCATTTCAAGGCCGCCGAACAGGCCGTGCCGGCGCCGCGGGCCTGGCCGGTCTATCTGACCGCCGCGGTCGTGTCGGGACTCTGGGCGGCGATTCCGCTGCTCTACGCCGCCGCCTATCCACGCTCGGTCGCGCCGTTGCAGGCCAACGTCTACGCCGCCGTCGCCGTCGCCTTGCTGATCCTGGGTCCGATCGCGCTGATCTGGATCGCCGCCTGGCTGGCCCAGCAGGGCCGCGCTCTGGCCGCCGAGACGCGGCGCGCCCGCGCCCTGGCCGAGAGCCTGCTCGCCCCGGCCGCGCTCGCGGCGCGCGGAGCCGGAACGGCGGTGGACGCCGTGCGGCTGGAGATCGAGCACGCCAGCCAGGCCGCCGCCGAAGCGCAAAGCCAGCTCAACGCCCTGCGCCAGGCGCTCGCCGCCGAGAGCGAAAAGCTGGTCGAGGCGGCGAGCGGATCTAGCCGCGCCGCCGGCGCCCTTGCCGAGACCATGGCCGGCGAGCGGGAGAAGATGGAGGGGTTGACCGCGTCGCTCGGCGAGCGGGCCGCCGCCGTCACCGAAGCCATTTCCAGCCAGGCCCGCATGGTCGGCGAGGCTTCCGACCTGGCCGAGACCCAGGTGCGCGAGGCGGAGGCGGCGCTGGCCGCCCGCGCCGCCGACCTGGCCGCCGCCGCCGGCGAGGCCAGCGACGCGGCCAGGGTCGCCGGGGACGCCCTCACCCGCCAAGTCGACCGGCTGGAGACGGTCGGCCTCAGCGTCGTCGACCAGGCCCGCGCCATCGAGGAGAGCCTGGCCGAGCAGCGCGCCGGCCTGGTGACCACCGCCCACGGCCTGCGCGCCGATCACGAGACCTATGCGGTCGAGGCGGAATCCCTGCGCGCCCAGCTGGGCGAGGTGATCGCCAATGCGCGCGGCGGGGCGGCCGAGCTGGGCGAGACCGCCGCCCGCAGCGCCGACGTGCTGCGCCAGATGATCGCCGCCGCCGGCGAGCACCTGCGCGAGCTGTCGCTCACCGCCGCCGCCGAGCGCGACCAGCTGGCCGCCCGCGCCGCCCACTCGATGAGCATGATCTCCGAGATCGCCGGGCGCGAGCGCGAGGCGCTGGAGGAGCGCGCGCAGGAATCCATCGGCATGCTGGTCGCCGGCGCCGCCCAGGCGCGGCAGACGGCCGAGGGGCATGTGGCGGCGGCGCGCGGCGAGGTCGACCAGCTGGGCGAAGCGGCCTTCGCCGCCGGCCAGAAGGCCGCCATCGCCTTCGACTCGCGGCTGGCCGAGGCGCGAGGGATCATCGAGCAGTCGGCGCAGCTGATCGACGAGGCGGCCGCCAGGACCAGCGAGCGGCTGAGCCAGGGGGTCGACGCCGCCCAGGGGACGCTGGCGGGGCTGCAGGCGGTGCTGGTCGAGATCGACCAGCGGCTGGCCGAGGCGCCGGCCGCCGCCCAGGCCCAGACCGAGGCCATCCGGCAGAATGTCGAACGCGGCATCGAGGCGCTGATGCAGTCGGCGCGCAACGCCGCCCAGGAGACCAAGGACATCGACGCCGCCTTCCAGGAGCGGGTGCGGCGCAACTACGACATGCTGAGCGAGGCGGTGCGGCTGATGGGGGTCGTCGCCGGCGCGGCCGGCACGGCCCAACGCCCGGCCGCCCGTGCGCCCGCGCCCCAGGCTCAGGCCCAACCGCAAGCGCAGGCGGCCGCGCCCCTCGCCGCCCAGCCGGCCGCGCCGAAACCGGCGGCGCCCGAGCCCGAGGCGGCGCCGTCCGCCGAGGCGACGGGCCTGCGCCCGCGGCTGAAGCTGACCCCGACTGCGACCGACGAGGAGTTCAAGAACGTCTTCGTGGCCGCCGGCGGCCAGGAGCCGGCCGAGACCGTCGGCGACAGCTGGACCTGGAAGGAACTGCTCTCCTCGATGGACGAGGCGCCGATCGACGACGGGGCCCTGGCCGCAACCATGGTGTCCGAGGTCGAGGCCATGGGCATCGACGCCGCCGCCCTGATGCCGCGCGCCCGCATCGACGACATCGCCACGGCGCTGAAGGCCGGCGGCCTGGGCGGCGGCCGCGAACTGGTGCGCCGCTACGCCCCGGCGGCGGTCCGGCGGCTGTCGCGGCGGATGATGGCCGACCGCAGCTTCCATGCCCAGGCCGAGCGCTACGTGCGCCGCTACCAGGCCCAGATCGGCGAGGCCGCCAGCCGCGACGGCGAGGCCTTCGCGCCGCAGACCCTGCTCGCCTCCGACCAGGGCCGCGCCTTCCTGCTGCTGGACTCGGCGACCGTCGAAGCGGCCTAGCGGCTAACCGGGCAATTCGGACCCGATAACCGCCGCTCGATCTCCCGAAGTGTGGTCGCGCAGGCGGCCAAGGCAGCGATTACGAGCCGCGCGCGGACGCCCCGCCCATATGGTTGGCGACCATCTCTTCAATTACATCGAGATTTACATCGCCTAGATTTCTGAATTTGACGCAGTATCCAGTAACCGTCGCCTTTCCAAGCCTTTGTCCATATGCTTTCGAAAGGTATTTTTTATCGTCTATGCCCATCACATACACGGATATTCCGGTCGTATTCGCGCTGATGCCGATCCGATAAAATTCCCTGGTTTCGCCATCGGCGTACCGCTTCGCCTGAACTCCATAACCAATATTCGGATTGGAGATTATTTTTCCTTCGGCGTTTCTTCCGTCAAGGTACCATAGCTTGCAGTCTGGCGATATTCTGAGCATCATTTTATGAAGTATTTGCAACGACTCGCGCTTTGATTGAGCCTGACTGGCGATGTATTCATCGATCTGCTCTTGCACATTCATTTCGAGACCCTCATTCCATCGTGACGACGAGCGTTGCGCTTTCCGAAGCCCATACCCCGCATGGTCGCGCCGCGGCCCTAGCGTCTTTCGGAAAGACGAACGAGCTTGTTGGAGTCCGACCTCGTTCCGCAGAATCTTCCGACCCATAGCCTGGATTGATGTGTTGCGGGTCGACCGCTACCCTTCGGGCTAACTCTTTGCCAAGGTGGTCGCTCGATGACGCTCTCCTGTCTTTGCGGTCAGGTCCGCCTGACGGTGGAAAAGCGGCCGCAGTACATCAATGAGTGTAACTGCACGCTGTGCAGCAAAACCGGCGCGCGCTGGGGATATTTTCATCCTTCGGAAGTCAGCGTCGACGGCTCGACGCGAGGATACCGCCGAGCCGATAAGGACGAGCCGAATGCGGAGGTTCATTTTTGCGCCGAGTGCGGTTCGACCACTCACTTTGTCCTGACTGAAGGCGCTGTGTCGAAGTTCGGCGACACGCTCATGGGCGTCAACATGTGGCTTGCAGACGAGCGGGATCTGGCCGGACTCGAACTGCGTTATCCAGACGGGCAGGCTTGGCCCGGCATTGGCGCGTTCGACTATGTCCGGGAGCCGCGGATCATCGGTCGGTAGCGGTTCGGTCCCCCGCGCTAGGCCCGCGACGGCCGCAGCGCCAGGCGCAGGCCGCCGGCGACGCCGAGACCGGCGATGAAGGTCATGGCCAGGTAGCCCTTGGCGCCCCAGGCGTCGAACAGCGGGCCGGAGGCGACGGTGGCGAGGCCGGTCAGCAGGCCGCCGGAGATCGACGAGTTCAGGGTCTGGGCCGCCGAGGCGTTTTCCGGCGGGCTGAGCCGCTCCACCAGCCTGAGCGAGGCCATGAAGGTCGCGGTGAAGCTGAGCGCATGCAGGGCCTGCAGCGGAAAGAGCAGCCAAAGCGCCGGCTGGAAGGCGAAGGCGGTCCAGCGCACCATGGCGCCCAGGCCGCCGATGACCAGCAGCCGCTCCGGCCCGACGGAGCGCCGCCACGGCTCCAGGAACCACATGAACAGCACCTCGGCGCCGACGCCGAAGCCCCAGAGCAGTCCGATCCATCCTTCCGGCACGCCCTGGCGGCGCCAGACCAGGGTCGAGAAGCTGTAGTAGAAGCCGTGGCTGGCCTGGATCAGCCCGACCGAAGCGATGGCCAGCAGGAAGACCGGCTGGCGAAACAGCGCGCCGAGGCCGCCGATCAGGTCGCGCCGCTCCAGCGCCGCGGTGCCTTCGCGCACCGGATCGGCCGGCAGCCAGAGGCGCCCGCCCAGCGCCGTCAGGCTCGCCGCGGCCACCGTCCAGATCAGCACCGTGACGGGCGGCGCCCGCAACAGGATCACGCCCATGCCGACATTGCCGAGGACGTAGCCGGCCGAGCCGACCCCGCGCGGCAGGCCATAGCCGAACCCGTCCAGGCGCGCGCGCCGAAGCGTGATGACGTCGGTCAGCGGCGACAGCACCCCCAGCATGGTGGTCCCCAGGAACCAGGCGACCAGCCACCTCCAGAAGCCGTGCAGGAGGCCGAGGCTGGCGTAGGAAACCGCCGCCCCGGCGGCCAGCCAGATCATCGGTGTGCGCCGCAGGCGAAACCCGTCCGCCCAGATGGCCAGCCCCGGCCCGGCCACCGTACGGGCGAACATCGGCGCGGCGAAGATGATGGTCATCTGCGTGCCGCTCAGCCCCTGGGCGCGGAACCAGACCGGCATGAACCCGCCGCATTCCGCCGCTTCGCGGCTCCAGTGGGGATGACGGTGGTCTATAGAGCCGGCGTCGGCACAAGTTCGCCGCCATGAAGAGGATCCCCGCATGACCCCACGCATCCGCCTGCTGCTCCGCCTGGCGGCGATCAACGGCTTCGCGGCGGTCGCGGCCGGGGCCTTCGGCGCCCACGGGGCGGCCGGGGCGGCCAAGGACTGGCTGCGCACGGCGGGGGAATACGGGCTGATCCATTCGCTGGCGGTGTTCGCGGCCTTTCCGCTCATGCGCGAGGGATCGCGCGCCGCCGGGGTCGCCGGCTGGCTGTTCCTGGCCGGCGCCGTGATCTTTTCCGGCTCGCTCGATGTCATGGCGCTGAGCGGCCAGCTCTGGCTGGGGGCGGTGACGCCCATCGGCGGCCTTTTGCTGCTGGCCGGCTGGGCGACCCTGGCCTTCGCCGCCCTTTCCAGGCGCGCGGCCTCGCCCTAGCCGCCCTGGGTCTTTCCGGGCCTGGCCAGGGCATAGAGCGACACCGCCGAAAGCGTGATCGCGGCCAGTATGGTCACCGCCATCGGCGCCGGGCCGGTGTCGTGGACGGCGCTGATCGCGGCCGAGGCGGCGGCGCCCACCGCGAAGTTGAGCGCGCCCATCAGCGCGGAGATCGAACCGGCCCGGCGCGGATCGACGTTCAGCCCGGCCGCCGTCGCATTGGCCCCGAAGAAGCCGAACGAGCCGATGATGAAGAACAGCGGGATCAGGACGCCCCACATGCCGCCGACGCCGGTCAGGGCCGAGCCTGCCAGCAGCACCGCCATCACCAGAGCCGCCGGCCGCGCATAGCCGATGATCTGCTCCGGCGTGTAGTGGCGCAGCAGCCGCGCATTGATCTGGCCCATGGCGATCATGCCGAGGCTGTTGAGGCTGAACACCACGCCGAACAGCACCGGGGTGACCCCATAGTGGCCCTCGAGCAGGCCGGGCGCGGCGGAGATGTAGGCGAAGACCGCCGCGCCGTTGAAGGCGAGCGCCAGCGCATAGCCGAGCAGGCTGGGCGAACCCAGCAGCGCCAGATAGGCGCGGAACGGGTGCTCGGCGCGCGCCTGGGCGGCGGTCTCGGCCGAGCGGCTCTCCTCGAACCCGAACAGCACCCAGATCAGCATCAGGCCGCCGAAGCCGGCGATCAGCCAGAACACCGCCCGCCAGCTGGCGAAGGTGACGAGCAGGCTGCCGATCAGCGGCGCGATGATCGGGGCCAATCCCCAGACCAGCATCAGGATGGACAGCACCCGCGCGCCGTTGCGGTGGTCGAATCGGTCGCGCACCACCGCCCGCCCGACCACCTGGCCGACCGCGCCGCCCAGGGCCTGGACGAAGCGCGCGCCGATCAGCACCGGCAATGACGGGGACAGGGCGCAGACCAGGGAGGCGGCGAAGAACAGCGCGACCCCGAAGATCAGCGGCGGGCGGCGGCCGAAGCGGTCCGAGGCCGGGCCGTAGAAGAGCTGGCCGATAGCCATGCCGGCCAGAAAGGCGGCGATGGTCGCCTGGGCCGCGCCCGGCGGCGCGTCGAACGACCTGCCGATGGCCGGCAAGCTCGGCAGGTACATGTCGATGGCCATCGGCGGCAGGGCGGTGATGGCGCCCAGCAACAGCACCAGGCTGACCGGCGCCTTGGCGAGCTTGAAGGGTTCGCTGCCCGAAACCACGCCTGCCTCGGCCACGACCTTCAAAACCCCTCCGGAAAACGAGCGGCGGTTCTAGCCCCTGTTTCGCGCGCGGCGAAACCGCTAATGCAGAAGCCTTCAACGCCCAGGAAAGCCCACGCGATGACCGACGCCCTGACGACCCAGATGCCGCCGGTCCAGTACGTCGACACGAATGGCATCCGCATGGCCTATTACGAGGCCGGGCCGCGCCAGGGCGTTCCCATCGTCTTCTGCCACGGCTTTCCCGAACTGGCCTTTTCCTGGCGCCACCAGATCGCCGCCCTGGCCGCCGCCGGCCGCTGGGTCATCGCGCCGGACCAGCGCGGCTATGGCCTGACCGCCCGCCCGGCCGCCGTCACCGCCTACGACCTCGAGCAGCTGACCGGCGACCTGGTCGGCCTGCTGGATCACCTGAAGGTCGAGAAGGCCATCTTCGCCGGCCACGACTGGGGCGGCTTCGTGGTCTGGCAGATGCCGCTGCGCCACCCGGACCGGGTCGCCGGGGTGATCGGGCTGAACACGCCGTTCACGCCGCGCTCGCCGGCCGACCCCATCGCCATCATGCGCGCGCGCCTCGGCGAGGAGATGTACATCGTGCATTTCCAGAAACCCGGCGAGGCCGACGCCATCCTCGCCGCCGACGTCTCCAAGACCATGAACTTCTTCCTGCGGCGGCCGGTCCCCGGCCAGCTGCCCTCGCAGGGCTTCGCCACCGAGCGCCAGCCGGGCGACCCCTCGGCCTTCGCCCTGGTCAACATCCTGAAGGTCTATGACCCGGCGTTCGACCCGCGCGGGAAGTTCCTCACCGACGACGAGTTCGCGGTCTTCGTCGACACCTTCACCCGCACCGGCTTCACCGGCGGCATCAACTGGTACCGCAACTTCACCCGCAACTGGCGCCTGTCGGAGGGCGTGGAGCAGAAGGTGAAGGTCCCTTCGCTGATGGTGATGGCCGAGTTCGACGCCGTGCTGCCGCCCTCGGCCGCCGACGGCATGGAGGCGTTCGTGCCCGACCTGGAGAAGGTGCTGATCAAGGGCTCCGGCCACTGGACGCAGCAAGAGAAGCCGGAAGAGACCAGCCGGGCGATCCTCGACTGGCTTGGCAAGCGCTTTCCGGGCTAGAAGCGTCGGCCATGGAACGCAGCACTCCGGCGCCAGCCGCGATGTCCGCCGCCGGCAGGCGCGGGCTCTA
>DATAYM010000026.1:0-45132 GCA_036272595.1 Caulobacteraceae bacterium
CATTACGAAGCTGGGGTGGCCGGTGGCGTTGCCGAGGTTCACCAGGCGCCCTTCGGACAGCACGATGATCTTCTTCCCGTCCGGGAATTCCACATGGTGGACCTGCGGCTTGATCTCGTCCCACTTGTAGTTGCGAAGGCCGGCGATCTGAATCTCGCTGTCGAAGTGACCGATGTTGCAGACGATGGCGTTGTTCTTCATCGCCCGCATGTGCTCGAGGGTGATGACGTCCTTGTTGCCGGTGGCGGTGACGAAGATGTCGGCCGCGCCCGCCGCCTCTTCCATGGTGCGGACCTCATAGCCCTCCATGGCCGCCTGCAGGGCGCAGATCGGGTCCACCTCGGTGACGATCACCCGCGCCCCGCCCTGGCGCAGCGAGGCGGCCGAGCCCTTGCCCACGTCGCCATAGCCCGCCACCACCGCCACCTTGCCCGACAGCATCACGTCGGTGCCGCGACGGATGGCGTCCACCAGGCTTTCCCGGCAGCCGTAGAGGTTGTCGAACTTCGACTTGGTGACGCTGTCGTTGACGTTGATGGCGGGGAACGGCAGCTCGCCGCGCTCGGCCATCTGGTACAGACGGTGCACGCCCGTGGTGGTCTCTTCCGAGACGCCCTTGATGGACTCGCGGATCGACGAATAGAAGCCGGGCTTCTCCTTGAGGTAGCGCTTCATCACCTCGTAGAGCGCCTCCTCCTCCTCGTTGGTCGGCTTGTCGAGGATCGAGGGGTCCTTCTCGGCCTTGGGGCCGAGGACGCAGAGCAGGGTGGCGTCGCCGCCGTCGTCGAGGATCAGGTTCGGATAGCCGCCGTCGGCCCATTCGAAGATGCGGTGGGCATAGTCCCAGTATTCCAGCAGGGTCTCGCCCTTTTCGGCGAACACCGGGGTGCCGGTCGCGGCGATGGCGGCGGCGGCGTGGTCCTGGGTCGAGAAGATGTTGCACGAGGCCCAGCGCACCTCGGCGCCCAGGGCCTGCAGGGTCTCGATCAGCACCGCGGTCTGGATGGTCATGTGCAGCGAGCCGGCGATGCGCGCGCCGGTCAGCGGCCGGTCCTTGGAGAACTCCTGGCGAACCGCCATCAGGCCGGGCATCTCGGTCTCGGCGATCTCGATCTCCTTGCGGCCATAGGCGGCGAGCGAGAGATCCTTCACGACATGGTCGGCCACGGGCGGCTCCTTGGGATTTCGAGAGCGGCTCTATAGCGGGCGTGGAGGCCACGGGCAACATGGATATAAGGAAATCGTTATATGGAGTCGCTCACCAGAAGGGCTTGGCCTTCTCGAAGCGGCGGAAGGCCTTGCGCGCGGCCTTGAGGGTCCCGGCCGCCGCGGCCTCGCGCCGGCCGGCGAGCAGGCCGGCGGCGTAGGCGACTTCGGGGGCGGCGTCGCCGGCCAGCCGGACGGCGAGGCTTTCGGCGGCGACGATGTCGACGGTCGCGCCCAGCCCGTCCTGCAGGCCCTCCATCACCTCGACATAGGCGCCGAGCCGTCCGGCGGCCTTGCCGGGATAGAGGCCGGCGAAGAAACCGCAGGCGTAGCGCAGCTTCTTGGCCTGGATGCGCAACTTGTGGCGCGCCAGCGGCTCCAGTTCGGCCAGCTTGCGCCCGCGTTTGGCGATCTTGCGCCGGCGCTCTTCGAGGATTTCGGCCGCCGCGGCGCGGATCGGCCGCCGGCGCAGCGCGGTCAGCGCCGGATCGTCGCCCGAGGTCCAGGGCCCGGTCTCGATCCAGGCGCAGATCTCCAGCACCAGGTTGCGGAACCGCGCCGACTCGACGGCGGCCACCGCCCGGTCGTAGCCCGCGGTCTGGGTGGCGATGAGCTTGCGTCCGAGCGGCGCCAGCCCGGTCTTGTCGGCCGGACGGCGAACGGCGGGACGAAAGGTGTCGCTGATGAAGACGTCGAGGTTGCGCGCCTCGTCCATCTCGTGGGTCAGCCATTTGAGCTCGGTCTTGACCCAGTCCACCCGGCTGTCGTTCAGCATCGGCTTGAACAGCGACAGGGCGCTGCGCAGGCGGCGGGCGCCGACGCGGGTCTGGTGCAGCGCCTCGATCCGTCGGGCGCGGCGCAACACCCGGGCGTTGTCGGCGATCTGGGCCAGGGCGGCGCCGGCGATGGCCTTGAAGGCGGTCCCGGCGTCGTCGCCGCGGCGCAGCATCGGATCGCGCGCCTTGACCGGCGCCAGGGTCCCGCCGTCCAGCAGGGCGTAGCCGCGCTCGGCCTTGCTGGCGAAGCTGAGGTTGAGCGGCGCGAGGCCGCAAAGCTCGCGCGCCAGGTCGAACAGGGCCTCGGGCGCGCCATCCTTCAGTTCGAGCTCCAGCTCCAGGATGGGCGTGGCGCCGTCGTCGGCCTCTATGACGCCGCGGTCCAGCGCCACCTCGATCACCCCGCCGTCGACGACGATCTGACGGGTGATCCGATCGACGCAGGTCTCGAACGCCGGCCGCAACGCGGCGGCCTTGCGGCGCCCCAGTTCGTCGGCCAGCGGCGTCTTGGCGGCGGCCTTCAGATCGGGGTCCGGCCCCTCGACCTCCGCCTCCCACTCGCCGCGGCGAAAGCCGTTGGAGCGGGTCTTCTTGACCGTCTGGACGTGCCGGTCGCCGTCGTCGCGCACGCGCAGGACCAGGCCGTGGGCATGCAGGGCGGCCTTCGGCGTATCGAAATAGACCGAGCGCAGCGACTTGGCCTCGCCCTCGACGTCCAGGGCCAACCGCTCGCTGAGCGCTCCGACCGCGCCGGCGTCGATCTCGAATTTCAATTCGGTTTCCATCCGTACGCTCATCATTGTCTCGTCCGCCCGGTCAACCCGCGCGCCGGTTGGATCGATCCAGCGCCGCCTTAACGTTCTTCGTCGAATCGGCCGGCGATGAGGTCGGCCAGGGCGGCGACGGCGGCCTTGGCGTCGGGGCCTTCGGCGACGATGTCGATGCAGCAGCCGGGTCCGGCGGCCAGCATCATCAGGCCCATGATCGAGCGGGCGTCGACCTTCTGGCCGTCGCGGCTGACCGCGACGTCGGCGTCGAACTCGCTGGCCAGCTTGACGAACTTGGCCGAGGCGCGCGCGTGCAGGCCGCGCTCATTGATGATTTCGACGGTGACGGCGGCTTTTGCCAACGCGGACCGCTACTTTTCGCCGGCCAGCACGTAGGAGGCGACGGAGATGTATTTCCGGCCGGCCTCCTGGGCGTGGGCGACGCAGGCGGCCAGCGGCTCGCGGCCGCGCACGCTGGCCAGCTTGATCAGCATGGGCAGGTTGAGGCCGGCGATCACCTCGGCATGGGTCTGCTCCATCACCGAGATGGCCAGGTTGGAGGGCGTGCCGCCGAACATGTCGGTGAGCAGGATGACCCCATGGCCGGTGTCGACGCTCGCGGCGGCGGCCAGGATGTCCTTGCGCCGCTGCTCCATGTCGTCTTCCGGACCGATGCAGACGGCGAGCACGCCGGCCTGCGGTCCGACCACGTGCTCCATGGCGGAGATGAACTCCGCCGCCAATCGACCGTGCGTGACGATCACGAGGCCGATCATGTATGAAATCTCACGGGACCCCTCCCGCGCCCGGCGAAACTCGAGCCAGCGCGGGCCGTTTGATACGCCTGTTGGAGCTTGAGTCCAACAGCATCAAGGCGCGACCGAGTTTCGCGGGCGCGGAAGCCTCGTGCGCCGCGACGGCGATGAGCGGGATCGGCAGGCCCTGCAGGGTCAGGACGGCGGCTTCGGGGATACGCTCGACGGCGCCGGGCTCGACGCACTTGGCCACGAGGGCGACGGGTGCGAAGGCCCTTCGCGGGACGGCGACGACGCCGAGACCGCGCGCCTCGATCAGGCCGGCCAGCGCATCCGGCGCGCGGCCCCAGAGCCGGCGGCCGCTGGTCCAGACCAGGGTGCGGTCGTCGGCGATCAGGCTCCAGCCCTGGTCCAGCGCCCTGAGCGCCAGGTCGCTCTTGCCGGCGCCGGATGGTCCCTCGATCAGCACCCCGCGCCAGCCGCCGCCCTGGAACCGCGCGATCAGGCCGGCGTGGCGGATCATCCGATCTCGGGCAGGCTGATCACGAAGCGGGCGCCGAGCACCTCGCCGTCCGCGTCGGTGCGGTTCTCCGCGTGGATCCTGCCGCCATGGGCCTCGACGATCTGGCGGGCGATGGAGAGGCCAAGGCCGGAATGGCCGCCGAAGGCCGCGCCCTTGGGCCGGGCGGTATAGAAGCGCTGGAACACCGTCTCGAGGTTTTCCGCCGGCAGGCCTGGCCCGTCGTCCTCGACCGTGGCGATCGCCTGGCGGCCGGCGCGGCGCAGGGCCAGCCGCACCTCGGGCGCGGTCTGGGTGGTCAGGGCGCTGAACGAGCGGGCGTTGTCGATCAGGTTGCGGAACACCTGGCTCAGCGGCCCCTCGCGGACGCGGATCATCACCGGCGCGCCCTCCGGCGGGGTGAAGCGCACCGGCGGGTCGCCCGGATCGGATGACTGGGCGTAGAGGTCGGCCAGTTCGGCCAGCAGCTTGCCGAAATCCAGGGGCCGCGGCGCCTCGCGCGACAGCTCGGCGTCCAGGCGTGAGGCGTTGGAGATGTCGGTGATCAGCCGGTCGAGCCGGCCGACATCCTGCTTCAGGATATTGGTCAGCCGCACGCGGGCTTCGGCGTCGGAGATCAGGTCCAGGGTCTCGACCGCCGAGCGGATCGAGGTGAGCGGGTTGCGGATCTCATGGGCGACGTCGGCGGCGAAGCCCTCGATGGCGTCCATCCGTTCCGAGAGCGTCTGGGTCATGGTCTCCAGCGAGCGAGTGAGGTCGCCCAGTTCGTCGTCCCGCTCGGCGATGTCGGGCAGCGAGATGGCGCGGGCGCGCTGGGCGGTGACCCGGTCGGCGGCCCTGGCCAGGCGCATGACCGGCTGGGCGATCAGCCAGCTGAGCATGAAGGAGGAGACCAGGCTGACCAGCACGGCGATCAGGATGAAGGGGAGCAGCGCGCGGCGCTGGTTGGCGACGATCTGGTCGACATCGCCGGATTCCAGGGTCAGCACGCCGAGCACGGCCTGGACGTTCTGGATCGGGATCGACACCGAGACCACCCGGCCGCCGTTTTCCGCCGGGCGCAGCCCCGCGACGGTCTCGCCCTTCAGCGCCTCCTGAACCTCGGCGTTCAGCGCGGCGCTGGCGTTGGCGGCGGCGTTGGCGTGCTGACCGCCGGAGTTGAACAGGTCGAAATGGAAGTGGATCTGCCCCGGCTTGGGGATCGGCGGCAGCGGGTGGGCCTCGATCCGATCGTTCAGCACGTAGGAATCGGCGATCGTCTGGCCCTGGTCGTCGAACACCCGCGCCCGCTGCGAGCCCTGGATGAACAGCAGCTGCAGGGTCTGGCGCGCCCGCTCGGCGTCCAGGGCCGGCACGGGATCGCCGACGGCGGCGGCCTGGACGATGACGTTGGCGATGAAGCGGCCCTGGGTGGTCAGACTGTCGATCTCGGCGGTGATCAGGCCGCGGCGCAGCTCGTTCAGCACCAGGGCCCCGCCGATCAATATGGCCAGGCCAAGCAGGTTCAGCGCGACGATCAGCCGGCCGAGCCGCGAGCCCGGCAGCCGAAAGCGCCGTTCGGGCCGCTCCTCCGCGGCCTCAGGTCTCGCGGTAACGGTAACCGACGCCATAAAGGGTCTCGATCGCGTCGAATTCCGGGTCGACCTGGCGGAACTTGCGCCGCATGCGCTTGATGTGGCTGTCGATGGTGCGGTCGTCGACATAGACCTGGTCGTCGTAGGCGGCGTCCATCAGGTTATCGCGGCTTTTGACGAAGCCGGGCCGCTGGGCCAGCGACTGCAGCAGCAGGAACTCGGTGACCGTCAGCTTCACCGGCCGGTCGTCCCACAGGCAGTCGTGGCGGGCTGAATCCAGCGTCAGCCGTCCGCGCTTGATCGACTTGCCGCCGGCCGCGGCCGTGCTGCTTTCGCTTTCCGGGCCGTCGGAACGGCGCAGCACCGCCTTCACCCGCTCGATCAGCAGCCGCTGGCTGAAAGGTTTGTGGATGTAGTCGTCGGCGCCCAGGTTGAAGCCGAGGATCTCGTCGATCTCCTCGTCCTTGGAGGTGAGGATGATCACCGGCAGCTCCGAGGTCTGCCGCAGCCGCCGCAGGACCTCCATGCCGTCCATGCGCGGCATCTTGACGTCGAGGATGGCCAGATCCGGCGGATCGCTTTCCAGCGCCGCCAGGCCCGAGGCGCCGTCATAATAGCCCTTGACCTTATGGCCGAGGCTTTCGAGGGCCAGGGAGACGGAGGTGACGATGTTCTCGTCGTCATCCACCAGGGTGATCTTCGCCATAGATGGGTCCTGATCCGGAAATTCGGCCGGAAAACTAATGGTTACGACCCACAGGAGCAATGACGGGCAGGCGAAACTGTGGCGCTTATTCGTCTCAACCGCGTCTTAAGCCCTCATGGTCGATGATTGCTCCGATTAAGGAGCGGAAACGCGATGGATCGCGCCCAGGTTCACTTTGAAGTCTTTGCGCGTCGCCAGCACGGCTCCTCATGGTCGCTGGAACTGGCGACCGAGGACCGCACCCGCGCGCTGGACGCCGCCGAGGAGATGCTCGAGGAGCAGCGCGCCATCTCGGTCAAGGTGACCAAGGAAACCCTCGACGAAGACACCCGCGAATTCAAGACCGTCACCATCCTGACCAAGGGCGAGCCCGACAAGGGCAAGGCGAAGAAGCCGCGCGAAGGGCTGGAGCCGCTCTGCGTCAGCCCGCACGACCTCTACACCCTGCACGCCCGCGACCGCATCGGCCGGTTGCTGGAAGGCTGGCTGTCGCGCAACCGGGCGACGCCGTTCGAGCTGCTGCACCGCCCCGACCTGATCGAAAAGCTGGAGGCGACCGGACTGGAGCTGCAGCACGCCATCCAGAAGGTGTCGATCCCGGAGGCGCAGGCGCGCGGCAAGACCGTGCACCACGTCATCCGCGACTTCCAGAAGCTGGTGCAGGCGACCATCGACCGGGTGATGCGCGACGACCGCAAGGGCCGCTTCCCCGACTTCGCCGCCGAGAGCTTCGCCGTCGCCGCCGAAAGGCTGGTCGGCGAGCCCAACCGGCAATACCTGCTCGGTGGCGGCATCGCCCGGGCGATGAGCACCGGCGCGAGCTGGAGCGGCAAGGTCAACCGGCTGCTCGATCTCGCCGATCAGGCCCCGCGCGAGCCGGCGGCCCGGGCGCTGGCCTTTCATGTGCTCGAGCAGCCGCTGACCGAGATCCTCGGGGCGCGGGCCGGGATCATGGAGCTGCTCGGCGTCCACCTCGACCTTGGCGGGGCGCTGGCGGCGATGACGCGGCTGGCCGCGGCCGAGTCGGTCGACGCGCTGATCTCGATCGAGCCGGCCGTCGCCAAGGTCATGCCGCCGTTGCAGGGGCCGGCGGCGCGGCTGGCCAACTGGCTGGACGGGCCCTATTTCGAGAACGTCCGCACCGCCATCGCCCACCGGGTGCTGAAGGAGCTGACCGGGCCCAAGCGGCTGCGGCCCAACGACGCCGAGGGCGAGATCGTCGTGCTGCGCGCCCTGGCCATGGCGCTGACGGCGGCGGTGGGCCGGATCCTGACCCGGGAAGAGGTCGAGGAAGCCTTCGTCAACCGCTCGCGCACCCTGGTGCGGGCCGACTTCGTCGAGGCCTTCCTCGGCCACGACCGCAGCCCGCTCGGCGAGGTCGAGGCGCTGCTCTGGCTGTCGGAAAACGTCACCGGCGCGGCCAATAAGCGCCAGGCCAGCCGCTGGGTGCAGGCCAATGTCAGCGCCCTTCGTTTCGAGACCGATCTGCGCGCCGGGCCGGATTCGGCGGCGACCAAGCTGGCCGCCCTCGCCGACCTGCAGCGGGGTGTGTTTCGCTGCGGTTTCGTCACCGAGGAGGCGACCCCGATCGCGCTGAAGATCGGCGAGGTCGGCGGCCAGATCGAGGCCGACGCGCGGCTGAGCCAGGCGCTGGCCAAGGCCGCCGCCCCGGTGGTGAACCGCCTGACGCTGTTGCTGCGGCTCGCCGCCGGCGAGACCGCTCCGCGCGGCCCGGCCGCCGACCGCGCCAAGGCCGAGGCGATGCGCCTGATGCGCGCCCCGGAAATCCGCGCCGAGATCGCCAGGAGCCCGGACGCGGTCGGCCGCGTGCGCGCCCTGATGCAGACGGCGGGCCTGGCCGCCTAGGGCCCCGGCTCCAGGCCGCCGCTCCACGTTGCGCGTCCGGAGCGGGTCGGCTATCCCCGCGCCCAGGACGGCGGCGGAGTCTGATCACATGCAGGGACTGGTGACGGTCTTCGGAGGCTCGGGCTTCATGGGGGCCCAGGCCGTGCGGGCCCTGGCCAAGCGGGGCTACCGCATCCGCGCGGCCATGCGCCAGCCTGGCCGCGGCTATCGCCTGCGCATGCTGGGCGACGTCGGCCAGATCGAGACCGTCCAGGCCAATGTACGCAATCCGGCCTCGGTGGCGCGCGCCCTCGACGGCGCCCAGGCCTGCGTCAACCTGGTGGGCATCCTCAGCGAACGGGGCCGTCAGCGTTTCCAGAGCGTCCACGCCATGGGCGCCCATGTGGTCGCCGAGGAAGCGGTCAAGGCCGGGGTGAGCCGGTTCGTGCAGGTTTCGGCCATCGGCGCGGCGCCGGACGCCCCGTCGAAGTACGGCCGCAGCAAGGCCGAGGGCGAGGCGGCGGTGCGCGCGGCGTTGCCGGACGCGGTCATCCTTCGCCCGTCGATCGCGTTCGGGCCCGAGGACGACTTCTTCAACCGCTTCGCCCGCATGGCCAGCACGCCGCCGATCGCGGTGCTGCCGCTGATCGGCGGCGGCAAGACCCGGTTCCAGCCGGTGTTCATCGGCGACGTGGCCGCCGCCATCGCCCAGTGCGTGGTCGATCCGGCGACGGCCGGCCGCACCTTCGAACTCGGGGGGCCGGGCGTCTACAGCTTCGAGGCGCTGATGCGCCTGTTGCTGGCCGCGATCCAGCGCAAGGCGATCCTGCTGCCGATCCCGTTTCCGGCGGCCAGCCTGATCGGCATGGCCGGCGACATCCAGGCCATGGTCATGAAGCCCATCCTGACCACCGATCAGGTCGCCTCGCTGCGCACCGATAATGTGGTCAGCCCCGGCGCGGCGGGGCTTTCGGCCCTGGGCGTGACGCCGACGGCGCTGGAGGCGGTGCTGCCGACCTATCTCGGCCGCTACCGCAAGGGCGGCCAGTACGCCGACCTGGTCGAACAGGTCCCGCAGGTCCTTAGCGCCTAGCCTTGCCAATTTCCGGACCGCGCGAGGGGTTGAGCTGCTTATTAGCTTGACTCCTAAATAGCTAAACAGCTAAATATGCCATGGACGTATTTTCAGCCCTGGCGGACCCGACCCGACGCGAGATCGTCGCAATGCTGGCGGCCGGCGAGCGCAACGCCGGCGACATCGCCGGCCGCTTCGACATGGCCGCGCCGTCGGTGTCGCGGCACCTGAAGGTGCTGCGCGAGAGCGGCGTGGTCAGCTACCGCCAGGACGCCCAGGCGCGGATCTACCGGCTGGAGCCGGAGGGCCTGCGCCAGGCCGAACGCTGGATGGCCCGACAACTGGCCATCCTGGAGGCCCGGTTCGACGCCCTCGGCGCCCATCTGGACCGGATGAAAGAACGGGGCGACTGACATGGCCGAAGACGACATGGCCCGCTTCATCGACCGCGAGACGATGGAATTCGTCCGGGTCTATCCGCATCCGATCGAGCGGGTCTGGCGCGCCATCATCGATCCGGAAGAGTTCGCCGTCTGGTTCATCAAGGGGCGGCTGGAACCGCGGGTCGGCGGCCGTTTCTGGTTTGGCGACGACGGCTTCCAGGGCGAGGTTCAGGCGATCGAGCCGCCGCGCCTGCTGCGTCTCGCCGACGACACCGCCGGCCAGGTCTTCGAATACCAGCTCACCGAAGCCGGCGACGGCACGCGCCTGCGGTTTCTTTATCGCTTTCCCAGCGGCGCGTTTGTCGAACAGCCGGACCCCGCCGACGGCGACGAGATCGCCTTCGACCATGGCGGCGACCTGCCGGGCGGCCCCGGCGCGCCGTGGCGGCCGGGTTTCCTCGGCGGCTGGCACGACATGTTCGACCAGCTCGCCGACTTGCTCGACGGCGTGCCGGTGGGCTCGCGCCTGCCCGAGACGAAGTTCAGCGCCTTCGTGAAAAAATGGGCGACCGCCGCGCCTGGACTGAACGACCTCACGCCCGAACAGAAGGAGGCGCGCGGCCGTGCCTATCGCTCGCTGCGCAGCCGTGAGCGCTGGTTCGAGCTGATCCGGCGCTACCGCGATCACATCAAGGCGACGATCCCGCCGGCTTGAGACCAACCTTGGGAGGCCGACATGGCCGAGGCCGAACTCGCGCGCTTCATCGACCGCCACACTATCGAGTTCGTCCGCACCTATCCGCGATCGCGAGCGCTGTTCGAGCTTATCGATATCTACAGCGCTCACGTGCGGGCTACGCGTCCGCACGCCTAAACCAGAGGGCCCGCGCGGGAGCCGGTCTGGCGGCCTAGTGGACCAGGGTCAGCCAGGCCAGCGCCCCGGCGCCGGCGAGGCCGCAATAGAGGGCGAAGGGGTCGAAGGCCTTGGCTTCGTGGCCGCGGAACCAGCGCATTAGCAGGGCCGCCGACAGGAAGGCGACCACGCCGGCGACCGCCCCGGCCAGGATGGCGACGCCGGAAAAGCCGCCGCCGCCATGGTGCAGCAGCTTGGGCGCCTCGAGCACGCCGGCGCCCAGGATCACCGGGGTCGCGGTCAGGAAGGAAAACCGCGCCGCGTCCTCGTGGTCCAGGCCGACCAGATAACCGCCGGCCATGGTGGCGCCCGAGCGCGACAGGCCGGGGATCAGGGCCAGGCACTGGCAAAAGCCGATGATCAGCGCATTGCCCCAGCCGAGCCGGTCCAGCGACCGATGTTCGCCATGGCCCTTCAGCCGCTCGGCGGCGAACAGCATCAGCCCGTTGGCGATCAGGAAGGCCGCGGCCAGCTTTGGCGAGCCGAAGCCGCGCTTCAAAAGGTGCTCGAAGACGAAGCCGATGACCACGGCCGGGATGGTGGCGACCACCACCTGCAGGAAGAGCCGCCGCTCGGCCACCGCCTTCGGTCCGCGCCGCACCAGGATGGCCAGCGCGAAATCCCACCAGTCGCGCCAGAAATAGACGATCAGGGCGAAGGCGGTTCCCAGGTGCATGACCACCAGGAAGGGCAGGAAGCCGGCGCCGTTCTCGTCGACGTTCCAGTGCAGCAGGGCCGGCAGCAGCACCGCATGGCCGAGGCTGGAGATGGGGAAGAGTTCGGTGATCCCCTGCACGATGGCCAGGACGATCGCCTGAATTGCGGTCATGGGCGAAGGGCTCCGTTGGGCTTTATGCCGTCATTGGACCAATTCGCGCGCGCCGTCAGCGGCTAAGGCGACGGTTGCGGGCCGATATAGCGGGCGCGGGGGCGGATCAGCCGGCCGGTGGCCAGCTGCTCCAGCGCATGGGCCTGCCATCCGGCCAGCCGGGCGATGGCGAACAGAAGGAAGGCGGCGCCCTTCGGCAGGCTCAGGAAGGCGGAGAGCGCGGTCAGGGCGAAATCGACATTGGCCCGCTCGCCGGTCAGGGTCTCGCTCGCCGCCAGCACCGCGGCGAAGTGATCGGGCAGGGTGAAGGCGGCCAGCAGGGCCTCGGCGCGCGGATCGGCGACCGGATAGAGCGGGTGGCCGAAGCCGGGGACCGGCAGGCCCTGGGCGATGCGGGCGCGAACGGCGGCCTCAGGGCCGGCCCGGCCGGCCTCGCCGATGAAGCTTTCCACCCGCGCGATCATGCCGCCGTGCAGGGGTCCGGAGAGGGCCGAGAGCCCCGCCAGGGCCGCGGCCGCCAGCGAGGCGCCGGTGGAGGCCGCCACCCGGGCGGCGAAGGTCGAGCTGTTGAGTTCATGGTCGGCCAGCAGCACCAGCGCCCGCCGGATCAGCTCTCCGCCGTCGGGCCCGGCATTCCAGGCTTCGGCCAGACGGGTGTGGATCGGTCCATCGACGATGCGCCCGGCCACCGCGTCGGCGGCGGCGTCGAGCAGGCCGGCCGCCTCGATCGACAGGGCCATGCCGGCGCGGCCGCGCGCCGGCGGATCGGCCGCGGCGTGGGCGGCCAGCACGGCGAACAGCCGGGCGCGGGCGTCGCCGAAGGTCACGGCCGGTTCGGACGGCCGCGCCTTGATCCGCACCCCGTCGCCCCCGCGCAACAGCCGCGCGACCTGCTCGAGGCCCTCGGTCTCAGCCAACACCACCGCGTCGCGGCCGCGATAATAGAGCCGGCCCTCGAAGATGGTGGTGATCGACGAGGCCATCACCGGCTCGCCCCAGGCGATGGCGTCCTCGGCGACCGTGGCGGCCTTGCGCCCGCGCGCCTTGCGCTCTTCCAGCCGGGCGACGTCGGTGGCGCGATAGAGGCTGCGGCGCGGGTCGTCGGCGTCCGGCTTGGCCTCGACGCGGCCGCGGCTGGCGTAGGCATAGAGGGTCTGAGCCCGGATCTTGAGCCGGGACTGGGCTTCGGCGGCGGTCAGCCAATCAGGCATCTGTGATATTGATTCAATTGATCAAGATTGACGATAGCGCCTCGGGGCTAAAATGGCAAAGCTGAATTGAAGGAGCAAAAGCCATGTCCGATGGTCTTGAAGGCGTCATCGCCGCCGAAACCGTTTTGTCCGAGGTCGACGGCGAGGCCGGCCGGCTGGTGATCCGCGGCTATCCGATCGCCGCCCTGTCCGGCCACGTCACCACCGAGCAGGCCACCCACCTCTTGCTGGACGGCTTCTTCCCCGACCTGCCGGACGCCGAGGCGCTGACCGCCGCCCTGGGCCGCGCCCGGATCGAGGTGTTCGCCGAGGTCGCCAGCCTGGACGAACGGCTGCTGGCGCACGGCACGATCGAAGGGGTCCGCGCCCTGATGGCCCGGCTGGCCGACGGCGACGATCTGGCGGTGGCCCTGCGCCTGATCGCCGCGCCGGCGGTGTTCACCCCGGCGGTGTCGCGGCGCAAGCAGGGGCTGCAGGCGATCGCGCCCGACCCCAGCCTCGGCCACGCCGCCGATGTTCTGCGCATGCTGCGCGGCCACGAAGCGCCCCCGGCCGAGGTCGACGCGCTGAACGCCTATCTGGTCACGGTCTGCGACCACGGGCTGAACGCCTCGACCTTCGCCGCCCGGGTGGTGGCCTCGACCCTGGCCGGCCTGACCTCGGCGGTGCTGGCCGGCGTCAGCGCCCTGAAGGGCCCGTTGCACGGCGGCGCGCCGGGGCCGGTGATCGAGATGCTCGACGCCATCGGCAAACCGGAGAACGCCCAGGCCTGGCTGGAAGCGGCGCTGGACCGCGGCGACCGGCTGATGGGCTTCGGCCACCGGGTCTACAGGGTGCGCGACCCGCGCGCCGATGCGCTGAAGCGGGCGGTGAAGCAGCTGGGTGAAGGCTCCAATTCCCTGCCCGGCCGGCTGGCCTTCGCGGAAGCGGTCGAGACGGCGGCGCTGGCGGTGCTGAAGGCGCGCAAGCCCAACCGCTCGCTGCAGACCAATGTCGAACTCTACACCGCCCTGATGCTGGAGGCCCTGGCCTTTCCGCCCGACGCCTTCACCTGCGTCTTCGCCATCGGACGCGTCGCCGGCTGGGTCGCCCACGCCCGCGAGCAGGTGGAGGGCGGCCGGCTGATCCGGCCCCAGTCGGTCTATGTCGGCCCGGCCCCGCTGGCGGCGGCCTAGGCGGCTTCGGAGTCCGGCCGCATGCTCTCGACCCGGTCGACCAGGCCGAAGGCCCTGGCCTCTTCGGCGCTGAGGAAGTTGTCGCGGTCGAGGGCGCGTTCGACCTCCTCGTAGGTGCGGCCGCAGTGCTGGGCGTAGAGGCGGGTCATGCGCTCCTTGGTCTCGCGGGCGTCGGCGGCGTGGCGCTCGATGTCGGAGACCTGGCCCTGGAAGCCGCCCGACGGCTGGTGCAGCACGATGCGGGTATTGGGCAGGCAGACCCGCTGGCCCGGCTCGCCGGCCATCAGCAGGAACGAGCCCATCGAGGCCGCGAAGCCCATGCCGAAGGTCGATACCGGGCTCTTGATGTAGCGCATGGTGTCGTAGATGGCGAAGCCGGCGGTCACCGACCCGCCGGGCGAGTTGATGTAGAGCGAGATCTCCCGCTTGGGGTTGTCGGCCTCCAGATAAAGCAGCTGGGCGCAGATCAGCGCCGACATGCCGTCCTCGACGGGCCCATTCAGGAAGATCACCCGCTCGCGCAACAGCCGCGAATAGATGTCGAAGGCGCGCTCGCCGCGGGCGGACTGCTCCACCACCATCGGCACGAGGTTCATGTTCAGGCCGCCCATGCGAACACCCATTCGCGGCGGCGGACGGGCCGGCGCGGCGCGATGCGGCCGATGGCCATGACCAGGAAGCTGGCGTGGGCGAAGCCGTCATGCACCAGCCGAAGGCGCGTGCCGCCGTCGATGGTCGGCGTCAGCACGAAGGTCACTTCGCTCTCGACCAGTTCGCCCGCCTCGTCGCGCTCGCGCCAGGCCAGCCGCAGCCGACTGCCCGGATCGGCCTCCAGCACCTCGCACTCGACCGGGCCGGTGGCGGGCCGCATGGCGAACCGGTGGCCGACCTCGGCGCGGATGTCGCCATCGGCCAGCCAGGCGGCCATCAGTTCGGGAACGGTCAGGGCGCGCCAGACCTTTTCCGGCGGCTCGTCCAGGTCGCAATCGACGATGATGGCTTCCGGGGCGTCGGTTTCGGGATCGTCCAGCGCGTCGGTGCTCATTGATCCATCTCCTTCAGGAGGTCTTTCAGGCGGCCGATGCGTTCCGGCCAGAAGGTGCGGTAGCGGTCGACCCAGCCGGCCAGCGGGGCCAGGCCTTCCGGGCAGAGGCGATAATAGGCGTTGCGGCCGGCCCTGCGCTCGCTGACCAAGCCGGCGGCCTTCAGCGCCGCCAGGTGCTGGGAGATGGCCGGTTGCGATACCGAAAACCCCTGGCGCAGGTCCGAGACGGTCATCTCGCCCTCTCCCAGCCGCTCGAACACCGCCCGGCGGGTGGGGTCGGCGAGGGTGCGGAACAGGGCGGCTTCGGCGGTCATGATTGAAACATAAGTACAGACTTATGGATTCGTCAAGGCGTCGTCCTTGCGTCGGCGCGGCGAACGGGAAACAAGGCGGCCAGGGGGACCAGCGTTGCGGATCAGGCCTTGGCCGAGCGGCCCGCTTTGGCGGCAGGGGGATTTCCTCAAGCTGTGGGCGGCGCAGAGCGTTTCCGACTTCGGGGCGCGGATCACCCGCGAGGGCCTGCCGCTGGCCGCGGTGCTGACCATCCGCGCCACGCCGGCCCAGCTTGGCCTGCTGGCGGCGTTGACGCTGGGGCCGAGCCTGGTGGTCGGCCTGACCGCCGGCGGGCTGGTGGACCGCTCACGGCGGCGCGCCATCCTGATCGTCACGGACCTGCTCCGCGCCCTGGTGCTGGCCAGCGTGCCGCTGGCGGCCTTCCTGCACTGGCTCTCGATGGGACAGCTCTATCTGGCCGCCTTCGTGGTCGGGGCGGCCAGCGTGCTGTTCGACATCGCCGACCACGCCTATCTGCCCGGCCTGATCGACCGCGCCCTCCTGGTCGACGCCAACGCCAAGCTCGGGGTCACCGAATCGGTCGCCGAGATGGGCGGCCCGGCCCTGGCCGGCATCCTGGTCCAGGCCCTGACCGCGCCGATCGCCATCGCCGTCAACGCGGCCACCTATCTGGTCTCGGCCGTCTTTCTGGCCGGCATTCGTTCGCCGGAACCCAGGCTGGAGCCGCCGGCGATCCGGCCGTCTCTCGGCGCCGATCTCGCCGCCGGCTGCGCGGCGGTGATGAGCCAGCCGCTGCTGCGGCCGATCTTCATCACCAGCCTGGTCCAGGCCCTGTTCGGGGCCTTCTTCCAGAGCCTCTACGTGGTCTTCGCCATCCGCGTGCTCGGCCTGACGCCTGCGGTGCTTGGCCTGACCATCGCCATGGGCGGGGTCGGCGCGCTCGGCGGCGCGCTGGTCTTTCCGGCGCTCAGCCGCCGGATGGGCTTCGGGCCGGCGATCATCGTCAGCGCCCTGGTCTCGGCGGCCAGCGCCCTGCTGATCCCGCTGGCCGGCACGGTCAAGCCGTTGGCGGTGGCCCTGCTGGTCGCGGCCCAGCTGCTCGGCGACAGTTTCGGCGTCGCCATGCTGATCGGGATCAAGAGCCTGCAGCAGACGGTTTTGCCGCCGCGCCTGCTCGGCCGGGTCGGGGCCTTCATGCGCGCGGCGACCGGCGCCGCGTCCATCGTCGGCGCGATCGCCGGCGGCCTGCTGGCCGGCCCGCTGGGCATGGGCGGGACGCTGTTCCTCGGCGCCGCCGGCATCCTCGCCGCCCTGGTCTGGATGATCGCTTCGCCGCTCAGAAGCCTTCGCGAGTCGCCGCCGGCCGCGGCATGAAGGTTGCAGCATTGGGCTCGTGGCGCGCGCCGGTCCCCGATCGAACCACGGACAGACTCTTCGGGCTCCAGCGCGTGCGGATGCGGCTCTAAACACGCTGGAAATGCTCTGGCGCTAGGGTCGGCTTTTGACGTTGGTGCGGGAGCCAGCTGTTGCTGATCGATGTCGTTCGCCCCAGTGCGCTCAGCGCCGCCGACATCGACGCCTGGCGGGCGTTGCAGGCGGCCGATCCCGCGTTGGATTCGCCGTTCCTCTCCCCGGACTGGACGCTGGCCGTCGAGCGCGCCCAGGCCGGCCGGCGCGGCGGGGTGCGGGTTGCGGTGCTGCGCGAGCGCGGCGGCGCGGTCGGCTTCCTGCCGGCCCGGGTCGTCGGCCAGGTGGCCATGCCGGTCGGCGCGCCGATGTGCGATTACCAGGCCCCGGTCGCCGCCCCCGGCGTCGCCATCGAGCCGAAACGGCTGGTCGAGGCGCTGCGGGTCCAGCGGCTGGACTTCTCACACATGCTGGCCGACCAGCCGGCCTTCAGCCCTTACGCGCGCGGCGCGGTGACCTCCTATGTGATCGACGTCGCCGAGGGTTACGAGGCCTACGAGGCGCAGCGGCGGGCGGCGGGATCCGGTGTGCTGAAGGATATCGACAAGCGCCGGCGCAAGGTCGAGCGCGAGGTCGGGCCGGTGCGGTTCAAGGCCCTGACCGACTGCGGCGACGCCTTCGCGACCCTGCTCGACTGGAAGCGCAAACAGTATCTCGCCACCGGCCAGACGGTGATCTTCGACGCCCCGTGGACCGTCAAGCTGCTCAGCGACCTGCATGGTCAGTCCGGCGGCGATTTCGGCGGCGCCCTTTTCTGCCTGCACATCGGCGAGCAGCTGGCGGCCCTGCAGTTCCACCTGCGCGGGCGGCGCACCCTGCACGCCTGGATCATCGCCCACGACGAGGCGTTCGAGCGCTATTCGCCGGGGCTGGTGCTGTTCCAGGAGATATTGCGCTGGATGGACTCAGGCCCGTTCACCGCCCTCGATCTCGGCGCCGGCGATTACCGGTTCAAGCAGCAGCTGGCCAACCTCCACCGTTCGGTGGCGCACGGCTTCGTCGGCCGGCCATCGACCGCCAGCCTGGTGCGCGAGGCCCAGTACGGCGTGCGCGCCGCGGCCGAGCGGCTGCCCTGGCCGCAGGTCTCGGCGCTGCCGGCCAAGGCCATGCGCCGGCTCGACCTCTGGCGTGGATTGCGGTGAGCCCACGCCGCCGCTAGTTTGCCCGGCCTTTCCGCGTCCGGTGCTCAAAGACCTCATGACCCTCGCCTTCGCCCAGATCGAGGCCGCCGCCGAGCGGCTGAAGGGCCATATCGAACGCACCCCCTGCCGCCACTCCAAGACGCTGTCGCAGATCACCGGCGCCGAGGTGTGGGTGAAATTCGAGAACCTGCAGTTCACCGCCTCGTTCAAGGAACGCGGCGCGCTGAACAAGCTGCTGCAGATCAACGATCGCGGCCGCGGCGTCATCGCCGCCTCGGCCGGCAACCATTCCCAGGGCCTCGCCTATCACGGCCAGCAGCTGGGCGTGCCGGTGACCATCGTCATGCCGCGGGCGACGCCGTTCGTGAAGGTGCAGCAGACCCGGGCCTTCGGCGCCGAGGTGGTGCTGCAGGGCGACACCTATGAAGAGGCCTCCGCCCACGCCGAGACCCTATGCGAAGAGCGCGAGCTGATCTTCGTGCACCCGTTCAACGACGTCGACGTCATGGCCGGCCAGGGCACCATCGCTCTGGAGATGCTGGAGGACGCCCCGGACCTGGAGGTGCTGCCGGTGCCGATCGGCGGCGGCGGGCTGATCGCCGGGGTGGCGACGGCGGCCAAGCACGTCAGTCCGGACATCAGCATCGTCGGCGTCGAGCCGGCCAGCTATCCGTCCTTCACCGCCCGCATGAACGGCGTGCGCGCCGTGCTCGGCGGCCAGACCATCGCCGAGGGCATCCAGGTCAAGCAGGTCGGCGACCTGACCTACGCCATGGTGCGGCCGCTGATCGACAGCGTGCTGCTGGTCGAGGAGCCGTCGCTCGAGCGCGCCATCGCCCTCTATTGCAACGTCGAGAAGACCATCTGCGAAGGGGCCGGCGCGGCCTCGCTGGCGGCGCTGATCGAGCACCCGCACGCTTTCAGGGGCAAGAAGGTCGGGCTGATCCTGAGCGGCGGCAATATCGACCCGCGCCTCCTGGCCTCGGTGCTGACCCGCGAGCTGGTGCGCGACCAGAGGCTGGTGTCGCTGAAGATCATCGGCGACGACCGCCCCGGCCTTCTGGCCAACGTCTCGGCGGTGATCGGCGGCAGGGGCGCCAATATCGTCGAGGTGTCGCACAACCGGCTGGCGCTGGACGTGCCGGCCAAGGGAGCGGAGTTCGACATCATGATCGAGACCCGGGATGCGCGGCACACGGCCGAGGTGGTCGAGGCCCTGCGCGAGGCCGGCTATCCGCCGAGGCCGCTCTAGATGCGCGCGCTTCGCTTCATCGTTCCGCTGTTGCTCGGCCTGGCGCTCGCCGCCTGCCACCACGGCGATCAGGCCGCCGCCAATCTGAAGGCGGCGCAGGGCTTCCTGGCCGCCAACGGCAAGCAGCCGGGCGTCGTCACCCTGCCGTCGGGGCTCGAATACAAGATCGTCCGTTCCGGCCCGGCCGACGGCCCCCACCCGCACCCCGGCGACGAGCTGAAGGTCAATTACGAAGGCAAGTTGCTGGACGGCAAGGTGTTCGACTCCTCGTTCGCCCGCGGCGAGCCGGCCGACCTGCCGCTGGCCGGCCTGATCCCGGGCTGGATCGAGGCCCTGCAGCTGATGCGCCCCGGCGACGAGTGGATCCTCTATGTGCCGCCGGTGCTCGGCTATGGCGACCACGGGCCCGACGCCATCCCGCCTAACAGCCTTTTGATCTTCCGCATCCAGCTTTTGGGCGTATTGCAGCACCCGGCGGCCATGGGGTGACGACATGAACCTGAGCTGGACGATCGGCGACGCGAAGGTGACCCGGATCGTCGAAATCCCCCTGATCGTGCCCGGCCCGGGCCTGCTCGCCTCGGCCACCAGGGACGCGGTCAAGACCATTCCCTGGCTCTCGCCCCATTTCATCGACGACGAGGGGCGGCTGATCATGAGCATCCACGCCCTGGTGGTGGAGACCCCGACCAAACGCATCGTGGTCGACACCTGCATCGGCAACGACAAGCCGCGCCAGATCGAGGCCTGGAGCCACCTGCAGACCAGTTTCCTGAAGGATTTCGAGGCCGCCGGCTTCAGCCGCGACAGCATCGACGTGGTGCTGTGCACCCATCTGCACGTCGACCATGTCGGCTGGAACACCATGCTGGTGGACGGCCGGTGGGAGCCGACCTTTCCGAACGCCCGCTATCTGATGGGCCGGGCGGAGTTCGAGTTCTGGAAGGGCGCGCCGGACTCGCCGGTCGGCGCTGCGGCGATCTTCGCCGATTCGGTGCAGCCGGTGTGGGACGCCGGCCTGATCGACCTGGTGGCCAGCGACCACCGGGTCTGTCCGGAGGTCAGCCTCGTGCCGACCCCCGGCCACACCATCGACCATGTCAGCGTGCGGATCGCCTCGAAGGGCGAGGAGGCGGTGATCACCGGCGACTTCGTCCACCACCCCTGCCAGTTCGCCCATCCGGACTGGGATACCCGGGTCGACTACGACGGCCAGCAGTCCAGCCGGACACGGGAGCGGATGTTCGACGCCTTCGCCCGCGACGGCACGCTGGTCATCGGCACCCACTTCCCCGCCCCGACCGCCGGCCGGGTGGTGCGGGACGCGGAGGCCTACCGGTTCGAGGTGTAGGGCGGCCGACGCCTCAGGCCGCCGGCGCCTTGACGCCGGTTTCGTTCAGCCACTCCAGGATCTTCTGCTTGGGCATGGCGCCGACCTTCATGGAGGCCATCTGGCCGTCCTTGAACAGCATCATCGTCGGGATGCCGCGCACGCCATAGCGCGACGGGGTGGTCGGGCTGTCCTCGATGTTCAGCTTGGCGATGGTGACCTGGTCGTGCAGCTCTTCGGCGATCTGCTCCAGCGCCGGGGCGATCTGCTTGCAGGGGCCGCACCATTCGGCCCAGAAATCGACCAGGACCGGCTTGCCGGCCTTCAGCACGTCCTGCTCGAAGGATTCGTCGGTGACCGTGACGGTGCTCATTGGCGCAAGCTCCCATGGGATTGGCCCGTGACGGGCTCCAGGCGTGCGATCTAAGCAGAGCCGGGCCCCCGTTCAACTGTTCGCGGCCATGGCGGCCAGGGTTTCGCGGACGATCTTTTCTGGAATCGGCATCAGCTTTGGTCCGTCGGTCCAGACGATGGCGGCCTCCACGGCGCGGCCGGGAAAGATCTCGGCCAGCACCGCGACATAGATCGCCATCTGGGTCAGATAGGCGCGGTCGGCGTCCTCGATGCGGTCCGGGGCCGGGCGATTGGTCTTGAAATCCACCACCAGCACGCGGGACGGCTCGACCAGCAGCCGGTCGATGCGCCCGGAGACCGCCAGGCCGGGGGGCAGCGCCTTGGCGGCGCCGGCGATGGCCGCCTCGGCGCGCGAGCCGGGGCCGAACACCGCGGCGAAGCGTGCGTCGTTCAGCACCCCGAGCGCGGCGGCGGCCATCTCGCCGCGCTGGCTGTCGGTCAGGTCGGGCTCGCGGGCCAGGAGGCTCTCCGCGGCCGCGGCGCGTGCGTCGCCGCCCAGGTCGGGCAGCAGCTGCAGCAGCCGGTGGATCAGGATGCCGCGCCGGAAGCGGCCAAGGCCGTCGCGCTGGGCCAGCGGCGACGGCGCCGGGCCCTTTTCCGCATCGGCGAAATTGGACGGCGCGGCGTAGCGCGCCGCCAACGGCTCGGACGGCGCGAACCGCCGCGCCCAGGCCGGCAGGGCGGCGGCTGGCTGGACCTGGCCGGCCAGCGGAAGCGCCGTCAGCGGATCGGCGCCGAAGCGGGTCAGGCCCTCCTTCTGGCCCTCCTGACTCTCGTCGATCACCCGGGTCTCGGCGGCGATCTCCGGCCGCTCGAGCGCGCGCACGGCGATCTCGTGCCAGCTGTCGCGATAGAATTGCGGGGCGGTCTTCACCCCGCCGATGATCAGCCGGTCGCGGGCGCGGGTCAGGGCGACATAGAGCAGGCGCAGACTCTCCTGGTCGGCGGCGGCCTCGCGGGCGGCGCGGGCCTCGGCCGAGGCCGGGCAGTCGTCGGCCTTGCGCGGCGCCCAGAGGAAGCCGTCCTCGCTCTCCAGCAAGGGCCCGCCCTGGGCCCGGGCGCGGGTGGTGGTGTCGGGCAGGATGACGATGGGCGCTTCCAGCCCCTTGGCGCCATGGACGGTCATCACCCTGACCTCGCCGCCCAGGTCCTCGGCCTCGCGCTTCACCTCCAGATCGGTCTGCACCATCTGGTCCAGGAACCGCTCCAGGTCGCGCACCTGCCGCTGCTCCAGGCCCAGAGCCTCGCCGAGGAAGGCTTCGACGGCGTCCTCCGCCTCGCGGCCGAAACGGGTGAGCAGCCGCGCGCGCATGGAGCGGCCGCCGGCGTCCAGCCGGCTCAGGGCGCGGCTGTAGAAGTCGAACGGCGGCCGCGCGCCCGCCTCGGCCCTTGCCCAGGCCAGCACATCCCGCGCCGCGGTCCATTGCGGCCGCTCGCCGGCCCGGGCGTTCAGCGCGCCCCAAAGGGAGCCGGTCCTGCGATAGGCCAGGTCGAACAAGCCCTGCTCGTCGATGTCGCAGAAGGGGCTGCGCAGCAGGGCGGCGAGGGTCAGGTCGTCGTCCGGGAAGCGCGCGAAGCGGCCAAGGGCGACCAGGTCCTTGAAGACGATGTGTTCGGAGAGCTTCAGCCGGTCGGCGCCGCCGGACGCCACCCCTTCGCGCTTCAGCGCCCGGATGATCTCGTGGAACAGCGGGTTTCGCCGCCGCACCAGGATCAGGAAGTCGCCGGCCGTGGCCGGGCGCAGCGCCTTGGCCTGCTTGTCGTACACCGCCGTCCGGGCGTCGATCATCGCCCGGATCTGGCGGGCGACGCGGCGGGCCAGCTTCTTGCCGCCGCTCTCCTTCGGCTCGACGTCCACCGGGGCCCACGGATCGGTCTCCTCCTCCGGTTCGCTCTCCATCAGCGGCCAGAACTCCACCGCCCCGAAGCCCTTGTCCCGCAACGGCCGATGGTGCAGCCGCCCGGCGTCGCGGCCGGGCGTCAGACCGGCGGCGACCTCGGGCTCGGCGAACACCGCATCCACGAAGCGCAGCACTTCGGGAGTCGAACGCCAGCTCTCCTCCAGCGGCACTTCGATGAAGTCGCCGCCGGCGCCGATGACCTGGTCGCGGTAGGCCGCCGCCTCGTGCCGGAACATCTCCGGCCGGGCGCCCTGGAAGGAATAGATCGACTGCTTCTCGTCGCCAACGGCGAAGACCGTGCGCTCGCCGCGCCGCTCCCCCCGCTGGCGGCCGACGCCGGCGAAAAACTCGTCGGTGAGGGCGTGCAGGATGCCCCATTGCTCGGGGGCGGTGTCCTGGGCCTCGTCCAGCAGGATGTGGTCGACGCCGCCGTCGAGCTTGTAGAGCACCCAGGCGGCGTCCGCCCGGAGCTTCAGGAGGTCCCAGGCGCGGCCGATCAGGTCGCCGAAGTCGAGGGCGCCCAGCGCCGCCTTCTGGCCCTCGTAGAGCTCGGCATAGGTGAGGGCCAGCGTGAGGGCGTACTCGGTGTCGCGGGCGATCCGCGCCGCCTTGGCCCGGTCGCAGGCCGCGCCCAGCCGGGCCTGTTCGTCCGCCAGCCAGGCGCGCACGCCGGCGTCGACGGACCGGGTGCCCAGGCTCTTCCTGGGTTCGCCCTTGAGCGTGCAGAAGATCGCCCAGACCGGCCCGAACGGCTGGCCGGCGGCGGCCTCGGCCATGGCGGCGGCGAGCGCCTGGTCGCTGGGCGATCCGTCGGCCAGCGCCGCCGCGGCGTCGCGCCAGGCGGCCCAGTCGACGCCGGCGATCGCCTCGGCCTCGATGGCCTCGGGCTCGATGCGTTCGGCGAAGCCGCAGCGGAACCAGATGTCGGCGCCGTAGCCGCCGACCGCGTCGCCGGCGGCGACATAGGCCGAGATCGCCGCCCGCCGCGCCGCGAAGTCGCCGAACATGGCGTTGAAGCGCTGCCAGTCCAGCTCGACGGCGAAATGGGCGTAGGCCTTGCCGATGGGGCCGTCGGGGCTCTCGATGGCCGCCTCGGCGACGGCGTCGCGGGCATAGGCGGCGACCTCGGCGGCGGCGGCGTCCTCCAGCACCTGGAAGCCCGGCGAGACCCCGGCCTCCAGCGGGAAGCGCTTCAGGAGCTTCTCGCAGAAGGCGTGGATGGTCTGGATCTTCAGGCCGCCGGGGGTCTCCAACGCCTGGGCGAACAGCTGCCGGGCGCGGGCCAAGTTACGCGGCCGCTCGTCCAGGGCGGTGAGCTTTTCCTCAAGGTCGTCGTCCTCGGCCACCGCCCAGTCGCCAAGCACCTCGAACAGCCGCCGCTGCATCTCGGCGGCGGCCGCCTTGGTGTAGGTGACGCAAAGGATGCCCTCGGGCGCGGCGCCGCGCAGCAAAAGCCGCGCCACCCGACTGACCAGGGTCGAGGTCTTGCCCGAGCCGGCGTTGGCGGTGACGAACACCGAGCGGGCGGGGTCGGAGGCGCGGATCTGGGTGCGGACGGCGCTGCTCACTGGCCGGCTTCCTCTTCACCGATCACATGCCATTCCCAGAGCCGCGCCAGGTGGTCGTAGTCGCCCTCGAACTGGCTGATGAACTGCGGCGCCGCCCAGGAGAGGTAAGGCGTGGCCGGGTCGTCGAAACTGTCGATGCGGCGGCGCAGGCCGTCCAGGGCGTCCAGGGCCAGGTCCAGGCTTTCTCCCCGCTCGGCGCGCACCTCCTCGGCGCCGCCCAGGCGGGCGCCGAGGATGCGGACATAGACCAGCTGGCCCGGCTCGATCGGGCCGAGCTCGGCGAAGCCGCCCAGGTGCAGCAGGGCCGCGGTCAGGGTCAGCTGCGGCGACAGCCCGCTCTTCACCTGCCTTGGGCTGGGCGGCTGGCCGGTCTTGAAATCCAGCACGTCGGCGTGGCTCCCGCGCTGTTCGATGCGGTCGGCGCGGGCGGTGAGGGTGAAGGCGCCGCCGGCCGCCTGCAGCGGCCAGGCGCCGCGCTGTTCAATCAGCAGCCGCGCGCCCTCGCGGCGGCGGCGTTCGAAGGCGATCACCCAGGGCGCGGCGCGGGCCGCCAGCGCCCGCTCGCGCGCCAGCCTGGGCCGCAGCATGCCGGCATTGCCCAGTTCCTCGACCAGCATCTCGGCGAAGACCGCCTCGGTCTCGGGCGTCAGTTCGCCGTCCTGCTCAACCGCGAACCGCTCGAACGCCTTGTGCACCGCCGATCCGCGCGCCCGCGCCTCCACCGGCTCGGCCGGCCGCTCCAGCGGGCGCAGGCGCAGGATGTCGCGGGCGTAGACGGCATAGGGGTCGCGCACCCAGCGCTCGACCGTGGTCACGGCCATCTCGCGCGGACGGGCGGCGACCGGCGGCGTCGGTTTCGGCCGCGGCGCCGGCGCCGGACGCTCGGGCGCATCCAGCGCGCGGGCCCAGGCCACCAGGTCCGGACGGGCGGATATCTCCACCCGCGCGCCCCTGGCCAGGGTCTGCAGCCGCCAGAGCCAGCGCGACGGCGTCGCCGGCGCGCCGCCGCGGCGCGAGGTGGTCAGGAGGATCACCTCGCCGGCGCCGCAGCCTTGCGCGAAGTCGTGGGCGGAAAGGCCGATGCGCCGTTCCGGCGACGAAAGGCCCTGGGCCTCGCGCATGGGCCTGGACAGGAAGGGGTCGATGGGCGCGGCCTGCGGCCAGACGCCCTCTTCCAGCCCGCCCAGGATCAGCCGGTCGGCGTGGATCAGCCGGGCTTCCAGAACCCCGAGGAGGCGCAGGCGCGGGTGCGCCGCGCCGCCGGGACGGACGGTCTCGGCGGCGAGCAGGCTTTCGACCAGGTCGGCGAACTGGCGCGGCGTCACCTCGGGCAGGCCGTCGCTCTCGCCGATCAGGGCGGCGATCAGGTCGCCGGCGCATTCCCCCGCCGCTCCGGCCCAGAGGCTGCCCGGATCGGTGAAGCCGGGCCCCGCGGCCAGTGCCTCCATGGCCTCGGCCAAGGCGCGCGCCGCCTCGGCCGGGGTGGCGGTCTCGCCGGTATAGGGGGCGGCGGCGGTCTCCAGCACGGCGCGGACCAGGGTGGCGAGCCTGGCCGCGTCCTCGATCCCGGCGCGGCCGTGCTTTGCGGCCTCGGCCAGCCGCGCGGCGATGTCGGCCCAGTCGCGGGGCCGGGCGCCGCGCAGGGCCCAGCGTTCGAGCGCTTCGCCGCCGGCGCCCAGCCGCGCCAGCGGGTGCTTCAGGATGGCCAGCAGCCCGACCGGATCGAGCGGATCGGCGGCCTGGCGTGCGATGAGGGCGGTGAACTGGCCAACCGGAAAGCCCGCCAGGGCCTGGCCGGCCGAGGAGTCGACCTCGATCCCCCAGCGCGCCAGCCGGGCGGAGACCCGCCGCGCCAGGCCGGCGTCCGGCGTCACCAGGGCGGCGGTGCGGCCAGGGGTCTCCAGCACTTCGCGCAGGGCCAGGGCGGCGACCTGGGCCGCCTCCTCTTCATTGCGCGCCGTGATCAGCGAAAGGCCGGCCAGGCCCTCGGCGATCGGGTCGAGGCGGTCGCCGGCGGCCTCGGCCTTGAGGGCTTCGATCTGCTCCAGCCAGTCGGCGGTGGCCTCGGCCGGGCGCAGCGCCTCGTTGACGATCCGCCGCCGCCAGCGGCCGCGGGCGTCGCCGGGCCGGGCCGGCGACCAGGGCCGCACGGCGCCGCGTTCGACCCCGGCCTGGGCCAGCAGCCGCTTCATGGCGCCTTGAGGATGCTGGTCGCCGACCTCCGCCCAGGCCGGCTCGGCCAGGTCCTGGTCGAGGCCGGGCAGGATGATCAGTCCCCGCGGCGCATCGGCGACCGCCGACAGCAGGGCCGCGGTGGCCGGGGTCGAGCCGGTCGAGCCGGCGGCGACCAGCACGCCTTGCGGCGGGGCGATGGTCCACTGCTCGGCCAGGGCGCGGGTCAGGGCGACACGGCGGGCGGCGGTGTCGACCAGGCCGAGTTCGCCCAGCCGGCGCGGCCAGGCGCTGACCGCCAGGGCGAGGAATTCGGCCGAGACCTGCCAGTGGCGGGCCATCTCCGCGGCGACCCAGTCTGCCGGCGGCGCCAGCGGCCAGGCCTCGTCGATATCGACGCCGTTGAGGAAGCGGCCGAGCGCGTCGGCCAGCTCCAAGGCGGCGGTGGCGTCCAGCGAGCGGCGCACCAGGTGGGCGTTCTCGGCCACCAGCCGCGCCAGCTCGAACCGGCGCCGCCAGGGTGAGATGGACGGCGGCAGGTCGAGGGCGATGTCGCCGGGCTCGAACGGCGGCTCCCCCTCGTCCAGGTCGCCGAGGGCGCGGATCTGCGGCAAGAGGATCGCCCGGCCGCCGCCGACCTCGACAAAGGCTTCGGCCAGTCCGCGGGCGGCGCGCCGCGACGGGACCAGGACGATGGCGTCGGACAGGGCCTGGGGTCCGGCCGGGGACAGCGCCGTGATCAGGCCCTCGGCGAGGTCGGCCAGGAAGGGCCGGTGCGGCTGAACGGTGAACCAGCGCGGCGCGGGCTGGTCGAAAGGATTCATCCGTCGGCGGCCTTCCCACCCGCGGCCTGGGTCGCGAGAATCCGTTCGGCTTCGATGACGCCCTCGGGCGTGCCGACATGCATCCACAGGCCCGGCGAGGCGACGCCGGCCACACGGCCGCGCGCCGTCAGCGCCTTCCAGATCGGCAACAGGCCGAAGGCGCCGTCCGGGCCGTCGGCGACGATTCCGGGCCTGGCGATATGGAAGCCGACATAGAGGAAGGGCGCGGTCTCGCCGGGATCCTTGAACCGGACGGCGCCGTCCGGGCTCAGGAACAGGTCGCCGGTATTGGCCCCGTCGGCGGTGTTGTGGAAGCCGACCGACTCGTGGGTCGGCGCGACCAGCATGCCGACGTCCATCCGCGCCGGATCGAACGCCTCGGCCACCGCCGCCAGGGCCGAGGCGCCGTGCTCGATCCAGATCGTGTCGATATTGCAGACCCAGACCGGGCCCTCGCCCAGCAGCGGCGCGGCCTTCTTCAGCCCGCCGCCGGTCTCCAGCGGCGCGGCGCGTTCATCGGAAATGACGATGCGCGGAGTCTTGCGTCCGGCGAGGTGGGCTTCCAGCAGGTCGGCGAAAGCATGGACATTGACCACCGCGGTCTCGACCCCGACCGCGGCCAGCCGATCCAGGGCGTGATCGATCAGCGCCTTGCCGCCGACCTCGACCAGGGCCTTGGGGCGGTCGTTGGTCAGCGGCCGCATGCGCACGCCCAGCCCGGCGGCCAGCACCATGGCGGTCTTTGGACCGTTCACGCGGCCTCCCGCGGACGCCGCGCCGTCGCCGGCACGTAGCGGTCGAACCAAGCCCTGATCGGCGCCAGGTCCGGCGCGGCCAGGCAGCGGTCCAGATAGCCCCAGGTCCTGGGCATGAAGGCGGTGTAGCGCGGCCGGCCGAAGCCGACCACCTGGCGGGCGAAGATGAACAGGATGCGCGCCATGTTCAGCGCGCCAAGGGCATGGAAGTCGGCCAGGAAGGCCCCGCGGTCGATATCCGGGCGCAGGCCCAGATAGCGCTCCAGGCTGGCCCGCTCGCGCTCGGGCGAGACGTCGCGGCGGGCGTCGTGCAGCAGCATCGACAGGTCCCAGGCCGGATGGGCGCGCAGGGCGTCCTGGAAATCCAGCATGCCGACGCGGGCGATGCCCGGCCGGCCGGGCAGCCAGACCAGGTTCTCGGCATGATAGTCGCGGTGGCAGAAGACCGACGCCCCGGCGACGCCGCGGGCGCGGATCGGGGCCCAGAGCCGCTCCCACTCCGCCCTCGCCGCGTCGGAAAACGGTCTGATGCCGGCATATTGCGGCCACCATTCCAGGAACAGCTCCGGCCCGGTGCGCAGGGCGAGGTCGTCGAATTCGAGCAGCGGCCAGCGGATGTCGCCGTCCTCGAGCACCGCCGGCGGGGCTTCGGCGTGCAGCTGGACCAGGGCGTCGACGGCGGTGTCGTAGAGCGACGCCTCGTCCTGGCCGGTCTCGATCAGCCGCGCATAGAGATCATCGCCCAGGTCCTCCAGCACCGCCAGGCCAGCGGGTGCGTCGGCGGCGATCACCTCGGGCGCCGAAAGCCCGCGGCGGCGCAAATAGGCGGCGCAGGCGACGAAGGCCTCGACCCGGCCGGCGGCCAGCCGGGCGCTGGCGTTGTAGCCGAGCGCGCGCCGCTCGTCCGGCGTCGCCAGCGGCGGGCAGGGCGCGGATTCGGCGCTGGGCGGCTGGTCCATGAAGATCAGGCTGGCGGCGCCGGGCCGATGCAGCCGCTCGTAAAGGCGCGTCGAAGCGTCGCCGGCCAGGCGCTCGCGGCGGGCGCCGCCAAGCCCGTTGGCGGCGAGGAAGGCGGCTTTTTCCGCCTCGCGATCAGAACTCAAGCGGCCGTCCTTCCCAGGCTCCGTGGGGGGTGAGGCGCGCGAGGCGGCTTTCGGGCCCCGCGTCGTCCATGATCAGCATCTCTATATCGAGTCGATCCTTTGGCAGATGCCGACCGAGCCGCTCGGGCCATTCGATGATCGCCGCGCCGTCGTCCAGGGCCTCGTCGAGGCCGATCTCGTCGGTCTGGCCGTCCTCGCCGAGCCGATAGAGGTCGAAATGAGCCAGCTTCAGGCCACGCCCTTCGTAGAACTGCACCAGGGTGAAGGTGGGGCTGGGCACGTCCTCGGCCGTGTCGGTCAGCTCGCGGATCAGGCCGCGCGCCAGGGCCGACTTGCCGGCGCCCAGCACGCCCTTCAGGCAGATCGCCTCGCCGGCGGCCAAGGTCCGCGCCACCGCCGCGCCCAGCCGGGCGGTGGCGGCCTCGTCCGGCAGTCGAAAATCGCCTTCCGCGGGCAGGATCATGCCCGAACATGCGCCGCGGCGGGCGGCGCGGGCAACCCCTACCGCCGGCGGCGGCGGCGGCCTAAAAAGACCGCCTCCTTTCCACCCGAGACCCTTCCCATGCGTGACATCCCCCATTTCGTGAACGGCGCGGCGACCGCCGGCCGCTCGGGCCGCTTCGGCGACATCTTCAATCCCAACACGGGCGAAGTGCAGGCGCGCGCGCCCCTGGCCGACGCCGGCGAGCTGGACGCGGCGGTGCAGGCGGCGGCGAAGGCGCAAATCGGCTGGGCGGCGACCAACCCGCAGCGGCGGGCGCGGGTGATGTTCGAGTTCAAGCGCCTGGTCGAGGCGCGCATGGACGAGCTGGCGGCGCTGTTGTCGTCGGAACACGGCAAGGTGATCGCCGACTCCAGAGGCGACGTCCAACGCGGCCTGGAGGTGATCGAGTTCGCCTGCGGCATCCCGCACGCGCTGAAGGGCGAATACACCGAGGGCGCCGGGCCGGGGATCGATGTCTATTCCATGCGCCAGCCGCTGGGCGTGGTCGCCGGCATCACCCCGTTCAACTTCCCGGCGATGATCCCGATGTGGATGTTCGGGGTGGCCATCGCGGTCGGCAACAGCTTCATCCTGAAGCCGTCGGAGAAGGACCCCAGCGTGCCGGTGCGGCTGGCTGAGCTGTTCATGGAAGCGGGCGGGCCGGCCGGCGTGCTGAACGTGGTGCACGGCGACAAGGCCGCGGTCGACGCCATCCTGGCCCATCCCGACATCAAGGCGGTCAGCTTCGTCGGCTCCTCGGATATCGCCCACTACGTCTATGCGACCGGGACCGCCCAGGGAAAGCGGGTCCAGGCCATGGGCGGGGCGAAGAACCACGCCATCGTCATGCCCGACGCCGACCTCGACCAGACCGTCAATGACATCATGGGCGCCGCCTATGGTTCGGCCGGCGAGCGCTGCATGGCGCTGCCGGTGGCGGTGCCGGTGGGGGCGAAGACCGCCGAAGCCTTGCGGATGCGGCTGCTCGGCGAGATCGAGACCCTGAAGGTCGGACTCTCCTCCGATCCCGCCGCCCAGTACGGGCCGGTGGTCAGCGCCGCGCACCGGCGAAAGATCACCGACTACATCCAGCTGGGGGTCGACGAGGGCGCTGAACTGGTGGTCGACGGCCGCGGCTTCAGGCTGCAGGGCTATGAGGACGGCTTCTTCATCGGCCCGACCCTGTTCGACCAGGTGAAGCCCGACATGCGCACCTACAAGGAGGAGATCTTCGGCCCGGTGCTGCAGCTGGTGCGGGCGGAGACCTTCGACGAGGCGCTGGCCCTGCCGTCCAGGCACCAGTACGGCAACGGCGTGGCCATCTTCACCCGCAGCGGCCGCGCCGCGCGCGAGTTCGCCTCGCGGGTCCAGGTGGGCATGGTCGGCGTCAACGTGCCGATCCCGGTGCCGGTCGCCTACCACAGCTTCGGCGGCTGGAAGCGCTCGGCCTTCGGCGACGCCAACCAGCACGGCATGGAAGGCGTGCGCTTCTACACCAAGGTCAAGACGGTCACCGCCCGCTGGCCGGAGGGCCTCTCCGAAGACTCCGCCTTCGTCATCCCGACCATGCAATAATGGCCGGGGGAAGTTAAAGGGGACGGGCGATGCGGCGGTTGCGGGCCTGGGCGATGCTGATCGGCTTGCTGATCGTCGTCGCCGGCGTGCTCTATCTGTGGTGGGACCTGGACGTCCGCTGGCGCCCGCACGTGGTCAAGCAGAACCAGGCCGAGATCGCCAAGCTGCTGGCCGGCGCCGGCTGGGTCTCGCCGGGACTTTCCGGGCCGAAGCTCTATGTGATCGCCACCCGCGATTGCGCCGCCTGCGCGCAGTACGAGCAGAGCCGGTTTCCCGTGCTGCAGAAGGCCGGGGTGGACACCCGGGTGATCATGATCGCGCCGGCCGACGTCAACGGGGCCGCCAAGTCCACCGCCGCCGAGCGCTCGACGGTGGCCGAGCTCTGGGTCAACCGCAGCTGGCCGCTGTTCCAGACCTGGATGGCCGCCGACCCCGCGGCCTGGACCGCGCCGCACATTCCGCCGGCCGACGGCGACGTCGGCCGCAGCGCGGTGGTCGAGGCCGGCCGCGACCTGGTGGACCGGCTGGCCCCGCTCCTGAAGGCCAACGGCGTCAAGCCCGGCTACCCCACCCTGGTCTGGTGGGCCAAGGACGGGAATATGGAAGCCTGCCGTTGCCAGGCGAAGCAGAGCCATGCAGGCGTGCGCAAGAGCCTTGGGGTGAATTGAGCTGACCCCGCCGTCGTGGCGCGGGGGAATGACGGACGAAGGGGCACGGATTTCCCCTCCATCCGTCCATCGGCGGGGTAAGGTGGGGCCGAGGAGATCTGGAACCCATGCTGCTGCACCTTTCCACCTGGGCCGAAACCGAGGCTTTTCTACAGCGCTCGAAGACCATCGTCGTCCCGATCGGCTCCAATGAACAGCATGGGCCGACGGGTCTGCTCGGCACCGACTGGCTCTGCCCGGAGATCATCGCCCACGAGGCGCAGAAGACCGCCGACATGCTGGTCGGGCCGACCTTCAATGTCGGCATGGCCCAGCATCACCTGGGCTTTCCCGGCACCATTTCGCTCAGGCCCTCGACCTTCATCGCCGCCATGGGCGATTGGACCCGCTCGCTGGCCCTGCATGGGTTCGAGAAGATCTATTTCCTCAACGGTCACGGCGGCAATGTCGCCACCATCGAGGCGGCCTTTTCCGAGCTCTATGCCGAGGCCAGCTTCGCGCGCCGGCCCGCCGGGTTCGCGCTGAAGCTGCGCAACTGGTGGGAGCTGAGCGGGGTGGGGAAGCTGGCCTATAGCCAGTTCCCCTCCGGGCACGGCAGCCATGCGACGCCGTCGGAGATCGCCATCACCCAATGGGCCTATCCGGACGCCATCAAGTCGGCCAACTACGCGCCGCAGATCGCCGGCTCCGGCCCGATCCGCGAGGCGCTGGACTTCCGCGCCCGCCATCCCGACGGCCGCATGGGCTCCGATCCCGGCCTGGCGACGCCGGAAAAGGGCGGCGAGCTGGTGGCGCTGGCGGTCCAGGGGCTGATCGCCGAGGTTGCGGCGTTCGGCGCAGAAAAGCCGCCGGCCTGAGGCGCCGCTTGACCGCCGTCGCGGCGCGGCGGCAAGCTGGCGGGTGTAACCTGAGGGGGTATCGCCATGAGGCCGGGTCTCTTCGCCGCCGTCCTGCTCACCAGCGCGCTGGGCGGAGCCTGTTTCGCGCAAGGCGCGCCCGCCGCAGCGCCGACCGGCGCGGCTCCCGCCAATGCGGCCGCGGGCGCCGTCGCATCGCCGCCACGCAAGGGCGTCTACGACCCGGATGTGGTCATCTGCAAATGGACCGAGGAGCTCGGCACCAGGCTGGGCAGCCACAAGACCTGCATGACCCGGGGCCAGTGGGATCAGCAGAGCCGGGATTCCCAGGACCAGCTCAACGACTCGGTCCAACGCGGCCACGAAGGCGCGCCGCCGGGGGCCTAAGGCGCCGTCCGCACCTCGCCGTCGGCGACAATCACCGGCCAGGGCCAGAGGAAGCGGCCCGCGCAGGGACCAGCCAGGCAAAGGCCGTCGCCTGGACGGAACATCGCCCCGTGAGTCGAGCAGACGATCAAATCGCCCTGGCGGGTCAGGTAGCGGTCGGGCGTGGCGGCCAGCGGCGTTCCGGTGTGCGGACAGCGGTCGACATAGCCGCTCACCGTCCCGTCCCACCGCACCACGAAGCCCAGGAAGACCTGGTCGTCGGTCCGGAAGAAGAAGCCCTTGGCGCCCGGGTCGGGGATGTCGGCCAGGGCGCAGAGGCGGGTGTCCGGCCCCGGCTGGGCCGGGTTCAACTCAAGGATCCCACGCTCACCCGCCAGGCGTGGATGTCGACGCGCTCGAACAGCCCGGCGAGGCGGTAGGGGTCGGCGGCGGCGAAGGCCTCCACCGCCGCCCTGTCGGGCGCGTCCAGCAGGATCATCGACCCCGCCGGCTGGCCGGCCTCGTCAAGATAGGGACCCGCCGCCTTCACCATGGCCGCGTGGGCGGCCATGTGGGCCAGGTGCGCCTCGCGCGCGCCCAGGCGCACATCCAGGCTGCCGGGCTTGTCGATGCAGCTCAGCACGAACAGCGGCATTCAGTCGTCCTCCAGTTCCGATCGCAGCGGCCGAGACAAAAGATCGCCGATGGCTTCGTCCAGGCCGCGCTCGCCGGCCAGCACCGCCGCCACCGCTTCGCAGATCGGCGTCTCGACGCCCAGCCGCGCGGCCAGGGCGCGGACGGCCGGGGCGGTCTCCACCCCCTCGACCACCGAAAGCCGCCCAGTGAGCAGGCTGGCCAGGGACTCGCCGCGGCCGAGCGCCAGGCCCAGGCTCATGTTGCGCGACTGCGGGCTGGAGCAGGTCAGCACCAGATCGCCGAGGCCGCAAAGGCCGGCGACGGTGCGCGCTTCAGCTCCCAGCGCCACGGCCAGCCGGGTCAGCTCGGCGAAGCCGCGGGTGACCAGGGCGGCGTGGGCGCTGCGGCCGAGCCCCCGCCCTTCGACGACGCCGCAGGCGATGGCCAGCACGTTCTTGATCGCCCCGCCGGCCTCGGCGCCGATCAGGTCACGGGTCCAGTAGGGTCGGAAGGTCGGGGTGGCCAGCGCCTGCGCCAGGGCCTGTCCGCAGTCGGGCTCGGCGCAGGCCAGGGTGACCGCGGTCGGCAGGCCGCGCGCCACCTCGCCGGCGAAGCTCGGGCCGGACAGCACCGCCGCGCGGACGTGCGGCGCGACCTCGGCCAGCACCTGGGTCATCAGCTTCAGCGAGCCCTGTTCCACCCCCTTGGCGCAAAGCACCACCGGCTGGTCGGGGCGCAGGTGCGGGCCGAGCTTGGTCAGGCTGGCGCGCAGGTGCTGGGCCGGGACCACGGCGAGGATCAGGTCGCGCCCGGCCAGTTCGGTCAGGGCGCCGGTGGCGCGGATGGCCGGATCGAGCGCGACGTCGGGCAGGAAGAGCGGGTTGGCGTGGCGCGCATTGATCGTCTCGACCACCTCCGGCTCCCGCGCCCAGAGCAGCGGATCGAGGCCGGCGCGGGCGCAGACCTGGGCCAGGGCGGCGCCCCAGGCGCCGCCGCCGACGACGCCGACGCTTTTATAGCCGCTCACGCCTTGGCGCCCTTGCGGCCGGGAACGTGGGTCGGGCGGTTCAGCGCCGCCTCCGCGTCCAGCGGCCAGCGCGGCCGGGCGACCGCGTCCAGCCCATCGGTGAGGCCCAGCGCCAGCCGCTCGGCCCCGGCCAGGGCGATCATCGCCGCGTTGTCGGTGCAGTATTCCAGCGGCGGGGCGCTGAAGCTGAAACCGTGCGCGGCGGCGACGGCCTCGAGGGCCCGCCGCACCTCGCCATTGGCCGCCACCCCGCCGGCGACGACGAAGCGACGGTCTGTCCCGCCGTGCGCTTGCGCATAGGTCTTCATCGCCCGTTCGCTGCGCTCACCGAGCTGGCGGGCGATGGCGGCCTGGACGGCGGCGGCGAGGTCGCGGCGGTCGGTCTGGTTGTCGATCCGCTCGGCCAGCCGGGCGGCGGCGGTCTTCAGGCCCGAAAAGGAGAAGTCGCAGCCCGCCCGGCCCAGCAGGGCGCGCGGCAAGGGATGGCGGTCGGGATCGCCGCCTATCGCCAGCTTTTCCAGCGCCGGGCCGCCCGGATACGGCAGGCCCAACGCCTTGGCGATCTTGTCGAAGGCCTCGCCGGCGGCGTCGTCGATGGTCGAGCCCAGCCGCGTGCAGCGCCCGACGCCCTCGACATCCAGAAGCTGGCAATGGCCGCCGGAGATCAGCAGCAGAAGGTAGGGATAGTCGATCGCCGCGCCCAGCTTGGCCGACAGCGCATGGCCCTCCAGGTGGTTGACCGCGACCAGCGGCAGGCCCCGCGCCAGGGCGATGGCCTTGCCGGCGGCCAGCCCGACCATCACCCCGCCGACCAGGCCGGGGCCGGCGGTCGCCGCCACCCCGTCGAGGGCGGCGAAGTCCAGGCCCGCCTTGGTCATGGCCGCGCCGATCACCGCCTCGATCGCCTCGACAAGGGCGCGGGCGGCGATCTCCGGCACCACCCCGCCGAATGGGGCGTGGTCCTTCACCTGGCTGAGCACGATGGACGAGAGCACCTCAATGCGCCCGTCGGCAAGGCGGCGAACCACCCCGGCGGCGGTTTCGTCGCAGCTGGTCTCGATGCCGAGGACGGTCAGGGTCGCGTTCGGTTGCGGGCGCATCGCCGCTCCTGTAGCAGGCCGAGGCGGCCTGAGCGATAATCGGCCGCTTTGGGCGAGTTGGCGGCATGGAACCGATCAGGATCGGCGCGCGGGGATCGAAGCTGTCGCTGACCCAGGCGGCGCAGATGCAGCGCGCGATCGCGGCGGCCCTGGGGGCCGATCCGGCGCAGGCGGAACAGGTCGCGCCGGTGGTCGTGATCACCACCACCGGTGACCGGGTGCAGGATCGGCGCCTGATCGAGCTGGGCGGCAAGGCCATGTTCACCAAGGAGATCGAGGACGCCCTGAGCGAAGGCCGCATCGACTGCGCCGTGCACTCGATGAAGGACGTGCCGATCGCCCGCCAGCCGGGCCTGGTGCTGGCGGCGACCACCGAGCGCGAGGATCCCCGCGACGCCTTCCTCAGTCCCGGCTTCGCGACGCTGGAGGCGCTGCCGCACGGCGCGCGGCTCGGCGGGGCCAGCCTCCGCCGCCAGGCCCAGGCGCAGTTTCGCCGGCCCGACCTGACCTACGTGCTGGTCCGCGGCAATGTGGATACGCGGCTGGCCAAGCTGGCGGCCGGCGAGGCCGACGCCATGGTCATGGCGATGGCCGGCCTGAACCGGTTGGGATTGCAGGGCCGCATCCGCCATGCGCTCGACCCGATCGAATATCCGCCGGCGCCGGGCCAGGGCGCCCTGGCCATCGAAACCCGCGCCGCCGACGCCGACGCCGTCTGGGCGCGGGCGTTGAACCATGGGGAGAGCGCCCTCGCGGTGGCCGCCGAGCGCGGCGCGCTGGAGGCGCTGGAGGGCTCCTGCCGCACCGCCATGGGCGCCTATGCCGAGTTCGTCGAGGGGCGGCTCACCCTGGTGGTCGAAGCCCTGACCGCCGACGGCCGCGAGCGCCTGCGCCGGCTCGGCGAAATCGACGGCGACAGCGACAGCCTGGACGCCGCCCGGGCCCTGGGCCGCGACCTCGGCGCCCAGATCCGCGAAGAAGGCGGTGACCGCCTGCTGATCCCGGTGGCGGGCGATTGAAACGCGCCCCAACAAGACCTCTCCCGGAGGGAGAGGGAGGGGCCCGGAGCGAAGCGACCGGGAAGGTGAGGGGTTGCGGCCTCTCGGATTATCCTGAAACGGCGTACGCCCTCATCTTCCCACGCCGCATGCGCGGCGCGGGCCCCTCCTTCTCCCCCCGGGAGAAGTCTGAATGAACTGCCGCGTCTGGGTCACGCGCACGCGTCCCGAGGCGGAGGCCACCGCCGCGCGCCTCACGGCCATGGGGCATGAGCCGGTGGTGGCGCCGGTGCTGGAGGCGCGGCCGGTCGCGGGCGTCACGATCGACCTTGCCGGCATCGACGCCCTGGCCTTTTCCAGCGGCCACGCGGTGGCCGCCTTCGCCGCGCTGTCGCCGGTTCGCGGCCTGACCGTCTTCACCGTCGGGGCGGGCACGGCGGCCAGGGCCCAGGCGGCCGGCTTCACCGACGTGCGCTCGGCCGACGGCAACGCCCGCGTCCTCGCCGGCCTGGTCGCGGCGGCCCATCGCCGGCCCAGCTGCGTGCTGCACCCGGCCGCCGGGGAGTCGGCCGCCGACCTGGTGGCGCTGCTGGCCGAGCGCGGCGTCACAGGCCGCGCCGTGGTGGTCTACGAGACCGTCGCCGCCGACCTGCCCGCGCCGCCCGACCCCGTCGACGCCATCCTGATCCACTCCGCCCGCGGCGCCGAACGGGTCGCGGCCCTGATCGCGGACCGGCCGCACGGCCACATCGACGTCTTCGCCATCTCCGAGGCCGCCGCCGAGCCCTTGCGCGCGCTTGGCTTCGCGCGCGTCATGGCGGCGCCCTTTCCCAACGAAGCGGCGCTGCTAGACTTGCTGGAAACAACGCGACGCGGACCCTGATGAGCGCGCCCGACCCCGACGACATCGCCGGCCTGCCGCGCGATCCCCACGATTACAGCCTGCGCCGGCGCGGCCTCGGCCTGGCCTTCTGGGCGGCCATGGCCTTCGGCCTGGTCTGCATCCTGGCCGGCGTCGCCATCGACAGGTATGGGCCGAAACTGTTCCCCGCCCATCCGGCCACGGCCCCGCGGCAGCGCGGCGCGGCCAACGATGTCCAGCCCGCGCCGCCGGCGCCCTCGCTGTCGGCCGCCCCGGACGCCGGCCAGGCCGCGCCCGGCGCCGCTCCGAGCGACTTGGCCAGCCTCACCGCCCGCATCGACCGGCTGAGCGCCGACGACCAGCGCCTGCGCCAGGCGGCGGCCGAGGCCCTGGCCGCCGCCGACGTCGGCCAGGCGGCCCAGACCTCGCGCCCGTTCGCCGATCAGCTGGCCACCCTGCAGCGGCTGCTGCCGGACAGCCCCGATCTGCACACCCTGGCCGGCTACGCCGCCAGCGGCGCGCCCAGCCGCGCGGCCCTGGCCATGCAGCTGGACGGCCTGGCCGACCGGGTCGCCGTCGCCGCCCGCGAGCCGCCGCCGGACTCCGGCGCGCTCGCCCACCTGGCCCACATGCTGGCCGCCGTCTTCACCATCCGCCGGGTCGACCGGCTGACCGGCTCCGACCCGGACGCCATCCTGGCCCGCGCCCAGGCCCGTGCCGACGACGGCGACATCGAGGGCGCGGTGGCCGAGCTGGACAACCTCTCCGCGCCCGGCCGCGAGGCCGCCGGCGCCTGGCGCGCCGAGGCCGAGCGGCGCATCGAGATCGACCGGCTGACTACGGCCATCCGTGGCGGCGCCGAACGCGACCTCGCCCAGGCGCAGCCGCCGCCAGAGCCGCAAGCCCAGCTGCAAGCCGAGCCGAAAGCCGAGCCGCCGGCATGATCCGCGGCCTGCTCGTGCTGGCGGTGGTCGCGGTGGTTGCGGTCACCGCTTTCGTGCTCGGCGGCGAGCCCGGCCGGGCCAGCGTCGAATGGCTGGGCTGGCGCATCGACATGACCGCAGCGGCCGCGGCCCTGGCCATCATCGTCGGCGCCTTCCTGGCGGTGGCGATCTGGCGCATCGCCCTCTGGATCGTCGCCACCCCCCGCCGCCAGGCCGCCGCCCGCGCCGAGGCGCGCCGACAGCGCGGCCTGGAGGCGCTCGGCCGCGGCTTCCTGGCCGCCGCCGCCGGCGACGGCTCCGAGGCCCGGCGGCTGGCGCAGCAGGCCGGCGAGCTGGTGGAGGACGCCCCGGCCCTGGTGCGCATCCTCGCCGCCCAGGCCGCCGAGGCCGCCGGCGACGCCGCCGCCGCCCAGGCCGCTTACGCCGCCATGCTCGGCTTTCCCGAGATGCGCCTGGCCGGCCATCGCGGCCTGATGCAGGGGGCGATCGCCCAGGGCGAGCACGAGGCGGCGCTGCGCCACGCCAAGGCCGCCTACGGCCTGGCCCGCACCTCGCGCTGGGCCTGGCGCGCCCTGTTGGAAAGCCGGCTGGAGGGGGGCGACTGGGCCGCGGCGCTGGAGCTGGTGCAGAGCGCGCTGGAGCGCAAGATCGTCTCGCCGATCAGCGCCGAGCGGGCCAGGGCCGCCCTGTTGGCCGCCTCCGCCGCCAGCCTGGAGACCAGTCCCAACCCGGCCCTGCGCGTCCAGGCGCTGGAGTTCGCCGCCCAGTCGGCCAAGCTCGACCTGGGTTTTCCGCCCGGCCCGGTGATCGCCGCGCGGCTGCTGATCGCCGACGGCAAGCCGCCGCGCGCCGCCGCCCTGATCGAACAGGCCTGGCGGGCCCGGCCGCACCCGGCCCTCTACCTGCTCTGGCGCGACCTGAAGAGCGCCGAGACCCCCAAGGCCAGGGCCGCCCGGCTCGGCGAGCTGGCGGCGCTCAACCCGGCCAACCGCGAAAGCCGCTTCGTCGCCGCCGAACAGGCGCTTCTGCTGCGCGACCCGGACGCCGCCCGCGCCGCCGTCGCCGCCATGGACCAGACCCAGCCCGACGCCCGCCTCTGCGGCCTGATGGCCCGTATCGCCAACGCCGCCGGCCATGCCGACGAGGCGCGCGCCTGGATGGCCCGCGGCCTGAACGCCGCGCAGGAACCCGACTGGACCGACCTCGATCCGCAGGGACGCGCCTTCGCCTACGCCCCCACCGACTGGGCGCGGCTGGTCTCCACCTATGCCGAGAGCGGCGAGCTGATCCATCCCAGGCTCGAACGGCGCGAGCGGGTGATGAGCGAGCTGCCCGAACTGCCGGCCGCCTACGAACCCGGCGCGCCCTATCCCAGCCCCGAGGCGATCGTGGCGCCCTATGATCCCGGCCCGGAAGACGACTGGGCCCGCGCCGAAACCTCGGCCCCCTAGCGGGTCGCCCGCAGCGGGGTCGTTGCGAGCCCCCTGAAACCCGACTAAACACCCCGTTCACGGCAAGCCGCTTTAGCTCAGCTGGTAGAGCACCTCATTCGTAATGAGGGGGTCGGGTGTTCGAGTCACCCAAGCGGCACCGATGCAACCCTTGGAAATGTGAAGGTCTCGGTGCGACGGACGGCGGCGCTGACGACGGCGATCCTGGTTGCCCTGACCGGCGGCCCCGCGTTCGCCGCGCCCTGGCCCGACACGCCCCTCGGCCGAACCCAGGCGTTGGCGGTGATCGAGACCCTCAATGCCGAGCTTTTGGCCAGTTCCAGCGCCACGGCGACGCTGGAGGCCTGGTGCGGCGAGCATCATATGGCGTCGCCGGCCCGGCTGACGGCGGAGCTTGTGCGCGGGGTGGACAAGCCGGTGACGGTGGCGCAGCGGCGGGAGCTGCAGGTGTCGGCGGACGATGTGGTGAAGTACCGGCGGGTGCGGCTGGCGTGCGGAGGGCGTGTGCTGTCGGAGGCGGACAACTGGTATGTGCCGTCGCGGCTGACGCCGGAGATGAACCGGGTTCTGGAGACCAGCGACACGCCGTTCGGGCGGGCAGTGGCGGGGTTGCATCCGGTGCGCCAGACCCTGTCGGCGGAGCTTTTGTGGTCGCCCTTGCCGACGGGATGGGAGCTTGGCGTCGGTGGCGCGGCGGCGCCTGGGCCGGCGGCGAAGGGCGCGGCGCTGGCCATTCCGGAGGCGCTGTTCCGGCATCGCGCCCTGCTCTACGACCAGGCGCGGCGGCCGTTTTCGGACGTGGTGGAGACCTATACCGGCGAGGTGCTCCACTATCCTCGCTGACGCGGCCTCGCTGAGGCGGCCTCGGTAGCGGGTCGCGCTGAAGGCCCGCCCGGTCGCAGCGCCGCGTCAACGGCCGCGCCGCCACGGTCACATCATCCGCGCCCAGCGGAAGAAGGCGACCGAGGCGACCGTGACCGAGCAGAAGGCCAGGGTCCAGCAGAAGACGGCCCACAGCAGGCGGAAGGCCCTGGTCGAGCGGCCCTGTCGTCGTTGCGGGCTGCCGAACTCGAACATCGCGGTTTTGGTCATGATGGTTCCCCGACAGCCTGCACTGTAAAGGACCAGGGTGAATCCTCCGCCAACGGACGTGGTTAGCGGGACGTGGCCGGCTGCGGTGGCTTGCCGCACCTTGGCCGCGGTTGTTTCCGGCGGATCGGGAGGTGTTCCTCGCCCGCGCCTCGGGCTAGCGTGTGGATTCTGGCGGAGGGCGTGCATGGCGGATCTGGCGGCGGGGGCGGACGATCATGAGGTGCACGAGGCGTTCGGACCGCCCCTGAGCGGGCTCGAGGCCGGATCGGCCGTCGCGCTCGGAGTCATTTCGCTGCTGCTGGCCGGGGTGCTGCCGATCCTCCTGGCGGCGCTGACCGATGAGGGGCGGCTGAGCGCCGCGGGCATCGGCCTGGCGGCCATGCTGGAGGCCCTGACCATGGGCGCCGCCACCGGCCTGGCCAGCGCGATGCTGAAGCCGGTGCGGCTTCGGGCGATCGGCGTGGCGTCGGCGCTGGCGCTGACCGCCTGCGACCTGGTCAGCCTGCGCGTGCACGGCGGCGGGGTCCTGCTGGTGCGCGGGCTGGCGGGCGTGCCCGAGGGCCTGCTGCTCTGGATCTGCATCGGCATGATCGCCCGCACGGTGACGCCGGAGCGGTGGGCGGGCGTGCTGCTCACCGCCCTGACCCTGGCGCAGTTCGTCGCTTCCAGCCTGTGCACCGCGCTGATCGTGCCGCGCTTCCACGCCAACGGCGGCTTCGCCTTCGTGGCCATGTGCAGCCTTGCGGCCGCGCCGCTGTCGCTGCTGATCCCCGACCGCTACGCGGACCTGCCCGACGCCGGCGGCCAGTCCTTTCCTTTGCCGGCGCGAGGCTGGATCGCCCTGGTCGCCATGCTGCTGATCGGCGCGGCCTCCGCCGCTGTGGGCCTCTATATCGTGCCGCTGGCGCACCAGGCGGGCCTCAGCACCTATGTCGGCGACACCGCCAATTCGGTCTCCCTGGCCTTCCAGGTGGCGGGGGGCGCGGCCGCGGTCGCAATGGCCGGCCGGGCGCGGTATTTCCCGGTCTTCCTGATCGGGACCATCGTCTTTCTGCTCGTCTGGACCGTCTATGGCCGCGCCGATCCGGCCTGGCTGTTCCTGGCCGCCAGCGCCCTGTTCGGCTTCGTGCTGCTGTTCGTCGGTCCGTTCTTCGTGCCCATGGCCATCGAGGCCGACCCGACCCGCCGCACGGCGGTGCAGGTGGGGGCGGCGCAACTGTTCGGCGGCGCGCTGGGGCCGCTGCTGGCCTCGCGGGTGGTCAGCGACGCCGACACCCGCGGCGTGCTCTTTCTCAGCGCCGGCCTGGCGATCTCGGGCATGGCGCTGGTGGCCTGGTTGCATTTCACCGCGCGCCGGGCTGAGCCGTGACCGCCTGCTACACCGACCGGATCAGCGTCGCGCCGGGCGAACGCTTTGCGCTGCATGCCAGCTCGACCGGCGGCGACTGCGACCTGGAGATCGCCCGCGTCGGCGCCGAACGGCGGGTGGTGCATCGGGAGCGGATCGGCGTCGGCGATCATCCGCGCCCGGAGCATGCCGACGCCGACGGCTGCGGCTGGCCGGTCGCCTGCACCGTGACGGTGGGAGACGATTGGGCCACGGGCTATTACGACATCGCGTTGACCGGCGCGGACGGGGGCGAGGCGCACCATTTCGTCTGCGTCCGCGCGCCCGGGGGCGGTCCGAGCGCCAAGGGCCGTTCGGGCGGCAGGGCGGTGCTGGTGCTGACCACCAACACCCTGTTCGCCTACAACTACTGGGGCGGGGCCAGCGCCTATGCCCACGTGGAATCGCTGATGGCGCGCCAGGCGACGCTGGCGCAGGCGATGGAGAACGCCATCGGCCGGCTCTCCACCCAGCGGCCGATCGCGCCGCTGCTGATCGCGCCGCCGGCGGACATGCCGCGGCTGGTCAACCTGCGCAAACGCGGCTTCGAGGAGCGGCCCTGGGCCGGCGCCGATCCCGCCTGGAGCCGCGCCCACGGCCAGAGCCCCTATGACGGCTCGGCCGGGTTCCTGAACAAGTGGGAGCACGCCTTCGTTCACTGGGCCGAGGGCGAGGGGATCGGCTTCGACTACCTGACCGACCACGACCTGGACGCCGACCCGGCGGCGCTGGACGGCTACGGGACGGTGATCCTGGTCGGGCACAGCGAATACTGGTCGGGGCCGCAGCGGGACGCCATCGACGGCTTGCTGGAACGCGGCGGGCGGCTGGCGATCTTTTCCGGCAACACCGCCTTCTGGAAGGTGCGCTGGGAGGACGACGGCAAGACCCTGATCTGCCACAAGTGGAAGGGGTTCGAGGCGGAGGCCGTTCCGGCCGGGCAGGCGACCCACCTCTGGTCGCATCCGAAATTCGGGCGGCCGGAGGCGTCGACCACCGGGCTCAGCTTCATCTTCGGCGGCTATCACCGCCTGGGCCTCTGCGCGGCGCGCGGGATCGGAGGCTACACGGTCTATCGCGAGCGGCACTGGGCGCTGGAGGGCTGCGACCTCTATTACGGCGACGTGTTCGGCGATCAGATCCCTTTGCTCGGCTATGAGAACGACGGCTGCCAGCTGCGCATCGGCGATGACGGTCTGCCGGCGGCGGTGGCCAATCTGGGCGTGCCGGAGGATCTGGAGGTCATCGCCATGGCCCCGGCGGCCTTCGCCGAGACCCCCAGCCCCTACCGCGCCCTGATCCCGCCCGAGCAGCTCGATGTGGTTGCCGCGATCGCCTACGGGGAGTCCAGCCCGGAGAACCAGGCCCGCGTCCTGCGCGGCCACGCGGTGATGGCCTCGTTCCGGCGCGGCGGCGGCGAGGTGTTCAACGCCGGCACGACCGAATGGGCCCACGGCCTGGTGGCCGGGGACCCGTTCGTGACGCGGATCACCTTGAACGTGCTGAAACGGTTCGGCGCGGCCTAGGGTGAATTTCAGTTAAGCACATGAATTAACGGTGTAATTTCTTACATCGTTGCGCGAAGCTTGCGATGGGCGTCCCTTTTCCCGCGGAGGAGAAGGTGTCAACGCCTGCTGACGGCCGAGCGGCCGCGCCGACGATCGCGGCAGTGCTCTCAAGAGAATGTGGACAGCGCGGCGCGGCCTCTCATCCGACCGGTCTCCACCGACCACCTCTTCCGCGACGGGAGAAGGATCATATGGTGACTGGCGCCTTAACCCTATGATCTGCAACGGAAATTCTTACTACGGCGCGTAGCTCGACCTGGCCTTGACGCCCCAGTGGCCGTTTTCGCAGGTGATCACGTAGATGGAGTCGAAGCCGCCGAGGATGCCGCCGTCCTTGCGGTAGCGGGTGAAGCGGGTGTCGAAATGCACCTTGTCGGGACCGGCGTGGATGACCTTGCGCCGCTCCCAGGCGGAGTGGTCCCATTCGGCCAGGGCGCCGCGCTCGAACATGCCCGGCTGGTGGTGGTCCTCGTCGATGATCACCAGGGTGTTCGAGGCCAGCCGCACGCTCGGGAAGTTGAAGGTCTTTCGCCAGGCGGCGATGTCGCGGGCGTTGAAGGCGGCCATGAAGTCGTCCAGGCACTGCATGGCGGCGGCGACGGACTGGGCGTTCTGGGGCATCGGCGAGCTCTCGAACCGGGTGAGGGCGCTGGACCTGCATTGATGGCGGCTGGCCGCGCCCGCCTCAAGGTGGGAAATCGCGCCGCAGGCGGCTGGCGTGGACGCGAGCCCGGCCCGGCCTTAGACTTTGCCGCGATGTTCAGGAAGGCTCTCGCCTGCGGGGGGATGGCGCTGCTGGTCGGCGCCGGGACGGCCCGGGCGGACGAGGGAATGTGGCCCTTCGACGAGGCGCCGGTGGCGCGCGTCAAGGATGCGCTCGGCGTGACGCTGGACGCGCGCTGGCTCGACCATCTGCGCGACGCCTCCGTGCGCCTGACCAACGGCTGCTCGGCCTCGATCGTCTCGCGCGGCGGCCTGATCCTGACCAACCAGCACTGCATCGTCGGCTGCGCCGAGCAGGTCTCGCCGCCCGAGCGCGACTTCGTCGCCGACGGCTTCGTCGCGGGCGGTCCCGCCGAGGAGCGGACTTGCCCGGATGTGCAGGCGGAGGTGCT
>DATAYM010000027.1:0-36842 GCA_036272595.1 Caulobacteraceae bacterium
CGCAAGCAGTTCGCGCCGCAATGGGAAGGAGTTACAGCCGGCTTCCCAAGTCGCTTCCATGACCTCGCGTCCGCCGGCTAGGCTTGGCGCGTCATGACCGATCTCATCCTCCACCATTACGACGCTTCGCCGTTCTCCGAGAAGGTGCGGCTGCTGTTCGGCCTGCGCGGCCTCGCCTGGCGCTCGGTGATCCAGCCGACCATCATGCCGAAGCCCGAGCTGACGCCGCTGACCGGCGGCTATCGGCGCATCCCGGTGCTGCAGGCGGGCGCCGACGTCTATTGCGACACCCAGGTGATCCTGGGCGAGATCGAGCGGCGCGTCCCGGGCGCCGGCGATGCGTCCGGGCCGGGCTTCGCGGTCAACTTCTGGGCCGACCGGCTGTTCTTCCAGGCGAGCGTGCCGGTGATCTTCGGCGAGATCGGCGACCAGGTCCCCAAGGCCTTCATCGAGGACCGGGCCAGACTATCCGGGCGGATGTTCGACGTGGCCGCCATGCGGGCGGCGGCGCTGCCGATGAAGGCCCAGTTCCGCGCCCAGGCGGCCTGGATCGACCAGGCGCTGGCGGGGAGCGACTTCCTGGCCGGCAGGACGGCGGGGCTGGCCGACCTCGCGGCCTATATGAACATCTGGTTCGTCGGCGGCGCCGTGCCGCGGACCGCCGAGACGCTGCTCGCCGGCCTCGACCGGCTGCAGGCCTGGCGGGCGCGCATCGCCGCCATCGGCCATGGCCGGCGCAGCGAGATGACGCCCGCCGAAGCCCTCGCCGTGGCCGAGGCCGCCGAGCCGGCGCCCTGCGCCGACCACGACGGCGCCGACCCGTCGGGCCTGGCGCCCGGCGCCGCGGTCAAGGTCATGGCCGACGACTACGGCCGCGATCCCATCGCCGGAACCCTGGTCGCCGCCAACGCGGGCAGGGTGGTGATCGCCCGCGAAGACTCGGCGCTAGGCAGACTGCGGGTCCATTTCCCCAGGGCGGGGTATTTCGTTATCGCCAGCTAGACTCTCACAACTTGACCAGATGTATGCTCAATTGTATATACGCCGGAGACTTCGAAGGCGCGCAGGCGGCTGATGACGACCTTCGAATGGGACGAGCGCAAGGCTGAGATCAACCGACAAAAGCACGGCATAGGTTTCAACGACGCGGCGGCGGCTTGGCTTGGAATGCGACTGACGAAACCGAGCTTTCATGCCGGAGAGGCGAGGTTTGTGTCGCTGTGCAGGTCCAACGGTCGGCTAATCGCCGTGGTTTGGACACAACGAAACGATGCGGTCAGGCTGATCTCGGCCCGGATTGCGAGGAACGATGAGCGAAAACAATACGATCAGGCGGTCCGCCGACCAGCTGAAGACCGGTGACTCCGACTGGGACCGAGTCGATGCCCTCAGCGACGCCCAGATCGAGGCCGCCATTTCCGGCGATCCGGATGCGGCGCCGATTCTGGACGCCGACTGGTTTCGCGACGCGGAACTGGTGACGCCGGCCAAGGTTCCCACGTCCATCCGGGTCGACAGCGACGTCAGAGATTGGTTTCGAAGCCGCGGCCGGGGTTGGCAGACCCGAATGAACGCCGTGCTGCGCGCCTATGCCAGGGCGCACGGCGGGGTGAAGTGAGGAAGCGCGCCGTCAGCGCGCTTCCTCAAATACCTCGTCGAAGTCCTCTCGCCAGTGTTCTGACCGCGTTTCGCCGACTGCGGCGCGCCCGGCGGACAAACGGAGGTCTCGTCCCGACCGACCGATCCTGATGCTGAACCCGCAAAGCTCGGCACCGAGGGCATTGCGCGTCTCTCCCGCCACTGCCTTGTTAGCGAGTCCGCGCGCTTGCTCCAGACGCCAGCCGAACACCGCATCACGCGAAACCTGGATAATGGCCCCCGGCGTGTCCAGCCATTCGCCGAACACCGCCTCACCTCTGGCGGCGTCGACGAGATAGTTGGCTAGGCAGTTGCGGTAACGCCGGGCGGCGTCGCGCATTTCCGCCTTTGTCCCGAGCCAGCGCAAGCGCGGCGTGGCGGGGAAGGGTGACAGGACTGGCTCAGCCTGGAGATCCTCTTCAACGCGCTCGAAGAAGGATTTGGCGGTGCGCGCCTTTCCCCATTCCCGCGCCAGCGCCTCCGCTGGCTCAACCCCGTCGCGCTCGACCAAGGCGGCGAAGCAGTCGCGGGCGGTCTCCGCATATTCGAGGCACAGACCAAAGCGCGCCACTCCCGCTTCCAGCAGCGCGGCCGGTATCTCCGCCAGCCCGTCGATCGCCGCCGGATCGAGCGCCGTCGCGTGGCGCAGCGCCTTGGCGATCTCCGACCTCCTCAAAAGACGAAGGAGTCGACGGTAGCTTTCCAGCGGCCAGCCCGTCTCCCCCATCCGCCCCAGCGCCCGCTTGAGACCTGGCGGCGCGTCCGGGAGGAGAAGGCGAATGGCCTGTCCGAGCGACCACGCCAGCGCGCCCGAGGCCGTCTCCACGTTCAGCGGCGCTCCAACCGCCAACGTCATCCCGATAAGGTGCCGCTGCGGAGCCGCCGCGGCGAGGTAGGGTAGGTGAGGTGGCGGCAAAACGACCGCCAGTGCCTCAGCCGCCTCCCCAGCCAGGTGCCGCAGCAGCGATGAGGGGGCGGGCACGGCCGCCAGCCGTGCGATATCGTCAGACATGCATAAGACCTCCCGCGTCCGGAAATTGGACGCTTGTCAGAGGTCGTCTGGCGAGGGGCTGGCTCCATGCCTGACCAGCTAGCGCAATGCAAGTCCTTTACTCCGGTCCACCCTCTCTACAGGTGACGGCAAGGATCAAACAAAATGAAGGAACGTATCGAAGGTCCTCACTTGGCCGTGCTTAGGCAAAAATAATTCGATTGCTTTGAGCTAAGCTCCGACCCAGAGTTTACGGGCTCTTGCACCGTAGCATCAGCAATGACCCGACAAAGATAAGAGGAAGAGATATGGCGCAAAAAACATTCAAGGCGAAGATAACGCCGGCTGCGGGCGGCCTTCCCGTAGAGGTGATGGTGCCGGCCAACGATCCGTTTCAAGCAAAGAAGATGATTGAAACTCAATATGGGCCGGTGAAAAATTGGTGGGCGCTGCCGACCGAGGTCCGGTAGGAGTGGCTGACGCTGGCTTGTAGGCTTGGCTGTCATCGCCCTAATTATTCAATGCCTTTCGAACCCGCTCGACTTGATCGGCATCCGCGAGGACGAAGATGTCTGAAGTCGAACCTAAAATCGGGTTGTTCTGGGGTTTGGTCGACAAGGGCGGCTGGAAATTCGTCGGGATATCGAGCCCACTTTCGCGGCTGGAAGCTGTCGGCGGCTTTCGCACCCACCCACGCGGGCATGTTGATGTTTGGCCGCGTATCGTGCGCCGGCGCCCGGAGTTGCGTGGGTTAGGTTATGAAGCCATGCCGCGCGGCCGCGTGAATTGGGTGGAGGAAGGCGACCGCTTCCTGCTTCTGCTCGATCCCCGCCTTCGTACCCCCGCCTTCATCGCAAAAGTCATGCACCGTTGGCGATTGCCGGAGCAACGCACGGAGATAATGACCGACCCGCACTATCGAACGACCATTTTTGGAAGAAGCGCATGAGCCGCCGCTGGAGCAAACTGAAGGGCAAGGTGGAAGCGCTGTGGGCGCCGAACTGCGCATGGCGATCCACTGCAACGTGTTCACCAAGGTCACCAGGCACTTCACGTTCCAGGAACCTCGACACTGGATCGTACTGAACGGCCAGGTGATCTGGGACTTTCCCGGCCCATTCCTCAGGCCGGGTCTGGACCCAGGACGCACGCCCAGAGTCAAGCCGGAACCGCGGGGTGATTGGCTCGACTATTGGGAGAGCGGCTATGGCATGGACGGCCTGCAGCCGAGCACGCCCTCTTTTCTGATGGAGACCTGGATCGACCGCCCACGCGGCCAGCTGATGACGCCGATCGAGGAGGATCGCTGGGAACTGACCGATCTTCTCCGCGCCGCCGATCGCAGGCTCGGTCGCGCTGCGCTAACGTGCTGCGCGAAGACTTTGGACAAGGGACATCCGGTCTTGCACGTACTGGAGGCGCGGTGGAGTGGGCTAAATGAATGTCGGCTAAATTCAGGCGTGGCCGAGAGTGAATTACACTGACTGCACCTAATGGCTGCTTAACGCTGACTGTTAGATGAATCTGTAGCTTATATAGCACTAACATATAAAATGGAGCGTCGGGTGGATTATCAAAAAGTAAAAAGTGAGTATGAAAGGCTGGGATACAACAAGGGTTGGGCGTTTATGATGACGCCGGAGGCGTTATTGACTACCGCGCCAACTGTGCTCGTAGGATTGAACCCCGGGGGCGATGACGACAATGCGGCTTGGGACTCGCCTGATGGGAACGCTTATCTTCATGGCCGTTGGCGCCCCGATGGGCGGCCAACTACCATGCAATCGCAGGTGCGCCAAATCATGGCGACGCTAGACCTTGAGGAAGCAGAACTTTTTGCGGCTCAATTCATTCCCTTCCGGAGCAAGAGATTCGGTGACCTTCCCCGCGCGGACGAGGCGCTTGCCTTTTCTCGTCGGCTCTGGGCTTGGGTGCTCGAGCGCTCACCAGCTCGACTATTCATTTGCATGGGCAAGGACGCAGCCGGTGAGCTCGCGAATTTGCTGCGGGCGCAGCCGACAGATCGCTTCAAGGCCGGTTGGGGTGACCTCTACGTTGAACGATTTGTTTCGCCCAATGGCCGCGTGGTTGTGCGCCTACCGCATCCGAGCCGATTTCCAATTTTTAGCGGTGATCCCCAGGACGTTGAAATCGCCCGCGGCGCTTTGAGATCGGCGGCTCGTCTAGAATTGGAGCGGTAGGCATCGGGGTTCTGGCGCGAGCAGCAGCAAGGTCTGGGCGGCTCCCGACGACCTCCAGCGTGACACGGTAAGGATGGCGGCCGTTCCGGCCGCCCGTGCGGCGCACCACGTCGCGGATGGGATATCTCGATCGGCAGGCCGGAAGTCGCATAGGTCCCAGGCCGGGCGGGCCGCGACCCCCGCTTGCCGCCCCGGCCGAACACCCCCTATGCTGCGCGCCTCAACCCGCAGGAGGCCTCGATGGAACGCGCGACGACATCCGACTTCGTCCTCGCAACCCGTTTCTCGATGGTCCCCCATGCCCGCCTTCATCACCCTCGACTGCGTCACCTACCGCGCCCCTGACGGCCGCGCGCTTCTCGACAATCTGAGCCTTGCCTTCGGGCCCGAACGCAGCGGCCTGGTCGGCCGCAACGGCGTCGGCAAGACGAGTCTGCTGCGCCTCGTTCTCGGCGATCTTGCGCCGACGCACGGGACGGTCAGCGTCACCGGCCGCATCGCCCACCTGCGCCAGATGCCGCTGCTGGCCGGCGGGGCCCAGATCGCCGACGTGATCGGCGTCCGCGACGGGCTGGACCGCCTGGCGCGGCTGGAGCGCGGGGAGGCGGTGGAGGGCGACCTGGAGACCGCCGACTGGCTGCTGCCCCAACGCATCGACGAGGCGCTTGCGGCGACCGGCCTCGCCGGTCTCGACCTGACCCGCCCCGGCGCTTCGCTCAGCGGCGGCGAAGCGACGCGGGCGGCCCTGGCCGCCATGCTGATCGAGCAGCCGGACGTGCTTCTGCTGGACGAGCCGACCAACAATCTGGACACGGCGGGCCGAGCCGCCGTGGTTGGGCTGCTGGCCGGCTGGAAGGGCGGGGCGATCGTGGTCAGCCACGATCGCGCGCTGCTCCGCCAGATGGACCGCGTCATCGAGCTGACCGGGCTGGGGGCGAACGTCTATGGCGGAAACTACGACCTCTATGCCGAGCGCAAGGCCGCCGAGGCGGCCGCCGCCGCGCAGGCGCTGGACACGGCCGAGCAGGCGCTGGGCAAGGTGAAGCAGGAGATCCAATCCGCGCGCGAGCAGAAGTTCAAACGCGACGCCCGTGGTCGCCGAAAGGCCGCCAAGGGCGGGCAGCCGCGCATCGTGCTGGGCGCCATGAAGCAGAAGGCCGAGGACTCCGGCGGCAGGCTCACCCGCCTCGCCGACCGGCTGCGCGTGGAGGCCGAGCGCGATCTGGCCGACGCCGACGCCCGCGTCGAGCGCTTCCGCCGCCTGGCCTTCGAGCTGCCGCCTTCGGGTCTGCCCGCCGGCAAGCAGGTGCTGGCCTTCGAGGATGTCAGCTTCGCCTGGCCGAACGGCCGCCGCGTGCTCGACGGTCTTTCGTTCCGCATGGTCGGGCCGGAGCGGCTGGCGGTGACCGGGCCGAACGGCTCGGGCAAGACCACGCTGCTGGCGCTCGCCATCGGGACGATCCAGCCCGACGGCGGCCGCATCACCCGCGGCGTCGGCGCCGAGGTGCTCGATCAGCGGGTCAGCCTGCTCGCCGACGACGAGACTCTGGTTGAAAACTTCCGCCGCCTCAATCCGGATTCGATCGACAACGACGCCCACGCGGCCCTGGCCCGCTTCCTGTTCCGCAATGTCACGGCGACCAAGCGGGCCGGGGACCTGAGCGGCGGCGAGCGCCTGCGCGCCGGCCTGGCCTGCGTGCTGGTGCGGCCCCGGCCGCCGCAACTGATCGTGCTGGACGAACCGACCAACCATCTGGACCTGGACTCGATCGCCGCCGTCGAGGCGGCGCTGGCCGCCTATGACGGCGCGCTGCTGGTGGTCAGCCACGACCGTGACTTCCTGCACGCGGCCGGGATCGAGCGGCGGCTCGCGCTGGGCGGCTAGGCCCGCCGGTTCAGGGTCACGGCCGTCGCGGCGTCGTTGCGCGGCTTGACGCCGGCAGGGCCGTAGCCGGTATTGGCGGTGCGCTGGTTGGCGATCTCGCTGGCGATGGCGTGGACCAGGCCCTCGGTGACGGTCTTGACCGCGTTCAGCGCCCGCCCATGCCGCGCGATCACCGCGTCGAACGCTTCGGTGGCGCGTAGCAGCGCCTGGCGTTCGGTCAGGGAGGCGCGCTCGGCCAAGCTCGGCCGCGCGCGCAGGATCTGCGCCTCGCGGCGGTAGACATTGGCCAGCCGCGCGGTCTCGTCCATGTTGCGCGCGGCGTCCTGCGGCCGCCGGGCCTCGAAGGCCGTGGCCTGTTCGGCGATCAGCACCGTCAGCCGCTCGGTGAGCGTGGTCAGCTCGCCGATGCGGCCCTCGACGGCCAGGGACGGCGGCTGCCGCGCGGCGGAACTCATGGTCAGCTCAGCCCCTGCATCTTCAGCATCTCCCGCTGGACGGCCGCGCCGACGCCGACGCCGCCCGATTTGGTGATCTGCTGGGCGAAGGCGTCCATCAGGAATGAGCGGAAGGCGCCTTCCCCGGCGCCGCCGCCGAACGGGCCGTCGGTGGAGACCCCTTCGAACATCTCGCCAAGCATGTTGGACAGGAACGAGCTTTCGAAACTGTTGGCGGTGGCGGCGATCTGCGCCTTCGACTGGCCGGCCCCGGCCTTGGGCGCCTGGGTGGTCGGCGTCAGCAGGGCGTAGGGCAGCACCTGGGCGGAAAGGGCGGTCATCACATCACCTGGATATCGGCTTGCAGGGCGCCCGCGGCCTTGATGGCCTGCAGGATGGAAATCATGTCGCGCGGCGTGACCCCGAGCGCGTTCAGGCCGGCGACCAGGGATGCCAGCGAGGCGCCCTCCTTGATCACCAGCAGCTTCTTGCCCTTGGCCTCGTCGAAACTGACGGTGGAGTGGGGCACGACCGTGGTCTGTCCCTGGCTGAACGGCGAGGGCTGGCTGACGGTCGGGCTCTCCTGCACCGATATGGTCAGGTTGCCCTGGGCGATGGCGACGGTGGAGACGCGCACGTCGTCGCCCATGACGATGACGCCGGCGTCCTCGTCGATCACCACCTTGGCCGGCGCCTCGGGCTCGACCTCCAAGTCTTCCAGCGAAGTGATGAAGCTCATCATGTCCTGGCCGGCGGGAGGACGCACGGTGACGATGGTGGGGTTTTCCGGCGCCGCCGTCTGCGGAAAGTGGGCGTTGATCGCATCGGCGATGCGCTGGGCGGTGGTGAAATCCGGATTGCGCAACGAGAGCCTGAGCTGCTGCATCGAGTCCAGCTTGAAGCCGACCTCGCGCTCGACGCTGGCCCCGGCGGCGATGCGGCCGGCGGTGGGCACGCCGCGGGTGATTGACGAACCGGAGGCGCCGCTGGCGGAGATGGAGCCGGTCTCGATGGTGCCCTGCGCCACCGCATAGGCCTCGCCGTCGGCGCCCAGCAGCGGCGTCACCAGGAGCGTGCCGCCCTGCAGGCTCTTGGCGTCGCCCATGGCCGCGACGGTGACGTCGATCTGGCCGCCGGCGGCGGTGAAGGCCGGCAACTCGGCCGTGACCATGACCGCGGCGACGTTCTTGGTGTCGAAATTGGCCGCGCTGCGGGTATTGACCCCGAGCCGTTCGAGCATGGACTCCAGGCTCTGCAAGGTCATCGGCGCATTGCGCAGGCTGTCGCCGGTGCCGTTCAGCCCGACCACCAGCCCGTAGCCGACCAGCTTGTTGTCGCGCACGCCCTCGAACTGGACGATGTCCTTGATCCGGGACGCGGCGAAGGCCGGCTGGACCATGACAAGGCCCGCCAGCATCGCCGCCGCCCAGAGCCAAACTCGTAAACGCATGCATGCCCCTGGCGCGCTTGATGAAGGCGGCCCCCGCCATCAGCCTTGACCAATGCGATGATCGTGCCAGTTGGGAGGGTCGAAAAGCGCTGCAAAAACAGCGCTTTGATTCCTGAGAAAGACTGCAGAATGCGCACGGGCAAATTCTGCCCAGTCTTAACGAACCGGCAAGCCGCTCAGCTAAGACTGCAGCCGTTCTCAAGTCATCCGCGAGTCTCTTGAAAAGCATGAAGGTAGGCGGCCCCAACGGTGTCGGATCGGCCCAGGCGCCCGCCGGCCGCGGCGCGGGCCCGGCGGCGGGCGGCTTTTCCGTCGCCGGCGCCGGCGACGCCCCGGAGACGGCCGCCGCCGCGCGCGCCGCGCCGACGATCGGCGTCGGCTCACTGGATGCGCTTCTGGCGCTGCAGGAGGTGGGCGGCCCGCTGGAGCGCCGACGCAAGGCCGTGCGCCGCGCCGGCGTCATCCTGGACGCGCTCGACGACCTGAAGATCGCGGTGCTCGACGGCGGCCTGGAGCCGGCGACTCTCAGCCGGCTGATCGAGGCGGTGCGCCAGGAGCGCGGCCGCACCGGCGAGCCCGGACTGGACGGCGTGCTCGAGGAGATCGAGACCCGCGCGGCGGTCGAGTTGGCCAAACTTGAACAACAGGCCGCTGCGGCCTAATCGCCGCCTCGCTGCAGCTTTATTTTACAGGCGCTGCGATTTGGTATAAGCGAGCCGCTCAGTCTGGGAATTAGGGTTGAAAACGTGGAAACGTCAATGAAGGCGCCCGCGATTTTGGTTGAGAACCTTGAGTATCGTCCTTCCGAGGATGAAGCTTTTATGAATGAGCGGCAGCTTGAGTACTTCCGCCAGAAGCTTCTCGACTGGAAAGAAGATATCCTGCGGGAATCACGAGAAACGCTCTCGCATTTACAAACCGAGACCGAAAATCATCCTGATATCGCTGATCGAGCCTCATCGGAAACAGATCGGTCGCTGGAACTTCGCACGCGAGACCGGCAGCGAAAGCTGATCGCCAAGATCGACGAGGCGCTGCAGCGGATCGAGGAAGGCAATTACGGCTATTGCGAAGAGACCGGCGAGCCCATCGGCATCGCCCGGCTGGACGCGCGGCCCATCGCCACCTTGAGCCTCGAGGCCCAGGAGCGCCACGAACGCCGCGAGCGCGTGCACCGGGACGAGTAGCACGCGGGCAGATCGTCCACGGGCTTACGTCGGCGGCGAAGTATCCTAAAAGCCGCCTATGACCGATCGTCTCATCATCGCCGCGGTGCAGGCCAATCCCACCGTCGGCGCCATCGAAGCCAACGAGGCGCTGGCCGCCGAACGCCTGGCCCAGGCCACGGCCGCCGGCGCGGACCTGGCGCTGTTCTCCGAACTCTTCCTCATCGGCTATCCGCCGGAGGACCTGGCGCTGAAGCCCGCCGCCGTCGCCGCCTGCCGCGCGGCGCTGGAGCGGCTGGCCTTGAAGACCAAGGATGCCTGCGCCGCCCTGATCGGCCTGCCATGGCCGAGCGGCGAGGGCAGGGGCCCCCACAACGCCGTCGCGCTGATCGCCGACGGCGAGATCAAGGACATCACCTTCAAGGTCGACCTGCCCAACTACGGCGTCTTCGACGAAAAGCGCGTGTTCACGCCGGGTCCGGGCCCGAAGGCCTTCGACTTTCGCGGCGTGACGATCGGGGTTCCGGTGTGCGAGGACGCCTGGGGGCCGATTCCCTGCGCCGCCCTCGTGCAGCAGGGAGCGGAACTGCTGCTGATCCCCAACGGCTCGCCCTATCGCCGCACCGCCGAGGACGAGCGGCTGGGCGTCGCCTGCGCCCGCACCGCCGAGAGCGGCGCGCCGCTGATCTATGTCAACCAGGTCGGCGGCCAGGACGAACTGGTGTTCGACGGCGGCTCCTTCGCGCTGCAGGCGGACGGGACGCCGTGCATGAGCCTGCCGATGTTCGAGGAGGCGATGGGCCTGATGACCTGGGAGCGCGTCGGCAGCGCCTGGCGCTGCATCGAGGCGCCCGCAGCGGTCTGGCCGGACGGGCCGGAAGAGGTCTACCGGGCCATGGTGCTCGGCCTGCGCGATTACGTGAACAAGTCCGGGTTTCCCTCGGTCATCATTGGGCTTTCCGGCGGCATCGATTCGGCGATCACAGCCGTGGTCGCCGCCGACGCCCTGGGTCCGGATCGGGTTTCGCTGGTCATGCTGCCGTCGCGCTACACCAGCCGCGAGAGCTTCGAGGACGCCGAGGGCTGCGCCATGGCGCTCGGCGCGTCCTACCGCATCATTCCCATCGAGCCCGGCGTCGGGGCTCTCGACCAGATGCTGGCCGAGGCCTTCGCCGGCCGCGCCCCCGACACCACCGAGGAGAACATCCAGGCGCGCCTGCGCGGCGTCACCCTGATGGCGCTCTCCAACAAGACCGGCGGGCTTTTGCTGACCACCGGCAACAAGTCGGAGATGGCGGTCGGCTACGCCACCCTCTATGGCGACATGTGCGGCGGCTACAATGTGCTGAAGGACATCTACAAGACCGATGTCTTCGCCGTCTCGGCCTGGCGCAACGCCCACAGGCCCTATCTGCATTCGGCCGAGCATCCGATCCCCGACCGCATCCTGACCAAGCCGCCCAGCGCCGAGCTGCGCGACAACCAGACCGACCAGGACAGCCTGCCGCCCTACGCCGACCTGGACGGCATCCTGCACGGCCTGGTGGAGGAGGAGGCGACCCTGGACGAGATCGTCGCCCGCGGGTACGCGCCCGAGGTGGTCGAACGCATCCAGCGCCTGCTCTACATCTCCGAATACAAGCGCCGCCAGGCGCCGCCCGGGGTCAAGATCGGCGGCAAGGCCTTCGGCCGCGACCGCCGCTACCCGATCGTCAACGGCTTCCGCGACCGCATCGGCGGGTTCGGGAAGGTCTAGGCGGTGTCATTGCGCCTCGCATTTATCGTGCTACATTAAAAGGTGGAGATCGAGTTCGACGCCGCCAAGGACGCCGCCAACAAGTCCAAGCACGGCATTTCGCTGGCGCGCGCCGCCGACCTCGAAGTCTTCGCCCGCATGGTCGATTCTCGCTTCGAAGAACGTCGGTTGCGGGCGTACGGCCTGATCGATGGCGAGGCCTATTGTCTCGCCTACACCCTGAGAGGCGGCGTGGTTCGCGCGATCAGCCTGCGCCGCGCGCACGCCAAGGAGATGAGACGCTATGTCCGCCAAGACCGTTGAGGAACTGCCTGAGCCCGACCTGACCGACCCGGACAACCCGGAATGGACTGAAGAAGACTTCGCCAGAGCGCTAGGGCCCGAGTCGTTGTCGCCCGAGGAATTGGCCGCCTTTCCGCGGACGGCTGCGCGGCTGCGGGGCCGGCCGAAACTGGACGCACCGAAACAGGCGGTGTCCTTGCGCCTCGACCAGGACGTGCTGGCCTATTTCAGAGGCACAGGGGCCGGCTGGCAGCGGCGGGTCAACGAGGTGCTGCGCAAGGCGATGGACCGGGCCTAGGCCTTACCCAACCCTCGGCAGCATGAGCGGGATGTTCTCGGGCTCGGCCGCGGCCATGGCGGCGAGGGCGGGGAGGATGGCGTCGACGCGGTCGACGGTGCGCCAGGTGGCGGCGAGGGCCGGCGGGGTCAGGTTCATGGCCACGGTGTGGTCGAGGAAGCCGAGCAGCCGGTCCCAGAATCCGTCCGGATTGTAGAAGACGGTCGGCTTGCGGTGCAGGCCCAGCCGCCGCCAGGACAAAAGCTCGATCACCTCCTCCAGGGTGCCGATGCCGCCGGGCAGCGCCACGAAGGCGTCGGACTGTTCGAACATCAGCATCTTGCGCTCGTGCATCGAGCGCACGACGATGGTCTCGACCTCGTCGAAAAGGATCTCACGCTGGCGCAGGAATTCGGGCATCACGCCAAGCACCCGGCCGCCGGCCGCATGGGCGGCGCGCGCGCAGGCGCCCATCAGCCCTATGCCGCCGCCGCCATAGACCAGCCGCTTGCCCTCCCGCGCCAGGGCCTCGCCAAGCTCATGGGCGGCCTCGAGCAGGGCGGGGTCGGCCGCCTGGGACGAACCGGCATAGACGCAGATCGAATCGATCCGCGCGGATACGGACATTGACGGCCTCTCGGATGGCGAAGGCGCGGATCATTGGGGTTTCGGCCGGGATTGCAAGGCCCTGGTTGGCCGTCGCCCTGGCCGCGGGGCTCGTCGCCGGCTGCAGCCGCGGCGGCGACTGGCGCACGCCGCCGCCGCCGGCGGATGAATCGGCGCAAGGCCAGGTCGGCTATACGCCGCCGCCCAGGTTCAGCTCGGCCCAGCGCCTCGGCGACGGCCAGATCCAGCTGGGCGGGACGGCCGATCCGAACGTGCGCGTGCGGCTGGGCTCGCCGGACGGGACCGCCTATGGCGCGGTCACCGACGGCCGGGGCGCGTTCAGCCTGACCCTGCCCGCCGCCGCCGCGGTGCGATTGTTCGGTCTTTCCGAGGACATTTCCGGCCGCCAGGTGCAGGGCGAGGGCTATCTGGCGGTGTTGCCGGCCCCCGGCCGCGCGGCGGTGCTGCTGCGCGCCGGCGCCGGCGCCCACGCGCCGGGGGCCAGCTCCGATACGCCGCAGGTCGCCGCCGTGGACTTCGATTCCGGCGGCGGCGCGGTGGTCTCCGGCGTCGCCCATCCAGGCTTGGCCCTGCGCCTGATGCTGGACGGCCAGCCGGCCGGGGAGACCAAGGCGGACGCCCGGGGGCGGTTTTCCTTCCCGCTGGCGGCGGCGCTCAATTCCGGCGATCATGATCTGACCATCCAGTCCCCCGGCGGCCAGGCCGACGCCCGTTTCAGCGTCAGCCGCGCGGCTCCTATTTCAGGGCTTCCCTTCCGCGGCGTGCGGCAGGCGGGCGACTGGCGCATTGATTGGCTCACCCCCGCCGGGGGTGAGCAGACCACTTTGATCATGGATTGAACGGAGGCATTTCAGGCCTTGGCGCGCGGTTCCCTGGCGTTGCGGCGAACGAACGACCCCGGCGCGGTCGTCCCCACGGGGGGCGAGTTCAACGCCTGGAGCTCGATGGCGGACCTCGCCCGCCTGGTGCTGCGCTCTCGCGCCAAGGGCTTGCGGACCCGGCTGGTCGTCGCGTTGACGCTGGTGCTGATCGGCAAATGGACGGCGGTGAGCTCGCCGATCTGGATCGGCCGCGCCATCGACGCGCTGAGCCATGGGCGCAGCGCCGCCGAGACCGTGTTCGCGGTGTTCGGCGGCTTAGCGGTCTTCTGGGTGCTGCTCCGCTTCGTCTCCAACGTCACGCCGCTGGTGCGCGACGCGATCTTCACGCCGGTGTCGCAGCAGGCGCTGGCCCGCTCGGCGGTCGAGACCTTCGCCCATTCGCTGTCGCTGTCGCTCAACTTCCATCAGGGCAAGCAGACCGGCACGCTCGCCCGCATCATCGACCGCGGCTCGAACTCCACCGACACGCTGATCCGCAGCGTCGTCTTCGACCTCGGGCCCACCGCCTTCGAGCTGGCCATGGCGGCCTTCGTGATGACCAGCCACTACAACTGGCTTTTGTCGGTGGCGACGGTCGCGACCATCCTCGTCTACGTCGCCCTGACCTTTTCGATCTCCGGTTGGCGCATCCAGTTCCGCCGCGCCCTGAACGAAGCCGATTCCGCGGCCGCCGGACTCACCGTCGATGCGCTGATGAACTTCGAAACGATCAAGACCTTCGGGGCCGAGGCGCGCACCGTCGGCCGCTACGAGCAGGCGCGCGCCGACTACGCCGCCGCCGCGGTCAAGGCCAACACCTCGCTGCAGATGCTGAACGCGCTGCAGACGGTGGTGATGAGCGCGGGCCTCGGCTTCGTCACCCTTCTGGCCGGCTACGAGGTGATCCACGGCAAGATGACGCCGGGCGGCATCACCGCCTGCATCCTGATCCTGCAGGCCGTCTATGCGCCGCTGAACCAGCTTGGCTCCAACTACCGCATGATCCGGCAGGCCTTCATCGACATGGAGCAGATGATCAACCTGCTGGCCATCCAGCCGGACATCACCGACGCGCCGGACGCGGTCGAGCTGCCGCCGGCCTCGGCCAAGGGGGCGGAGCTGGTGTTCGACCATGTCGGGTTCCAGCACACCGCCCGCTCCGTGGGCCTGCGCGGGGTCGACTTCCGCATTGCGCCAGGGACCACCACCGCGCTGGTGGGGCCGTCCGGCGCCGGCAAGACCACAATCGTGCGGCTGGCGCTGCGGCTGCTGGACCCGCAGAACGGCGCGGTGCGGCTGGACGGGATCGACCTGCGCCAGGTGAAGATCGAGTCCCTGCGGCGCGCCGTCGCCTTGGTGCCGCAGGACGTCGCCCTGTTCAACGACAGCCTCTACGCCAACATCGCCTTCGCGCGGCCGGAGGCGGCGCCGGCCGAGGTCTGGGCGGCGGCCGACGCGGCGGAGCTGTCGCACTTCATCGAAGGCCTGCCGTACAAGATGGACACCCGCGTCGGCGAGCGGGGCCTGAAGCTCTCCGGCGGCGAGCGCCAGCGGGTCGGCATCGCCCGCGCCCTGCTGGCCAACCCGCGCCTGCTGGTGCTGGACGAGGCCACCAGCGCCCTCGACGGCCGCACCGAGGCGGCCATCCAGGCGACCTTGCGCAAGGTGCGCGCCGGCCGCACCACCCTGGTGATCGCCCATCGGCTGTCGACCGTCGCCGACGCCGACGAGATCCTGGTCATCCGCCGCGGCCGCATCGTCGAACGCGGCGACCACGCGGCGCTGATCGCCAGGGGCGGCGAATACGCGGCCCTCTGGCGTCGCCAGACCCGCGAGCAACCGGCGAGACCGGCGGTTGAACCGACCAGCCGCGAGCCTGTATTGATCCCCGACTTCGAGCCCGACCGCGAAACGGAGAATTTCGAATGAAGTACCTGCACACCATGGTGCGCGTGAAAGACCTGGACGCCTCGCTCGATTTCTACGTGAACAAGCTTGGCCTGGCCGAAGCCTACCGCGTCGAGAACAAGGCCGGCCGCTTCACCCTGGTCTTCCTCAGCGCGCCCGAGGACCTGGCCGAGGCCCGCGAGAAGCGCGCGCCGCTGGTCGAGCTGACCTACAACTGGGATCCGGAAGACTATGGCGGCGGCCGCAATTTCGGCCACTTGGCCTATGAGGTCGACGACATCTTCGCCACCTGCCAGCGCCTGGCCGACGGCGGCGTCACCATCAACCGCCCGCCGCGCGACGGCCACATGGCCTTCGTGAGGTCGCCGGACAACATCTCCATCGAGCTGCTGCAGAAGGGCGGCCGCAAGGAGCCGATGGAGCCCTGGGCGTCCATGCCGAACGTCGGCAACTGGTAGGGGAGACGCGTTGGTGGGCGCCTGACCGGTCCGTTCGATCCGTTCATCGCTTGCGCCGTCTGGGTGAATGACGTTCACTTGCTCCCGAACGTCATCTTGGAGCGCAAGCATGAGCCTGGACACGCTGGAGCCGCCCGCCGCCGAGCCGGCGCTGGACTTCGATCCCGACGCCCTGCGTGAAAAATACCGGCAGGAGCGCGACAAGCGGCTGCGCGAGGACGCCAACGCGCAATATGTCGAGGTCAAGGGAGACTTCGGCCATTACATCGACGACCCCTATGTCGAGCCGGGCTTCACCCGCGATCCCCTGAACGACGAGGTCGACGCCCTGGTCATCGGCGGCGGGTTCGGCGGACTGATGGCCGCGGCGCGGCTGCGCGAGGCGGGGCTGGAGCGCATCCGCGTCGTGGAGAAGGGCGGCGACTTCGGCGGCACCTGGTACTGGAACCGCTATCCCGGCGCCCAGTGCGACATCGAAAGCTACATCTACCTGCCGCTCCTGGAGGAAACCGGCTACATCCCGAAGGAGAAGTACAGCTTCGCCGCCGAGATCCGCGCCCATGCCCGGCGCATCGGCGAGACCTTCGACCTTTACAGGCACGCCCTGTTCCAGACCGAGATCAAGAGCCTGCGCTGGCTGGAGGCGGAGAAGCGCTGGCTGGTCTCGACCAGCCGCGACGACGCGATCAAGGCCCGCTACGTGGTCATGTCCAACGGGCCTCTGAACCGGCCGAAGCTGCCCGGCATCCCGGGCATCGAGCGCTTCAAGGGCCACAGCTTCCACACCAGCCGCTGGGACTACGGCTACACCGGCGGCGATTCGGAGGGCAACCTCACGGGCCTGGCCGACAAGCGGGTGGCGATCATCGGCACCGGCGCCACCGCCATCCAGTCGGCGCCGCATCTCGGCTGCGCGGCGAAGCAGCTCTACGTCTTCCAGCGCACGCCCTCGTCGGTGGACCTGCGCGGCAACCGGCCGACCGATCCCGACTGGGCCGCCTCGCTGACGCCGGGCTGGCAGAAGCGGCGGATGGAGAACTTCAACATCCTGGTTTCGGGCGGCCAACAAGACGAGGACCTGGTCAGCGACGGCTGGACCGACATCATCCGCAGCCTGACCTCGATCGCCGCCTTCCGCACCGGCCGGACGATCGCGCCGGAGGACATCCCGCGCGAGATGGAGCTGGCCGACTTCCGCAAGATGAACCAGATCCGCGCCCGGGTTGAGGACCTGGTCGAGGACCCGGCGACCGCCGAAGCGCTGAAGCCCTGGTATCGCCAGTTCTGCAAGCGGCCGACCTTCAACGACGACTATCTGCCGACCTTCAACCGGCCGAACGTCAAGCTGGTGGACACCGGCGGCCGCGGCGTCGAGGCGATCACCGAGACCGGCTTGGTGGTCGACGGCGTCGAGTACGCGGTCGACTGCATCATCTTCGCTACCGGCTTCGAGGTCGGGACGTCGTACACGCGGCGCGCCGGGTTCGAGATCCATGGGCGCGACGGCAGGACCTTGAGCGACCACTGGAGCGGCGGCCTGAAGACCCTGCACGGCTTCATGAGCCACGGCTTCCCCAACTGCTTCCACATGGGGGTGAACCAGAGCACGCTGACCCCCAACTTCCCGCACCTGCTGGAAGAGCAGGCCCGGCACATCGCCGAGGTGATCGGCGCGGCCAATCTGCGCCAGGCCGGCGTCATCGAGCCGACCCCCGAGGCGGAAGCCGGCTGGGTGCGGACCATCAAGGACAACGCCAGGGCCAACCTTGACTTCCGGATAGCCTGCACCCCCGGCTACTACAACGGCGAAGGCCGCGCCGGCGACGGCGCCGGCCTGTTCGACGGCCTCTACGGCCCAGGCCCGGTCAAGTTCTTCGAGCTGATCCGCACCTGGCGCGAAGCGGGCATGGAAGGGTTGAGGATCGACTAGACGCCCGTTGCGGGGCTAAGCCAGCGGCCGGCCGGATCTGACCGCTCCGGCATCGTCGAAGATCTCAAGGAGCCCCCGCATGACCCGCGCCCTTCGCACCGTCCTCGACGGCCTGGCCTTTGGCGAGGCGCCGCGCTGGCGGGACGGGCGGCTGTATTTCTCGGACATGCACGCCCATGAGGTGGTCGCGGTGACCCCGGACGGCGCGCGCGAGACCATCGTCACCTCGCCGACCGCCGTCTCCGGTCTCGGCTGGCTGCCGGACGGGCGGATGCTGGTGGTGTCGATGGACGACCGCAAGCTGATGCGGCTGGAGGCGGACGGCCGGCTGGCCGAGCACGCCGATCTTTCCGACATCGCCACCTTCCACCCCAACGACATGGTGGTCGACGCCCAGGGCCGGGCCTATGTCGGCAATTTCGGCTTTCCGCTCTATCCGCGCGGCGAGACCAAGGCGGCCAAGCTGGCCAGGGTCGACCCGGACGGCGCGGTGCACGAGGCGGCGGACGGGCTGATCTTCCCCAACGGCGCGGTGATCAGTCCGGATGGCAAGACCCTGGTCGTCGGCGAGACCTTCGCCGGGCGGATGACGGCCTTCGACGTCGCGCCGGACGGCGGCCTGTCCAATCGCCGGGTCTGGGCGGCGTTGCCGCAGGGCGCCGTGCCCGACGGCTGCTGCCTGGACGCCGAGGGCGCCATCTGGGTGGCCTCGCCGACCACCAACGACGTCATCCGCCTGCACGAGGGCGGCGAAGTCTCCGAGCGCATCGACACCGGCCGCGGCGCCTTCGCCTGCATGCTCGGCGGCGACGACCGCCGCACCCTCTTCATGCTGATCGCCGACGGCTCGGATCCCGAGAAGAGCGCCAGGACGCGGACGGCCAGCATCGTGGCGACTGAAGTGAACGTCCCAGGAGCGGGGCTTCCGTGATTTTCCTATCCCGCCGGCGGCTGATGGCCGCCGCATTGGCGCTGGCGGCCACTCCCGCTCTCGCCGAGGCCGCTTCGGCGGCCGGTCCGCCGCTCGGGCCGCCTGAGCCGTTTTCGTTCGAGCGGCTGAAGGCCAGTGCGGCGGCTTCGGCGCGGCGGGCCTATGCGCCGACGCCGGCCGCGGCGGCGCTGGCGGCCGTGGACTATGACGCCATTGGCCAGATCGCCTATCGGCCGGACAAGACGCTCTGGGGCGGGCAGGGCGGCGATGCGGCGATCCGCTTCTTCCACCTGGGGCGCTATGCCGACCGGCCCGTGAAGATCTACGCGGTCGAAGGCGGCCAGGCGCGCGAGGTGCTCTATTCCGAGGCGCTGTTCGATGTGCGCGATCCGGCGCTGGCGCGGCGGCTGGCCGGGGTCGCCACCGGCTTCGCCGGATTTCGCGCCATGCAGCCGGGCCGCGAGAGCGACTGGCTGGCCTTCCAGGGCGCCTCTTATTTCCGCAGCGCCGACCCGTTCGACCAGTACGGCCTGTCGGCGCGCGGACTGGCGATCGATACGGCGACGGCCGGTCCGGAATCCTTTCCCGACTTCACCGCCTTCTGGCTGGAGCGGGATGCGGCCGGCGAACTGACCATCTATGCGGCGCTGGAGGGTGAGGCGGTGGCCGGCGCCTACCGCATCGCCAACCGGCGCGGGCGGGGCGGCCTGGTCCAGGAGATCGAATCCGCGCTCTTCTTCCGCAAGGCGGTCGCGCGGTTGGGCGTCGCGCCGCTGACCAGCATGTTCTGGTACGGCGAAGGCGGCGCGCCGGGCGGCCGCGACTGGCGGCCGCAGATCCACGATTCCGACGGTCTGGCCATTTGGACGGGGGCCGGGGAGCGGATCTGGCGGCCGCTGGTGGATCCGCCGCGGGTGGTGGTGAACAGCTTCGCCGATCGCGGCCCGCGCGGCTTCGGGCTGTTGCAGCGCGACCGGGTGTTCGGCGACTACCAGGATGACGGGGTCTTCTATGACCGCCGGCCCAGCGCCTGGGTCGAGCCGATCGGCGACTGGGGTCCCGGCGCGGTCGAACTGGTGGAAATCCCCACCAATGACGAGACCAACGACAACATCGTCGCCTTCTGGACCCCGGCGGCGCCGGTGCGGGCGGGGGAGGCGCTAGACCTGCGCTATCGGCTCCACTGGACCGCCGAGGAGCCGACGCCGCCAAACGTCGCCCGGGTCGTCGCCACCCGGATCGGCCAGGGCGGCCGGCCCGGCCAGCCGCGGCCGCCGCACATGAAAAAACTGGTGATCGATTTCGAAGGCGAAACCCTGGCCGGCCTGACCCGGGACAGCGGCGTCCAGCCGGTGGTCAGTGTCGCGCGTGGACGGATCGACAACGCCGCGGCCTATCCGGTGGCCGGCACGCCCCGATGGCGGCTGATGCTGGATGTCACCGTGCTCGATCCAGACTCGGCTGACCTGCGCGGCTGGCTGCGCCGCAACGGCGCGGCGCTCAGCGAAACCTGGAGTTTTCAGCTGTTCAACCGGTGACGTTTGTTTCGGCAATGTGACACTGCGCGCTCATTGTCGTCAAATGGCCCTATTCGAGTCCAGTTTGACTGTGCATAACGGCGCCCGAGTTCCATCCCGCGACCGCGTCGACGGGTGCGTGGACCGCCCCAGCTTTAGAGTCAAAGGGCTCCATGAACGCGCTGAACCGTATCCCCGAGGAGATGCATGCAGGCGCCCTCCCGGGCCGCATCCTCTTCGCCGACCTTCCGGACGAGGCGCCGCTGGACATGCCGGCCCAGTGTCTGCGCACGCGGCCGGCGGCGCGGCGGGCGGTCAAGGCCTCGCCGGCGCCGGCCAGGCTCAGCGGTCTGATCGCGGCGACCTTCCTGCTGACCGGACTGGCGATGATGCCGGTCTATGGCGTGCTCAGCGCCGACACCCTCGGGCCGCTGGACGTGCTGATCCTGGTGCTGGTGGCCATGCTGTTCGCCTGGTCGGCCTTTTCCTTCCTGTCCGCCCTGGCCGGCTTTCTGGTCGGGCTGGGGCGCGGGCCCTGCGACCTGGGGCTGGAGGCGGAGGGGCCGCTGCCGGCTCTGACCCGCCGCACGGCGGTGCTGCTGCCCGTCTATAACGAGGCGCCGCGGCCGGTGTTCGCGCGGCTGCAGGCGATCTGCGAATCGGTCGATGCGGCCAGTCCCGGCGCGCCGTTCGACTTCTTCGTGCTCAGCGACACCACCGATCCGGCCATCCAGGCCGCCGAGTACGCCCTGTTCCGGCGGCTGAAGTGGCGGCTTGGGGCGCCCTTGCACGTCTTCTACCGGCATCGGCCGGAAAATGTCGGACGCAAGGCTGGCAACATCGCCGACTGGGTGCGCCGGTTCGGCGGCGCCTATGCGCACATGGTGGTGCTGGACGCGGACAGCCTGATGGAAGGCGAGACCCTGGTCAGGCTGGCCGCGGCCATGGAGCGCGAGCCGGACGTCGGCCTGATCCAGACCGCGCCGGCCATCGTCAACCGCCATACCCTGTTCGCCCGCGCCGAGCAGTTCGCCAGCCGCCTGTACGGCCCGATGCTGGCCGCCGGCGTCGCCTGGTGGTCGGGATCGGAAGGCAACTACTGGGGCCACAACGCCATCATCCGGGTCGAGGCCTTCGCGGCCCATGGCGGCCTGCCGCAACTCGCCGGCCGCAAACCCTTCGGCGGCCACATCATGAGCCACGACTTCGTCGAGGCGGCCCTGCTGCGCCGCGCCGGCTGGCGGGTGCACATGGCCTCTCGGCTCGGCGGCTCCTACGAGGAATCGCCGCCGACCCTGGCGGCGCTGCTGGCGCGCGACCGGCGCTGGTGCCAGGGCAACCTGCAGCACGTGCCGATCGTCTGGGCGCGCGGCCTGCACTGGATCAGCCGCTTCCACCTGCTGCGCGGCATCTCAGCCTATCTGGTCTCGCCGCTCTGGCTGGCGCTGCTGATCAGCGCGGTGGTCCTGCCGCTTCAACCGCAATGGGGCCAGCGCGCCGGCGCGCCGTCGCACGCCAGCGCCGCGCGCGGCTTCGACGTCGCCGCGGTCGGCGTTGTGTTCGCCGTCGGCCTGGTCTTCCTGCTGGCGCCCAAGGTGCTGGCCTGCGTGCAGATGCTGCGCACCCCGGGCGAGCGCCGCCGGTTCGGCGGCGCAGGGCTCGCCGCCCTCAATGTGGTCATCGAGAGCGTTCTGTCCATGCTGGTCGCGCCGCTGATCATGATCAGCCACACCTGGTCGCTGGCCGCCATCGTCGCCGGCCGCGACGCCGGCTGGGCCGCCCAGGCGCGGGAGGAGACCGGGCTGAACTTCGCCCAGACCGCGCGGCTGCACGCGGCCGACACCGCCATCGGCCTCGGCCTTGGGATCATGGCGCTGGCCTCGTCGGTGCGGCCGTTCGTCTGGATGGCGCCGGTGATCGTCGGGCTGGCCCTGGCGATTCCGCTGGCCGGCGCCGGCGCCAGCGCCCCGCTCGGCCGCACCGCCCGCCGCGCCGGGGTGCTGCTGGTGCCCGAGGAGCAGCGCCCGCCGCAGATCCTGGCCCGCGCCAACGCCATCAGCGCCGGCTGGCCGCCGGTTTAGGACTCGGTCGCCCTGTCCGGGCGCCGCAGCCTCAGCCAGCGGCGCAGCGCCACCCCCGCCCAGATCGCCTCGACCAGACCGAACGGCCAGGCGCCCTGCAGGAACCCATAGGACGAGCCGAGGAGGCACGAGCCGGCGAAGGCCAGGGTCCAGATGGGTCCGCGGCTCTCCAGGGCGTAGCAGACCAGCATGGCGGTGACGGCGAAGAGCCCGTAGGCGGCGAGGAGGCTCATCGGGCCCGGCCCTGGGCGGTGGACTTCATGGGGAGCCAGTCTCCGGTTCAGGCCTGCCAATAGCCGGGCGCGCGCGGCATGTCCTCGAAGAATGCGGCGAAGCGGCCGTCCGGGTCGCCGATGGACTTCCAGCGCCCAGGGCCGTGGCGTCTGGGCGCGCGGATTTGGTCCGACCTCGGATGAACCGCGTTCGACGCCGCCGCGGGCGCCGGCAAATTCTCACTGACGACATTGGCATTGGGGCTGATTACTGGTTCTATCCAGGGTCTGAGCTTGCCGGAGATGCACCATGGTCAAGCTAACCTTCGACCGCCGCCGGTTCCTGATCGGCGGCGCGGTCGTCGGAACGGCGGGCGGGGCCGTGGCGGCGGCCCTGCACGACGGCGAACTCGGTGGACCGGCGCAGACCTTCAACGGCACCGTGCCCTGGCAGGAAGGGACCGCCGACGCCCCGCCGGGAGTCTCCGGAACCGGCTACGGCTTCTTCACGGCGGCCGAGGCGGCGTTCATCGAAGCGGCGGTCGAGCGGCTGATCCCCAACGACGCGGTCGGGCCGGGCGCGGTCGAGGCCGGCGTGCCCTTCTTCCTGGATCGCCAGCTTTCCGGACCGTTCGGGCGCGGCGACCACTATTTCCTCGGCGGTCCATGGGCCAAGGGGGTTCCGGAGCAGGGCTATCAGAGCCGCTTCAGCCCCGCTCAGCTCTATCGGGCCGCCATCGCCGCCATCGACCGCTACGCCGGCGGCGCCTTCAACGGCTCGACCTTCGCCAATCTCGCCGAGGCCGACCGTGACAAGGTGCTGAAGGGGCTCGAAGCCGGGACGATCCAGCTGGACGGCGGCGTCGACGGCAAGACCTTCTTCGCCATGTTCCTGCAGAACACCAAGGAGGGCTACTTCTCCGACCCGATCTACGGCGGCAACAAGGACATGGGCGCCTGGAAGATGATCGGCTTCCCGGGGGCCCACTACGACTATTCGGCGTGGGTCACCCGCCATGGCGAGCGGGTTCCGTACCCGCCGGTCGGCTTCAAGGGCCGTCCCGGCTGGACGCAGGGCTGACCGGTGACCACCACGCTCAAACCCGTCGACGCGGTGCTGGTCGGCTTCGGCTGGACCGGCGCGATCATGGGCCAGCAACTCTGCGACGCCGGCCTGAACGTCGTGGCGCTGGAGCGCGGTCCGTGGCGGGACACCTCCACCGACTTCGCCACCGGCTTCGCCCAGGACGAGCTGCGCTACATGTGGCGCCACCACCTGTTCCAGAACGTCGCCTACGACACCCTGACCATCCGCAACAACGCCACCCAGCAGGCGCTGCCCATGCGCCATCTGGGCTCGTTCCTGCTCGGCACCGGGGTGGGCAGCGGCGGGGTGCACTGGAACGGCCAGATCTGGCGTTTCCTGGAGTCCGACTTCCTCACCAAGAGCCACAACGCCCAGAAATACGGCCAGAAGGCCGTCACCGACTACGACCTGACGGTGCAGGACTGGGGCGTCACCTATGGCGAGCTCGAGCCCTATTACGACCTGTTCGACAAGCTCTGCGGCACCAGCGGCAAGGCGGGCAACCTCAAGGGCCAGATCCAGCCCGGCGGCAACCCGTTCGAGGGGCCGAGGTCGAACGAATACCCGACGCCGCCGATGGCCCAGACCTATGCGCCGACCCTGTTCGGCCAGGCGGCGGCCAGCCTTGGGCGCCATCCCTTTCCGCACCCGACCGGCAACCTGTCGCGGGATTACATCAACCCGCTCGGCTGCCAGATCGGCAAGTGCACCTATTGCGGCTTCTGCGAGAAGTTCGGCTGCGGCAACTATTCCAAGGCCAGCCCGCAGACCACGGTGCTGCCCTACCTGATGGCCAAGCCGAACTTCGTGCTGAAGACCGAGTGCGAGGTGCTGAAGGTCGAGCTGACCCCCGACCGCAAGCGGGCCACCGGCGTCACCTATGTGAACAGCGCCGGCGAGGAATTCTTCCAGCCGGCCGAGATGGTGATCCTGTCCGCCTACGTCCTGCAGAATGTGCGGCTGCTGCTGCTGTCGGGCATCGGCCAGCCCTATGATCCGGTCAGCGGCCAGGGCGTCGTCGGCAAGAACTACGCCTACCAGACCATGTCCTCGGTCAATGTCTTCTTCGACGACAAGATCCTCAATCCCTTCATCGGCGCCGGGGCGCTGGCCACGGTCATCGACGACTTCAACGGCGACAATTTCGACCACTCGGGCCTGGGCTTCATCGGCGGGGCCTATATCGCCGGGATGGTCACCGGCGGGCGGCCGATCGAGATGATCTACACGCCCCAGGGCACGCCGGCCTGGGGCCTGGAATGGAAGCACGCGGCGGCGAAGAACTACCTGAAATCGTTCGCCATCAGCGTCCATGGCTCATGCATGAGCCATCGCGGCAACTATCTCGATCTCGACCCGACCTACCGCGACGCCTACGGCCGGCCGATGCTGCGCATGACCTTCGACTTCACCGACAACGAACACAAGATGTCGGACTATCTGACCGACCGCGCCGCCGAGGTGGCCAAGGCCATGAACCCGCGCGAGATCAAGCTGAACCGGCGGACCGGATCGTGGAGCGTCGTCCCCTACCAGACCACCCACAACACCGGCGGCGCGATCATGGGTGACAATCCCACCGACAGCGTGGTCAACAAGTACCTGCAGGTCTGGGACGTGCCGAACGTCTTCTCGCTGGGCTCCGGCGCCTTTCCGCAGAACGCCGGCTACAACCCGACCGGCACGGTGGCGGCGCTGGCCTATCACGCCGCGGCGCAGATCACTTCGCAGTACATCAAGGCGCCCGGCGCCCTGGTGCAGGCCTGAAGGCGGTGAGCGGCCTTCGCGTCCCTCCGCTGGCTCTCATCGTGCTGGCGGCGCTGGCGCTGGCGGGGCTGGCGGCGAGCCAGGCCCTGGCACCCCTGCCGGCGCACCCGAGCGATGCGGTGACGCCGACCAGCTTCCTCACCCAGGCGATCCCGGACAGCGTCCCCAACGCCGCCCTGGTGCGCCACGGCCGCGACCTGGCGATCGCCGGCGACTGCCTGTCGTGCCATAGGCGCCCCGGCGGGCCGCCCTTCGGCGGCGGGCTTGGCCTGAACACACCGTTCGGGGTGATCTATTCCTCGAACATCACCTCGGACCAGAACACCGGCATCGGCGCCTGGACCGGCGATCAGTTCTACCATGCCATGCACGACGGCATCGACGCGGACGGAGCCAACCTCTATCCCGCCATGCCCTATCCGGCCTTCAGCCATGCCAGCCGCGCCGACGACGACGCCATCCTGGCCTATCTGAAGACCACCCCGGCGGTCAGCTACCGGCCGCCGGTCAACCGCCTGCCGTTCCCGCTCAACTTCCGCTTCATGGTCAAGGCCTGGAACTTCCTGTTCTTCAAGCCGGCGCCGTTCCAGCCCGACCCCGGCCAGTCGGCGGCGTGGAACCGCGGCGCCTATCTGGTCACCGGCTTCGGCCATTGCGACGGCTGCCACACGCCGAAGAACCTCTTCGGCGCCGACAGCACCAGCCGGCCGTTGTGGGGCGGCGACCTGGACAACTGGGTGGCGCCCGACCTCACCGGCAACCCGCGCACCGGCCTGGGCGGCTGGACCGCCGACGATATCGTCGAGTACCTGGGAACCGGCCGCAACGCCCATGGCGGCGCCGGCGGCGACATGGCCGAGGTGGTGCAATACTCCACTTCGCTGATGAGCGACCAGGATCGGCAGGCCATCGCCGCCTATCTGAAGAGCCGGCCGGCCAGCCCGGACGCCTCGCCGGCGCAGCCCGACGCCGGCGCCATGAGCCGGGGCGCGGCGATCTATTCCGACGCCTGCGCCTCATGCCACCTGGAAGGCGGCGTCGGCCAGCCGCGATTCTTCCCGCCGCTGGGTCACGACGCGGTCCTGCAGCAGGCGGACCCCGTCGGGCTGGAGCACATCATCCTGGCCGGAAGCCGCATCGCGCCGACTGCGGCGCGCCCGTCGCCGCTGGCCATGCCCAGCTTCGCCTGGAAGCTCACCGACCAGGAGGCCGCCGACGTCGCCACCTATATCCGCAACAGCTGGGGCAATCGGGCGGCGCCGGTCTCGGCCTCGCAGATGCACGCCATGCGCCGCCGCCTCGATCTCGAGACGGTGCATTATACCGCCAACTCCGGCGACCAGAGGTGAGCCGATGATGTCCCGCCCAGCGCTGGCCCTCGCCCTGGCCATGCTCGCCACCGCCGCCGCCGGCCAGCCGAGCGCGGTGCACAAGACCACCGTGCAGCAGCAGGAATTCCCCGGACCGGTCTACCATACGGTCACCGTCAGGACCGTGGTCGATCCCGGCGGCCAGGTGGCGCCCCACACCCATCCCGGCGTCGAGATGGCCTATGTGGTCGCCGGCCGCGGCGTCGTGAAGATCGTCGGGCGGCCGCCGCAGCCGCTCTCGGCCGGCGGCAGCTTCTCGGTCCCGCCCCGCACGGTGCACAGCGTGGTCAATACCGGGCAAGGTCCGCTGACCCTGATCTCCACCTATGTGGTCGACAAGGCCCAGCCGATCTCCAGCCCCGCGCCCTAGGGGGTATTCACAAAGCGGCGTGGAGCGACCGCTCCTATTGGCCATGGGCGAGCCGGATCGCCGTCAGCGAGCGTATCGGAGCTCGGACGCAGAAGGGTCGGGCGGCGTCGGGGATTGTCCAGAAGAAAGGATGGCTAGCGTAGTCTGTTGTTGTTGTTGTTGTTGTTGTCGCCGGCCATCCTTGCTTCTGGACAATCGGTGCTGGTGAGCGCCTCCGGGCGGATCGGGCGACGGGACAGGTGGCCCGCCCGGCCGGCGGTCATGACCGCGCCGCCCGAGTTGAACCGCACCGCATCGAGCCGCCCAGGCTCTCCATGCCTCGACAGCCGGCAGAACAACCCGACCGGCGCCGCCCGGACGCGCGCTGCAGACGCGCTGTCCGAACAGATCGATCGACCGGGGCTATGACGGCTGAACATGCGGAGAGTTAAGCACGCGGCGAGGGGGCGTCAGGGATTGCCTGAACGGACGCCGGCCGCGACGCTGAGCGGACCCGTTCCGATGCGCGGACGAACGGCCGACGTTGACTCATCGCTGACCTCGGGATGGTCCGCTGTCGGCGCCGCCCGGCGCTCGATCAGAAAGGCCCAGCGCGGCGAAGATGGCGATGTCCTCAGCGAAGCGCCGAGTCGCCCGAAGCTTCGGGGAACAGGAGGGGCGGGCTCAAGCGGGCAGCAGTCGGAATTGACGTGGCCGGCCTCCAGGTTGGTGCGCCGCCGTCGCCGTTCCCCAGAGAGGCTGATCCGGGATGCCCCGGCGCTCACGACCGCGGATCTCGTGACGAGAAGTTGAATATGTAGGCGCGCCGCGGCCGGTCCTGGGTCCGGTTTCCGGACGTGAAGTGCGGCGTGCCGTAGTTGTGCACCGTGGCCCCGCCGGCCTTGAGTGGGCAAGCCACAGCCTTGCCGAGGTCGAGCGCGGCCCCGGCCTCCCGGATCGCCAGGAGCCGTTGCGAGTAGTTCGGCTCGCCCGCGGCCACATAGTGCTCGAGCAGCGGGCGGCGGTGCTCGCCGGGAATGAAGTGCATGCACCCGTTTTCCTCGTCGACGTCGTCGAGGGCCAGCCAGAACTGCACGATCTCGTCGGCCGGGATCGTCGAGCCGGCCGGAGCGCACGGCATCCGCGTATAAGAGAAGTCCTGGTGCCACGGCGTCTCCGCGACCTGACCGGGTTCCTTGTAGATCAGCATGTCGAAGATCGGCCTGGGCTCGGGCACGCCAAGGAGGGCGACCGCGATCTCGCGCGCCGCGTCGAGGGCCGGGTTCGAGCGAAAGATCGGATGGTAGGTCGACGGCACCATGATCTGGCGCGTGATCCGCCCAAGGGGATTGTCCGTCGGGGTCACGTCGATCGCGCCGCTGAGCATGTCGTCATAGACCGCCCCGATCGCTCTGACCGTTTCGGAGTCGGCGAGACGGCGGATCGTCAGAAACCCATCGCGCCTAAACCGCTCGACCGTCGCCTTGTCCATTCGCCAACCTCTCGCCGTGGTCCGGGCTCGTCCGACCGCCGACCCGCTCACCACATTTTATTTGAAAAGCCATTATTGACAAGAATGCATTCAAAATGCTTCGTTCAGCCATACCCCATATATAAAGGGGAGGGGGCGCAGATGGGACGTTCGTTCGAACACTCACACCTTCCGGCAGCTTCGCGAGCTTCTCCATTGCGAAAGCGTCCCGGTTTCTACCGGATGCTGATGGTTTCCACCGCAGTGGCCTCGGGGTGCATGGCCTCCGTCGCCCTTGCGCAGACGCAGTCGACCGCGTCGGCCTCTGCCGTCGGGGCGGTGGTGGTCACGGCTGAACGGCGCCCTGAAAACGTTCAGAATGTCCCGATCGACGTGTCGGTGGTCTCGGCCAAGGAGATCGAGCAGCGCAATCTTGTCACCGTCAACGACCTCGCCAACGCCGTGCCCGCGGTGACCATCAGCGGCGGGGATGTCTTTCAGATCCGCGGCCTCGGCACCCAGGTCTTCAGCCGTTCGGCGGAGCAGTCGGTCTCCGTCGTCATCGATGGCGTCGTGATGCCGAGGCCGGGGAGTCCCGACCTGTCGAACATCTTCGATCTAGACCACGTCGAGGTGTTGTCGGGGCCACAGGGAACCCTGTTCGGCAAGAACGCCGACGCGGGCGTGATCAACATCGTGACCAAAGCGCCGGTGCTCGGTCACTACCAGGCGATCGGCCACGCGGACTTCGGTGGCAACGACTACACCAACCTCGACGCGGTCGCGAACCTTCCCATCGGTGACGACGCCGCGTTGCGGCTCAGCCTCCATCGCGACACCAATGGCCGCAACGTCTACAACATCACTTTCGGCCTGTGGGACTACAATCAGAATGACGCCGTGCGCGCGCGGTTGCTGTTCAAGCCGACCCCCAACCTGACCGTCAACATCTCGGCCGATTACCAGAAGCAGGCGAGCAACGGCGTCAACGGCAACCCGGATGGCGGCATCGCGGTAGAACTGTTCACCTTCGTCCCGCCCGGCGCGCCCGCCCTTTCGGGGGCTCTGGCCGCCTGCGGGGTCACGCCCAACCCCGGCAACAACAGGACCTGCGGCTCGAGCCTTTATGCCCCAGGCGTGAACACCGACGGCGTGTATGGCGAACAGGGCGGCGGCGGCTCGATTCAGATCGACTGGAATCCCTGGCGTGATCTCACCCTCACTTCGGTGACGGCCGAGCGCCTGAGCCGGACCAGCGCCGATGTCGACGGCGATCTCGCGGGCGCCGCCGGCGATGGCCTGCCGGCGACCCTCAACGTACTCAAGCGCAACATGACGCCGACGAACCTGCGCCAGTTCAGCGAGGAAGCCAGGGTCCAGAATTCGGCCGGCGATCGTCTCAGCTTCGTCGCCGGCGCCTATTTCTCGGATCTCTCGACGCGGGACATCGTCGACCAGGCGGGCCAACTCGGCCTGGGCTTCCTGCTCCCGCCGGGGGCCGAATTTCGGCGGCTCAATACAGTGGTGAGCGATCAGACCAATTACGCCGGCTTCGGCCAAGCCAACTTCAAAGTGACCCCGACGTTCATTCTGCTCGCCGGCGTCCGCGTCACCCACGACAACTTGAGCGACTTCAGCTTCAATCGGTTCCCCCAAGCGGCCTTCACCGACTTTCCTTTCGGTTTTGTTGGCCAAGGTCCCTACGTCTATACCGGAGACGTGGGCTCATTCTCCCAGTTTCCGATCAGTTCCTGCACGGTCGCCGGCGGCGTGCCGGCCCTGGGTGTCGCCTGCGCGGCCGGAACCAGCGTGAACACGCCGGCCAAGCTCTCCACCACCGGCGTCAACTGGAAGGCAGGGCTCGAGTATCACTTCGATACCTCGGTCATGGCCTACGCGACGGTCACGTCCGGCTACAAGGGCCCGTTCATCAACGACCAGGCGAGCTATCCCATCACCGCGGCGCAGCTGGTGGTCAAGCCGGAGAGCGCCTATGACTATGAGATCGGCTTGAAGAGCACGCTCTTCCACCGCGTGGCGGTGGACCTCAGCCTGTTCGATCAGACAACCTACAACTTCCAGACTACGATCTTCGTGCCGCCGCCACCGGGCGGGGTCTACAACTTCGTTTACGGCAACGCACCCTATGCGGTCACCCGCGGCGTCGAGTTGAACGTGTTCGGCGCGGTGACCACGGATTTCGATCTGAACGCCGATCTCCTCTATGACAACTCCTACTTTAGTCCCGACTTCATGGTGGAATGCAATTCCCCCAACGGCGCGGTCCCCTGCCGGGCATTGAGGCAAATGCCGTACGCGCCGGTGTGGAAAGCCGCGCTTGCCGGCGAATACCACCACAATCTGACAAACGGGGTGCAGGGCTTTCTCCAGTCGGACTTCACCTTCACCAGCAGCTACCCGTATGGGTCGGCGCCGCCGCCGACCAGCGACATCTCCGGCCCGCGCTATCTGCTGGGCTTCCGTCTGGGCGCGCGCTCCGACAACGCCAGGTACAGCGTGGCCGTATTCTGCCGAAACTGCCTGGACGAGCGATATCCGGAATTTGCCGGGCCGTACCTTCTCAACGCTTCCGTGGGCGGCGCTCCGGCCGGCCAGCGTCCAGCGCAGGCACAGATACTCTCGCTCGATTCCTACCGTGTCGTCGGCGTCACGCTCGACGGGCGCTTCTGATCGCCGAACGGCCGGGCCGCCAGGCTCCCGGCCAGGCAAGCAAGGGAATGAAAGGCATGCTACGCACGGTGATGATGTCGGCCTGCCTGCTGTCGCTCGTCGTTTCCGCCGCCCGGGCCCAGGGCGAGCCTGGCCCGCGCGTACAGATCGATTCGGGGGTGCTCAGAGGCCGGGTCGCCGACGGTGTCGCGGCCTTCAAGGGTATTCCCTATGCGGCGGCGCCCGTTGGCCCGCTCCGCTGGCGTCCCCCTCAGCCGGTTTCGGCCTGGAGCGGCGAACGAGACGCAACGGACTATTCGAACGATTGCCTGCAAAACAAGCTTTCCGCGGCCTGGTTCCCTTCGGATTGGCTGCTGCCGACCCGGCCGACGAGCGAGGATTGCCTTTATCTGAACGTCTGGGCGCCGGCGCATCGCTCGGGGGCCGCGCTGCCGGTCATGGTCTGGATACACGGCGGAGGCTTTCTGACGGGCTCTGGCGCTGCTCCGGAGATGGTGGGCACAGGCCTGGCTCAGAAAGGCATGGTCGTCGTTACCTTCAATTATCGTCTTGGCCGCTTTGGATTTTTCGCCCACCCGTCGCTTGTTCGCGATCATCCCGACGAAGCGGTCGGCAACTACGGGCTCATGGACCAGATCGCCGTGCTGGGATGGGTCCAGCGCAACATCGCCGCCTTCGGCGGCGATCCTGGCAATGTCACGATTTTCGGCCAGTCGGCGGGAGGCGTCTCCGTTCTGCGTCTGATGATCTCGCCGCCCGCCCGGAATATGTTCGCACGCGCGATCGTGGAGTCGGGCGGCGGGCGCGAGCGCTGGGCAAGACTGGATGCGCCGATCGCCGGCAGGCCGTCCGCGCTGTCGGTCGGCGAGGCGTTTGCCCGCCACGCCGGTGCGCCCGACGCGGACGCGGCGAAATTGCGCGCGCTTCCCGCCAAGACGGTGTTGGGCAATCTCAGATCGATGGCGCCAGAAGCAGATACTTATTCGGGACCGATGGTCGACGGCCGCATTGTGCCTGGCGACGTGGATACGATGTTCGAGCGGCATGAAGAGGCAAAGGCGCCGCTGCTCATTGGCGCCAATAGCGACGAGCTCGGCATGATGCCGGACTTGATTGTCGACGCGATGACCAAGGCGGGTGTCGCCAAACTCGGCCCCGGCCAGGCGGCGGTCGTGGGAAACTACCGTTCGGGCAAAACCCGGCGCGCGGATTTGCTCAGCGATGTCGCCTTCGTCGAACCGTCGCGCTTTCTGGCCGGTTGTCATGCCGCGTCGGGTGCGCCGACCTTTCTCTACCGCTTCTCCTATGTCGCCGAAGCAAAGCGCCCGTCCGGCGCGGGCGCGGGGCATAGCAGCGAGATTCCCTACGTGTTCGACACGGTGGCCGCCGTCGCACCCGACGCCACGGATGCCGACCGCAAAATGGCCGCCACTGTCAGCGGCTACTGGACCGCTTTCGCACGGACCGGAAATCCAAACGGTTCCGGAGGATTTGTCTGGCCGAACTTCGACCGCCGCACTGACGTTCTAATGAACTTCACTGCTGAAGGACCGGTCGTCCAACAAGATCCGATCAAGCCCCGTCTGGATGCGATCACAAACCTGAACCCTGTACTTTGAGCGATCCAGGTTCTAGCGCCGCACCAATCTCTCTCCGATGGGACTTGCCGCATTTTGTCTTCAATGCCCCGATGTTCAAAATCCAGATAATTTGCCGCCGCAATGCCAACAACAATCCCGTCCGTTTCAACCTTCACCAACGCCAATCTGGCATTGCCGTTCGATCCCGCGCGCAATCCCAGTCAGGCTGTGTCGGCATGGCTGACGCGCGACATCGTACGTGGCGTGTTCGCGCCACTGGAAAAGTTGCGCGCCCAGCATTTGAGCGACTTCTACAAGGTCGGCTACAATCCCATCCGCGAGGGGATCATTCATCTGGCGTCGACCGGCCTGGTCGTCCACGAACATCAGAAGGGCTATCGCGCGGCGCCGGTTTCGCTCGAGGACTACGAAGACGTCGCGGAGATTTTCGTACGCGTCTATCGCATGGCTCTTGGAATGGCGCTGAAGAGGGGCGACCAAGCCTGGGAAGAGCGCGTTGTCGTCCGGCTGCACCGCTTGTTGAGGGTTCAGAAAGCCGACTCGGCCGATCCTGAGGTCTACGAAATGTGGCAACGGGCCTACAACGATCTCCACTACGAGATGCTGTCCGGCTGCGGTTCTCCGGTGTTGTTCAAGCTTGCTCGCGACGTGGGCGCCCGGGCCGAACGCTACGTCAATCTGTTTTCCGACCGGGAGATCGATCCGCAACAGGACAGCCAAAGCGAACATCGGGCGATCGTCGATGCCTTGATCGCGCGCGACAGCGATGGTCTGAGGGCGCTGATCGGTCTGCATTTCTCCACCGGGCCGATGAGCGATTCGATTCGCGACGCGCTGATGCGCCGCGAGGGGCGGGCGCCCCTCCGTCGCGCGCGGACGAAGTCGCCTTCCGCCACCGATCTCGGAAAGGGCCGGGGGCGCCGACCTAAAGAGCTCGCGACTCGCTCGACCTAGACTTCTCTTCCCCCCGTTAGGCGCCCATCGCCGCGAAGGCAGGGGAAGTCAGCACTTCCGACGGCCCTGGATGAGCGCCCGCGATCGCCTTACCTCGTAGAGTTCGAGACCTTCGGGTTGGATGGCGCCTACGGGTGCAGCGGCTGGTTGGCGCGCAGAACAACATCCTGACCACCGCGCCCACATTTCTCAGCAGGCTGCGCGATAAACCTTGACCTTCGTTGCGGCCGTCGCAGGCGGAGGGATCGAGCCGATCTCGCCCGTCGGTGACGTCGGCTCCCGGCGTTCCCGCGTCACATAGGGGGTCGAAACCGGTCGTCGGTCGGTCGCCGGAAACCGGACATGCTGCGTCGGTTCTCAATGTCCGGTTCCTGGGCGGAGGCCAATGTCCGGAAGTGGCGCACCTCGGTAATGCCGGTGAACGGTTAGCCGGAGGGTCGCCCCGCAGTGGCAGGCCATCTCGCCCGCGATATGCCTTGGCCGGACGTCGACACTCGCTCGCGCCACGAAGACTCCGCTGCTGCTTAAGGTCAAGCTAGTTATGCGTTTCGCTGGACCTGCACTTCGTGCTTAACACGCGGGTAAGAATACGAGAGGGGCGCTTATGAGCAGGCTGCGCGACGCCATCGCTGCAACGGTTGCGTGGAGTGTGTTGGCCGGCGGCGCCTTTGCGGATCCTGTGAACCTTACTCGTGAAGCCGGGTCTGACACCTATCTCAACCGGCCCGGCGCGGACATGGCGACGCATGACCGAGAACTGCGCGAATGCATGGTGCTGGCCGCAAACTCGAGTCAGTCGGCGATCTATGTCTATCAGCCGAGCTTGTTGGGCGCTGTCGTGGCCGGCGCCGTGACCGGCGCAATCGCGGGAGCACAGGACAACGCTGCGGTCAGAACCAACAGCGAAAACTGCATGATCGTGCGCGGTTGGCGCGTCGTGCAGCTTCCTGCCGACGAGGCCCAAGCAATCGCCAAGCTGGATCGCGCTGGACAGGCCGCGAAGCTCAAGAACTGGGTTGGCGCCGATACCCCGCATGGGGTCATCCTTCGCCAATGGGGAAATGATGCTGCTGTGGGTGGGACGGTCAAGTTTGAGCGTGGCGCCCTTCTGGGTCATGCCTCGCTCGACTTCACCGCGCGCGATACCTCGTCGGATCAGCCGCCTCCCAAACTAGACACTGCGCAGTCTTGGTTGTCGGTTCAGTTGGGCAACGCCCGTGAACTGCACGGGGCCGATCTCGACACGCTCCCCACCAACCACGCCCTGGTGATCATTCAAATAAAGGGCACCGGCATCCGCAACGGCGACACCCTGATCTTCCGCCGGACAGGCCAGGACATGAACAGGCCGGCGCGAACTGACGACAAGCTGCCCGACACGCTCTGGGCTCATGACAACTGGATCTGGCACAAGAGCGGTCAGTGGTACGCGTTCGAGGCGCCGCCGGGGCGTTGGCGGATCGACACACTGACAGGGCTGGGCAGCCAAATTTACATGAGCTTCTGCCTCGGAGCTCCTTATTTTGACGTCAAAGCCGGGGATGTTGTCTACGCCGGAACATTCGACCTCAGCGCGGAAAGGCCTGGTCCGGATCTGTCGCTGTCGGCGGCCAAGGACTGGCTTGGCGCGCACAGCGTCGTCGCGAGCGCGCTCAAGTCCGCGCCATACGTGAACGGCTCCCGCGGTCGCTGTGGCGGCACGTACATCTACGCCTATGAGGTGCCGGGAGCTCCCTACATGGACGACTACGGCTGGGGCGGCGCAGACAGCAGCCAAGGAGGTCCTCCGGCCGCTCAACCGCCGGCAGGCGAGAGCGCCACTTTAGGACTATCCAGATCGGCCGCGCCCGACCTCTCCCCTCAGATTGGCGCTCCAGCGCCCGCGCCAACACCCTCGGTCGCGACAGATGATGCGCAGAGGCCCACGTCGAATTGACGCCGGAAGCGGACCCTCGGAAGGTCCTATGAGGGTGGGACCTTGCCCTCAGGCCTCGACTGAGAAGCGGACACTCCTAGCGACCTCCGGCGTTGTCCAGTGGGCTAGGAGTGGCGAAGAAACAGCAGGAGGCCGAGCGCTGCATACCACCCGTACCACGCGACGAAGACTAGGCGCTGGATGAGATCATAGACGGGCGCGAACGCCTCGCGGACACGAGGCGAGAAGGCCGGCGCGAGGTTGAGGATCAAGGCCACCACCTGCACAGCGAGTTCGGTCCACGAAAGAAGTATGACCGTCGGCTGGTTTTGCCATGTCAGCGCTGCGGTCAGGGGCGCGCCTATGAATGAAACGATCTGGAGCAAGCCGAAGACGTTGTGGAGCCGATGCGGAGTGGGAAACGCCGCGAGCCCAACCGCCGGAATGGCGAGGAAGCCAACAAGGTAGGCGGGCGCGCCCGTCAATTCCGATTGTCCCGCGAACGACAGGAGGCCATACGCGAAAACCAGGGAACACAGCGCGATGGTCAGATTGAGAACGGCAAGCGCCGGTCTGGCTTCATCGCCAACTGCTCCCAGTTCTCCCGGCGATCGGCCCGGCAAGCAGCGCCCAATCGACCAAAATCGCCCCCATCGACACCCGCCGTCATTCTTGCGCCGTCCGGCCCAGCCAGCGCAAGCCGAGTTCCTAAAAGTCGGCTTAGGGTCGTGAGCGGCCGTCGGTCCGGCGCCAAAAAGCCGACCTTGCGCGAAACCTCAATGTCCGGATCTCGGACCGAAGCCAAGGTCCGCTCTTGGCGGATTTCGTTGAAGAAGGCGGATCTGGACGCGAGCTTGGGTCGAGCGAGCGTGGTGCGGAGCCTCCTCACGCTATCGCCGGCGTGGACGGCGGGACCAGCTTGGCGAGCTTTCTGAGGTTCTGGGCGGTGGCGGCGAGGAGGAACTCGTCGCGGGCGCCGCAAGGCCCGCGTAGTCGTAATCGATCGAGCTTCAGGATGCGTTTGAGGTGGGCG
>DATAYM010000028.1:0-22760 GCA_036272595.1 Caulobacteraceae bacterium
TCGAGGTTCCCCGGGACGGGCATGCCGGTCGTGGCGTTGTAGCTGGCTTCATCGCTCGCGTTACGATGGTCGTGCTGGTAGATCACCTCGAGGTCGGCGCGGAACTTGTCGGTCGGCTGCCAACGCAGATCAGCCCTCACACCTTCCTCGAACTGGCCGTTGACGTTGTTCTCGTGCAGCGCCGGATCGTCGATGTAGCCGCCCTCGTTGTCCTTGAACGCGGAGACGCGCAAGGCGAGATGGTCGGTGACGATCGGCGCATTGATCTCGCCGCGTAGCGCCCATGAGGCCGCCCCGCCCTGGGTGGCGTCGCCCTCGGCCTCCAGCGCGCCGCCGAACCGGTTAAGGTCGGGCTGGTTGTAGACATAGGAGATGAGGCCGCCCATGGCGTTGGCCCCGTACAGCGTCCCCTGCGGTCCGCGGAGCACCTCGACGCGGTTGATGTCCCAAAGGCCGGAGTCGAGCGCGCTGGCGCCGCCGAGGGCGTAGGTCGAGGACGAGCCGACCGGAACACCGTCGACCACTTCCCCGACCAGCGCCGAGTCCTGCTCGACGCCGGTCGCGAGGCCGCGCAGCACCAGCTCCTGGCCGCCGCCGCCGCCCTGACTGGCCAGTTGCAGGCCCGGCACCAGCGCGGTGAAGTCGGAGAGGGTCTTCGCCCCCATGGTTTGCAAGGTTCCGCCTTTCAGGGCGGTGATCGCGGCCGGCACGTTGACCAGCCGCTCCTCGCGCTTCTCGGCGGTGACCACCACCTCCTGGACCTGGTTGGCGCCGGCCGCTTCAGGCGGCGGCGCCGGATTGGGGCCTTGAGTCTGGGCGACCGCGTTGGTGGCGACGGCCAGGACGAAGGTGGACGCGCTGAGCCAGATGATTTTGTTCCGCATGTATGTCCCCTGAATCGAGAGCGGCGATCACGCCGGTTGCGCCTCAGTCGGGCCGGCATGACGCCGGCGGCTCGGACCAAGGGCTGTCTGGATCGGTCCCGAATGTTTCCCCTCGACGGTCTTACGCCCCCTTGGCGCGCCGCCTACCTTGGCAATGTGGCCGAGCGATAAGCTTTTCGGAAATATAATTGTCGGATCGACTTATCAGCTAAACAGATAAGTCAGGATCCCGAGCCGGCGGGCGTTCCCCGCGCTCGGGCCGGCCGGGGTCCGGTTCCGGCAGGCTCAGTTCGAGATCGAGCAGCGAGGAGCTCATGGTCTTGCCGTGGGCGTCCAGCGCCAGGGATCGCGTCACGCCGCCGCCGAGGGCGCCGTGCAGGACGAAGTTCAGGGCGCCGAGTCCGGGGGTCTCGAACCGCTCGACCTTGGTCAGCTTCAGCTCGGAGAAGAAGGCGGTCACCGCCTCGACCGTCAGCGCCCGCCTGAGATGCGGATAATCTTCCAGGCGATAGGCGATGACCGAAATCATCGACACGTCGCCCTTGTCGCCGGCCCGGGCATGGGCAAGCCGATGCAGCCGCACCTTCATGCGATCACCATTTCGACCCGCGGGCTCACCAGGGCGCGGGGAATGAGCGTCGAGGCGATGGCCACGACCGCCGTTGCGGACCGGGTTGCGCCGCCGCCGCCGGCCGGGCCGTTGGTGTAGAGGGCCTCCACCTCGGCGCCGACGCGTTGCGCCGCCTCCAGGGTCGCCGTCCGCGCGGCGATGCGAGCCCGCACCTCGCGCGTCGGACCTGATTTCGCGGCGCCGTCGCCGAAACGCACGGAATCGACCCCGATCAGCTCGCAGCGAAGCTCCTGCAGCTCCACGCCCGTCAGCTGCAGCCGCTGCCGCACGACCTCCAGCGCCAGCCGACCGCGATCCGCCGCCTGCGCGCCGGCGTAGGAGATCTGTCCCTCCCCGACATATCCGTCCAGATAGCCCACCGAAACCTTCAACTCGGACGGCGCCGCCGACCCGCCGGCCGCCGAGGCGTGCACGCGATCGGGGCCAAGTTCGCTCAGCACGGTCCGGGAAAAGTCGGCGCAGACGTCGGGCGTCAGATAGGCCGACGGATCGCCGAGCTCATACAGCAACTGCTCCTTGACCGTCCGAAGATCGAGCCGCCCGCCCGATCCCGGCGCCTTGGTGAAGATGGCCGACCCGTCGGCGGAGACCTCCGCGAACGGGAAGCCGAGCCTGGCGAGATCCGGCACGTCCTTCACGCCCGGATCGGCGAAATATCCTCCGCTCAGCTGCCCTGCGCATTCCAGCAGGTGCCCGACCAGGGTTCCGCGGCCCAGCACCGTCCAGTCGTCCTCGGGCCAGCCGAAAGCGTGGGCCAGCGGGGCCAGGAACAGGGAGGGATCGGCGACGCGGCCGGTGACCACGACCTGGGCGCCCATCTCGAGCGCCTCGATGATCGGGCGCGCGCCGAGATAGGCGTTCGCCGAGATGATCCGCTCGCGCCCGAGCGCCGCGACGCGGCCCGGTCGGCCCAGCAGTTCCGGATCCCGCTGCAAGACGGCGTCCAGCACGTCGTCGCCGGTGACGGCGGCGATCTTCAGGCCGTGCAGCCGGAACTCGCGGGCGATCTCGGCGATGCGACGCGCCGCCGCCGCCGGGTTGGCGGCGCCCATGTTGCTGATGATCCGCACGCCGCGTTCAGCGCAGCCCGGCAGCACCGCGCGCATCCGCGCCACCAGCAACGGATCGTAGCCGGCCGCGGGATCCAGCCGCTTCACCTGTTGGGCCAGGGCGATGGTCCGCTCGGCCAGGCATTCGAAAACCAGAAAGTCGAGGCCAGCCTGCTGCACCAGCTCGACGGCCGGTTCGATCCGGTCTCCGGAAAAGCCCGAGCCCGCGCCGATCCGCACGATCCTGGACCCGGCGCTCATAAGGCGGCCACCCCGAACAACGCCGCCGCCGGGCCGACTGAAGCAAGCATCCCTTCCCCCCGTCCGCTTCGCACATCGAGCGGGACTAGCGCCCGACTATGAAGGCGGCCTATGCTGCACGCAAAGACAAAGGTCACATAAACTTATGCGAAATGCGGAATAATATCAGCCTCAGCACCTTGCGCCTCTTCCTGCGGGTGGCGCAGACCTGCAGCTTCAGCGAAACCGCGCGGCTCGAACACGTCTCGCAGCCGGCCCTGAGCCGCACCATCCGGCTGCTCGAGGAACAGCTCGAGGCGCGTTTGTTCGATCGCGATACGCGAAACGTCTCCCTGACCGCCGCCGGGGCCCAGTTGCAGCCGATCGCCGAGCGGCTGATCGCCGATTACGACCTGGCTTTCACCGACCTGGCCCAGACGCTGTCCGGCGAGCGTGGGCGGGTGACGGTCGGCGCGCTTCCCTCGGTCGCCGCGGCCTTCCTGCCAGCCGTCCTCGCGCGCTTCCGCGGCGAGCGGCCACAGGTCGAGGTGCGGGTCGAGGACAACCTGTCCAGCCCCCTGCTGGATCTGTTGCAGGACCGGCGGATCGACTTTGCGGTCACCATCGCGCCCGAGCAGACGGGTCGCCTCGATTTCCAGCCGCTGTTCTCGGATGAGTTTCTCCTGGTCATGCGCAAGGGCGATCCGCTCGACGCGCCCACGCCGATCAGCTGGGCGGCTCTGGAGGATTTGCGGTTCATCGCGATGGACCAGGCCTCGAGCGTTCGGCGCATGACCGACGTCGCCTTCGCCCGCGCCAACGTCGTGGTGCGGCCGCTCTATGAGTGCGCGCACCTCTCGACGGTCGGGGGCCTGATCCGCGCCGGTCTGGGCGTGAGCGCGTTGCCGGCCAGCACGCTGCCGCTGATGGGATCGCCCGACCTCGTCGCCCGGCCTCTCGTCCAGCCGAGCGTCAGCCGCTCGATCGGGCTGGTGACGCTCAGATCGCGCTCCCCCTCGCCGCCGGCGGCGGCGTTGATCAGGAGTTTTCGACATCAGGCCGTCGTCGGCCTGGGCTCGGCTGGCGACGAGCGAAAGTCGGCCTAGAGCCTGCTCAGTGGGCGTGGATGCTGAGTGAGAAGGCGACCATCGAGTCGTGATAACTGGCGGCGTCGGGGCCGTACGCCAGCGGGGCCTGGCCCTTCACGTCGCGATGCACGTAGCCGAACGAGGCCTGGACCATGCCCTTGCTCCAGCCGACGCCGGCCTGGGCGTCGCTGACCAGGGCGTTGCTCGGTTCGCTCGACCAGCCGGCGCGCTGGACCCCGCCCTGAGCGGTGGGCAGCATGTTCAGGCCGACGGCGCGGCCGCTGGCGGCGGCGAACAGGAACCAGCGGCCGCGGCCGGCCATGACCGACGGGTCGGACCGCTGGATGCCGAGCCGGCTCATCACGCCCTGGCCCAGGTTCTCGCCCAGCCGCACCATGGCGCCGGCCTCGGCCGAGCCGCCGGCGTTGTTGACCCCGAAGCCGGCGTGCGGGGTCACGTCCACGGCGTAACGTCCGGCGGTGACGCTCCAGGCCGACGGCCAGCCCCGGGTATAGGTGACGTCGAACGCCTCGGCGTCGGGATCGAACAGCGCGTCCGGCCGGGCGAAGACCACCCCGCCAGGACCGCGGGCGACGCCGCCGACCGACATCCGCACCGTGTCCACCGCGCCGGAACCGAGGCGGGGCAGGGTCACCTCGTTGGTGCGCCAGACCACCAGGCCCTGGCCGTCGATGAGCCGCGCCTGGCCCAGCAGCCGGGTCTGGTCGAGTCCCGTCCCGGTGACGGCGGGCAGGGCGAAGACGCCGCCGGCCGCCGCCGCCGCCGCGGTCGCGCTGTCGCGCACCCCGAGGGTGGTGGTGGCCATGGGAAGCGGATGTTCGCGTGAACGCCTGGTTTTCGGCGTGAAGACGTCGTTGAGCAGGACGCGCTGAGCGGGGGTCATGGGCGAAGGCGGCGCCGCCGACTGGGCGAGCGCCTGCACGGCGAAGCTCGCCGCCGCGACAGTCAGAAGCAGACCCCCCATGGGCCGCATCTCGACTTCCCCTTAAGCCCCGGACGCCTCCCAAAGCCGTTCGACCCCGGAAGACTCCTCCATGGACTTAACGACCAGACATAACAGAGGTTGCGCTGGTCGAAATCCCTGAAACCGACGCTGCCTCGGACCTGGGGCGAAATGATGTTTCGTTCCGGTCCGCCGGCGGCGGCGACCAGGGTCTGGACGCAAGTCGCGGGCCTATTGGCAGGCCAGGCATTCCTCGTAGTCGGTGCGGCTCGCCGACGCCTCGAAGGCGGCCTGGGCCCCATCGCCGGCCGAGCCGGCGAACGAGGCGCGCTGCACCGACTTGGAGCGCAGATAATACAAGGACTTAACCCCGCGCTCCCAGGCCGAGTAGTGCAGCATGTGCAGGTCCCATTTGTCGGCGTCGCCCGGCAGGAAGATGTTCACCGACTGGGACTGGCAAATCTCCGGCGTGCGGTCGGCGGCCAATTCGATCACCCAGCGCTGATCCAGCTCGAAAGCGGTCTTGAAGACATCCTTCTCGTCCTGGGTGAGCTCGTCCATGTGCTGGACCGAGCCCTCGTTCTCCAGGATCGAGCGCCAGACCGCGTCGGTGTTGATCCCCTTCGCCTCCAGCACCCGCTCCAGATAGGGGTTCTTGACCGCGAACGAGCCGGACAGGGTCTTGTGCGTGTAGATGTTGGCCGGGATCGGCTCGATGCCGGCCGAGGTGCCGCCGCAGATGATCGAGATCGAGGCGGTCGGCGCGATCGCCAGCTTGTGCGAGAACCGCTCCATCACCCCGCGCTCCTCGGCGTCGGGGCAGGCGCCGCGCTCTTCGGCCAGGACCCGCGAGGCCTTGTCGGCTTCACGGCGCAGGTGCTTGAACAGCCGCATGTTCCACGACTTGGCCAGGGCGCTCTCGAACGGCACGTTCTGGCCCTGCAGGAAGGAGTGGAAGCCCATCAGGCCGAGGCCGACCGAGCGTTCGCGCATGGCGGCGTACTTGGCCGATTCCATCGCCGGCGGCGCGCGGTCGATGAAGTCCTGCAGCACGTTGTCGAGGAAGCGCAGCACGTCCTCGATGAAGGTCGGGTGATCGCGCCACTCCAGGAACATCTCGGCGTTCACCGACGACAGGCAGCAGACCGCGGTGCGCTCGACGCCCAGATGGTCGGGGCCGGTGTGCAGCAGGATCTCGGAGCACAGGTTGGACTGGCGCACCTTCATGCCGAGCTCGCGCTGGTGCTGCGGCATCAGCCGGTTGGCGGTGTCGGCGAAGATCAGATAGGGCTCGCCGGTCTGCACGCGGACGTCGAGGATCTTCTGCCACAGCGAGCGGGCGTCGATCAGCTTGACGATCTCGTGGGTCTTGGGGCTGCGCAGGCCGAACTGGGTCCCGTCGCGCACCGCCTCCATGAACTCGTCGGTGACGGCCAGGCCGTGGTGCAGGTTGAGCGACTTGCGATTGAAGTCGCCGGACGGTTTGCGGATCTCCAGGAACTCCTCGATCTCCGGGTGGTGGATGTCGAGATAGACCGCCGCCGAGCCCCGGCGCAGCGAGCCCTGGCTGATGGCCAGGGTCAGCGAATCCATCACCCGGATGAAGGGGATGATGCCCGAGGTCTGGCCCTGGCCCTTGACCCGCTCGCCGATGGAGCGGACGCCGCCCCAATAGGTGCCGATGCCGCCGCCGTTGGCCGCCAGCCAGACATTCTCGTTCCAGGTGCCGACGATGCTTTCCAGGCTGTCGGAGACCGCGTTCAGATAGCAGGAGATCGGCAGGCCGCGGTCGGCGCCGCCGTTCGACAGCACCGGCGTGGCCGGCATGAACCAGAGATTCGAAATGTAGTCGTAGATGCGCTGGGCGTGGTCGGCGTCGTCGGCATAGGCCGTGGCGACGCGGGCGAACATGTCCTGATAGGACTCGCCCGGCAGGAGGTAGCGGTCCTCCAGCGTGGTCTTGCCGAAATCGGTCAGCAGCGCATCGCGCGACCGGTCGACCTCGACCTTGCGCACCAGGTGCAAGGTCGGCCGCTCGCCGGGTCGGGTGGCGGCGAATCGGGCCTCCCGAAGCTGAGTTGCGGACGATGTCGCCTGGCTGCTCGTCATGACCACCTAACCTATGCCCCCGGGGCCTCACGACAAGCCCTCGTCGCGGCGCACCCCCTACATGTAGTGGGCGAAGCACCCACAAACCACAGATATGGGGACATAGGGTTGATAGACCGTCAACGGGACAAATCGGCCCCGCCGCAATTTTTACGTTAACAAGACACTAACACGCGGCGCAGCGCCGTGTTCGGAGGATTCAGGCCGCGGCGGCTTTCCGTTCGCCTTCAACGGCTTGCAGCACCGCCGCGATCAAGGTCTCGGCGCGCACGGGCTTGCCGATATGGTCGTCGGCGCCGGCCGCATTGGACGCCTCGACATGCTCGCGCATGACGTTGGCGCTGAGCACCACCACCGGCAGACGCGGCAGGCCGTCTTTCGCCTCGCGGGCGCGGATGGCGCGAGTCGCGCTGAGGCCGTCCATCACCGGCATCTGCAGGTCCATCAGCACCACGTCGAAGTCGCCTGATTCGACCGCGCCGACGGCGGCCTGGCCGTCTTCGACGCAGGTCACCTCGGCGCCGATGGCGGCCAGGATCAGCTCGGCGACCTTGCGGTTGGTCTCGTTGTCGTCGACCACCAGCACGCGCGGGGGCCGCGCCGGACGCTCGAGGACCGTCTCGGTCGCCGCGGGCGCGTCGCGCGCCGCTGGCAAGGGCAGCATCAGGGTGAACACCGCGCCTCGCCCCGGCTTGCCGGCGGCGGAGATCTGGCCGCCCATCAGCTCGGCGAGCTGGCGGCTGATGGAAAGGCCGAGCCCGGTGCCGCCAAACTGGCGGGTGATCGAGCCGTCCGCCTGTTCGAAGCGGCTGAACAGCCGTTCCGCATGGTCGGGCTCGAAGCCGATGCCGGAATCGCGCACCTCGAAATAGTAGCGGTCGCCGCGCGCGGCCTTGGCCACCGAGAGGCCGACGCGACCCTGGCTGGTGAACTTGACCGCGTTGCTGAGCAGGTTGGTCAGGATCTGGCGCAGGCGCGCGGGGTCGCCGACCACGCGCCGGCGCGCCGTCTGGTCCAGGGAAAGCTCGAAGGCCAGCCGCTTGGCCTCCGCCGCGCTGCGATAGGGCGACGCGGCCGCCTCGATAAGCTCGCCAAGATCGAAGGCCGCCTCCGACACGGTGAGCCGGCCAGCCTCCAGCCGGCTGAAATCCAGCAGATCGGCCAATATGCCGTCCAGGGTGGCGGCCGAGCCCACGATGGTCTTCAGAATGTCGCGCTGGCGCTCGTCCAGATCGCTGCGGCCGAGCACCTCGGCGAGGCCGAGGACGCCGTTCAGCGGCGTCCTGATCTCATGGCTCATATTGGCCAGGAACTCGCTCTTGGCGCGGCTGGCGGCCTCGGCCCGGTGCAGGGCCATGGTCAGGGCCGCGGCCTGTTCCTTCATCTCGGTGATGTCGACGCGCAGGCCGATGGTGCCGCCCTCGCTGGTGCGGCGCTCCTCGATCATCACCCAGCGGCCGTCGGCCAGCCTCTGTTCGTGCCGCTGGCCGGGATTGTCCAGCATCGCCATGCGGTCGGCCAGCCACTGGTCCTCGCGGCCGACGGCCTCCGGATAGTCGCCGCGCGCCACGCCGATCCTCAGCGTGTCGGCCAGCCGGACGCCCTGGCGGAAAAGATCGGCCGAGCGATGGTAGATCTCCGCATAGCGCTCGTTCCACAGCACGTACCGGCCTTCGGAATCGAGGAAGACCAGGCCTTCCGGCAGGGCGTTGATCGCCTCGCGCAGGCGGGTCTCCGCCCGCAGGGCCTGCTGCTCGGCCTGGCGCACGGCGGCGGCGGCGTCGACGGACGGCCGCGCCCAGGCGGTCAGCCGCCGCCACAGGCCGGGTCCGGGCCGGGCCTTGTCTTTCGTCGCCTTCATGGGCCGCTTCATGACATCCCGCGGGGTCTTGTTTCCGAACCGTTCGGGCGAGGACGCCGCACGCCGGTTAACCTCGTCTTATCGATGACGCGGAAACCCCGCGCGCCGGCCGGGAAAGCGCCCAAGCGCCTCTGCATTGGGCAACCGGTGCGCTTCGCTTGTGCAGCCGGGCCGTCAGGCCAGGGCCGCGGCGACCTCGAATTCGGCTTCGGTCCTGGCGCGCAGCTCGGCCAGCCCGGTCCCCGCCGCCAGCTCCACAAGCGTCGCGCCGCCGGCCTTGCGGTCGATCTCGAACACCGCCAGGTCGGTGATCAGAAGGTCGACGACGCCGGCGCCGGTCAGCGGCAGGCTGCAGCGATGCAGGAACTTGGCGGCCCCGGTCTTCTCGCTGTGCTCCATCACCACCACCACCCGCTTGACCCCGGCGACCAGGTCCATGGCCCCGCCCATGCCCTTGACCATCTTGCCGGGCACCATCCAGTTGGCCAGGTCGCCGCTTTCCGAGACCTGCATGCCGCCCAGGATGGAAAGGTCGATATGGCCGCCGCGGATCATCGCGAAGCTGTCGGCGGAGCTGAAATAGCTCGATTGCGGCAGCTCGGTGATGGTCTGCTTGCCGGCGTTGATCAGGTCCGGGTCGGCCTCGCCCTCATAAGGGAAGGGACCCATGCCCAGCATGCCATTCTCGCTCTGCAGGGTCACCGACATGCCGTCCGGGATATAGTTGGCGACCAGGGTCGGGATGCCGATGCCGAGGTTCACATAGAAGCCGTCGCGCAGCTCTCGCGCGGCGCGGGCGGCCATTTCGTTGCGGGTCCAGGCCATGGGTCAGACCTCCTCGCCGACGGCGGCGGCGAGCCGCGGCCGGGTGGTCGCCTGCTCGATGCGCTTTTCGTAGGTCGCGCCTTGCAGGATGCGGTCGACATAGATGCCGGGAGTGTGGATCTGGTCCGGATCCAGCCCACCGACCTCCACCAGGTGCTCGACATCGGCGATCGTCACCTTGCCGGCCGTGGCCATCATCGGATTGAAGTTCCTGGCGGTCTTTCGGTAGATCAGGTTGCCCTCGGCGTCGCCCTTCCAGGCCTTGACGATGGAAAGGTCGGCCTTCAGGGCACGCTCCATCACATAGGCCTCGCCGTCGAACTCGCGCACCTCCTTGCCCTCGGCCACCAGGGTGCCGACCCCGGTCTTGGTGAAGAAGGCGGGAATGCCGGCCCCGCCGGCGCGGATGCGCTCGGCGAGCGTGCCTTGCGGATTGAACTCCAGCTCCAGCTTGCCGGACAGGTAGAGCTCGGCGAACAGCTTGTTCTCGCCGACATAGGACGAGATCATCTTCCTGATCTGGCCGCCGGCCAGCAGCACGCCGAGGCCGAAATCGTCGACCCCGCAATTGTTCGAGATCACCGTCAGGCCCTTGACGCCCGACGCGCGGATGGCCGCGATCAGGTTCTCCGGAATGCCGCACAGGCCAAAGCCGCCGGCCATGATCGTCATGTCGTCGGCCAGCACGCCATCGAGCGCGGCCCGGGCGTCGCCCGCAATTTTTCTCACCATCGCGGCGACACCCGGTCTTGCCTTGGAAAGGCGGCCTTAGTGCACCCGGCCGCGCAGGGATTCCATCTCTTCTTTCAGTTTGAGCTTACGTCGCTTGAGCTCGCGAATGCGCAGATCGTCGGCGGCGGGCCGGCTGATCTCGTCCTGTATGGCCCTTTCGAGGGTTTCGTGCCTGGAGCCGAGTTCGCGAATTCTCGCTTCTATCGCCATGGATGGACCTCCATACTGCGGGGGATGACGAGTAAACACCCGGCGATGAGTCTCGTCAGATCACAATCTTTTGCGATCGAGCGCGACGTTTCCGGCGCCGGTTTTGTAGGCGGATGCGGATGATCGGACGGGAGTGCTGACGCGGTGAGGTCAGGCGGCAGGCTGGTGGTGGGCGTCACGGGCGCATCCGGGGCGGCCTATGGCCTGCGCACCCTCGACGCCTGCCGCGAGCTGGGCATCGAGACCCACCTGGTCGCCACCCGGGCCGCGGCCCTGACCCTGAAACTGGAGACCGGGCTTGGGCTCGCCGAGCTTGGCGCCAGGGCCTCGGTGGTCTACCGGCTGGGCGATGTCGGCGCCGCCATCGCCTCGGGTTCGTTCCGCACCTTGGGCATGATCGTCGCGCCCTGCTCGGTGCGCACCATGTCGGAGATCGCCACCGGCGTGACCTCCAGCCTGATCACCCGCGCCGCCGACGTGACCTTGAAGGAGCGCCGGCCGCTGGTGCTGATGGTGCGCGAGACGCCGTTCCACCTGGGCCATCTGCGCACCATGGTCGCGCTGGCCGAGATGGGCGCGATCATCGCCCCGCCCCTGCCGGCGCTGTATGCGAAACCGCAATCCATCGAGGCCATGATCGACCAGTCGGTCGGCCGCGCGCTCGACCTGTTCGGCCTCGACTGGAGCGGGGTCAAACGGTGGGGCGAGGATCTGGACGTGGTCGCGGACGAAGACCGTTGAGCAGGATGAGCCCTCGATGAGCCGCAAATGAGCTTATGGGAGCGCGCCAGCCGCGCCTATGAATCGACCGAGGTCGAGCGGCTCTGCCTTGGACTGCAGGACGACCACGGCCAGTGCGTCTCCTATCTGCTGTGGGCGATCTGGGCGGGCGAACAGGGCCGGCCGGTCGACGCCGACCTGGCCGCCCGGGCCGCCGCCTTGGCGCGGGACTGGCAGGACAGCGTCCTGAACCCCCTGCGCGCCGTTCGCCGCCGGCTGAAATCGACCGTCGCCGGCATCTCGGATTCGGCAAGGGAAGCCTCGCGCGAGCGGCTGAAGGATGAGGAGATCGCCGCCGAGCGGCTGCTGCTCGACGCCCTGGAGGCCATGACCCCGGCGGCCGGCCGCCAGTCCGGGGACGTCGCCGGCGGATTGCGCATCGCCCGGGCCGCGTGGCCAACGGCCGCGCCCGACCGGCTCATGGCCGAGCTGGCCGACGCATTTTCGGGCACGGCGTTTTTTGCTAAGCTTCGCCCTGAAATGTCTGTCAGCGAAGACCTGCCCCTCGCCAACGACGAGGCTATCCAGGCGCGCATCGCCGAGCTGCGCCAGGCGCACCAGGACCTCGACGCGGCGATCAGCGCCCTTTCCGCCGACGCCCTGCCCGACCAGCTGCGGATCGCGCGCCTGAAGAAGCAGAAGCTGGCCCTGCGCGACCAGATCACCCGCCTGGAAGACCGGCTGACCCCCGACATCATCGCCTGAAGCAGCGTCCGTCCAAGCCGACCCGCCCTTTCCGTCATGGCCCCACCTGCCCGGGCCAGCAGGATGACGGGTCGCCCCAGCTCAACGGACTGCGCTCTAGCCGCCGCTTGCCGCCACCGCGTGCCGCTTGCGCGCGTACATGGCCGCGTCGGCCTCGGCGAGCACCTGTTCGGCGGTGGAGTCGGGCATGATCTGGCCGAGGCCGTAGCTGATCCTGACCGGCATCAGCCATTCGCCGCACGCCACCGGCTCGGCCTCGACGATGCCCGCCAGCGCCGCCGCCTTGGCCATCGCGGCCTCATGGTCGGCATGCACCAGGATGACGCCGAACTCGTCGCCGCCCAGCCGGCCGGCGATATCGGATTCGCGCACGTGATCGGCCAGCCGCCGCGCCACCGCCTGCAGCGCCACGTCGCCGGCGGCGTGGCCGAACCGGTCGTTGACCGCCTTGAAGCCGTCGAGATCGAAATAGGCTAGGCTGGCCGGGCCGCCATAGCGCTGGGTGAAGGCCAGCACCCGGCGCAGCTCGCGCACGAAGGCCCGGCGGTTGAGCAGCGGCGTCAGCACGTCCTCGTCGGCCAGGCCCTCGGCCTCGCTCAGCCGCGCCTTCAGCCGGCCGACCTCCTGCCGCAGCTCCCCGATCTCGCCCAGCAGCGTGGTCAGCGCCGCCTGAACCGGCCCGGTCAGGTCGCCGGCGCCCAGGCCCAGAAAGGCGGCGCTGTCGGGCGGGGCCGCGGCCTCGCCCGGGGCGGCAAGCACGGGCGCGCTGGTTCCCGGCCGCCGCCTGACGCCGGCCAGCGCATCCATGCGCACGCCCAGGAGCTTCATCGAAAGCCCGCCCAGTCCGCCCGCCCCCAATTCCCGCGAAAAACGGGAATCGCCCGAAGCAAGGCGAATCCTAACGCCATCGGTTGCGAGCGCAAAGCACGCCTCTATACTCGCCGCTTTCGTCCTTTTCGGAGCCGTCATGGCTGATGCGAGCGCCGCGAGCGCGCCGGTTGCGATCATCATGGGCAGCCGGTCGGACTGGCCGACCCTGCAAGCCGCCGCGACCGTGCTCGACGAGCTCGGCGTCGGCTATGAGCCCAAGGTGGTGTCGGCCCACCGCACGCCCGACCGGATGTACGCCTTCGCCAGATCCGCCAAGGACAAGGGCTTCAAGGTGATCATCGCCGCCGCCGGCGGCGCCGCCCACCTGCCCGGCATGACCGCCTCGATGACCACCCTGCCGGTGCTGGGCGTGCCGATCGAGAGCCGGGCGCTGAAGGGGCTGGATTCGCTGCTGTCCATCAATCAGATGCCGGCCGGCATCCCCGTCGGCACCCTGGCCATCGGCGAGGCCGGCGCGGCCAACGCCGGCCTTTTGGCCGCGCGGATCCTCGCCCTGTCCGACGCGGACCTGGCGCGGCGGCTGGCCGACCGCGCCGAGGCGCTCGCGGCGTCGGTGCCCGAAACGGTGGCCGACTAAAGCTCCATGGCCGCTTTTCCGCTGGCTCCCGGCTCCACCATCGGCGTCCTCGGCGGCGGCCAGCTCGGCCGCATGCTGGCCATGGCGGCGGCGCGCCTCAGCTTCGACGTGGTGGTCCTGACCCCCGAGCCCGACAGCTGCGCCAGCCGGGTGGCGGCTCGCACCATCCTGGCCGACTACGGCGACGAAAAGGCCCTCAGCGCCCTGGCCAACGTCGCCGACGTGGTCACCTTCGAGTTCGAGAACGTGCCGGCCGGCGTGGTCGAGACGCTGGAGCGGCTGGGCGTTGCGGTGGCGCCCGGCGCCCGCGCGCTGGCCGTCGCGCAGGACCGGGTCGAGGAAAAGACCTTCCTGGGCGCCTGCCGCGCGCCGACGGTCGATTTCGCCGCCATCGAGTCCGCCGCCGACATCGCCGCCGCCCTGGACCGGCTGGGCGCGCCGGCGCTGCTGAAGACCCGCCGCGAGGGCTATGACGGCAAGGGCCAGACCTGGGTCGAGAGCCACGCCGACGCCGCGGCGGCCTTCGCCCGCATCGGCGGCGTTCCGGCGATCCTGGAGGCCCGCGCCGAGTTCGCCCGCGAGTTGTCGGTGATCGCCGCGCGCGGCCGCGATGGCGACGTGGTCGCCTATCCGCTCGGCGAGAACCACCACGAGAACGGCATCCTGCGCCGCACCCGCGCGCCGGCCCGGGTCTCGGCCCATGTGCGCGAACAGGCCCAGGCGATCGCCGCCCGGGTGCTGACCGGCCTGGACTATGTCGGCGTCGCCGGCGTGGAATTGTTCGAGTTCGCCGACGGCCGCCTCCTAGTCAACGAGATCGCCCCCCGGGTGCACAATTCCGGCCACTGGACCCTGGATGGCTGCGAGGTGGACCAGTTCGAGCAGCACGTCCGCGCCATCGCCGGCTGGCCGCTCGGCCCCACCGCCGCCCTGGCCCAGGTCGAGATGGAAAACCTGATCGGCGCCGAGGTCGACCGCTGGCCGGCCCTGGTCGGCGAGGCCGACGCGCGCCTGTGGCTCTACGGCAAGCACGAAGCCCGCGACGGCCGCAAGATGGGCCACATCAACCGCCTCCGCCCCCTGGAGCGTGGTTAGGTCTTGAGCAAGCTTAGCCGAGCCTAAGCTGAATCCGCTTCCAACAATCCGCTCATCCCCGCGAAGGCGGGGAATCCAGGCCTTTTGTCTTCTGGCCCATTCGCACCGCGAAGGCGAATATTTACCACCAAGCACACCAAGCACACAAAGGATCAGCGCTGACTTTTTCTCTTCTTGGTGTGCTTGGTGTGCTTGGTGGTCAAACCTACCCCCTCGCCATCACTCGACCCTCAAAGTAAAAAGCCTGAATCGCGGGGGATGAGCGGGATTCGGGGGCCCGCGACGAGACCCGTCCGTCGGCGAGCTTCGCCGATCACCAACCTAGCCCGAGATGCGTCTGTCGCCGGTGCGGGTGATTTCCTCGGCCATCCGCTCGTTCATCTCCGCCATGTGGTCGAAGCTGAATTCGAACGAGCCCAGGCCTTGCGAAACGGAGCGCAGTTCGCCGATGAAGCTGTGGCGCTCGGCCCGCGGCAGCAGGGCCTCGACGCTGTCCCAGCCGCTCCATCCCTCGCGCGGTCCGAAGCCCAGCACCTGGCCGCGCCTGGCCGACAGCGACGAGGTGACGCTGGAGGTGCTTGACGAAGGGACATGGATGACGACGCGCTCGATCGGCTCCAGCAACGACGGGCCACAGCGGCGCAGGCCCTCCTCCATCGCCAGTCGCCCGGCCTGCCGGAAGGCCATTTCCGAGCTGTCGACGCTGTGGAAGCCGCCGTCGATGAGCGTCACCGCCACGTCGACCACCGGAAAGCCCAGCGGACCCTTCGCCATCGCGTCCCGCACCCCGAGCTCCACCGCCGGGATCCATTGCCTGGGCACGACGCCGCCGGTGATCCGCTGGGCGAATTCGAAGCCCGCGCCGCGCGGTGTCGGCCGGATCTCGACGGTGACGTCGCCGTACTGGCCGTGGCCGCCGGTCTGCTTCTTGTGGCGCGCATGCTGGGTGACCGGGCCGGTGATGGTCTCCTTGTAGGCGGTCGACGGCGGCCCCGTGGTCACGTCCAGACCGAAGCGGCGCTTCAACCGCTCCAGGGCCAGCCGCAGGTGCGCCTCGCTCTGGCCGGCCAGGATGGTCTCGTGGGTCTCCGGCTCCTGGCTCAGGCTCAGCGCCGGATCCTCCTCGACGAGCTTGGCCAGGGCGACGGACAGCCGGACGTCCTCGTTGCGGGTCATGGCCGCGATCGCCAGCCCCGACACCGGCGGCCGCGGCGCGACGGCGCCGGCGACCGCTTTCGGCGCGCCGTGCTGCGACAGGAAGTCCCCGGCCCTGGCGTGCTCCAGCTTGCCGATGGCCACCACCTCGCCGTCCGCCGCCTGACCGACCTTGCGCAACGCCGCCCCCTGCAGGGCGAACAGGCCCGCCGCCCGGTTGCGCTCGCCATCCGGCGAAACCAGTTCGGCGCCGTCCGCGACGGCTCCGCCCAGCGCCCGCGCATAGGTCAGCTTGCCGCCCTGGCCGGCGTAGGAGGTCTTGATGACATAGACGCCGGGGCCGTCCGCCCCCAGCCGCCGCGCCGCCGCAACGGGCGAGCCGGCGTCGTGGCGAAGCGCCTTGAGCAGCCGCCGCACGCCGAACCCCTTCAACGAGTCGCCGAACATCACCGGCGCGATCAGCCCGTCGTTCATCTCGCGCACCAGGTCGGCGAACACCCGCTCCGGCTCCGGCGTCTGGTCGGAAATCAGCTGCTCGAAGAGCTCGTCGTCGAAATCGGCCAGCTGCTCGAGCATGTGGAAGCGGGCGTCCTTTTCCACCTCCACGACCTCGGCCGACGGTGAAATCCGTTCCGAAGGCCCGCCTTCCCGGTAGGCGAACGCCCGCTCCAGACCCAGGTCGACAAAGCCGGTGACCTGCTCGCTGGACCAGAGCGGCAGCTGACGCGCCACGACCGGGACCGCGCTCACCGCGCCGAGGGCCGTCAGCAGATCGGCCACCGAGCCGCGCGCCTGGTCCATCCGGTTGACGAAGATCAGCCGCGCCACGCCCAGCCGCTCCAGCTGGTTCAGCACCGGCTGCAGCAGGATCGCCCTGGCGGGATCTGGACTGGCCACCACCACGGCCAGATCCACCGCCGGCAGGGCGAGGTCGCCCTCGGCGGCGAAGTCCACCGCGCCGGGGCAATCGATCACCGCATAGCGGTCGTCCAGGTATTCGAAGCCGGCGAAGTTCAGTTCGACCGAATGGCCCCTGGCGCGGGCTTCGGGACTGGCGTCGCCCACCGATCCGCCCGCGCCGCCCGTCTTCGGGGATCGCGCGCCGGCCGCGCTCAGCATGGCGTCCAGCAGGCTGGTCTTGCCGGCCCCGGTCGGGCCGACCAGGGCCACAACCCGTACGACTCCAGGCGCGTGGGCGCTCATCGGCGGAGCCTTTCCCAGTTGGGGACGCTCTTACGACCCCATAAGCAGAATGCTCCACCCGCGCATTGGTTCGCGCAAGGGGCTGGGTGCGCTACTGAGCAAGGTCGGCGCCCTCGGCGGCAGGCAGCGATGCTTGCTCAATGGGCTGGAATGCAAATGTCGGCGCGAGCAGGATGCCCACAGCATGACATTGCCGCATCGCCCCAGCGCCGTGATCTTCGACATGGACGGCCTGCTGTTCGATACCGAAGCCCTCTGGCAGGAGGCGCTGCTGTCCGCCGCCGCCGAGCGTGGGCGCGCGATTCCGGACGAGGTCTACGACAAGTCCATCGGCGTGCGTCGCTCGCAATGCCGGGATTTGTTCCTGTCGCACTTCGGCGAGGATTTCCGCTTTGACGATTTCCACGCGAACTGGACGCGCCATTTCTGGCTGATCGCCGAAAACAAGCTTGCCTTGAAGCCGGGAGCGCCCGAGCTGCTGGAAGTCCTGGACCAGTTCAGGCTGCCGCGCGCGATCGCCACCTCGTCGTCTCGAACGACCGTCGAGCGTCACCTGGCCTCGCACGGGCTGAGCGACCGGTTCGACCAGATCGTCTGCCGTGGCGACTACGAGAACGGCAAACCCGCGCCCGATCCATTTCTGAAGGCCGCCGAACGGCTGGAGGTCGAGCCTCGGTCATGCCTGGCGTTGGAGGATTCCCATGTCGGCGTGAGATCGGCGTCGGCGGCTGGCATGATGACCGTGATGGTGCCCGACCTGCTTGAACCCACCGACGAGCTTTGCGCCCTGTGCGTCCTTGTCGCGCGTGACCTGCACCAAGTCCGTGACCTGGTTCTGGCGTGTCTGTGAGAGGGCTGGGAGTAGGGCCTCAGGCCGGCAACCGAAGATTCGCCCGCAGGCGCTCGGCGCTCGCCAGGTTGGCGTCCGGCCAATCCAGGTCCGCGCCGGTGATCAGCCCCAAGGCGCGCCCATAGCGGGCCGCCACCTCAAGCAGGATGTCGTCCGGCACGACTGGAAGTGGATCGACGTATGGGTCGCACTGGGAGATCAGCCAATGTCTGATGATGTCCTTGTCGAGGCCATTCGGCGGGAGGCCGTCTCGGAATCGCGTTTCGTAACTGTCCGCCATCCAGAACCGGCTGCTGTCCGGTGTATGCAGTTCATCCGCGAGAACAAGTCGCCCTTCGGGGTCCAGACCGAATTCATACTTGGTGTCGACAAGCAGGACTCCCTGTCGCGCCGCCAGCTCTCTGCCGCGGGCGAAAACCGCCAGCGCCGCGGCGCTGGCCTCTTCCCAGAGAGCCTCGGAGACCAGCCCCTGGCCGATCGCTTCCGTGCGGGTGAGCGGCTGGTCGTGATCGCCCTTCGCGGCCGGGGTTATCACGGTCTCGGGAAGTTTTTCGTTCTCTCGCAAGCCCTCCGGCAAAGCGATGCCGTAAGGGCGCCGGTCACCGGATCGGTACATTGGCCAGATGGACGTCGAGGTCGACCCCGTAAGATAGTCGCGAACGACAAACTCCACGGGCAGCATCTCAAGCGGCTTGCAGATCATGGCGTTTGGGTCGGGAACCCCGACGACGTGGTTGGGGATGATGTCGGAGGTCGCGTCGAACCAGTAGCTCGAAAGTTGCGTCAGAATCTGGCCTTTCAGCGGGATCGACGCAACGATGCGATCAAAGGCGCTCAGACGGTCGGTCGCGACCATCAGCCGGTTGCCGTCCGCAAGCCGGTAATGATCGCGGACCTTCGTCCTGGCGATGAGTTCCAGCGGATATAGGTCCGTCTCCCAGAGGCGGTCGGACAGATACGGCTTGAATTGATCAGGTTGCACGACCGTCTCCTTCTCCGCGCTGGCCCATGCTCCTTGTGATCGCCCGGGCCCTCGAAACCTCTCCGGCGCCTGATGACGCGTCGGCGCCCCTGTTCTATCAGGGCGCGGTGATCAGGTCCCTTCCGTGCTGAGACCCCGCCGCCGCGGCCTGGCCTCCATCAACGCCGAGATTCGCGACGGCATCGTACCGGCGGCCGAGGCGGTCGCCATGACGCCGACGCCGCCGCCGTCCACCGACCCTCGCGTCCAGCGCAACTATCGCACCATCGCCCTGATCATCGCCTGCGCCCTCTTCATGGAGCAGATGGATGCGACCATCCTGGCCACCGCCCTGCCGACCATGGCGCGCGACTTCCACGTGCCGGCGACCTGGATGAGTTCGGCCCTGACCGCCTATCTGATGGCGCTGGCCGTCTTCATTCCGGCCAGCGGGCGGCTGGCCGACCGGTTCGGCTCCAAGACCGTGTTCCGCGCCGCCATCGTCCTCTTCCTGGCCGGATCGGTGCTGTGCGGCCAGGCGCGCAGCCTGCCCTTCCTGATCGGCGCCCGCTTCCTGCAGGGCATCGGCGGGGCGATGATGATCCCGATCGGCCGCCTCGTCCTGCTCCGCAGCGTCGCCAAGGAGGATCTCGTCCAGGCCATGTCCTGGCTGCTGGTCCCGGCGCTGATCGGGCCGATCATCGGACCGCCGCTGGGCGGCTTCATCGTCACCTACCTCGACTGGCGCTGGATCTTCTACCTGAACATCCCGGTCGGCGTGCTCGGCATCGTCCTGGTCACCAGGTTCATCGGCCAGGTGCGCGGCGAGACGCCGCCCCGGCCCGACTTCGCCGGCTTCATCCTCTCCGGCCTCTCGCTCGGCGGCCTGCTGTTCGGCTTCGAGACCACCAGCCGCTCCGGCCAACTGCCGCTGGCGCTGGCCCTGATCGGCATGGGCCTCGCCGCGGGCGCGGCCTACATCTGGCACGCGCGCCGCACGCCCGCCCCGATCCTCGACCTTACCCTGATGCGCGTGCCGACCTTCCGCCTTTCGGTGATCGCCGGCTCGCTGACCCGCATCACCCAGGGCGCCCAGCCGTTCCTTCTGCCGTTGATGCTGCAGCTCGGCTTCGGCATGAGCGCGGCGGCCAGCGGTTCGATCACCATCGCCGCGGCCATCGGCTCCTTCGGCATGAAGTGGATCGCCCCGGCGGCCCTGCGCCGCTTCGGTTTCAGGAACAGCCTCATCGTCAACGGGCTGATTTCCAGCGGCGGCTACGCGGTCTGCGGCTTCTTCCGGCCCGCCTGGCCGGTCGCGGCCATCTTCGCGACCTTGGCGGCCTGCGGCTTCTTCATGTCGTTCCAGTTCACCGCCTACAACACCATCGCCTATGACGAGATTCCGCCGGAACGGATGAGCCAGGCGACCAGCTTCTACGCCACCTTCCAGCAGCTGATGCTGTCGCTCGGCATCTGCGTCGGCGCCGTCAGCCTGCACATCGGCATGCTGATCACCCGCCGCGCGACGCCGGGCTTCGGCGACTTCACCCTGGCCTTCTGGGTGGTCACCGCCATCTCGGCCCTGGCGACGATCTGGAACGCCCGCTTCCACGCCGACGCGGGCGCCGCCCTCGCCGGCCGCGGTTAGCCGCCGGTCGGCGTCGATACGGGGTGTTGATCCCGTTCAGGAGACCTGCGGAACCCTCCGTCGAGGTGACCCGGATGGCGCTTCCGTCACAGGATCGGCGTCGCCGGTTCTCCTCGTCCCCAGCCTAGCTGGAACCAAGGTCTTTCCGCCTCGTTTGTAGTCGAGTGGACGGTTGCGGGCCTGCGGCCCCTCGCCAAGAAAGGTGATATACTATGAAGATTCTCACCACTGCCTTCGCACTGAGTTCGCTTTTGGGCACTGTGGGCGGAAGCTCGATGATGCCGAGCGTGGCGAACGCCCAACCGGTTGAACGGACCTATGTCGCCTGCAATCAGTACGGCGAATGCTGGCGGGTGCACCGGCGGTATGCTTACGGGGCCGACGCGCCGATCACCTACTATAATTCCGATTGGTATGACGCCCACCGGAGTGACGAGCATGTGCGCTGGCTCTCGGACCCGGAAGATGACCGCGGATATTACGATCGGGAGGGGAGCTGGCACGCCGATCCGGGCGCGCGCGCCTTGGCGGGCGGAGCGACCGGCGCCGGTATCGGCGCGGCGATCGGGTGTATCGTGACGCTTCCAATCGGGTGCGCTCCTGGCGCGGCGGTTGGCGCCGCCGTGGGTGGCGGCACCGGCGCCGTCGCCGGCGCAGCTTCAGCCCCCTGATCGAAACCTCGCGCCGATCGGAGCGGCGGCTTCGGCGGCTATCCACGGCGCGGCCCCAGAGGAGGTCCGGATCCGTCCGGGCCTCCCTTTCGTTCAATCTAGCGTCTAGCGGATCGCAGGATCGCGGCCTGATCCATGCAGGTGCAGCGCCTGCATTTTGCGCCTAGCGCCCGTACCTCAGACGGCCCAGCGCGCTCGCCAGGTCGCGGGCGAGGTCGGCGGGGCGGAGCTTGGCCTTCCAGGTCTCGTAGGCCATCACCCGGCCGATCTGGGTCGCCAGGTGGGCCGAGGCGGCTTCGCGGCCGGCGTCCAGGCGGATGGCCAGGGTGGTGATCAGGATGGCCGCCAGGATGGCGCGCTTGGAATAGTGGTTCTCGTCGGTGGCGCGGTCGCCGGCCCAGCGCCAGATGGCGTCGGCGCTTTCCCAGACCAGCCGCAAGGCCAGCGGCATGTTTATCGGCAGGGCCAGGAAGCCGGCCCATCGGCGGACGACCGCCTCGCCGTCGGCCGCGGCGGCGTCCAGCCGCGCCTCGACGCCGCGCGAAATGCGCTCGCGCATCTTCAGGGTCTTGGGATCGAGCCCGCCGAGGGCGTCCAGCGCCGCCCGGTCGTGCCGGCGCGAGAACAGCGCCGCCAGGTCGCGCGGGCCGTCGGGCAGGAGCAAAAGCGTCTCGCCGGCCGGCAACCCGGCCGCCGCGCCCGCGCGCGCGACCAGGCGGCTGTTCCAGCCCACGGCCGGCGCGAGCGCGATCGCGGCCTCAAGGACGCGGACCTCGGCCTCATCGGCCCAATCGGTTTCGACAGCGCTCATGCGAAGACACCTTATACCGCGCCGGTGCGGCCGTCTCGCCGTGGACATTGGCGTCCTGCTCTGATACTAGCCCCGCCCACGTACGCGGGCGTCGCTCGCGGACGCGAGATCGTATTCGCGCCTCCGTAAGGGACCGGACTCCCCGGGGCGCGTCCAGGAGGATTGGTCATCGTTCAGATTTTCGTCCGCGACAATAATGTCGACCAGGCGCTGAAAGCCCTGAAGAAGAAGATGCAGCGCGAAGGCTCGTTCCGCGAGATGAAGCGGCACGTGCACTACGAAAAGCCCTCCGAGAAGCGCGCCCGCCAGAAGGCCGAAGCGGTGCGCCGCGCCCGCAAGCTGGCCCGCAAGCGCGCCCAGCGCGAAGGCCTGATCGCCGCGCCGAAGAAGCCCGCGCGCCCTTAGGGCCAGCGGCAGTGCGGGCGCGGCTCAGCCCGCCCAGAAGCCGAAGCTGAAGGCGAGCGTCAGGGCGGCGAGACCCACGACGCACGCCAGCGTCCACAGCCGATCGAACACCGGATGGCGCGCGCCTAGGTAGGCGGGGCCCAAGAACAGCGACGGCATCGCCAGCGCGTAGCGGTGCATGCCGAGCGCCGCGCCCGAGGTGGCGACCACCGCGAACGTCGCCAGGCCATAGAGCGTCAGCGCCTTGTCGCGCGGCCAGAGCAGCGCCGATGTGAGCAGCGATGCGGCGATCCCCGCCAGTTCCACCAGATCGTAGGCGCGGGCCTGCGGGGCCCCGTTCATGAGCGTGTCGACGAAGTCGCTCCAGGCATCCAGCGACTGGCCGATCGCCAGCGGCCAGCGGCCGAAATACTTG
>DATAYM010000029.1:0-11170 GCA_036272595.1 Caulobacteraceae bacterium
GCTGACCGAGCGGGCGCGGGACGGCACGGCGATGGTGCACACCCTGACCGGCGCGGCCGAGCTGGCCGAGGTGCTGGACAAGCTTTTCGACATCGAGCCGCCGGCGGCGGCCGAGGCGGTGTTCGCCAGGTTGCCGGCGGCCTAGGATCGCTCCCAGGCCTCGCGCAACAGGGCGCCGATCTCGTCGTCGACCTCCGCCGGCGAAGCCAGCAGCGTCCGCGCCTTCAGCCGCTCGGACCAGCTCTCGTTCATCGCCGCCTGCAGCCGCGGGCCGGCCTCCGGCGTCACCGCCAGGCCCAGCATGGCCTTGCCGCCCCTGACCGGCCGCGCGGCGGCGAACTGCACCTTGCGCGACCAGGCGGTATAGCCCTTGCGCGCCGTCCGGATCACCCCGTCGGGCTGGCGAGCGGCGGCGTCGATGGCCTGGAAGATCGCCCGCGACGACGGATCGGCCCACAGCGCCTCGATCAGACCGTCCGGCTCGCGCCAGGCCGTCGGCGAGCCGAAGGCCTCGCTCAGCACCTGCGAAGCGCGGTTCTGCAGCAGGCCGTGGTTGTCCTTCAGCCATTTCAGCCGCGCGCGATGGCCCTCTTCGGGGCAGCTCCTGGCGATGGCGACCCATTGCGCCATGGTCCTGCCGGTGTCGCGCTCCAGACCGGCGCGCACGGTGGCGAACCACTTCTGCTGCCGCTCGGTCAGATTGGGTTTGGGCGGATCGGGTTCCGGCATGGCCGCTGGCCTCGGCGTTTGTTAGAGCATGGGCGACGCTGACTGAAGAGGTCCGAAAAGCCATGAGCCTCGACGGGGTTTACGACGACGGCAACATCTTCGCCAAGATTTTGCGCGGCGAGGCCCCGGCGGCCCTGGTCTACCAGGACGCCCACGTGCTGGCCTTCATGGACGTCTTCCCGCAGAGCCGCGGCCATACCCTGGTGATCTCCAAGGAGAGCCGGGCGCGCAATCTGCTGGAGGTCGAGCCCGAGCCGCTGCAGCACCTGATCCTGGGCGTCCAGCGCCTCACCCGTGCCGTGCGCCTGGCGCTGCAGCCGGACGGCGTCATGGTCGCCCAATTCAACGGCGCCGCGTCGGGCCAGACCATCTTCCACCTGCATTTCCACATCATCCCCCGCTGGACCGGCGCGCCCTTGAAGCCCCACGCCCAGGGCGGCATGGCCGACCCCGCCGAACTGGCGGCGCTGGCGAAAGAGATCGCCGCGAAGATCGCGTGAACCAGACTTCTCCCGTGCGGAGAAGGACGCGATGACATGAACGGAAACGACCTCATCCTCCGCTTCACGCGCCTGTCGCCCGAGCGGTATCGCTTCGAGCACCGGCTCGCGGACGGGACCGGCGAGGTGTTCGATCTGGAGGGCGAGGCGGAGCTGTTCCACGACCTGCTGCACTTCGCGGTCGAGAGCGAGGCGGGGCTGCAGGGCTCCTTCTATGGCCTGCTGGCCAAGATCGGCGGCTATGCCGAGCTGGCCATCGCCGGCGGCCAGGCGCTGGGCGGCGAGATGGCGGTCACCGGGCGGGTGGTCGAGGCCCTGGCCGAGGCGCTGCGGGAGGACGGCCTGGACGATGAGGCCTTCGCCGACCAGGCGGCGGCGAACCTCGGCTTTTCCGGTGAACGTCCGCCGCGCTGGTTCACGCCGGATTTCGCGTTGCGGGTGCGCCGACGCGTGGCCGACCTCGCCGGCCGCTGGCTCGCCACGCCGGTCGGCGGGACGATGGAGCTGAGCTTTACGCTGACGCGCTGATGGCGGATCGGCGGCGCGCGAGCCCGAAGACCCGCGCGCCGTTATCCTCAGCCGGCCAGGACCGGTTCCTTCTCGCCCGACGCGCCCTCGTCGGTCCCGCCGGCGACGTCGAAGTCGAAGGCCAGCTTGCCGTCCTTCAGCGTCACCATGACGTGGCCGCCGCGGATCAGCCGTCCGAACAGGATCTCATCGGCCAGCGGCTTCTTGATGTTCTCCTGGATCACCCGGGCCAGCGGCCGGGCGCCATAGAGCTCGTCGAATCCGTTCTTGGCCAGCCAGTCGGCCGCGTCGTCGGAGACCTGGACGGTGACGTGCCGGTCGGCCAGCTGGGCTTCCAGCTGGATGACGAACTTGTGCACCACCTGGCGGATGATCTCCGGGGTCAGCGGCTTGAAGGCCACCGTCGCGTCCAGCCGGTTGCGGAACTCGGGCGAGAAGATGCGCTTGATCGCCTCCTCGTCCTCGCCCTGGGCGCGGCCGCGGCCGAAGCCGATGGAGTTGCGCTGGCCTTCCGAGGCGCCGGCATTGGTGGTCATGATCAGGATGACGTTCCTGAAATCCACCTTCTTGCCGACCGCGTCGGTCAGCGAGCCGTGGTCCATCACCTGCAGCAGGATGTTGTAGACGTCCTGGTGGGCCTTCTCGATCTCGTCGAGCAGCACCACTGCGTGCGGGTGCTGGTCGACCGCGTCGGTCAGCAGGCCGCCCTGGTCGTGGCCGACATAGCCCGGCGGCGCGCCGATCAGCCGGCTCACCGTATGGCGCTCCATGTACTCGCTCATGTCGAAGCGCAGCAGTTCGATGCCCAGGGTCGAGGCCAGTTGCCGCGCCGTCTCGGTCTTGCCGGTGCCGGTGGGGCCGGAGAACAGGTAGCAGCCGATCGGCTTCTGCGGGTCGCGCAGGCCGGCCCGCGCCATCTTCATGGCGGCGGAGAGCTGGTGGATCGCCTCCTCCTGGCCGAACACCGCGCCCTTCAGGTCGGTCTCCAGCTGCTTCAGCGCCTCAGTGTCGGACTTGGACACCGACTTCGGCGGGATGCGGGCGATCTTGGCGACCACAGCCTCGATCTCCTTCAGGCCGATGGTCTTCTTGCGCCGCGATTCCGGCAGCAGCATCTGCGAGGCGCCGGCTTCGTCGATGATGTCGATGGCCTTGTCCGGCAGCTTGCGGTCGGTGATGTAGCGCGCCGACAGGTCCACCGCCGCCTTCAGGGCCTCGCTGGTGTAGCGCAGCTTGTGGAAGTCCTCGTAGTAGGACTTCAGGCCCTTGAGGATCTTCAAGCTATCCTCGATCGTCGGCTCGTTGACGTCGATCTTCTGGAACCGGCGCACCAGGGCGCGGTCCTTTTCGAAGTGCTGGCGGAACTCCTTGTAGGTTGTCGAGCCCATGCAGCGCAGCGTGCCGGACGCCAGGGCCGGCTTCAGCAGGTTGGAGGCGTCCATCGCCCCGCCGCTGGTCGCGCCGGCGCCGATGACGGTGTGGATCTCGTCGATGAACAGGATGGCGTTGGGGTGGCTCTCCAGCTCCTTGATCACCTGCTTGACCCGCTCCTCGACGTCGCCGCGGTCGCGGGTGCCGGCCAGGAGGGCGCCCATGTCCAGCGAGAACATGGTCGCGCCGGTCAGCACGTCGGGCACGTCGTGATTGACGATCTTGCGGGCCAGGCCCTCGGCGATGGCGGTCTTGCCGACCCCGGGATCGCCGACCAGCAGCGGGTTGTTCTTGGTGCGCCGGCACAGGATCTGGATGCAGCGCTCGACCTCGTTGGTGCGGCCGATGAGCGGATCGACCTTCCCGGCGCGGGCCTTCTCGTTGAGGTTGACGCAGTAGGCTTCCAGCGCCTCGCCACCGGTCTTCACCGCCGGCTTCTCGTCATCGTCGGCGCCCTTGACCGGGCGGCTCTCCGAGGCGCCCGCCTTCTTGGCGATGCCGTGGGAGATGAAGTTGACGGCATCGTAGCGGCTCATCTCCTGTTCCTGCAGGAAATAGGCGGCGTGGCTTTCGCGCTCGGAGAAGATGGCCACCAGCACATTGGCGCCGGTGACGTCCTCCTGGCCGGAGGACTGGACGTGGATCACCGCCCGCTGGATGACGCGCTGGAAGCCGGCCGTCGGCTTGGCGTCCTCGCCGTCGTCGACCACGATCGAGGTCAGCTCGGTGTCGAGATAGTTCACCAGGCTCTTCTTCAGCGCCCCCATGTCGACGTCGCAGGCGTTCATCACCGCGCCGGCGTCCTGGTCGTCGATCAGGGCGAGCAGCAGGTGCTCGGGCGTGGCGTATTCGTGCTTTCGCTGGTTGGCGAAGGCGACCGCCCGGTGAAGTGTCTCTTCAAGGTTGCGCGAAAACGAGGGCAAGGTGACTCAGTCCTTTTCCATGGTGCACTGAAGCGGATGGCCTTCGCGCCGGGCGGTATCGATCACCTGGGCGACCTTGGTTTCGGCGACGTCAAAGGTGAAGACGCCGCATACGCCGACTCCATGCTGGTGCACGTGAAGCATGATCGCAATCGCGTCCTCGCGTGACTTGTTGAAGAATCGCTCGAGAACGTAGGTCACGAATTCCATAGGCGTGTAGTCGTCGTTCAAGAGCAAAACGCGATAAAGCGACGGTTTTTGCGTCTTCGGCTTGGTCTGCGTGACCACACCGATACCGACGTCTGTTTTCTGATCACCTTGCTTTCGCTCGGCCATCAAAGGGTCTCCAGGGCGCGCCGCGAACCATCCACGGGCGGATTAGATATGAAAACCTGCGTCATATGGAAGGGCGTTGCGTCCCTCCGCGACGATTAAACTCAAAACCGGGCCATCGGCTGCGTGAAAAACCAGGGTTTGCGCCAAAACAAAGAGCCCGGAGCGGTTTCCCGCCCCGGGCTCGACTCAGTCGTTGAACTGGAAGGTCGAATCAGCGGGCGGACTGGAAGGTCTCGACGGCGGCGGTGACGCGGGCGTTGAGCGGGGTCAGCGTCTCCTTCAGCGAGGCGGCGACGGTTTCCGAGGCCTTGTTCACTTCGGCGAGATAGGCTTCCAGGGTCGACTTGGCCCAGGCGGTCTGCAGCTCGACCACTTCCTGGATGCTCTTGGCGGTCGAGAAGGAACGCGCGGCGGCCATATGGTCGTCGATCGACTTCTTCGAATAGCTCATCGCCTGGGCGCCGAGAGCCTCGGCTCCCTTGCTGGCGGCGGCGACCGAGGCGACGACCGCCTCGAGGTTGGACTTGGAGTGGGCGTTGAGATCGTTCATCGCGGTCATCGACTTTTCGACCGCGTCCTTGAAAGCTTTGCTGCCGGCGGCGGTGTACTGCTCCGCCGTCGACTTGAGGGTTTGGGCGCTGGTGGCCATGGCTGGGGCATCTCCGGCGCGGCTGGGTTGGGGGAGGATCCGCGCGGGTTCGGCTTGTGCCAGCGGATAACGCTGTCGTCAAGAAAAATTGTGCAGTGCACAACGACGGCTGAGCTCGTTGTGCACTGCAGCATTTTTGCGATTTTATCCGCCTGCGGCATTCTTGCTCACTAGTTGTTTACTTTAATGAAAGGTCGAGTGCGCCATGGTACACGCACGCGTTGGCGGAGCGGGGTCCGCCAGTATTTTTTCGACGAGCGCCCTTATGTACCAGACCGCCCGCCGCCTGTTCATGGCGTTGTCCTTGGTCCTGGCGACCGTCTTCGGCGCCGACCTCGGTGCGGTGAGCTCAGCCCAGGCCCAGGCTCCCTTTTTTACAAGCGCTCCGCGCTACGCCTCGATCGTGATGGACGCCGGCAACGGCGAAGTGCTCTACCAGCGCAACGCCGACAGCCCCCGCTATCCGGCGTCGATCAGCAAGATCATGACGCTCTACCTGACCTTCGAGGCGCTCGCCTCGGGCCGAATCAGACCTAACGACATCATCGTGGTTTCGCCGCACGCCGCCAGCATGGCGCCCAGCAAACTGGGTCTGCGCCCCGGCGAAACCATCACCGTCGATGATGCAATGCACGCGGTCGCGGTCCATTCGGCCAACGACATGGCCGTCGCCCTGGCCGAGAAGATCGGCGGCAGCGAGGCCCGCTTCGCCACCCTGATGACCCTGCGCGCCCAGGAACTGGGCATGACCGGCACCCACTATGTGAATGCGTCCGGCCTGCCCGACCCGCGGCAGATCTCCACCGCCCGGGACATCGCCACCCTGTCGCGGGCGGTGATGCGCGACTACCCGCAGTACTACCACTATTTCAGCATCCGCAGCTTCGACTACCACGGGCTGGTGATGAACAATCACAACGGCATGCTGGGCCGGACGCCCGGCGTCGACGGGCTGAAGACCGGCTATATCGGCGCTTCCGGATTCAACCTCGCCGCCTCGGCCGTCCGCGACAATCGCCGGCTGATCGTGGTGGTGCTCGGCGGCAGCTCCAGCGCCGCCCGCGACGCCCACGTCGCCGACCTGTTCGACGCCGGCTTCAGCGTCCTTGGCCACCGCGCCATCGGCCAGAACATCACCGTCGCCGACAATCTGAAGGAGCCGGCCCCGATCGGCCAGGTGGTCCGCCCGCCGACGGAGCAGGGCTCCGGCGAGCAGGCCGGCGTCCAGATCGTGCTGACCGACGCCACCCCCGCCCATCACCTGGTCTCCCGCGACGTGCCCGAGGAACTCGGTCCGCCGCGCGTCGACCGCGGCGGCCCGCCCGCCCAGACGCCCGATCGGCCCATGACCCGCGCCGAGCGCCGCCAGGCCGCCCGCGAGGCGAAGCTGGCCAAGGCCGAGAAGCCGCGCGCCAAGGCCCGCGAGCAGGAAGACGCCGCCTATGCGGTGCAGATCGGCGCCTACAAGCACAAGGGCGAGGCGCACGACGCCCTGGCCTCGCTGCAGCAGCGCTATTCCGAAAAGCTCGGCGCCGCTGACCATGACGTGCAGTCCGCCGGCCACGGCTACTACCGCGCCCGCTTCTCGGGCCTGAGCGCCGCCGAAGCCAAGCGCGCCTGCAACGCCCTGCACGCCCATCACCAGACCTGCGTGGTGGTGACGCCCGAAGGCTAGGCAAGCTTTCTATCGTCGTGGTCGGACCGGGCTATCCTATCGGCTACGGAAGCTGAACCGGACATATTATCCGCTCATCCCCGCGGAAGCGGGGACCCAGGTTTTTTTTGACCGCCAAGGCCGCCAAGCTCGCCAAGGGAAGCATGGCCCCTTGGCGTCCTTTGCGAACTTGGCGGTGAATCTTCGATCTCGAAGTGCTGTCAGAGCTCAGATCAAGGCCGGCTCAGCCGGTCCCGCGCCGCGTTCACCTGCGCCGCCAGGCCGCTGGCGCCGCCCTGGTCCGGATGAACACGACGGATCAGCCGCGTATAGGCTTCCTGGATATCCGCGGCGGTGGCGTCGGGGCCGACGCCGAGGATCGCCATCGCCTCCTCCCGGCTCGTCGCCCCCGCGGCTGGCGGCGCGCGCAACGGCCGCGGCCAGCGCGCCATGATCGCCAGCCAGACCCCGAGCGCGCCAAGCGCCGCTCCGGGGATCAGCTCGCCCCGCACCGCCAGCAGCGCGGCCACCGCGATCGCGCCGATGGCGCTGACGCCGGAGGCGCTGCGCCAATAGGCGTGGCGCTTCAGGCGGCGCGCGCCGGCGCCCCAGAGGACGAAGACAGCGAGCGCGGCGGCGGCCAGCAGAAGGATCAAGGCCGCCCCAGGCTCATGACGCGGCGCGCACCGGCTCGGCCGCGATCGTCAGGCCCAGATCGACCACCAGCATGCGCAGTTCCTGCCGCGCGGCGATATGGCTGAGCGAGATCGGGACCGGCCGCACGGCCGGGGAAAGGTCGGCCGCGGTCAGGCCGAACGGATGCAGTTCGCGATAGATCACCCGCTCGCGCAGGCCCGCGCCGATGCGGAAGCCGACCCGCTTGGCCAGCACGTTGACCCGCTCCTCCAGCCGCTGGCGGTTGCGGGCGCGCACGGGCGCCAACCGGTTGGGCATGACGATCCAGTCGATCGAGCCGCCGCTGGCCACCGCCTTGGCCTTGCGCGAATTCCACACGGTCTCGGCATAGAGGCTGGGCCGGGTGACGTTCAGGGTGAGCGGATCGACCTGGCCCAGGAGGTCGAAGTCGACGAAGCTGTCGTTCATCGGCGTGACGATCACGTCGGCCTGGCCATGGGCGGCGCGCGACAGGGCGTTGTCGCCGCCGGGGGTGTCGATGATCACGAAGCCGCCGGCGGTCCTGGCCTCGCCAACGACGCGCTCGAAGGCGGCGACTGCGGCCTTTTCGTCCACATTGGCCGGCGCGCCCGCCTCGCCGAGGCCGAGCTCGAGCGGCATCGGCAGGGTCGCGCCGTTCGCCTCGCACCAGGTGCGTCGGCTGGCCAGAAAACGGCTCATGGACTGCTGGCGCAGATCGAGGTCGATCGCGGCCACGGGCGCCTGCTCGTGCAGCAGGGCGCTCATCAGGTGGATGGCCAGGGTCGATTTGCCCGCGCCGCCCTTTTCATTGCCGATCACGATGACGCGCGCCTGATCCACCGTTTCCTCCGACCGATTCGCGAAAGCCTCGCGCCTCGAACCAGACACCCCGGCCGCCCACAGCGTCAATGTGCGCGGCGGCAAACTTGGGGGTCGTTTTGTCGCTCCGCATTCGCTATCTCGCAGCCATGACCGCCCAGTCCCTGCCCGCCGCGCGGACCGTCGCCGAGCTTCGCGCGAGGCTCGCCGGCTGGCGCGCCGCCGGCGAGCGCATCGCCCTGGTCCCCACCATGGGGGCTCTGCACGAGGGCCACCTGTCGCTGGTCCGGCTGGCGCGGCGGCGGGCGGATCGCGTCGTGGCCAGCCTGTTCGTCAACCCGACCCAGTTCGCGCCGCACGAGGATTTCGCGGCCTATCCGCGCGACGAGGCCCGCGACGCCGCCCTGCTGGCCGCCGAGGGCTGCGATCTGCTCTACGCGCCCGCCGCCGATGAAATGTATCCGGCCGGGTTCGCCACCACGGTGACCGTCGGCGAGGTCAGCCTCCCCATGGACGGCCATTCGCGGCCGATGCATTTCGCCGGCGTCGCCACCGTCGTCGCCAAGCTGCTGGCTCAGTGCGCGCCGGACCTCGCGGTGTTCGGCGAGAAGGACTACCAGCAGCTGCTGGTCATCCGCCGCCTGGCCCGCGACCTCGACATGCCGGTGGAGATCCTCGGCGCGCCGACGGTCCGCGCCGAGGACGGCCTGGCCCTCTCCTCCCGCAACGCCTACCTGACGCCGGACGAGCGGCGGATCGCCGGCCAGCTGAACCTGGTGATCAGGACCGCCGCCGAGGCCGTGCGCGACGGCGAGCCGATCGGGGTGGTCGTGACCCACGCCCTGGCCGCCCTTGACGCGGCCGGCTTCACCTCCGTCGATTATCTGGAGGTCCGCGGCGCCGATGATCTCGCCTGCCTTGGCGCCGGTCCGACCACCGCTCCGGCGCGGGTTTTCGTCGCCGCCCGCCTCGGCAAGACCCGCCTGATCGACAACTGGCCGGTCTAATGTCTTCGTGGCACACTTCGCCGGTGCGGTGGATAGTCCAACCCCTATGAAGGCGCTGAGGTTCACCCTTCCCTTCGCCTTCCTGGGCTCCGCGCCGCTCTGCTTTGTCCTTGGCGGGGCCTGGGCCTGGCTGACCCTGGCCGTGACGCCGCTGGCGCTCTGCACCTTCGATCTGGCCCTGGGCTTCGAGGCGGAGGCCGAGGCGGCGCCGGGCGCGCTGCGTTACCGGCTCCTGCCCTATCTCTACATCGTGCTGCAGGTCGCCCTCACCGCCTGGGCCGCCGCCACGATCGCCCGGCCGGGCGTGGACCTGATCGCGGCCGTCGGCCTGACGCTCTCGGTCGGAATCAACGCCGGCATCTTCGGCATCCTGGCCGCCCATGAGATGGTGCACAGCCCCCTGCCCGCCGAGCGCGCCCTTGGCCTGGTGCTGCTGGCCGGCGTCGGCTACATGCATTTCCGCATCGCCCACATCCATGGCCACCACGTGCGCGCCGCGACGCCGGCCGATCCGGCCAGCGCCCGTCGCGGCGAAGGCGCCTATCGCTTCATCCTCCGCTCGGTCGCCGGCCAGCTGCGCGAGGCCTGGACCTTCGAGGCCGCCCGCCTGCGCCGCGGCGGCCGGCGCGTTTTCGGTCCCGCCAACCGGATGCTGTTCTATTTCGCGCTCGAGGGCTTGCTGGCGGCCGCCGTCGCGGCCTTCAGCCTCCGCGCCCTCGCCTTCTGGGTCGCCCAGGCCGTGCTGGCGGTCGCCATGCTCGAGATGTTCAACTACATCGCCCATTACGGCCTGGCGCGGCGGCGCCTGCCCGGCGGCGGGCTTGAGCGCCTGGCCGACCGGCATTCCTGGAACTCCTCGCGGCGGATGAACAACTGGTCGCTGTTCAACATGGGCCGCCACAGCGACCATCACCGCCGTCCCACCGCCGCCTATCAGCGACTGGAGATCGAGGCTGACGCGCCGGAGCTGCCCACCGGCTATGCCGGCGCCATCCTGCTGGCCCTGAACCCGCCGCTTTGGCGCAGGGTGATGGATCCCAGGGTCGACGCCTGGATGGGCGTCCCGAGCATGGGCGTCCCGAGCATGGGCGCCCCTGGCACGGGCGCACATGAGCGGTGATCCCCCGACGGTGACGAATGCCCTGCTGCACAGTCCGCTGGCCTGGGTCCTTGCGCTGGTGGCGGCCCAGCGCCTGGCCGAGTTGGCCCTGGCCGCCGCCAACACCCGCCGGCTGCTGGCCAGGGGCGGCCGCGAGGTCGGCCGCGCCCACTATCCGCTGTTCATGCTGCTGCATGCCTCCTGGCTTGTGGCCATCGCGCTCACCACGCCGCTTGACCGCCAGCCCTATTGGCCGCTGATCGGCGTCTTCATCGTCCTGCAGGCCTTGCGGGTCTGGGTGGTGGCGACCCTGGGTCCCTACTGGACCACGCGCATCATAACCCTCGACCAAGCCCCGATCGTTCGCCGGGGCCCCTTCCGCTTCGTGCGGCACCCCAACTACTGCGTCGTCGTCGCCGAGATCGCCGTCCTGCCGCTGGCCTTTGGAAACTGGCCGGTGGCGCTGATCTGGACCGTGCTCAACGCCCTCCTGCTCCGCCATCGCATCCGCGTCGAAATGGCCGCGCTGGCTCCCCGCGAAGCGACGACCTCGACCTAGGCGAACGGCGCGGATACGGCGCGCGAGAGCGCGCCGGAGAATTGAACCACGAACGACACGAACGAACACGAACCTGAAGCTGGACCACCGCGCAGCGCTTGAGGGTTCGCACCGCGTCGACGCCACCCCGTTCGTGTTCGTTCGTGTTTTTCGTGGTTGGAATCTTCTCTCGCTGAGCCCAGACGCAAAAACGCGGGCCGGTCTGTTCTGACCGGCCCGCGCCTTTAGATCCTAGCTGCTCTCGATCCTAGAAGTTGATCGAGATGGTCGAGCGCCTGT
>DATAYM010000030.1:0-12192 GCA_036272595.1 Caulobacteraceae bacterium
CGAGCTCTTCCAGCTCCTGCAGTTCGAGCCGACGACCGAGAAGGTCTACGAGCGGCCGCTGCTGATATTCCCGCCCTGGATCAACAAGTACTACATCCTCGACCTGCGGCCCGAGAACTCGATGATCCGCTGGCTGACCAGCCAGGGCGTAACCGTCTTCGTCACCTCCTGGGTCAACCCCGACGCCTCGCTCGCCACCCGCACCTTCGAGGACTACCTCAAGGAGGGCATCTACGCCGCCACCGACGTGGTGATGAAACAGGCCGGCGTCGATCGCGTGAACACCGTCGGCTATTGCATCGGCGGCACCCTGCTCTCCTGCGCCCTCGCCCACATGGCGGCCAAGGGCGTGCAGCCGATCGCCTCCGCCACCTTCTTCGCCGCCCAGCAGGACTTCAGCGAGGCGGGCGACCTTCTGCTGTTCACCGACGACGACTGGATCAACGACGTCGAGAAGAAGATGGACCAGGGCGGCGGCGTGCTGTCCGGCCAGTCGATGGCCGACACCTTCAACGCCTTGCGCGCCAACGATCTGATCTGGTCCTTCTTCGTCAACAACTACCTGATGGGCAAGGAGCCGAAGCCGTTCGACCTTCTGTTCTGGAACGCCGACCAGACGCGCATGCCCAAGGCGCTGCACCTGTTCTATCTGCGCGAATTCTACCGGGACAACAAGCTGGCCAGGGGCGAGCTCAGCCTCGGCGGCGAGCGGCTGAACCTCGCCGACGTCAAGATCCCGCTCTATGTGCAGTCGAGCAAGGAGGACCACATCGCCCCTTTCCGCTCGGTCTATAAGGGCGCGCGCCTGTTCGGCGGCAAGACCCGCTTCATGATGGCCGGGTCCGGCCACATCGCCGGGGTGATCAACGCCCCGGTGGCGCACAAGTACCAGCACTGGACCAATGACGCCCTGCCCGAGACGGTCGACGAATGGCTCGCCGGCGCGAGCGAGCACCCCGGTTCCTGGTGGCCCGACTGGGCCGAATGGCTGGCCGAACGCTCCGGCCCCATGGTCCCTGCCCGCGACCCGTCGAAGGGCCCGCTGAAGCCGATCGAGGACGCCCCCGGCAGCTTCGTGAAGGTGCGGTCGTAGGGTGGCCTATCTCGACAAGGTGCTGCAGCCCGGGGAAACGGTGCAGGTGATCGCGCATCCGCACTGGATCGTGCTGGTCCCTCCCGTCGTCCTCATCGGCCTCGGCGCGATCTTCGCCGTCGGAACCGCCGTGGTGCTGAGCGGCCAGCCGGCCCTGGTCGGCTACGCGGTCGCCGGCCTCGTGGCGCTCTGGGGCCTGATCAGCCTGGCCGGCCGGATGATGGTCAGGGCGGCCACCGAATTCTGCGTCACCGACCACCGGGTGATCGTCAAGCGCGGCCTCTTCTCGCTGCACACCGTCGAACTGAACCTCGACAAGGTGGAGAGCGTCGACGTCGATCAAAGCCTGTTCGGCCGCATGTTCGACTTCGGCACGGTCACCATCCACGGCGTCGGCGCCCGCTGGGACCCGATCCCGCTGATCACCGACCCCTTGGGCTTCCGCAACGCCATCACCGCGCACACCGGCTAGAGGCCCACCTGTGGAAAACGGCGGGTTCGGCTCTAGGCCGGGACGAACTTCAACGCCGCGCCGTTATCGCAATAGCGCAGGCCGGTCGGCTTTGGACCATCGTCGAAAACATGCCCCTGGTGGCCGAGGCAGCGGGCGCAGTGGTACTCGGTGCGCTCCTCGATGATCCTGAAGTCCTTCTTCATGGCCAGCGAGCCGGGGATATAGGTCCAGAAGCTCGGCCAGCCGGTGTGGGAATCGTACTTCCAGTCGGACTTGAAGATCGGCAGGCCGCAGCCGAGACAGGCGAAGACGCCCTTGCCGTGCTGGTTGAGCAGCGGGCTGGTGAACGGCGCCTCGGTGTCCTCATGGCGCAGGATGCCGTAGGCGGCCGGCGGCAGGCGCTTCTTCCAGTCGGCGTCGGTCAGCTTGCGGAACGGCGAATTGGCGTAGGCCTGGGCGGGGTCGGCGGCGGCGAAGGCGGCCGGGGCGGCCGCGATGAGGCCAAGCGTGGCCCCGCCGAGCAGAGCGGCGCGGCGCGACGGGGCGGTCAGGGCGGATTTCATCACTGGTTTTTGGCTCCTGGAGACGGGTGCGTCCATCATTAGGACGCGCCACCTAGGCCCTATTACGCACGACCCTCCGAAAATGGATCACCGGCCGGCGAATTAAAGCCCGGCGTCCTCGGCAAGTCCAAGCATCAGGTTCAGGTTCTGCACCGCCGCGCCGGCCGCGCCCTTGCCGAGATTGTCCAGCAGCGCGACCAGCCGCGCCTGGCCGTGCTCCGCCGAGGCGAAGACAAAGAGCCGCATGCGGTTGGTGCCGTTCAGGCCTTCGGGGTCCAGCGTCCTGACCGCGGCCGCTTCGGTGGGGCTCGCCACCTCGACGAAGCGCTCGCCGTCATAGGCCGCGGCCAACGCCGCCTGGAGGTCGCCGGGGGTCGGCCGGCCGGGCAGCGCGCCCAGCTGCAGGGGAACCTCGACGATCATGCCCTGGGCGTAGCGGCCGACGGCCGGGGCGAACAGCGGCCGGTGGGCCAGGCCGATGCGGGCCTGCATCTCGGGCACATGCTTGTGCTCCAGGCCGGTCGCATAGATGCGATACGGAACCCGGGTGTGGTTCTCGGCCTGCTCGTCCTCGAACTCGGCGATCATCGCGCGGCCGCCGCCGGAATAGCCGGAGACCGCGTTGACGGTGATCGGCCAGTCGGCCGGAACCAGCCCGCCGCGCACCAGCGGCCGTAAAAGCGCGATGGCGCCGGTGGAATAGCAGCCAGGGTTGGTCACCCGCTTGGACTCAGCGATCGCCGCCCGCTGGCCGGGCTCCATCTCGGCGAAGCCGTAGACCCAGCCGGGCGATACCCGGTGCGCGGTCGAGGGGTCGATCACCCTGACGTCGGGATTGTCGATCAGCGCCACCGCCTCGCGGGCCGCCTCGTCCGGCAGGCAGAGGATGACCATGTCGGCGCGGTTGAGCCGCTCGGCGCGGGCCCCGGCGTCCTTGCGTTTGGCGGGATCGATGGAGACCAGCTCCAGCTCGCGCCGGCCGGCCAGCCGTTCGCGGATCTGCAGGCCGGTGGTGCCCGCCTCGCCATCGATGAACACCTTGAAGGTCATGCTCGGCTCCTGAACTGCAAAACGAAAAAAGCGCTCCGGTTTCCCGAAGCGCTTGATCGAAGACGCGGGAAAGGACGCGTCTAGCGCTTCGAGAACTGGAAGCTTCGGCGGGCCTTGGCCTTGCCGTATTTCTTGCGTTCGACCACGCGGCTGTCGCGGGTCAGGAAGCCGTGCGGCTTCAGGACCGCCCGCAGGCCGGGCTCGTAATAGGTCAGCGCCTTGGACAGGCCATGGCGCACGGCGCCGGCCTGGCCGGAAAGGCCCGAGCCCTTGACCGAGACGACGATGTCGAACTGGCCCTGGCGGTCGGCGACCTGCAGCGGCTGGGCGATCATCATCCGCAGCACCGGCCGGGCGAAATAGACCTCCTGGTCGCGGCCGTTGACGGTGATCTGGCCCTTGCCGGGCTTGATCCAGACGCGGGCGATGGCGTTCTTGCGCTTGCCGGTGGCGTAGGCGCGGCCTTGCTCGTCGATCACCTGCACCCGGGCGGCGGCCTCGGGCTCGGGGTTCGAGGACAGCGCCTGCAGGGCTTCCAGACCTTCGGCCATGTTTATTGGCTCCGCGCGTTCTTGGCGTTCATGGCCTTGAAGTCGATGACTTCAGGGTTCTGCGCCTCATGGGGGTGATCGGGGCGCGTATAGATGCGCAGATGGGTGAGCTGGCGCCGGGCCAGCGGGCTTTCCTTGGGCAGCATGCGCTCGACGGCCTTTTCCAGCACGCGTTCGGGGAAGCGCCCGTCCAGCACCTGGCCGGCCTTGCGTTCCTTGACGCCGCCCGGGTGGCCGGTGTGGCGATAATAGATCTTCTGCTCCAGCTTGCGGCCGGTGAACTTCACCTCGTGGGCGTTGACCACCACGACATTGTCGCCGCAGTCGACGTTGGGGGTGTAGTCGGCGCGGTGCTTGCCGCGCAGGCGCAGGGCGATGAAGCTCGCCAGGCGGCCGACAACGACACCCTGGGCGTCGATGACGATCCACTTCTTGTCGACGTCCGCCGGCTTCAGCGCGGCGGTGGTCTTGGTGTTCATGGCGTTAGGGTCCGGGTTCGGCGCGAAGGGCGGGCGATTACCGGCCCGGCCAGCCGCTGTCAATCGAAATTGCGTGCGACAATGGCTCGCAACACCTTATCCGGCAATGGATTTGTTGATACGGTAACATAATACCGTATCAGGCGCGACGGCCTCGCCAGGCCAGGGCGACGGCCGCGCTCAGCACGACGGCGGCCAGGGCCTGGTGCAGTTGGCTGAGCGGCAGCGGCGCGCGCGCCATCAGGGTCATGACGCCCAGCGAGGCCTGGGCGACCACCAGCGCCGCGACGCCGAACGCCAGGAGACGCAGCCCGTTCGACGCCTCGCGCGCGCGTCCGGCGGCGACGGCCAGCGCCAGGGCGATGACCGCCACGGTGTAGCCCATCAGACGGTGGTTGAACTGCACCGCCGCCTGGCTGTGCAGCAGGCTCTGCCAGGTCCCGCCGATCCAGTAGTCGACGGGGAAGATTCGCCCGTTCATCAGCGGCCAGTCGTTGTCGACCAGTCCGGCCTGGTCGCCGGCCACCAGGGCGCCCAGCAGGCACTGAACATAGACCAGCACCGCCAGCAGCGGCGTCGCCCAGCGCCAGAACGAGGCGCGCCCGTGCCGCGTCGGCCGCGCCGGGCCGTAGATGGCCTCGAGCCCGGTCCAGATCAGGGCGGCGTAGAGGAGCAGCGCCAGGCCAAGGTGGGCGGCCAGTCGCTCGGGCGCCACGGCCACCCTGCCCTCCAGCCCGCTCTCGACCATCCACCAGCCCACCAGCCCCTGCAGGCCGCCCAGTCCAAGGAGGATGAAACAGCGCACCACCAGCCGCTCGGGTATGCGGCGGAGGGCGAGGAAGGCCAGCAGCGGCCCGGCGAACACCACTCCGACCAGCCGGCCCAGCAGCCGGTGGGTCCACTCCCACCAGTAGATGGACTGGAAAGCGGCCAGGCTCATGCCCTGGTTGACGTACCGGTACTGGGTGGTGGCCCGGTACTTCTGGAACTCGCTGGCCCAGCCGGCGTCGCTCAGCGGCGGGACGACGCCCATGATCGGCTTCCACTCGGTGATGGAAAGGCCCGACCCGGTCAGCCGCGTCGCGCCGCCGACCACCACCAGGCCGAAGACCACCGCCGCGGTGACGAACAGCCAGATCGCCACCAGCCGCGACCGATCGGGTGTTTCCGCGCGCGCCACGCCGTCCTGTCCTCGCATCCACGCCGTTGCGGCGCAACGGTGGGAGCCTTATGCGTTTCCCATGATGAATGCGAGGGTGCGCAAGGCGATCGGGGGAGTGGGCATATTGGCCTTCCTGGCCGCCTATGTCTGGGCCGCGTCGGGCATCGGAGTGATGCTGCCCGACCAGTGGGCCATCCGCCTGGTCTACTATGTGGTGGTCGGCACGGCCTGGGGCCTGCCGCTGATCCCGCTGATCACCTGGATGAACCGCGGCCCCTGAAATCCCTAAGGCGATGGTCGGAGCGACAGGATTCGAACCTGCGACCCCTTGACCCCCAGTCAAGTGCGCTACCAGGCTGCGCCACGCTCCGTCCCGCCAAGGGAGCGCCCTTATAGGGAGGCGGAGGCCAAGCCGCAATCGGGTCGTGCCCACACCGCTCATCCCCGCGCACGCGGGGACCCCGGCGTTTTATTCTGCGCGCGGACGGATGCTGTGAGGCCGTAGATTCACCGCCAAGTTCGCCAAGCCCGCCAAGGGCCACGTCAACTCTTGCTCTTCTTGGCGAACTTGGCGGTCTTGGCGGTAAAAACCCTGGGTCCCCGCGTGCGCGGGGATCAGCGGATGGCGCCTATCGCCGCTCAAGCAGCGCATCGAGCTCGGCCTTGGCGGTTTCCAGCGCTTCCAGGGCCTTCAGCAGGGCCTGGCGGTGGTCGCCGGAGGCCGGGGCGGGCGGCAGGGCGAAGTCGGCTTCGTCCAGGTCAGGCGCCGGGCCGGTCGGAGCGGAGCCGTCGGCGGCGGCGATCACCCGGCGGATGCCTTCCTCGCGGTGCAGGCGCTGGACGCCCTTGATGGTGTAGCCTTCGTCGTGCAGCAGGCGCTGGACGCCGCGCAGCACCACGATGTCCTGGGGCCGGTAGAAGCGCCGGCCGCCGGCCCGCTTCATCGGGCGGATGAAGGAAAACCGCGTCTCCCAGAAGCGCAGCACGTGTTGCGGCACGCCGAGTTCGTCGGCGGCTTCGGAGATGGTTCGGAACGCCTCGGGTCCCTTGGCCAACGGCCGCTTCGCCTCCCCCTTCGGACTAGTGGTCCATGCCCTTGTCGATGCGGGCCTTCATCACCTGGGACGCGCGAAAGCCGATCACCCGGCGCGGCTGGATGGCCGCCGGTTCGCCGGTTTTCGGATTGCGGCCCATGCGCGCGCGCTTGGCGCGAACCTGGAAGACGCCGAAGCCGGAGAGCTTGACGGTCTTGCCCTCTTCCAGCGCTTCGGCGATCAGATCGAGAGTGCGCTCGACCAGGCCGGCGCAGTCCTGGCGGGTCAGACCCACCTCTTCGTGAACCGCTTCGCAGAGGTCCGCCCGCGTCAGCGTTTCGCCCTTCATCGGATGCGCCCCCGCATACTATTCGGCTGTCCCATGGTGAATGCCGCTAAGTCCGCGTCGAGTCAAAGGCTTCCGAGCGTCACCTGCCCCGATGGCTTCAGAATCTGATGACGCAGGCGCCCCAGGTCAGCCCGCCGCCCATGGCCTCAACCAGAAGCAGCTGGCCGGGTTTGATGCGACCGTCGTCTATAGCCTGGGCCCAGGCCAGCGGAATCGAGGCGGCCGAGGTGTTGGCGTGGTTGGCGACGGTGGAGATCACCCGCTCATGCTCGATGCCGAGCCGATGGGCGACACCGGCCAGGATGCGCTGGTTGGCCTGGTGCGGAATGAACCAGTCGACGGCCGCGAGCTCGACGCCGGCGTCCCTGGCCGCAGCGACCACCGCCTCGGAAATATTCACCACCGCGTTGCGGAATACCTCGCGGCCCTGCATGCGCAGATAGCCGGTGGTGCCGGTGGTCGAGGGGCCGCCGTCGACATAGAGCAGGTCCTGTTTGGAGCCGTCGCAGCGCAGCGCGAAGCCGAGCAGGCCGCGGTCGGCGGCGTCGCCCCTGCCCTCCACCGGCTCCAGCACCACCGCCCCGGCGCCGTCGCCGAACAGCACGCAGGTGCCGCGGTCGGTCCAGTCCATCAGCCGGGTCATGGTCTCGGCGCCGATGACCAGGGCGCAGCGGCTCATGCCCCTGGCCACGAAGCCGTCGGCGACGCTGAGCGCATAGACGAAGCCGGAACACACCGCCTGGACATCGAAGGCGACGCCGATGGGCGCGCCCAGCTTGCGCTGGACGATGGCGGCGGTGGCCGGGAAGGTCAGGTCCGGGGTGGTGGTGGCGACGATGATCAGGTCGAGATCGGCGGGCGTGCGGCCGGCGGCGGCCAGCGCCTTCTTCGCCGCGGCCACGGCCAGGTCCGAGGCCGCCTCGTCCGGCGCGGCGCGATGGCGCGAATGGATGCCGGTCCGCTCGACGATCCAGGCGTCGTTGGTGTCGACGGTCTTGGCCAGTTCGTCATTGGTGACGACCTCGGCCGGCAGGTATCCCCCCACCCCGGTAACGGCGCTGCGCAAAACCGAACTCATCCCAGATTCTCCGCCGGCCTGGCCTTCGACTGTTCGGCCAGGACAGCGGTCAGATTTTCAAGATTGCGCCGGATCTCGGACACATAGCCGCTCTGCGCCAGATCCACCGCCACGCGGACGGCGCTGGCGAATCCCCTCGCATCGGCGCCGCCGTGACTTTTGACCACGATTCCGTTCAGACCCAAGAGCGGCCCGCCCGCGTCGGGCTGCATCGTCGAGCGAAAACGCCGCAAGGCGGACTGGGCGATGAAGGCGCCGACCCTGCCCAGCAGCGAGGCCTCGAACGCCGTGCGCAGCTCAGCGCCGATGAACCGCGCCGTCCCCTCGGCGGTCTTCAGCGCCACGTTGCCGGTGAAGCCGTCGGTGACCACCACGTCGACGACGCCGGCGGACATGTCGTTGCCCTCGACGAAGCCGCGATAGTCCTCGACGAAATTGCCGTCGCGCAGCATCTGGTTGGCCTCGCGCACCTCGTCGTGGCCCTTCTGCTCTTCCTCGCCGACGTTGAGCAGGCCGACGCTGGGCTTTGGAGTCCCGTGCAGGGCGCGGTGAAAGGCCGCGCCCATGATGGCGAACTCGACCAGCCGGGCGGCGTCGCAGTCGATATTGGCGCCAACGTCGAGCACCGAGGTTACGCCCCGGACCGACGGCCAGCTGACCACGAAGGCCGGCCGGTCGAGGTCGGCGGCCATGCGCAGGATCAGCTTGGAGACGGCCATCAGCGCGCCGCTGTTGCCGGCGGAGACCGCCGCCTGGGCCTTGCCGTCGCGAATCGACTCCACCGCGTTCCACATGCTGGAGCCCTTGCCGCGGCGGACGGCCTGGGCGGGCTTCTCGTCGCTGGCGATCACCTTGTCGGCGTGCAGCACCTCGCACAGGGCGCGGGCGGCGGGCTTGCGCGCAAGCTCGGCCTCGATCTGGGCGGCATCCCCATGCAGCAGGAAGCGCACGCCCTTGGCCCGCCAGGCTTCGACCTCGCCGGCCAGGCCGGCGACGATCACCGGAGGGCCGAAGTCGCCGCCCATCGCGTCGATCGAAATCACGGTCGGGTCGGACACGCGCTGAAGGCCCCTTGGACGTGGTTGGCGCCCGCGAAGGCCGGCGGGCGGACACTACAGCGGCGCCGCCTTGATGCAAATGGCGGCAAGTCAGTCACGCTTCAATGCGCGCAGCACATCGAAGGGCGAGGCGATGGACGGCCCTTCGGGGGCCTCGAACGCGACGCCGGGCTTGCGCGGAAAGGGATCGATCTCCAGCGCCAGATGCTCGATCACATAGCCGCCGGCATCGATCGTTTCGCTCTCCAGCACGTCCGGCGGATCCTCGGCCCGCGGATCGATCTCCACATCGCCGACGACCTCTGTCGGGGCGTTGGGGCTGCCGGGCGGCACAACGCGGACCCTGAAGCGGCCTTCGAGCTCGGTCTCGAACGGATCCAGGCTGATCCCGCAGATCTGCGCGATCCTGGCCCGCCAGGCGCCGGTGATTTCCGCTCCGTCCAGCCATTCCGACAGCGTCAGGTCGGCCTCAAGCCGCTCCAGCGCCTCCAGGTCGAGCGCCGCGGCGATCCTGGCGCGCGCGGCGTCGTCGGCGACCAGATGCAGGCTGGCGCCGCGCCGGGCCTCGCCCAGCCCGATCAGGTGCGGCCAGAGCGACGGTGCGGTGCTCATGCGATCAGGTCGGGCCAGTCGACGCGGCCCTCCAGCATGGCCGCCAGCGGCTCGGCGGCGAGCGCGGCGGCGACGCGGCGCACATAGGCGGCCAGCGCCGCGACGCGATCGGCCGCGCCGGCCGCCTCGAACACGGTGCGGCCGATCAGCGCCTCCAGCTCGGCGGCCGATTCGGCGTCGAGGGCGGCGTCATAGGCCTTGGCGCGGCCGTAGAAGGCCTCGCCCAGCTTGCGCATCTTCTTGGCCACCGACAGGTCGCCGACGCCGATCTCGCGCAGGGCGTGGTCGAGCTGGCTGATGAAGATGTCGAACAGGGCCTGGGCGGTCTCTCCGGCCTGGGCGCCCTCGCCTTTCAGCCGGTGCAGCAGCAGGATCACGTGCAGGCTATAGAGTTCGAAGCGGCCCTCGACCGTGTCGGCGACCCCGAAACCGGTATAAAACAGCGGATCGCGGGCTCGCTCGACGGCGGATTCATAAAGCCCGCGGCCGACGATCTTCGGCCCGCGCTGGCGAAACAAGCTCTGAAACACTGGCGTCGCCTCACTTCCGCCGCCGCCTGCGGCTAGGCAGCCATTGAACTAGGGGGTCGGGGGCGATAGGTCAAAGCCCGGACACCGTTCTTCGCGTCTGAGGCTCTGACACCATGCAACGCAGCACCGCCCCGTTCCTGTGCGCGCTTATCGCTTCGGCGGCGCTGATCAGCGCCTGCACGCCGACCACCGACTTCATGGGCTTCCAGGCCATCGACGCCAAGCCGCAGGACCTGCAGGCCGGGATCGACACCAAGCAGTCCGTGCGCTCCAAGCTCGGCACGCCCTCGGTGGTGTCGACCTTCGATCCCAATGTCTGGTTCTACATTTCCCAGGTGACCGAGACCCAGAGCTTCTACCAGCCGAAGCTGATCCGCCGCGACGTGGTGGCCGTGTCGTTCAATCCGGGCGGCGACACCGTCGCCAAGGTCGACACGCTCTCCCTCAAGGACGGGCGGGTGATCGCCTACGACGGGCGCGAGACCCCCACGCGCGGCCGCCAGCTGACGGCCATCGAGCAGCTGATCGGCGAGATCGGCAACGGCCAGCTGAACAACACCAACCAGGACGTCAACCCGGGCACCCGGCCGGGGCAATAGGGCGCCGGCCCCTCTAAAGGGTCGTCCCCGCTCGTCGCGGTATCGGCGAAGGCTCGCTCGGATCGCCGCACAAAAGAACGAGGCCGGCCCAGGGATGGGCCGGCCTCGCCTGGTTTGCCGTCGGCTCGCCTAGCCGAACTTGTGCGCCAGCACCGCCAGCAGCAGCAGGGCGACGATGTTGGTGATCTTGATCATCGGGTTCACCGCCGGACCGGCGGTGTCCTTGTAGGGGTCGCCGACGGTGTCGCCGGTGACGGCGGCCTTGTGGGCCTCCGAGCCCTTGCCGCCGAAATTGCCCTCCTCGATGTACTTCTTGGCGTTGTCCCAGGCGCCGCCGCCGGCGGTCATCGAGATGGCGACGAACAGGCCGGTGACGATCACGCCCACCAGCATGGCGCCGAGGGCCGAGAAGGCGTCGGACTTGCCGGCGATCCAGTCGATGACGAAGAACAGCACGATTGGCGAAGCGACCGGCAGCAGCGACGGGGCGATCATCTCGCGGATGGCCGCCCGGGTCAGGATGTCCACCGCCTTGCCGTATTCCGGCTTGACCTCATAGGTCATGATGCCGGGGTTTTCCTTGAACTGGCGGCGCACCTCGGCCACCACGGCCTCGGCCGCGCGGCCTACCGCGGTCATGGAAAGCCCGCCGAACAGGAAGGGCAGCAGCCCCCCGAACAGCAGCCCGACCACCACGTAGGGATTCGAGAGGTCGAAGGCGACCGCCCCGCCCATGCCGGCGAAGAACGGGAACTGGGCCGCGTTCTCCGGGGCCGAGAAGTAGTGCAGGTCCTGGGTGTAGGCGGCGAACAGCACCAGGGCGCCGAGGCCGGCCGAACCGATGGCGTAGCCCTTGGTCACCGCCTTGGTGGTGTTGCCGACGGCGTCTAGGGCGTCGGTCGACACGCGCACCTCGTGCGGCAGGCCGGCCATCTCGGCAATGCCGCCGGCGTTGTCGGTGACCGGGCCGAACGCGTCCAGGGCCACGATGAAGCCGGCCAGGGCCAGCATGGTGGTGGTGGCGATGGCCACGCCGAAGAGGCCGGCCAGCTTGAAGGTGACGACGATGGCCGCGATGATCACGAGCGCCGGCAGGGCGGTGGACTCCAGCGAGACCGCCAGGCCCTGGATCACGTTGGTGCCGTGGCCGGAGACCGAGGCCCGCGCCACCGACTTGACCGGGCGGAAGCCGGTGCCGGTGTAGTACTCGGTGATGATCACGATCAGGGCGGTGACCGCGAGACCCGTCAGGCCGCAGCCGAACAGCTGCATCCAGCCGACGCTCATGCCGGCGATGTCGACCGGGTCGGGCACCAGGTACCAGATGGTGGCGCCGACGGCGATCACCGACAGCACGCCGCAGACGATCAGGCCCTGGTAGAGCGCGCCCATGATGTTGCGGCTCTTGCCCAGGCGCACGAAGAACGAGCCGATGATCGAGGTCGGGATGCACACCGCGCAAATGGCCAGCGGCAGCAGCATCATGGTCTCGATGGTGCCGAGGTCGGCGTCACGGAAGAAGATCGCCGCCAGCACCATGGTGGCCACCGTGGTCACGGCGTAGGTCTCGAACAGGTCGG
>DATAYM010000031.1:0-16744 GCA_036272595.1 Caulobacteraceae bacterium
AGCCACAGCGCGACCGTGGCCAGCCACTGTCCGTTAGTCAGCCGCTCGGCGTTCGGCCGCACCGTCCCGCGCCGGAAAGACCCCAGCGCGGCGATAGCGACAAAAGTCCCGAACAGGTAGCTGCCCCGCCGCACTGCCCAGTAGGCAGCCGCCGCGCCGACCAGCAGCAGGGCCGCGCGCTCGACCATCGGGTGGATGCGAGCGAGGGCCGGACCCAGCGCCTTCGACCCGTCGAGGGGCGGGGCGGGCGCCAGGTTGAGCAGGTTGATGACGGCCACGAAGAAACCGCCCCCCGCCCAGCGCGGGTCATGGGTGATGACGCTGGCCAGGATGAACGGCGCGGCGGCGAGCAGGCCCGCGGCCGGACCGGCGAGCGCGATCAGCACCCCATGAAACTCGGTTCTGGGCGCGCGCTTCATTGTCGCCGCGCCGCCGAAGAAGGGTATGATGTGGATGCGGCTGGGGCCGCAGCCCAAGACGTTGATCACCAGCAGGTGGCCGGTCTCATGCACCAGGATGCCGAAGACGCCGGCGATGGCCCACACCCAGTCGAATTGCCAGGCGATCCAGGCCGCCAGCGCCAGGGTGGACACCACGGCCCAGCCGAGCTGCGCGCCGGGCGATTGCGGCGCGCGCCCAATCGGTGCGGGGATATCCCCGCCCGGAGGAACCGCTGTACCGACCTCGGTCATGGCGACCTCAGATCAGCTCCACGTCGACGTGGTGACGCGCCTTGACCAGGTCGTAGCGGGCCGGGATGGCCAGGGGCGGCATGTCGATCATGCGCTGGACGGCCAGGCGCGCGCGTTCGGCGACCTCGGTCGGGACGGTCACTTCGAAGCGGTCGTGCAGCAGGGCTTCGTAGATGTTGTCCAGGCTGATGCGCTTCATGTGCGGGCAGAGGTTGCACGGGCGCACGAACTCGGTGTCCGGCGCGTCGCACGCGACATTGTCGGCCATCGAGCATTCGGTGATCAGCACCACCTGGCGCGGCTTGCGGCGCATCACGTAGTCGCTCATCGCCGCGGTCGAGCCGGCGAAGTCGGCCATTTCCAGCACCTCGGTGGGGCATTCGGGGTGGGCCAGGATCTGGGCGTCCGGATAGGCCAGGCGCAGCTCGGCGATATCGGCGGCGTCGAAGCGCTCGTGCACCTCGCAGCGGCCCTGCCAGGCGATGATCCGGATATCGGTCTGGCGCGCGACGTTGCGGGCCAGGAACTCGTCCGGCAGCAGGATGACCCGGTCGGTCCCCCATTCGGCGGCGACGTGCTCGACCACCTGCACGGCGTTGGCGCTGGTGCAGCAGATGTCGATCTCGGCCTTCACCTCGGCGGTGGTGTTGATGTAGGCGACCACCGGAACGCCCGGATAGCGCTGCTTGATCAGCCGCACGTCGGCGGCGGTGATGGAGGCGGCCAGCGAGCAGCCGGCGCGCAGGTCGGGGATCAGCACGGTCTTGTCCGGGCAGATCACCTTGGAGGTCTCGGCCATGAACCGCACGCCGGCCTGGACGATGATCCTGGCGTCGGACTTGGCCGCCTCGCGGGCCAGGCCCAGGCTGTCGCCGACATAGTCGCCGACCCCGTGGAAGATCTCCGGCGTCATGTAGTTGTGCGCCAGGATGACGGCGTTCTTCTCGCGCTTCAGGGCGTTGATCGCCGCGACCAGCGGCGCCTGCAGCCGCCATTCCAGCGGCGTGACGCGCGACCTGACCTTCTCCCAGATCGGGCCGGTGGCGACCTCGACCTCGCTGGTGAACGCCAGCGGTAGAGACCCGTCCGCCATTTCCCCACTCCTCTTCTTTTGCTCAGTTTGAGCATTATAGGGGCTGTAAAAACGCCGTGCATCCCGCTTGGACGCCGGCGCCGCCCCGACTTATGCTTTATCTGAGCATAAGCTGTCACGACATATAGGCCGGCCGGAGCGGCCTGGAAAGGGGCATTTTGTAACCGCCGATCACAATCATGCGCTGCTGCAGCGCAATATTTTGCCTTATTTCCCCGTTAGGAGCCGCGCCTGCGGGGTTGGAGGACGAATTGCCGGCTCTGCATTCGAAACATCTATGGGCGACCCTGGTCGCTGTCCTGCTTGTCGCGGTGACCAGCGCCATGGTCTGGACCCGCGATGCGCAGGCCGACCACCCGGCGCCGCATCCCGATTTCTCCTTCCTGTCCGGCGGCCTTTCCGACGCCGCGCTGGACCGCGACCTCCAGGGTCTCGATCCCGCCGCCCAGGCCCTGGCCAAGGGCATGGACCCGGTGCGCCAGGCGCATCTGGCCGGCCGCCCGGTCGGCTGGGCGGTCTATGACCTGGGCAAGGTCCCTTCGCTCAACCTTCGCAACGCCCCCACGATCGGCGATGCGCGGGCGATCAATGCGCTGATCCCGTCCGCGGTGATCGCCAATCCGCCGGCCCAGCCCTTCGTGCTGCAGGCCTCGGCCGCCGACCGCGCCCAGGCGCTGCACTGCCTCACCCAGGCGGTCTATTTCGAGGCCGCCCGCGAACCGGCCGCGGGCCAGGCGGCGGTGGCGCAGACGGTGCTGAACCGGGTGCGGCATCCGGACTATCCGAAATCGGTCTGCGGCGTCGTGTATCAGGGCGCGTCCCTGAAGACCGGCTGCCAGTTCTCCTTCACCTGCGACGGTTCGCTGAACCAGCCGATCCTGCCGTCGGTGTGGAAGGAGGCGCAGGGCGTCGCCAAGCGGGCGCTGGGCGGCTACGTCATGGCCGCGGTGGGCGAGGCGACCCATTACCACGCTGACTATGTCCAGCCCTACTGGAGCCCGACCCTGGTCAAGATCACCCAGATCGGCGCGCACATCTTCTATCGCTGGACCGGACCCTGGGGCGAACCCGGGGCCTTCACCGGCCGCTATGCCGGCCACGAGGCGCACCTGTCGCCCGCCATCCTCACCGAGGGCGACCGCCGCGTAGCCCGGCCGGACGCCATCCCGCCGGCGCACAACGTGGTAGATCACGTCCACACCTTCACCGTCGCCGACGCCTCGTCCCCCGGCGGCGTCCGCACTCGGGTCGCCGGCGTGTTCGCCGTGGCGCCGACGCTGGTCGCCCCGGCCCGCGCCCCGGTCCGGGCAGCCCCGGCGCCGACCGCCCCCAGCGCCGTCCAGGCGGCCAGCCCCGCCGTCGCCGTGACCCCGCCGCCGAAGCCGGTCGTCGCCGCTCCGATCGTCGCGGCGCCCATCGTGCAGGCGCCGGCAGCCCCTGCCCAGGCTCCGACCGCGACGTCTTAACGTTCGATGCAGCCAACGCGCGCCTTCTCCCCTCGAGGGAGGAGGACGCGACTGGACAACCGCATCTGTTCGGCTCGGCCAAGTTTGCTCTAAGCTGCCCCAGGTGGCGACCGAGGGGGCTCGATGAGCGCGATCTTCATTCCCGACCTCGACGACGTGCGGCGGGCGCAAGGCGTCATCGGAGGCTATACCCGGACGCGGCTGGAGATCATCGCGGCGCGGCCGGGCAATCCGCTCGGGGCGGAGGCTCGCCGGTTCGGCGGGGCGGTGGCCCTCCGGGCGCCCGGCTTTCCCAATTCGGCGTTCAACCGCGCCTACGGCTTCTGCGACGACCAGATCGACGAGATCCCGGCGCTGATCGACTGGTACGCGGCCGGCGCCGGCGGCGCGTTTGAGCTGGCGCCAGGCCGGCCGATCGCCAGGACCGCACGGCTGCTGGCGGAAGCGGGCTATGCGCAGACCGGCTTCCACGCCACCTTCGCCGGCCCGGCCGAGCTGCCGGACGCGCCCTCGCCGGGGGTCGAGGTCATCCAGGTCGAGAGCGAGGATGAGCTGAAGGCCTTCGCCGACGTCTTTCACCTGGGCTGGGATATCACAGGCTTTCGGGTGCCGGTCGCGCCCTGGCTGGGCGCGCCGGGCTGGTCGCTCTATCTGGCCCGCTGCGACGGCGAGCCGGCCGGCATGGCCATCGTCTATGTCGACGGCGCGGACGCCTATCTGGCCGACAGCGCCGTCGATCCGCGCTTTCGCCGCCGCGGCGTGCACCGGGCGCTGCTGGACCGCCGCTGCGACGACGCGCGGGACGCGGGCGCGACCCGCATCTATTCCGGCGCCGATTTCCTCTCGGCCAGCAGCCGCAACATGCAGCGCAAGGGGCTGGTGCTGCTCTACACCGAGGCGATCCTGAGCCGGCCTCAGCCGAAGGCGGCGGGGTAATCCACCCTGACCGGCCGATCGAGCGCGCCCGGCTTCAGCGCCATCGCCATGAAGGCCGACCGGCCGCTGAACGGCGAGGCGATGTTGACGGCGGCCTCGGCGGAGAAGCCGAAGCGCGGATAGTAGGGCGGGTGGCCGAGCACCACCACCGCCTCCATGCCGGCGGCGCGGCAGGCCTCGATCCCCGCCCGCGCCAGGGCCGAGCCGACGCCGGTGCGCTGCGCCGGCGGCGCCACCGCCAGCGGTCCGAGCCCGGCGATGGCGCGGTCCGGCTCGGTGCGCATGCGGTTGAACAGCACATGGCCGACCACCTCGCCGCCCGCCTCGGCCACCAGTTCGATCAGCGCCAGGCCCTCGGCGCGGACGCCCTCGACGATGCGGGCCTCGTTGCCGTTCGACTGGTCGAAGGCGGCGGTGGTGATCGCGCGGATGGCGGCGTGATCGTCCGGGGTCGCGGGGCGGACGATCACCAGACGCCGATCTTCTTGGATTCGGCGTGGGTCATCGGGTGGTGCGCCTTCCTGTGGTCTTCCTCGGCCAGGAAGCGCACCGCCTCCAGCGCCGCCATGCAGCCCATGCCGGCGGCGGTGACCGCCTGGCGGTAGACGTGGTCGGTGACGTCGCCGGCGGCGAACACCCCGTGGACGGCGGTCGCGGTCGTGCCGGCCTTCACGTGCAGATAGCCGGCCTCGTCCATGGCCAGCTGGCCCTTGAACAGGTCGGAGGAGGGGGCGTGGCCGATGGCGATGAACACCCCGTCGCAGGACCGTTCGGTGATCATGCCGGTCTCGACGTCGCGCAGGGCGATGCCGGTCACCCCGCGCGGGTTGTCGACGCCGAGGATCGCCTCGACCGCGGTGTTCCAGACCACCTCGATCTTGGGGTTGGCGGCGAGCCGGTTCTGCAGGATGCGCTCAGCGCGGAACTCGTCGCGGCGGTGCACGACGGTGACCTTGGAGGCGAAGCTGGTCAGGAACAGCGCCTCCTCGACCGCGGTGTTGCCGCCGCCGACCACGAACACCTCCTTGCCGCGATAGAAGAAGCCGTCGCAGGTGGCGCAGGCCGAGACCCCGAAGCCTTGGAAGGTTTTCTCCGACTCCAGACCCAGCCACTTGGCCTGGGCGCCGGTGGAGATGATCACCGTCTCGGCCAGCAGCACCGCGCCGGAATCGCAGGTCAGGCGGAACGGGCGCGCGGAGAGGTCGGCTTCGACGACGATGTCGTTCATGATCTCGGCGCCGACATGCTCGGCCTGGGCGCGCATCTGCTCCATCAGCCAGGGACCCTGGATCACGTCGGCGAAGCCCGGATAGTTCTCGACGTCGGTGGTGATGGTCAGCTGGCCGCCGGGCTCGAGGCCGGCGATCAGCACCGGCTGGAGCAGGGCGCGGGCGGCGTAGACCGCGGCGGTGTAGCCGGCCGGGCCGGAGCCGATGATGGCGCAGCGGACGGGACGCGGCTCGATTTCACGGGCGGGCATGCGGGAACTTTCAGATGCGGCCCGAAGGCCATGAGTCTTGGGGCTACTATGTAGCTATTCGCGACGTCTGGTGAAGGCGCCGCTTCAGCCCGATGCGCCGTCGGGTGCGCGGGCCTTGCCGTCGTGGGGGCCGAGATCGCGGGGCGGTACGTCGGCCCAGCGGTCCTCGCGGGTCGCCTCGTGCACCGGGTTGAGCGGATAGTGGATGCGGTTCTCCGCCTTGTTCGCCTCGCCGATCACCAGCAGGCGCACCTCGTCGGCGCTGTTGTTGAGGAAGGTGTGGCAGACCCCGGTTCCGGCCGGGAAGGCCACCGAATCGCCGGGCTTCAGCGCGTGCAGATGGCCATCGATCCAGACGTCGGGGCGGCCTTCGAGCACGAAGACGAACTCATCCTCTGAACTCTCGGCATGGGGATAGGAGGTGCGGCGGCCGGGCGGCAGGCGCTCGTGGTGGATGCCGATGCGGGTCAGGCCAAGCGCGCGGCCCAGCGGCGCGCCAATGGACATCAGCTCCGAGTCACCCGGATAGTGGCTGTCGTCCTCGCCCTCGAGGTCGGTCCAATGGGCGATGAAGTCGGGACGGTCGGGCATGGGCGATCCGTGAGGCAGATGGGAGAGCGGCCGCGCATCCTATTCCTCGCCGACGCCGGCGCCAAAGTCGGCGGCGGCCACGTCATGCGCTGCCTGACCCTGGCCGGGGCGTTGACGCGGGCGGGGGGGACCTGCGCCTTCGTGGCCGCGCCGGCGGCCCGGGGCGTGCTGGACGCCTTTTCGGGCCGCGCGGTCGAGGTGATGGCCGTGGGCGACGAACCCAGCGCCTCGGAGTTGGCGGCCGCCGGCGTCGGCGCCGCCGAGGCCTGGTCGGCCGACGCCATCGTCGCCGACCATTACGGCTTCGGCCCGCGGGACGACGCGGCTCTGGACGCCGCCGCCGCGCGGCTGTTGATCGTCGACGACCTGCGCCGCCGCCACGCCTGCGGCCTGGTGCTGGATTCCAATATCGGCCGCAGGGCCGCGGACTATCCCGGCCGCGAGGTGCTGGCCGGCCCGGCCTATGCGCTGGTCCGCCCCGCCTTCGCCGCGTTGCGGACGGCGACCCTGGCGCGGCGGGCGAGCGGCGAGGCGCCGAAGCGGGTGCTGGTCTCGCTGGGGCTGACCGACGCGGGCGCGATCACCGGCCGGGTGGTCCGCGCCTTGCTGCCGGCGCTGGGCGAGGCGAGCCTCGACGTAGTGGTCGGCGGCGAGGCGCCCAGCCGGCTGGAACTGCAGGCGCTGGCCAGGGTCGATAGCCGCGTCACCGTGCACGTGGACGCCCGCGACATGGCCGGGCTGATCGCGGCGGCGGACATCGCCGTCGGCGCCGGCGGCTCCAGCGCCTGGGAGCGCTGCTGCCTCGGCCTGCCCAGCCTGACGGTCATCGTCGCCGACAACCAGCGCGAAAACACCGCCGCCCTGGCCGGCGCCGGCGCGACCCTGGCCGTTGCGCCGCCCTCGGGCGACTTCGACGCGCGGCTCCGGGCGGCGTTCGGCAAGCTCCGCGCCGACGCCGCCTTGCGGGCATCGATGAGCGCAGCCGCGGCGGCCCTGTGCGACGGCCTGGGCGCCGACCGCGTCGCGGAAAGGCTTTTGGCGCCCGCTCCCTAGACTTCTCCCGTGGGGAGAAGGAGGGGCCCATCGCTTTAGCGATGGGAGGATGAGGGCGTACGCCGTTCAGGATGAATCTCGGGGGCCGGTTCAGGATAATCCGAGAGGCCGTAAGCCCTCACCCTCCCGCTGGCCTTCGGCCGCGGGCCCCTCCCTCTCCCTCCGGGAGAGGTCTTTTCTACTGCCCGCCGTCCACGTGGACGATGGCGCCGGTGGTGAAGGAGGAGGCGGGGCTGGCGAGGTAGAGGGCGGTGGTCACCACCTCTTCCGGGCGGCCCGGGCGGCCGAGGGCGTTGTTGGCCCGCTCCCGCGCCGCCTCCGGCCAGGCCTTGGCGATGTCGGTCAGGAAGGGGCCGGCCGAGATGGTGTTCACCCGCACCTTCGGGCCGTATTCGTGGGCGAAGGAGACGGTCATGGCGTTCAGCGCCGCCTTGGCGCCGCTGTAGGGCACCACCTCCGGCAGCGGGGCGAGGGCGCCGGAGGACGAGACGTTGATGATCACCCCGCCGTCGCCGTCGGCCATGCGCCTGGCCACCTGCGAGGCCAGCCGGACCGGGCCCTTGAAGTTCAGGTTCATGACGCTGTCGAACAGCGCCTCGGTGACCTCGTGCGACGGCTGGCGCGGCGACATGCCGGCGTTGTTGACCAGGATGTCGATCCGCCCGAACTCCGCGTAGGCGGCGTCGATCAGCCGGTCGATGTCGTCCCAGCGGCCGGCGTGGGCGGAGACCGCCAGGGCGCGGCGGCCCATGGCGCGCACCTCGCCCGCGGCCGCCTCGCAGGCGTCCAGCTTGCGGCTGGCGATGATCAAGTCGGCGCCGTGCCCGGCGAAGGCGCGGACCATCTGCAGGCCGAGGCCGCGGCTGCCGCCGGTGACCAGGGCGACCTTGCCGGAGAGGTTGAACAGGTCGGCGCTCATTGGGCGATCTGGTCCCAGGCCAGGGGCTCGCCGCGCTTCAGGTCGCGGGCGGCGGGGCGGCCGAGAACCTCGTACAGGTGCTTGGGCGCCATGCCATGACCCGGGCGGATCGAGCGGATGTTTTCCACCGTCAGCACCTCGCCCTGCTTCACGTCGGCGACGACGTAGAGCGAGCGGCGGTGGTCGCGGCCGGCGGCCTCGGCCTCGACCTCTTCGTAGTGCACGTCGCCCAGGGCCGCCCAGGCGTCGCGGCAGTCGGCGACCAGCCGGGCCAGCTCGTCCGGCTCCAGCGAGAAGGCCGAATCCACCCCGCCGTCGGCGCGGGCCAGGGTGAAGTGCTTCTCGACCACGCAGGCGCCGAGCGCCACGGCGGCGACGGCCACCGCCGTGCCCATGGTGTGATCGGAAAGTCCGACCAGGGTCCCGTGCGCCGCGGCCAGGTCCGGCATGGTGCGCAGGTGCATCTGCGAGGCCGGCGTCGGATAGCCGCTGGTGCAGTGGAGCAGCACCACCTCCCGCGCCCCGGCGCCGCGCGCGGCGGCGACCGCGTCGGCGATGTCCTCCGGCGAGGCCAGGCCGGTGGAGATGATCAGCGGCTTGCCGGTGCGGGCCATGGCCTCGATCAGCGGCGTGTCGACGATCTCGAACGAGGCCACCTTGAAGGCCGGCGCGCCGAGGTTTTCGAGGAAATCGACGGCGGTCGGATCGAACGGCGAGGAAAAGATGCTGATGCCGATCTCGCGCGCCCGCTCGAACAGCCGCGGATGCCAGTCCCAGGGGGTGTGGGCCTCCTGGTAGAGCTCGTACAGCTTTCGCCCATGCCAGAGGCCGCCCTCGATGACGAAACCGGGCCCGTCATGGTCGATGGTGATGGTGTCGGCGGTCAGGGTCTGCAGCTTGACCGCGTCGGCGCCGGCGGCCTTGGCGGCGTCGACCAGCGCCAGCGCCCGGCCGATGTCGCCATTGTGGTTGCCGGACATCTCGGCGATCACATAGGGCGGCTGGTCCGGGCCGATCTCGCGGCCGTCGATGACGATCGATGTGCTCATGCCGCCGCTCCCAGCACCAGGTCCTGTTCGGCATAGCCCTTGTCGGCCAGGCGGGCGGCGCAGGATGGCCGGATCCTCGCCCAGTCATCCGCCAAAAGGCCGAGGCCGACCACGTCCTGGAACCGGCCGGCCTTCCAGACATGGTCGCGGAACTGCGCCTCGCGGACGAAGCCGAAGGATTCGTGCAGCCGCCACACTGCTTCGTTGTCGATCAGCACCTCGCACCAGAGCTTGTGCAAGCCCATGCGGCCGAAGACGTGGTCGATGACCATGAACTCCACCACCGCCCCGACGCCGCGGCCGCGGGTGGCGGGCTCGGCGATGTAGTAGGCCCATTCGCAGCGGCGGCGGGCGAGGTCGACACCGGCGAGGTTGGCCAGGCCGACGGGCGCGCCGTCCAGCTCGATGATCCAGTAGCGGCGGTCGGCGGCGGCCGTCGCGGCCTCGAACCAGCGCGCGTGCTCGTCCGGCGAGATCAGGTGGTCGGTGTACATGTAGGCCGACACGTCCGGCCGGTTGCGCCAGTCGAGCAGCCGCCGGCTGTCTTCAGGTCCGACATCTCTCAGGCGGATGCCCATGCGGCGTCCTCACGTGACTTGGTTCGGCAGCACCTGGTCGGGGTGACTCGCCTGCCAGTCTAATACATCCTCGGAGGTGAAGGCCGGATTTGCGGGGTAGAGGGCCTCGTAGACGGCGGTGACGAAGGCGAAGTCCTCCGGCGTGTCCACCGTCCAGCGATAGCGCAACGGCGGATCGCGGGTGACCGCCTCGAGCCTGAACAGCTCCGGATGGCCGTAGATGAAGGGCGTGACGTGCTCGCGGTCATAAGGCGTAAGGCCTTCGGCGGCGGCGCGCATCAGGGCGGCGGTTGCGCAGACCTCGACGTCCAGGCCCTTGGGGAAGGTCCAGTTCAGCGAGTTGTAGGTGTAGTCGGCGTCCGCCGCCTGGTGCGCCTCGATGCAGCGGTCGACCAGCCGCCAGTCGGCCAGCGGGCAGTCGGCGGTCAGCCGCACGAAGGTCCGCGGGTTTCCCGCCGCTTCCAGGGCGCCGATGAAACGGGCCAGTACGTCGTCCAGGGGCCCGCGGAAACAGTCGACGCCGATCCGCCGCGCATAGGCGGCGATGACGTCGTCGGAGGCGTCGGTGCTGGTGGCGATGGTCAGGCCGTCCAGCCGCCTGGCGCGCCGCAGGCGCTCCACCTGCCGGCCGATCATCGGCTCGCCCAGCACCGGCCGCAGCACCTTGCCCGGCAACCGGGACGAGGACATCCGCGCCTGCAGGATCGCATGGGCCATCTAGGGGAGGGACGTGAAGAGGCTGATCAACCTGCTCCGACCGCGTCCTGCAGGGCCTTGGTCCAGCCGATCCAGCGGGGGTCGGGGCCGGCGGGGACGCTGAGCATGGTGTTGGCGACATAGCCGACGGCGGTCCCGCTTTCCGGGTGGGCGAACCCCAGCCGGCCGCCGGCGCCGGCGTGGCCGAACGAGCCCTGGCCCAGCATCGGCAGCGCCTCGCGGGCGAACTCGTAGCCCAGGCCGTATTGCGTCGGCGCGCCGAACACCAGCTTGCCGAAGTCGCCGGGCGGGACCATGGCGCCGGTGCGCAGGGTGCGCGCCTTCTCCACCGTCTCCGGCTTGATCAGCCGCACGCCGTCGACCTCGCCGATCAGCGCCGCGTACATCCTGGCCAGCGAGCGGGCGTCGGCGATGCCGTTGCCGGCCGGCACCTCGGCGGCGCGGGCCTCGCGGTTGTTCATGGTCTCGATCAGCTCGGCGGTGTGCTTGAACGCGTTCAGCATCACCCTGGCCAGGCGCGTCTGTATGTCGATGCCCATGCCGGAGAACAGGGCGATCAGCTGCGCCTCGCCCATGGCCTGCCCATGCTGGAAGTGGGGCGCCACGCGTGGCTCCTCGGCTTCCGGCAGGCCGATCCAGAAATCCAGCTTCAGCGGCCCGGCGATCTCCTCGGCGAACACCCGCGCGATGCTCTTGCCGGTGACGCGGCGGACCACCTCGTTCAGCAGCGAGCCATAGGTGATCGGGTGGTAGAGGCAGGACGCTCCCGGCGTCCATACCGGCGCCATGGCCTCCAGCGCGCCGAGGTGGCGCTCGGGATAGAGCATGTCGTGGGCGGTGACGCCGCTTTCCGGCTCGACCCCGGGCAGGCCGACCGAATGACTCATCAGGTGCCAGATGCGCGCGTCGGCCTTGCCGCCGGCCGCGAACTCCGGCCAGTAGTCGGCGACCGGCGCCTCGTAGTCGATCAGGCCGCGCTCGGCCAGGATGTGCATGCAGGCCGCCGTCGCGCCCTTGCTGCAGGACATGATGACGGTGATGATGTCTTCGCCGTACGGCCGGTCATTGACCGTATCGCGGCCGGCCCAGACGTCGACCACCTTCTGGCCATGACGATAGACGGCCAGCTGGGCGCCGCCCGGCTGTTCGGCCTGGCCGGCGTAGAACCCGTCGCGGACGCCCTCATAGCCGGGCGCGGCCCATCCCCCCTGGTCCATGGCGCGGCCTAGACCCACTCGATCTTGAGGATTTCATAGGCCTTGACGCCGCCGGGCGTATTGACCTCGACCACGTCGCCGACCTCCTTGCCGATCATGGCGCGCGACAGCGGCGAGGAGATGGACAGCTTGCCCGCCTTCACGTCGGCCTCGTGCTCGCCGACGATCTGGTAGCGGGCCTCGTCCTCGGTGTCCTCGTCGACCACGCTGACCGTGGCGCCGAACTTCACCTGGTCGCCGGAAAGCTTGGAGACGTCGATGACCTGGGCGCGCGCGATCTTGTCCTCGATCTCGGCGATGCGCCCCTCGATCCAGCCCTGCCGATCCTTGGCGGCGTGGTACTCGGCGTTCTCCGAGAGGTCGCCATGCAGGCGCGCTTCGGCGATCTGGCCGATCACGCTGGGCCGCTCCTGGGTCTTCAAACGTTTCAGTTCTTCGTCGAGGACGGCATAGCCCTCGCCGGTCATCGGCACTTTTTCCATTGCGGAGTTTAGCTCGGTTCGCCCTTGGGGAGGTGGTGTGGTCCGGCCGCGGGCGGTGGCGTCCGGGGGGCTGACAGGATAAAGGTCGAGTCCGGAAAATTCAAGGGGTTGCGGCCGGGGGCCATGTCGAAGCCGTTCCAGATCGACGAAGTGGTCGTGCGCCGCGCCCGTGAGGCGGACGCCGGGGCCATGGCTGACTATATGGCGGCGCTGATGGCTGAGCGGCTGGAGACCATAACCCAGCGCGAGGCGCCCAGCGTCGAGGACGAGCGCGACTGGGTGCTGCAGGCGGCCTTCGCCGAACGGGCCATGATCATGCTGGCCGAGGTGGGCGGCGATCTGGTCGGCATTCTGGACTTCTGGACCGGCGAGCGGCCGGACAACCGCCATTCCGGCCATTTCGGCATGTCGGTGGCCAAGGCCTGGCGCGGTCGGGGGGTCGGCCGGCGCATGCTGCGGACCATTATCGACGAGGCCCGCGGCTGGCCGGGCTTCTGCCGCATCGAGCTGGAATGCGTCGCCTGGAACACCGCCGCGATCGGCCTCTACGAGAGCCTGGGCTTCCTGGTCGAAGGCCGCATGGTCAAGGCCATCAACCTGCGCGGCAAGCCCGAGGACATGCTGGTCATGGCCCTGACCTGGTAGTGAGGGGCGGCCTCCGTACTTTATCCGCTCATTCCCGCGAAAGCGGGGACCTGGGTTTTCGACCACGAAGGACACCAAGTACACGAAGAAGAGAAAGGTCAGCGGGGCCCCTTAGTGACCTTTGTGTACTTTGTGCCTTCGTGGTCAAAATCTGAGCGAGCTAGACCTGCAACTTCGCAAGGAACACGCCTGGATCCCCCGTTTTCGTGGGAAAGAGCGGTATTCTTGTTGGCCAGCGTCGCCCTGATTGTCAGCGCACCGAGAGGCCGCCGTCGATGACCAGTTCGGCGCCGGTGACGTAGCGGGACTCTTCCGAGGCCAGCCAAAGGACGCCGTTGGCGATGTCGGCGGGCAGGCCCTTGACGCCGATGGGGACGGCCATGGTCGACATGGCGTCGAGGTCGGGCGGAGCGTTGACGCCCGCGCCGCGGTCGACGATGGCCTCCCAGATCGGGGTCTCGATGATGCCCGGGTGCACGGAATTGACCCGCACGCCGTCCTTGGCCTGGGCGCACTCCAGCGCCACCGCCTTGGTGAACAGCCGCACCGCCCCCTTGGTGGCGCTGTAGGCGGCCAGGGTCGGCGAGCCTTTCAGGCCGGCCACGGACGACATGTTGACGATCGAGCCGCCGTTGCCGGCCTTGCGCATCAGGAGAAGGCCGTGCTTGGCGCCCAGGAAGACGCCTTCGACGTTCACCGCCTGCTGCTTCTTCCAGTCGGCCAGGGTCATGGTGGTGATCGAGGGGCTGGGGATGGCGATGCCGGCGTTGTTGACCAGGATGTCCAGCCGGCCGTGGCGGCGGTCGATCTCGGCCATCACCCGGGCCCAGTCGTCCTCGCTTGTGGTGTCGTGGTGCAGGTATTCGGCCTTGCCGCCGGCGGCGGTGATCTCGGCGACCACGGCCGGGCCCTTGTCGTCCTGCACGTCGGTGATCACCACGGCGGCGCCCTCGCGGGCCAGCAGTTCGGCGCAGGCGCGGCCGATGCCGCTCGCTCCGCCGGTGACCAGCGCCACCTTGCCTTCAACCCGTCCCACGCCTGTCTCCTCCTCAAACCTGTTGGGCCGGTTCTACACCGCGCGGCCGGCGCGCCAAGCCTTACCCGGCGTCATTGGCCGGGCTTGGGCGGGGTGAAGTCGTAGCGCAGCGAGGCGGTGACGGTCAGGTGCGGGACCTGGGTCTGGCGAAAGCCGATCTGGAACGACTGCAGCCCGCCGGGCGCCGAGAACGTCCGCGCCACGTCCGCGTACAGCTTGCGGCGCGCCTCCAGGTCGAGGACCACCCCTTGGCGTAAGAGGTCGTTCTTGGCGGTGAGATAGAAGCCGTTGATCGAGGCGCTCAGGTCCAGGTTGGCGACCCGGTGGAACCGGGTCCTCAGCGCGTGGTCGTGGGCGATGGCGACCAGGCCTTCGCTCGGGAAGCCGACCTCGGCCAGGCCGGCGATCATCAGCCGGGCCAGCACATCGACGTCCTCCGAGCCGTAATCCTCCATGGCCTCGTCATAGCCGCCGGCGGCCTCGAAATCGGCGCGCGCGACAATCAGCACGCCCCAGAGGTCGGCCGGCCGCGGATCGGGCAGCAGGAAGACGCGCGGCCGCAAGAGGGCCTGGACGCCCTGGGTCAGCCCCGCGCCGACATGGACGTCGGCGTCGATGAAGAACAGCCAGTCGCCGCTCGCCGCGGCCGCCCCGAGGTTCTTGGCCTCCGAACGGTTGAAGAAGGGCCGGTCGGCCACGGCGACCACCCGCGCGTCCGGATGGTTCGCGCGCACCCAGTCGCCGGCGCCGTCGGGATCGTCATAGTCGACGACCACCACCTCCAGCTCGGGGTCGGCCATCAGCGCCGGCAGGGTCTCTTTCAGATGCTCCAGCCGGCCCTTGCAGGTGGTGATGGCCGAGAGCCTGGGCATGGGCGCCTATTGGTAGCTCTGCAGCGGGCGGACATCGAGGTCGCCCTCGGCGGTGATCGCCTGGGCGGCGGCCAGGGCGCCGGCGGTGGTGGTGAAATAGGGGATCTTCATCATCAGCGCGGTGCGGCGCAGCGAGAAAGAGTCCTCCAGCGACTGGCGGCCCTCCGTGGTGTTGAAGACCAGCTGCACCTCGCCGTTCTTCATGGCGTCGACGATGTTGGGCCGGCCTTCCAGCACCTTCTTGACCAGCTCCACCTCCAGCCCGGCCTCGCGCAGGAAGTCGCAGGTGCCGCTGGTGGCGATGACGCGGAAACCGGCCTCGAGCAGCCGGCGGGCGGGATCGAGGATGAACGGCTTGTCGGCCGCCTTGACCGAGATGAAGGCGCAGCCCTGGCGCGGCAGCACCACGCCGCCGCCGAGCTGGCTCTTGGCGAAGGCGCGGGCGAAGGCCGGGCCCATGTCCTCGCCGGGCCGGCGCCAGTCCAGGCCCATGACCTCGCCGGTGGAGCGCATCTCCGGGCCGAGCACCGTGTCGACGCCGGGGAAGCGGGCGAAGGGGAAGACCGCTTCCTTGACCGCGATGTGGTCGTACGGGGTCTCGCTCAAGTCGAACTCGGCGAGCTTGCGGCCGGCCATGATCTTGGCGGCGATGGCGGCGATCGGCTTGCCGATGGTCTTGGCGACGAACGGCACGGTGCGCGAGGCGCGCGGATTGACCTCCAGCACGAAGATGCGCGGGGCGTCCGACAGCGGCTCCTCGATGGCGAATTGCACGTTCATCAGGCCGCGCACGTTGAGCGCGAAGGCCATGGCCTCGGTCTGCCGCTTCAGCTCGGCGATGATCGCCGGGGTCAGCGAATAGGGCGGCAGCGAGCAGGCGCTGTCGCCCGAATGCACCCCGGCCTCCTCGATATGCTCCATGACGCCGGCGACGAACACCTGCTTGCCGTCGCAGAGGGCGTCGACGTCCACCTCGGTGGCGCGGCTGAGGTACTGGTCGATCAGCACCGGGCTGGCGCCGGAGACCTGCACCGCGTGGCGGATGTAGCGGTCCAGCTGCTCTTCGTCGCGGACGATCTCCATGGCCCGGCCGCCCAGCACGTAGGAGGGGCGGATCACCACCGGGAAGCCGACCTTGCGCGCGCCGTCGAACGCCTCCTCGGCGCTGCGGGCGATGGCGTTGACCGGCTGGGCGATCTTCAGGCGGTGCAGCAGGCCCTGGAAGCGCTCGCGATCCTCGGCCAGGTCGATGGCGTCGGGCGAGGTGCCGAGGATCGGCACGCCGGCGTCCTCCAGCGCCTGGGCCAGCTTCAGCGGCGTCTGGCCGCCGAACTGGACGATGACGCCCAGCAGTTCGCCCTTCGACTGCTCGACCACGATCAGCTCCAGCACGTCCTCGGCGGTCAGCGGCTCGAAATAGAGCCGGTCGGAGGTGTCGTAGTCGGTGGAGACGGTCTCGGGGTTGCAGTTGACCATGATCGACTCGACGCCGATCTCGTCCAGCGCGAAGGCCGCGTGGCAGCAGCAGTAGTCGAACTCGATGCCCTGGCCGATCCGGTTTGGGCCGCCGCCCAGAATGATGGCCTTGCGGCGGCCCGACGGCTCGGACTCGCACTCGGGCGCCTGGCCGAGCGCGCCGGTCTCATAGGTCGAGTACATGTAGGGCGTCGCCGCGGCGAACTCGGCCGCGCAGCTGTCGATGCGCTTGAACACGGGCCGCACGCCCAGGGCGCGGCGCACGTGGGCGACCTCGGCCTCGGTCTGACCGGTCAGGTCGCCGAGGCGCGCGTCCGAGAACCCCAGCGCCTTCAGCCGCCGCAGCGCGGTGGGATCGGCCGGCAGTCCCTCGCCGCGCACCTTCGCCTCGACGGCGACCAGGTGCTCGATCTGGCGCAGGAACCAGGGTTCATAGGCGCAG
>DATAYM010000032.1:0-11343 GCA_036272595.1 Caulobacteraceae bacterium
ACCAGATGTTCATGATCATGGCCGTGGGCTTCGTGGTCGCCGCCTGCGTGGTCTGGCTGGCGCCGAAGCCGAAGCTGATCCTAGCCGGCCCGCCGGGCGGCGGCCACTGAGCTCCGCTCAGGGGATCAGCAGCACGCGCCCCACCGCCTGGCGGCTCTCGATGTAGGCGTGCGCCGCCGCGGCCTCCGACAGCGGGAAGGTGCGGTCGATCGGCACCGTCAGTTCGCCGCGCGCCGCCTCGTCGATCAGCCGCTGGATGTTGTTGTAGGCGCGGTCGCGGGCGATCTCCGCGCCCAGGAACACGCCCTGCAAGGTGCGATTGCCGCCCATCAGGCTGGAGACATCGACGGTCATCGGCTCGCGCCCGGCGGCGCCGACCATCGACACCCGGCCGCGATAGCCGAGCGACAGGATCGAGCCCTGCAGGGTCGAGCCGCCGACGCTGTCGACCACCAGGTTGACGCCCTTCTTGTCGGTCAGCCGCATCACCTCCTGCACCACGTCGTGGGTGCGGTAGTTGATGCCCTCGTCGAGGCCGAGCGGCTTCAGCTTCTCCAGCCGCGCGTCGCTGGAAGCGGTCGCGATCACCTTGGCGCCGGCCCGCTTGGCCAGCTGGATCGCCGCCGTGCCCACGCCGCTGGCGCCCGCCTGCACCAGCACCGTCTCGCCCGCCTTCAGATGGCCGAACTCGAACAGGCAGTCGTCGGCGGTGCCGAAGGCCACCGGCATGACCGAGGCCAGCTTGACGTCGAAGCCGTCCGGAACCACCCAGGCGCTGCGGGCCGGCACGGCGCGCAACTCGGCGTGCGAGCCGAAGGCGTTGGAGGTGGCGACCTTCTGGCCGACGCGCAGGTTGGCGACTTCCGAGCCCACCTCGACGATCTCGCCGGCGGCCTGGTAGCCGACGATATGCGGCTTGGTCGCCAGCGGCCCGCGCCAGCGATTCAGGGTGTCGCCGCCCTCGATGCTCACCGCCTCGACGCGGATGACGATGCCCTTGGGATGGCATTCGGGATCGGGAACGTCCTCGTATTTGAGCACGCTCGGATCGCCGTTCTCATAATAGACCGCAGCCTTCATCGTTCCGCTCCCTTGTGGTTGACCACTAAGTAGCGAATTCGAACCCACTCGAACAGAGGGGGCGCAGCCGATCCTTTCAACTAATTCATTTTACAACGGAAAACCGAAAATGCCCTATGGCCGGGACCGGCGGCTGCAATCCGCAGCGCCGGGCTTGGAGCGGGGCGCCCCATGCCGACCGACGCCGATATCGCGACCATGGACCTTCGGCCGTTCATCGACGCCGGACGGGAAGAGGTGCGGGCGATCATGGCCCGGAACCAGACGCTCGGGACCGCCGCGGTCCTGGTTCGCGGCGACGAGGTGGTCTGGAGCGAGTGTTTCGGGGTCACCGACGCCGCGAGCAACCGGCCGATCGATCCGCACACCCTGTTCAGCCTGCAATCCACCTCGAAGAATGTCACCGCGGCGGCGGTGATGATGGCGGTCCAGCGCGGTCTGCTCGACCTGGACCGGCCGATCACGGATTATCTGCCGGACTTCACCGTCAACAGCCGCCACGAGCAGGATCCGCAAAGGCGGATGACCCTCAGGCTTCTGCTCAGCCACCGCGCCGGCTTCACCCACGAGGCCCCGGTCGGCGGCAATTTCCGCCCCGACTCGCGCAGCTTCGAAGCCCATGTGGACAGCATCTCGCGGACCTGGCTGCGCTACCCGGTCGGCGCGCGGTACGCCTATTCGAACCTCGGCATCGACCTCGCCGGCCTCGTCCTGGCCAAGGCTTTCGGCGCTCCGTTCGACGAGACCCTGAAGGCGCTGATCTTCGATCCCCTCGGCATGGGCGACACCACCGCGACGCCGGAGGTCTATGTCGCCCGGGAAAACCGCGCCATCGGCCACGCGCCGGACTACGATCGCGTGCCGGTGGTCGTGCCGATGCAGGCCGCGGGCGGGGTCTATTCCAGCGCCGCCGACATGGCGCGCTACGCCGCCTTCCACCTCGGCAAGGGCAGGCTGGGCGGCCAGACCTTGCTGGAACCGCGCCTCTGGGAGGCGATGCACGCCTTTCCGGAGACCGGTTATCAGTACGGCCTCGGGGTGATGCGATTGCCGCTCGACCTCGAGCACGCCGGGATCGACCTGCTGGCGCACAACGGCGGCGGTTTCGGGTTCGGGTCGAGCTTCTTCTATTGCCCGGACCAGGGCCTGGCCTGGGTGCTGCTGTACAACGGGCAGAGCCGCGGCGCTCCGTCCAACCCGTATGACGAGATCATCCTGCACCCCATCCTCAAGCATGCCCACGGTCCGGTCAGGCCGCCGCGGCCGCCGGCCGCGCAGCCGGTCGCGCCGACGCCCGAAGCGCTGGACCGGCTCGCCGGGACCTATGTGACGGGGATTTCGTTCATGACCCTGCGCCGCGAGGGCGACGGGCTCGTCCTCACCGCCAGCGACGATCCGGCGCCCAACCGGCTGGTGTTCACCGGTCCCGACACGGCCTGGATGGCCGAGGGCCCCGGGGCGCCGAAAGGGCTGCGCTTCCATCCCGGCCGTGGCCTCGAAGCGCCGTGGCTGGAGTTCGATAACGGCGTCGGTTTCGACTACAACGACGGCGAGCGCGATGCGCCCGGGCCGATCGGTCGCCAATACCACCACGATCTGGGCGACTACATCGTCAACCAGTGGGGCAGGGCGATCTACCCGGCCAGCCTCTACAAGAAGAACGGCTGGCTCTACCTGTCGGGGCTCCGCGTCACCGAACACCAGCCCGGCCTGCTGTTCACCGGCGACGGCGAAGCCCTGGACCTGCGCGGCGAGGCGCCCGAGTTCCGGAACATTCCGCTGGAGCGGACGCCGCCGATCCAGAGCGAGTCCGCGCCGTAGCCCGACCGGCGTACGCCGCCGGACGGTCCGATCCCGGCGGGGCATTTGACGGGAAGTTTATCACCGAAGGGGGGCTGCCGGCCTGCGGGTCACCGGTGGAATACATATATCACAACGTGAGAAGGTTCCCACTTTCTGTCCCAACTGTTCCTTAAGGAGAAACATCCAGATGCTTACCAAAGCGATCGCCGCCGGGGCGGCGCTTTTGCTCTTCACCGCAGGCGCGGCCGACGCGGCGGTTTTCGACGTCAACGCCACCTTGAAAGGCGTCGACCAGGGCGCGCCGGGCGCGGCCGCCGCGAGCGGAACCCTTTCGGGCGAGCTCGACAGCAACACCAAGGCGTTCAGCTACGAAGTCAACTATTCCGGCCTCAGCGGCCCGGTGACGGCGGCGCATTTCCAGGGCGCGACGGCGCCGGGCAGCCAGCCGGCCGTCGCCGCCCAGAGCCCCGCTAGACCGATCGAGGGGACGACCACCCTGACGGACGCCGACATCGCCAACCTAGAAGCCGGCAAATGGTCGCTCGACCTGCAGACCGCCGCCCACCCGAACGGCGAGATCAGCGGCCAGCTGCAGGCGACCCGCCGCGAAGACCAGAACGCCATCCCGTTGAACTGACGGCGGGCCCCTGGATTGTATGCCGGTCTCTAACCGGCTATATGACCGGTTAGACGATGGGAGGTGATCCATGGCGGATGCGCAACGGCGGGCCGTTGAAAACCATAGGCGGCGCTTGCGCGCTCGGGGGCTGGATCGCTTTGAAGTTCGTGGCCTTGAGGCTGACAAAGGCCTCCTGCGCGCGGTCGCCAAACAGCTCGCTCAAGGCGACGCGGCCTCCAGCGAATTGCGGGCGACGATCGAGGCGCGCGTCAAGCCTTCGAAGCCAGAGCGTGGCGGCATCTTGCAGGCCCTGCGTCGTTCACCCCTTGTCGGAGCGGATATCGACTTCAAACGAGAGGCTGGCGCCGGACGCGATATCGATCTGTGACCCGCTATCTTCTCGACACCAATATCATCAGCAACCTCGTCAAGCCGGCTCCGTCGCCGTCGCTGATCAGCTGGATGGCCGAACAGTCGGACGAAGACCTCTACATCTCGGCGTTGACAGTGGCGGAGGTGCGCCGGGGCCTGCTTGAACTGCCTTCCGGCAGGCGGCGGCGCACTTTGGAAGCCTGGTTCGAGGGCCCCGAGGGACCGCAGGCCCTGTTCGCCGGCCGGGTTCTCCCGTTCGAGGAAAGGGGCGCCCTGGCCTGGGCCCGACTGATGGCCGACGGGGCCCGCGCTGGTCGGCCCAGAAGCGCGCTCGACATGATCATCGCCGCCATAGCCGAGGCAAACGACTGCCGGGTCGTAACCGACAATGCCCGCGACTTCGCCGGTCTGAATTTCCTCAATCCGCTGCGAGCGACGGAAGACTGAGAAGCCGATTCCATCGTTCACGGTATCGGCGGAAAAGCTGGAGGCCTGGCCGAGAATCGAACTCGGGTACACGGATTTGCAGTCCGTTGCGTAACCACTCCGCCACCAGGCCGTCCGGCAGGGCGGGATGGCTAGCAGAAGCCCGCCCCGCCGACAATGATAGAGGCCGGTCCGATTGCTTTGGCGTTAAGAGCCGCCCTATAAGCGGCCGCCGGAGCCACCTTCGAGGAAGCCTGATGCCGCCGCTCGACTTCGCCGCCCAGCGTCAGACCATGGTCGACAGCCAGGTGCGCGTCAGCGACGTGACCGACCTCAACATCCAGATCGCCATGCGCAATACGCCGCGCGAGGTCTTCTGCCCGCCGGCGCAAGCCTATCTGGCCTATGCCGACGCCGAGGTCGAATATGCCCCCGGCCGCTGGATGCTGCGGCCGCGCGACGTGGGCAAGCTGCTGCAGGCGGTGCGGCCGCGGGCCGGGGAGACGGCGCTGGCCATCTCCGCGCCCTATGCGGCGGCGGTCATGCAGGCGCTCGGCCTGAGCGTGACCCAGGCCGAGGCCGGCGACATGGTCCCGGCCGGCCAATTTGACGTGGTGGTCTGCGAGGGCGCGGTGTCGCAGGTCCCGCCCGCCTGGATCGAGGCCCTGGCCGAGGACGGCCGGCTGGGCGTGGTGGTCCGCGACGGCCCGGTCGGCGCATTGCGGCTCTATCTGCGCGCCCTGGACGGGGTGGGCTGGCGCGCGGTGTTCGACGCTCAGCCGCCGATTCTGGCCGGGTTCGAGGCCAAGGCCGGCTTCGTCTTCTAGGCCAAACCGCCGCACCGGCCCTGAGACAGGAAATTTGCCTGATTGGCCTTGTCCGCCTAGGCTATTCGAATCGGCGTCACAGCCCTCTGATCGCGATAAGCCCATGTCCGAACCGAACGTCCAGGAACCCACCATGGAGGAGATCCTGGCCTCCATCCGACGGATCATCTCGGAGGATGAGCCGGCGGCCGAAGCGGCGCCGGCCGAGGCGCCCGCGCCTGAGCCCATGGCGGCCGAGGCCATGCCAACGGTGGAAGCCGAAGAGGTCCTCGAGCTGACCAATCCGCTGCCGGAGCCCGAGCCTGTGGAGACCCACGGCGACCTGGAGGTGCACCAGGCGGAGCCGGAACCGGAGCCCGAACCCATGCCCGAGCCGGTCGCGGCGGCCGCGGCCTATGACGAGCCGCTGGTCAGCGATCCGACCGCCGACCAGACCGCCAGCGCCTTCGGCCACCTGGCCCGCTCCATCGCCATGCCCAGGGCCGGCCGCAACCTGGAAGACGTGGTCGCCGAACTCTTGCGGCCGCTGCTGAAGGCCTGGCTGGACGAGCACCTGCCGACCATCGTCCAGGCCAAGGTGGAAGAAGAAGTCGAGCGCATCGCCCGCCGGCGAGTAGGTTAGAAATTCTTACCCCACGGGCCGGCGCGTCCGGCCTTTCGGAAAATCTCTGACTTCGCGCGCGCCAACGGTTATGAAGCGCGCCCGCCCGCAGTGCTGACGCCATGCTCGACAAGACCTTCGATTCCGCCGCCATAGAAACCGGCCTTTACGACCGCTGGGAGGCCTCCGGCGCCTTCTCGCCTGAGCGGGCTTTGGCGAAGAATCCCGACGCCGCCCCGTTCTCGATGGTGATCCCGCCGCCGAACGTCACCGGCTCGCTGCACATCGGCCACGCGCTGAACAATACGCTGCAGGACGTGCTGATCCGCTTCGAGCGCATGCGCGGCAAGGCGGCCTTGTGGGTAGTCGGCACCGACCATGCGGGCATCGCCACCCAGATGATCGTCGAGCGCCAGCTGGCCGCCGCCGGCAACATGGGCCGCCGCGACCTCGGCCGCGACGCCTTCGTCGCCAAGGTCTGGGAATGGAAGGCCGCTTCGGGCGGGACCATCGTCAAGCAGCTGCGCCGCCTGGGCGCCTCCTGCGACTGGAGCCGCGAGCGCTTCACCCTCGACGAGGGCCTCTCCGCGGCCGTGCGCAAGGTCTTCGTCACCCTCTACAAGCAGAAGCTGATCTATCGCGACAAGCGGCTGGTGAACTGGGACCCGCAGTTCCAGACCGCCATCTCCGACCTGGAGGTCGACCAGCGCGAGGTCGAGGGCCATTTCTGGCACTTCGCCTATCCGCTGGAGGACGGCTCCGGCGAGATCATCGTCGCCACCACCCGGCCGGAGACCATGCTGGGCGACACCGCCGTCGCCGTGCACCCCTCGGACGAGCGCTACAAGCACCTGATCGGCAAGTGCGTGCGCCTGCCCATCGTCGGGCGGCCGATCCCGATCATCGCCGACGAGCAAGCCGATCCGGAAAAGGGCTCCGGGGCGGTGAAGATCACCCCGGCGCACGACTTCAACGACTTCCGCGTCGGCCAGCGCCACAAGCTGCCGATGATCAACATCCTCGATCCGTTCGCGCGGCTGAACGACGAGGTCCCGCCGGCCTATCGGGGCCTGGACCGGTTCGTCGCCCGCAGGAAGGTGGTCGAGGAGATCGAGGCGCTCGGCCTTTTGCGTGGAATCGAGACCATTCGTCACAGCGTGCCGCACGGCGAGCGCTCCGGCGTGGTGGTCGAGCCCTATCTCACCGACCAGTGGTACGTCGACGCCAAGGTGCTGGCCCAGCCGGCGATTGCGGCGGTGGAGGAGGGTCGGACGGTCCTCGAGCCGCGCAACTGGGAGAAGACCTACTTCGAATGGATGCGCAACATCGAGCCCTGGTGCATCTCGCGCCAGCTCTGGTGGGGCCACCGCATCCCCGCCTGGTTCGGGCCGGACGGGCGCATCTTCGTCGAGGAGACGGAAGAGCAGGCTCGCGCCGCCGCGTTGGAGCACTACGGCCGTGACGAGCCGCTGCGCCAGGACGAGGACGTGCTGGACACCTGGTTCTCGTCGGGGCTGTGGCCGTTCTCGACCCTCGGCTGGCCCGAAGAGACCGACGACCTGAAGCGCTTCTATCCCACCGACACCCTGGTCACCGGCTTCGACATCATCTTCTACTGGGTCGCCCGGATGATGATGCTGGGCATCCACTTCACCGGCCAGGTTCCCTTCCGCCGCGTGGTCTTCAACGCCCTGGTGCGCGACGCCGAGGGGGTGAAGATGTCGAAGACCAAGGGCAACGTGCTCGACCCCCTGGAGCTGATCGACGACTACGGCTGCGACGCCGTGCGGTTCACCCTGACGGCCATGTCGGGCCAGGCGCGCGACATCAGGTTGTCGCGTCAGCGGATTGAGGGTTATCGTAATTTTGGCACCAAGCTGTGGAACGCCGCAAGGTTCTGCGAGGTCAATGAGTGCCGGCCGGTCGAGGGTTTCGATCCCGCGCAAGTCCGCCACACCCTGAATCGCTGGATGCGCGGCGAAGCGGTGAAGGCCGCCGCGAGCGTGACCGCGGCGCTGGACGCCTGCGCCTTCTCCGACGCCGCCGGGGCCATCTATCGCTTCATCTGGAACGTCTTCTGCGACTGGTACGTCGAGCTGGCCAAGCCGATCCTGAACGGCGACGACGCGGCGGCCGCGGCCGAGACCCGCGCCACCGCCGCCTGGACCCTGCAGATCTGCCTGAAGCTGCTGCACCCGATCAGCCCCTTCATCACCGAGACCCTGTGGGGCGAGTTCGGCGATCCGGCCGAGGGGATGCTGATCACCGCGCCATGGCCGGAGCCGCCGGACGCCTGGATCGACGCCGAGGCGGAGGCCGAGCTCGACTGGCTGATCGCGCTGATCGACGCGGTGCGCTCGATCCGCGCCGAGACCAACGTGCCGCAACAGGCCAAGGCGCCGCTGGTGCTGGTCGGCGCGGGGCCTGCGACGCGCGAGCGGCTGGCCCGGCACGGGACGCTGATCGAGCGGTTGGCGCGGCTCTCCGGCATCGCGCTGGCCGACGCCGCGCCCGCCGGCGCCGTGCAGTTCGTCATCGGCGAGGCCACCGGCGCCCTGGCCATCGCCGAGGTCATCGACGTCGCCGCCGAGCGCACGCGCCTGGCCAAGGAGATCGCCGCCCTGGTCGCCGACGCCGACCGCACGGCGAAGAAGCTGAACAACGCCGACTTCGTCGCCCGCGCGCCGGAGGAGGTGGTCGAGGAAAACCGCGAACGCCTGGCCGAAGCGGAGTCCGCCAGGGCCAAGCTGGAAGGGGCGCTGGAGCGGCTGGCGACATTGGCGTGACCCGTCGCCGCTAGGCGCGCGACAGCCACAATAATCCGCTCATTCCCGCGGAGGCGGGAATCCAGGTTTTTTGAAACCACGAACGACACGAACAAACACGAACGGGCCAGATCGGCCAAGGCGGGGGAAGCTGAACGTTCGTGTGAGTTCGTGTGTGTTCGTGGTTCAATCCCTCGGCCGACCGGCCGCCCATGATCGTTGAAAAATGGCTGGGCCCCGCTTCGCGGGAGGAGCGGAGTGGGGTGTGGCGGAAGGAAACTTTCAATTCATCGCCGCTAAGCATTGCCCATGCGCCGCCGCTTACTCATCGCCATCCTCGCCGCCTGGGCCTTCGCCGCGCCGGCGTTCGCGGACGACATGGCGCCGGATATCGATCGGGCGGTGACGCTGTCGCCGGTGGCCATCCCGATCATCGTCGACGGGCAGGTGGTCAACTACATCTTCGTCACCGCCAGGGTGCTGCTGACGCCGCAGGCCGACCAGTTCGCCCTGCGCGACAAGGAGCCCTTCTTCCGCGACGCCCTGGTCCGCGCCGCCTATCGCACGCCCTTCCTCCTGAAGACCGACTACAACCACATCGACGAGGCCAGGCTGAAGGCGGCGCTGTGGCGCGACGCGGCGGCCATCGCCGGGCCGGGCAAGGTGAGCGGCATCCAGGTGGTCAGCCAGACCCCGCAGCACTTCATTCGACCGCCGCAGACCCCGACGCACTGATTTTACTCAAAAATCACGGGCGGTTGCGCAGCCCTCGCACATTTGGCACTTTCCGCCGGCTTTTTGGAGCCGCCGGGTCTGGCGGCGCCATCCTCAATTTCCGGGTAAGGCGGCCCAGCCGGCGCAAACGGTTGCGCTTTCGGCCGCGCCCGGTGCGCTAGAACACGAAGGGGCGCCTCGCACATGAGTTCTTATCTTTGGCTGGTCATTGGGGCCGGCGTATTGGCGGTGGTCTACGGCGCCGTCCAGGCGGGACTGCTGATGCAGAAACCGGCCGGCAACGCGAAAATGCAGGAGATCGCCGCGGCGATCCAGGAAGGCGCCCAGGCCTATCTGAGCCGGCAATACACCACCATCGCCATCGTCGGCGTGGTCATCCTGATCGCGGTCTTCTTCCTGATCGGCCCGCTGGCGGCCATCGGCTTCCTGATCGGCTCCGTCCTCTCCGGCGCGGCCGGCTATGCGGGCATGCTGATCTCGGTGCGCGCCAATGTGCGCACCGCCCAGGCGGCCAGCGAAAGCCTGGCCAAGGGCCTGTCGCTCGCCTTCACCTCCGGCGCCATCACCGGCATGCTGGTGGCCGGCTTCGCCCTGATCGGGGTCGCCGGCTATTTCACTGTCCTGACCCTCGGGCTGCACCTCGACCCGGTCAGCCGTGACGTGGTCGATTCGCTGGTCGCCCTCGGCTTCGGCGCCAGCCTGATCTCCATCTTCGCCCGTCTCGGCGGCGGCATCTTCACCAAGGGCGCCGACGTCGGCGGCGACATGGTGGGCAAGGTCGAAGCCGGCATTCCCGAGGACGACCCCCGCAACGCCGCCACCATCGCCGACAACGTGGGCGACAATGTCGGCGACTGCGCCGGCATGGCGGCCGACCTGTTCGAGACCTATGCGGTGACCACCGTCGCCACCATGGTGCTGGCGGCGATCTTCTTCCGCGCCGATCCGGTCAATGTGAACAACATGATGCTGCTGCCGCTGGCCATCTGCGGCGTCTGCATCGTCACCTCGATCATCGGCACCTTCGGCGTGCGCCTGGGCAAGTCCAACAACATCATGGGCGCGCTCTACCAGGGCCTGATCGTCACCGGCGTGCTCTCCATCGGCGCGGTCTGGTGGGTGATCCACGCCCTGGTCCCCAACGCCCTGACCATCAGCGACAAGATCGTCAGCGCCAACGACCTGTTCGGCTGTGGACTGACGGGCCTGGCGGTGACGGCGCTGATCGTGGTGATCACCGAGTTCTACACCGGCACCGGCTTCCGCCCGGTGAAGTCCATCGCCAAGGCGTCGGTCTCCGGCCACGGCACCAACGTCATCCAGGGCCTGGCGGTCTCGCTGGAATCCACCGCTCTGCCGGCGCTGGTGATCATCGCCGGCATCATCGTCACCTATAAGCTGGCGGGCCTGTTCGGCATCGCCATCGCCACCACCACCATGCTGTCCCTGGCCGGCTTCATCGTCGCCCTGGACGCCTTCGGGCCGGTGACCGACAACGCCGGCGGCATCGCCGAAATGGCCGGTCTGCCGAGCGAAGTGCGCGTCTCCACCGACGCCCTCGACGCCGTCGGCAACACCACCAAGGCGGTGACCAAGGGCTACGCGATCGGCTCGGCCGGTCTCGGCGCCCTGGTGCTGTTCGCCGCCTACACCCAGGACCTGCACTACTTCTCGGCCCCGGAGAACGCGGCCCAGTTCCCGTTCTTCGCCGGCATGGGCGGGGCGGTCGCCTTCGATCTTTCCAACCCCTACGTCGTCGTCGGGCTGCTGTTCGGTGGGCTGCTGCCGTTCCTGTTCGGGGGCCTTTCCATGACAGCGGTGGGCCGCGCGGCCGAGGCCGTGGTGGCCGAGGTGCGCCGCCAGTTCAAGGAAAACCCGGGCATCATGACCTATGAGGTCAAGCCGGAATACGGCAAGGCGGTGGACATCCTTACCCGGGCGGCGATCCGCGAAATGATCGTGCCGTCCCTGTTGCCGGTGGCTTCGCCCATCGTGCTGTTCTTCGTCATCGACTGGATCGCCGGCAAGTCCGACGCCTTCTCGGCCCTCGGCGCCATGCTGGTGGGCGTGATCGTCACCGGCCTGTTCGTCGCCATCTCGATGACCGCCGGCGGC
>DATAYM010000033.1:0-7531 GCA_036272595.1 Caulobacteraceae bacterium
CATGGTGAACAGCCAGTTGAACACCTTCACGCCCGTCGGCACCGCGATGATCATCGTGGCGATGCCAAAGACCGCGTTGACATCGGCTCCGGCGCCCATGGTGAAGAAGTGATGCAGCCACACCATGAAGGACAGGATGCAGATGGCCAAAGTCGCCAGCACCATCGAGCGATAGCCGAACAGCGGCTTGCCCGAGAAGGTCGACACCACTTCGGAGAATACGCCGAACGCCGGCAGGATTAGGATATAGACCTCAGGATGGCCCCAGGCCCAGATGAGGTTCATGAACATCATCACGTTGCCGCCGGCTTCGTTGGTGAAGAAGTGGAAGCCGAGATAGCGGTCGAGGATCAGCATGGCCGAGGTCGCGGTCAGGATCGGGAAGGCGGCGACGATCAGGAGGTTGGACGCCAGCGTGGTCCAGCAGAACATCGGCATGCGCATATAGGCCATGCCCGGCGCGCGCATCTTCAGCACCGTGGTCACCAGGTTGATGCCCGAGAGCAGGGTTCCGACCCCGGAGATCATCAGCGACCACAGCCAATAGTCGACGCCGACCCCCGGCGAATATCTGAGCTCCGACAGCGGCGGGTAGGGCAGCCAGCCGGTGCGGGCGAACTCGCCAAGCACCAGCGAGATGTTGACCAGCAAAGCCCCGGTCGCCGTCAGCCAGAAGCCCACCGCGTTCAAGGTCGGAAAGGCCACGTCGCGCACGCCCAGCTGCAGCGGAACGGCGAAGTTCATCAGCCCGATCACGAACGGCATGGCCACGAAGAAGATCATGATCGTGCCGTGGGCCGAGAAGATCTGGTCGTAATGCTCGGGCGGCAGATAACCGGGGGCGTTCAAGGCCACCGCCTGCTGCGAGCGCATCATGATCGCGTCGGAAAAGCCGCGCAGCAGCATGACCGAGGCCAGCAGCATGTACATGACGCCGATGCGCTTGTGGTCGACGCTGGTGATCCATTCGCGCCAGACGTAGGGCAGATGCCCGCGCGCGACGACCCAGCCGATCACGCCCAGCAGCACCAGCGCGACGACCACCGAGGCGGCCATCGGAATCGGCTGGTCGAGCGGCAGGGCGGCGAGGGTCAGCTTGCCGAACATCTCAGCCCCTGGCCTTTCCGGTGGAGGATTTGGGAGAAACCTGGACGTCGCCGCCGCTTGGTCCCGGACCGGGCGGCAGCTGCTGGGTCAGGATGGACTGGAACAGGCCGGGCGCGACGGCGCGGTAGGCGAAGGGCGCGACATTGCTGCTCTGCCGCGCCAGGGCCGTATAGGCCGGCCCGTCCAGCACCGGCCCGGCGCCGGCGCGGGTGGCGGCGACCCAGGCGGCGAAGTCCGCCGGGCTGGTCGCCCGCACGGAGAAATGCATGCCGGGAAAGCCGTCGCCGCTGAAATGGCTGGAGAGGCCATGGAACACCCCGGGCCGGTCAGCCTCGAGGTTCAGCTGCGTCGCCATGCCGTTCATGGTGTAGATCATGCTGCCCAGCCGCGGGACGAAGAAGGCGTTCATCACGCTGGACGAGGTCAGGCTGAAATGCACCGGCGTCCCGGCCGGCAGCACCAGCTGGTTGACGCTGGCCACCTGCTGGCCCGGATAGATGAACAGCCATTTCCAATCCAGCGACACCGCCTGCACCTCCAGCGGCGGGGTCTTGGACGGCAGCGGCTTGTAGGGGTCGAGGTCGAACGAGGCGATCCAGGTCATGCCGCCGAGGAACATGATGGTCAGCAGCGGCACGGCCCAGATCAGCAGCTCCAGGGCCCCGGAGAACTCCCAGTCCGGCAGCCGCCGGGCCTTCGGATTGGAGGCGCGGAACCACCAGGCGAAGGCGAAGGTCGCCAGGATGGTGGGCGCGACGATGGTCAGCATCAGCGCCACGGAGTCGAACAGGATGGTCCGCTCGCCCCGCCCGACCGGCCCTTGTGGGTCCAATATGCCGAAATCGCAGGCGCCCAGCGGAAGGGCGACAACGAGCCCGAGGGCCAGCTGTCCCACGCGGGCGCCGATCGTGCGCCGATGATCCGACCCTGGCCCCATGGGAAGCCCTCCGGCGCCAACACCGCCGCGATCCGGGCCGAGTATCCAGCAACCCCGCCCCTTTGCCCAGGGCGCCGGCGCCGTTTCTCCATCGACGGCGCGCCGTTGTTCCCGCGACCTGCCCCGGGCGCTGGCCTTTTACGCCTGCGCCTCTGGATCAGGGCTCCCGCAACGGAATCAAGCCGCGAAGCCGCCGGTCGCGAAGGTAGAGGCCTCCCCAGACGAGGACGCCGAAGTAGACCCCGAACAGGACGGAGCTGAACAGCGGATCCTCAATGCGAACCTTGCTGGCGACCGCGCCGCCGAGGTAGGCCGTGAGCAGTATCGCTCCCAGAATCGCGGTCCGCGGGATCGCGTATAGCAGGGTGCACGCGAGGCCGATCAGACCGAGCAGACGGATCACCGCGGCTGGATAGCCTATCGCGGTGGTCGCCTCCACGACGTGACGTTCCAGCGCAAGTTTGGAGAGGCTGTCGAAAAGCATAAAGGCGATCATGAGCCCGGACAGGCCCCAACCCGCCCACGACAACCATTTGGGATCCGGCTTCATCTCGGTCATGCCTTGGCGTAGGCCTGCCGGAGCCAACCGAGCACCTCGTCATCAAGCTCCGCTTCGTTCCTGATCCGCACGCGGTGCGTGACCATGGCGTTCCAGGAACCGGCGGCCTCAAGTCGGCCCGCCACGGCCGCGTCTTTGATCTTCATTCCAAGGTCGAGCCGCTCTCCGACCGCCTGGACGATCGCGAACTTCCGCCCGCTCTTCGTGAGGCTGAGATAGGTCGCGCCAGGCGCAACCGCGACATCGGGCCCGAAGCGCATCGCCTCCTGCGCCAGTCTGTCGTGGACGCTGCGCCATCCTGCTTTTGGACCGGAGAAATATGCAGCGACCTTGTCATCTGCCGAGCGCGTCGGCCGGCCCTCGCTGCGGACCAGGCTGACGATCGCCATCGAGTGGCCGTGACCCAGGCCAAATTCCTCTTTCACCCATGCAACGATCTCGCCGGGCTTCGACAGGCCCCGCTCGCGCACCAAGCTGGCGATGTCCTGCGGTCGTTTACCGGTCTTCGCCTGAATATTGTCGAGATAAGCCTGGAACGACATGCCGCCCTCTCAGAAGGTAGAACCGACGACGGTCGACTACGCCCAGGAGGGCGGTGCGGTCTTGTACAGAAACGACAGCTGCGCCTGGCCGTGGAGCAGATCAGCCGGCGTGGGCCCGATAAGACGCCTCAGAGCGCGGTTCAGATGCGGCTGGTCGAAATAGCCCGCCTGATCGACCACATCCAGGACGCTTGCGCCGTCTCGAAGCAGGTGAGCAGCGTGGCGTGCACGCTCGATCTGTCGAAAGGCATCCCGGGTCAGTCCCGTGAACTGCAGAAAGCGGCGCTGGACTGATCTCAGACTCACCTCCGCGGCCCCGCCGCTGGTCACGAGTTCAACCATGCCGTCGCGGCGGACGACACCGCCGGCCGCCAACAGCGCCACGAACGTTTCAGCGTTTTCGTAGGTCGGCGCCTCCCACCAACGGCTATTGAGCCAGAACCTTCCGTCCGCTGCGCTTGGCAGGACGAGGCTCTGATGATCGAGCAGGGCGCCGGTGGGGAGTCTTGGCAGATGTGTCCCGAGACGAAACCGGATGCCGAGCCATTCGCCTCCGGCCGGGCAGTTGGCCATCGACGCCCTCGTCACGGGACCCCGCAAGACAACTTGAGTCGATCCGTTCACCCGGGCGATCACCAACTCAAGATTTGGTTCGGCCATGGAATAGAACGATCCAGCTGATGAGCTGCGCGAGCGCCAGACCCGTTCGATGAACGGTGAATCCGAGAGCCTATGTTCAAACCGCAGAAACATAGTTCCGGGGCCGCCGCAGTGCTGCTTCTGCTGCTTTGTAGCTCGCCGCGACGGACCTGGCACGTCTGAATGGCTTCACCCTCCGCTCGCGCCGCTCGGCTGACGACCCCTCACAAACCGCTTGATTGCCGCGCCGTCACCGGCGTCTGATCTCGTCGCGGCGGTTTCCCGAGGCCCCGACGGCCCCTGCCCAGCCACGCCGGCCGGGCTTTCCGCCGCTCCGGCAGGAGGATCACCATGCACGACATCATCATTCGCGGCGGGGCCATCTTCGACGGTTCCGGCGGCGCGCCCGGCAGCGGCGACGTCGCGGTCAAGGACGGGGTGATCGTGGCCGTGGGCGGGGCGATCGCCGAGCCGGCGCGGCAGGTCATCGACGCCGACGGGGCCATCGTCACCCCGGCCTTCATCGACATCCACACCCATTATGACGGCCAGGCGACCTGGGACGCCGAGATGAACCCCTCGGCCAGCCACGGGGTCGGCACCATCGTCATGGGCAATTGCGGCGTCGGCTTCGCGCCGGTGCCGCGCGGCGGCCAGCGGCAGCTGATCGAGCTGATGGAGGGGGTCGAGGACATCCCCGGCACGGCCCTCTACGAAGGCATGCCCTGGGGCGCCTGGGAGACCTATCCGGAATATCTCGACTATCTGGCGACGCGCGGCTGGGCGCTGGACGTCAGCTCGATGATCGCCCACGGCCCGGTGCGCAACTACGTCATGGGGCCCGAGCGCGCCAACGCCCCGGCCACCGGCGCGGAGGTCGCGCGCATGGCCGCCCTGGTCGAGGAGGCCCTGCGCGCCGGGGCGGTGGGCTTTTCCACCTCGCGGATCATGGCCCACCGCTCGATCCATGGCGACCAGGTGCCGGGCACCTTCGCCGAGGAGGCCGAGTTGGCCGCCATCGCCGCGGCCATGGGCAGGGCCGGCGCCGGGGTGCTGCAGGCGATACCGTCGGGGACGCTGGGCGCTGGCATGGAGCATTCCAGCCTGGAATCGGAGGTGGAGATGCTCTGCCGCCTCAGCCGCTCAAGCGGCCGGCCGTCCACCTTCACCCTGTTCGAGACCATGCAGGAGCCGGCCCTGTGGCGCGAGGTGATCGGCCTGGTCAAGGCCGGCAACGCGGCCGGCGCGCGGGTGCATCCGCAGGTCGGCGCCCGCCCGACCGGGCTGGTGTTCAGCCTGGGCTCCTACCACCCGTTCATGGCCAAGCCGTCCTATCTGGCGCTGAAGTCCCTGCCGCTCGCCGAGCGCGCCAGGGCCATGCGCGATCCGGCGCTGAAGGCCGCGATCATGGCGGAGACCAGCACCCCGCCACGGTATCCGGGCACCATGGAGAGCCTGATCGTCGTCGCGCCCCTGCCCATGCAGCAGACCTTCCCCCTGACCTCGGCCTCGACCTACGAGCCGACGGCGGAGGAGAGCTTCGAGGCGCGGGCCAAGGCGGCCGGCGCCGGCGAGGGCGGCGGCTGGTCGGCCTTCTACGACCACCTGGCGCAGGGCGACGGGCGCGACTTCGCCATCACCTTCTTCACCGGCTACGCCAACTACAGCCTGGACGCGGCGCGGGAGATGCAGCTGGACGAGGCCACCGTCACCGGCCTTTCCGACGGCGGCGCCCATGTCGGCCTGATCTTCGATGCGGTCAGCCCCACCTATCAGCTGACCTATTGGGCTCGCGACCGGCGGCGCGGCGCGACCTTGCCGCTGGCCCACGTGGTCAACCGTCAGACCCGCCGCAACGCCGAGCTGTTCGGCTTCACCGACCGCGGCCTGGTGGCTCCGGGGATGCGGGCGGACCTCAACGTCATCGATTTCGACAACCTGAAGCTGGGCGAGCTGAGCCTGCACGACGACCTGCCCGCCGGCGGCTCGCGCCTCCTGCAGGGCGCCAGCGGCTATCTGGCCACCCTGGTCGCCGGCGTGCTGACCCGCCGCAACGACCAGGACACCACCGCCCGCCCCGGCCGCCTGGTCCGCAGCCGGGCGATGACGCTGGTGGCGGCGTAAGTCACCCCGGCGGCCTCTCTTTCCGTCATGGCCCGACTTGATCGGGCCACCCATGATCGCCGCCTCAGATCAGGTGTTCATGGATCCCCCGCATTCCGCTGCGCTCCAGCGGGGGATGACGCGTTTAGAGGATGGCGTGGTCGCGGCTCTGAAATCGCCCAGCCCCATCAGTCCATCCGCGCCAGCACCTGCTCCAGGTTTCCAAAGAACCGCGCCCAGCCGTGCTTGGCGCCTTCGTAGTTCTGCGGCCGGTCCACCGGGAAGCCCGACTGCTCCATGCGCAGCTGGGTGCCTCCCGCCGTCGGGGTGAGGGTCCAGGTGACGATGCTTTCCAGGCCATAGGCGCCCCAGGTGTAGACCAGGCTCCGGTTCGGCTCGACCTCCAGCACCTGGCAGTCGACCGAGCCCCAGTCGGCGCTCAGCTTGAAGCGGTGGTCCACCACCGGCTTGAAGTCGTTCTTCATCAGCCACTCCTCGATCAGGTGCGGCTGGGTGAGCGCCCGCCAGAGCTTTTCCGGCGGATAGGGCAGCTCGCGCTCGACGGTGACGGAGAGGGTTTCGGCCGGGGTCCCGGTCATTGGTCCATCCTTTTCAAAAGGTCTTCGAGGTGGTCGAACCGGCTCTGCCAGAAGCCGGCCATCTGGCTGGTCCAGTCGATCAGGGGCGCCAGCGCGCCAAGCTGGGCGCTTTAATGGGTCTGACGGCCGTCCTGGCGGTCGCGCACCAGGCCGGCCTGTTTCAAGACACCGAGATGTTTGGAGACCGCCGGCTGCGAGACCTTGGCGCGCGCGGTCAGGGCACCGACTGTCTGCTCGCCGTCGCGGCAAAGACGTTCAAAGATGGCCCGCCGGGTCGGATCGGCCAGGGTCCGGAACAATGTGTCATGGGCATTTGTCATGGCAACCGATAACCCGTTGGTTATTGATTGACGTATAACTGCTCAGTTATCAGTGAGTCAACAGGCTTGTTGGCGCCGGTCGGCGCTTTATGTCTTGCCCCAGTTTTTCAGCAGCGGCACCAACGACGGCACCAGGCGCTTCAGCTCCTCGCGATGCGACTGTGACAGCTCAGCCAGCTTGCGATTGCCCGCTGCCGTCAAGGTCAGTTCGACCCGCCGCCGGTCCTTGTCACTGCTCTGTCGCACGGCAAAACCGGCCTCGACCAGCCGGTCGGTCGACCCCACGGCGCTGTGCGGCTTGATCGCCAGCCGCGCTGCCAGCTCGCCCACGGTCAACCGGCCGCCATAGCCCTGGATCGCCAGAAGCGCCTGATGGTGCTGGGGCGAAAGGCCCGCATCCCGTGCGGCCTCCTCGCTGAAGGCCATAAACTGCCGCAGCAGATAGCGGAATTCCGCCAGATGCCGGTAATCGGCTTCCGTCAAAGGTTTACGGGATTTGGCCAAGGCAAACCTTTCCGGGATGACGCATTGCAATATGTCGTGGCACGATATATGCCGCCTCCGCGAAGGAGCATCTATGTCTAAACCCCATATCGCCGCATTCCAAGATCATCTGGGCGACTTCACCGCCAATCCCCGGCTGCTGATGCTGGCCGGCATGGCCGCCATTGCCGGTTTCGGCGGGACAGTTTCGGCCTGGGTGCTGCTGAAGCTGATCGCGCTCT
>DATAYM010000034.1:0-14350 GCA_036272595.1 Caulobacteraceae bacterium
CCTGGATGCTTCCGAGCGCCGGGTCCAGCCGCGCCACCACGATGCGCAAGGCGTTGGCCGCAACCAGCGTGCCGGCGATCGGGTCGCGGCCGTAGTCGTCGGCGCTCACCGTGACCGCCGCGCCGGGCGCCAGGCCCGACGGATCGTCTTGGTCGTGGCCGGCGTAGGGCGTGGGCTCCGCGGCCTTGGCGACGGCCAGCGCCTCGGCCGGCGTCATCTCCGCGCGTCCGCCGTGCCCAATGGCGGCCATGCGTCCACGCCAGGCCTGCAGCCGATCCAGCCCCTGCATCAGCCCCGCGGCGGTCTCGCGCACCGCGCCGCCGAGGAACCAGACGTTCATGTAGGCGGCGATGTCGGCGAGGCCGGGCGCGGCGCCGGCCAGGTAGTCGGAGGTCGCCAAGCCCTGGTCGAGCCAAGCCGCCTGGGCGCGCCACTGGCCCTTCATGTGATGCGCCGCCGCCCGCATCGCCGCGGCGTCGAACGGCCGCCCGGACATCTTCTCGCGGTCCTCAATGAAGGCGCGCGGAACCTCGATCTCGCCGAAGATGATCGGCACGGTGGCGCCGAAGAAGAGCCGGTCGGCCCAGAGGTTCACCGCCCAGCCGGCGCCCTCCAGCGGCGGCCCGCCGGCGCGGACGGCGATCTGCACCATGATCACCTGGCTGTCGCAATAGACGTCGGCGCCGATCTGCAGCACCGGGATGCGTCGATAGCCGCCGGTCAGCGGGACCAGGTCCGGCTTGGGCATGATGGTCGGCTGGATCACCGAACGCCAGGCCAGCCCCTTCAGCCCGAACATCAGCCGCACCTTCTCCGAAAACGGCGAGGCGTCGTAATGGTGCAGGATGAACTCGGCGTCGGCGGCCATTCGGTCGCTCCTTCTCGTGTCGGCGCCAACTTGGCATGCGCGACGCGCCTGCGTCTGCCCCTCCTGACGCAGGATGTCAGCAGGACCCAGATGTTGCCAAAATGTTCTTGCTGCGCCAACGACTCCGCGTACTACATTAGGGGGCTTGGCCCGCGATCCTGGCGGGCCTTTCCGAGCGAGCCTGAATGTCCGATCCCAACCGCTTCATCCGCGTGCGCGGCGCGCGCGAGCATAATCTGAAGGACATAAGCGTCGACATTCCGCGCGGCGAGTTCGTCGTGCTGACCGGCCTGTCCGGCTCCGGCAAGTCGAGCCTGGCCTTCGACACCATCTATGCCGAGGGCCAGCGGCGCTATGTCGAGAGCCTGTCGGCCTATGCCCGCCAGTTCCTGGAGCTGATGAGCAAGCCGGACGTCGACCTGATCGAGGGCCTGTCGCCGGCCATCTCCATCGAGCAGAAGACCACCAGCCGCAACCCGCGCTCGACGGTCGGCACGGTGACCGAGATCCACGACTATATGCGCCTGCTCTGGGCGCGGGTCGGCGTGCCCTATTCCCCCGCCACCGGGCTGCCGATCGAGAGCCAGACCGTCTCGATGATGGTCGACAAGATCATGGCGCTACCCGAGGGCACGCGGCTGATGCTGCTGGCGCCGGTGATCCGCGGCCGCAAGGGCGAGTACCGGCGGGAGATCGCCGAATGGCAGCGGGCCGGCTACCAGCGGCTGAAGATCGACGGGCAGTTCTATCCGATCGAGGACGCCCCCAGCCTCGAGAAGCAGATCAAGCACGACATCGACATCGTCGTCGACCGCATCGTCACCCGTCCGGAGATGGAGCAGCGGCTGGCGGACTCGCTGGAGACGGCGCTGCGGCTGGCCGACGGCATCGCCGTGGCCGAATGGGCCGACGTCGCGCCGGGCGAGAGCGAGCCGAGGCGGCTGCTGTTTTCGGAAAAGTTCGCCTGCCCGGTCTCCGGCTTCACCATCTCCGAGATCGAGCCCCGGCTGTTCTCGTTCAACAATCCGTTCGGCGCCTGCCCGGTCTGCGACGGGCTGGGCCACAAGCTGGCCTTCGACGCCGACATGATCGTGCCGGACAAGGACAAGAGCCTGCACAAGGGCGCCATCGCTCCCTGGGCCAAGGGGCCCTCGCCGCTCTACACCCAGACCCTGCAGGCGCTGGCCCGCCACTACGGCTTTTCCATGGACGAGCCCTGGTGGAAGCTGCCGGAACAGGCCCGCCAAGTGATCCTCTACGGATCCGGCAAGGAGAAGATCCACTTCGTCTATGACGACAACGCCCGCAAGTACGAGGTCAACAAGACCTTCGAAGGGGTGATCCCCAACCTGGAGCGGCGCTGGCGCGAGACGGACTCCAGCTGGGTTCGCGAGGAGCTGGGCCGCTACCAGGCCGAGACCCCGTGCGAGGCTTGCGGGGGCTTGCGCCTGAAGCCCGAGGCCCTGGCGGTGAAGATCGCCGGCAAGAACGTCGCCGAGATCTCCACCCTGGCCATCCGCCCGGCGCGCGACTGGTTCGAGGGCCTGGAGACCCAGCTGAGCGACAAGCAGATGGAGATCGCCCGGCGCATCCTGAAGGAGATCAACGACCGCCTGCGCTTCCTGGTCGACGTCGGGCTGGAATACTTGAGCCTGTCGCGCTCGTCCGGCACCCTCTCCGGCGGCGAGAGCCAGCGCATCCGCCTGGCCAGCCAGATCGGCTCCGGACTCACCGGCGTGCTCTATGTGCTCGACGAGCCGTCCATCGGCCTGCACCAGCGCGACAACCAGCGGCTGATCGCCTCGCTGAAGGGCCTGCGCGACCTGGGCAATTCGGTGCTGGTGGTCGAGCACGACGAGGAGGCGATCCTGACCGCCGACCACGTCATCGACATGGGCCCCCGCGCCGGGGTGCACGGCGGCGAGATCATCGCCGAGGGCAAGCCGGCCGACATCATGGCCGAGCCGCGCAGCCTGACCGGCCAGTACCTGACCGGGGCGCGCGAGATCGCCATCCCCGAACAGCGCCGCCGCGTGCCCGACACGAAGCGGCTCAAGGTGATCGGGGCCCGCGGCAACAATCTGAAGGACGTCACCGGCGAGATCCCGGTCGGCGTCTTCACCTGCATCACCGGCGTCTCCGGGGGCGGCAAGTCGACCTTCACCATCGAGACCCTGTACAAGGCTGCGGCCCGGCGGCTGAACAACGCCTCCGACGCGCCGGCGCCCTTCGACCGCATCGAGGGGCTGGAGTTCTTCGACAAGGTCATCGACATCGACCAGTCGCCGATCGGCCGCACGCCCCGGTCCAACCCGGCCACCTATACCGGCGCCTTCCAGCCGATCCGCGACTGGTTCGCCGGGTTGCCGGAGTCGAAGGCGCGCGGCTATGGGCCCGGCCGGTTCTCGTTCAACGTCAAGGGCGGCCGCTGCGAGGCCTGCCAGGGCGACGGGCTGATCAAGATCGAGATGCACTTCCTGCCGGACGTCTACGTCACCTGCGATGTCTGCAAGGGCAAGCGCTACAACCGCGAGACCCTGGAGATCCTGTTCAAGGGCAAGTCGATCTCCGACGTGCTGGACATGACAGTCGACGAGGCCGCCGACTTCTTCAAGGCCGTGCCGGTGCTGCGCGAAAAGATGGAGACCCTGAAGCGCGTCGGCCTCGGCTACGTGCAGGTGGGCCAGCCTTCGACCACCCTCTCGGGCGGCGAGGCGCAGCGGGTGAAGCTGTCGAAGGAGCTGTCGCGGCGGGCGACGGGACGGACCCTCTACATCCTCGACGAGCCGACCACCGGCCTGCATTTCGAGGACACCCGCAAGCTCCTGGAGGTGCTGCACGAGCTGGTCGATCACGGCAACACCGTGGTGGTGATCGAGCACAATCTGGACGTGGTGAAGACCGCCGACTGGATCGTCGACTTCGGCCCCGAAGGCGGCGACGGCGGCGGCCGCATCCTCATCCAGGGCACGCCCGAGCAGGTGGCCGCCGACAAGGACAGCTGGACCGGACGCTACCTCGCCCAGGTGCTGGAGCGCCACGCAGAACGCCACCGCGCCCAGGCGCAGGCCCCGAAAAAGACCCGCGCCAAGGCGATGGCCTCCTAACGCCGCCCCTTCCCCGCGCAGGCGGGAACGCAGCTTTTTACCGCCAAGAACGCCAAGCTCGCCAAGGAGAAAGGTCAGTTCGAGCCCTTGGCGTCCTTTGCGTACTTGGCGGTGAATCTTGGATCGCTCCGAAGATCGTAGATCGAACGCCGCTTTGGCGGGATGAGCATTAAGGGATGCCCCTCCATCGCCTCGCCTGGTCTATGCTCAGGTCAAACGGGAGGGACGATCATGAAGCTGTACGGTGCGCCGAAGCCGGCGCCGAATCCGCGGCGGGTGCGGATGTTCCTGGCGGAAAAGGGCATCGACCTGCCGGAAACGCCGGTCGACCTTTCCAAGCGCGAGCACAAGTCGCCCGAGTACCGGGAAATGAACTCCCTGGGCCAGGTGCCGACCCTGCTGCTCGACGACGGCACGGCCATTTCCGAGACCGTCGCCATCTGCCGCTATTTCGAGGAGATCCATCCGGAGCCGCCGCTGTTCGGCCGCACGGCGGCGGAAAAGGCCAATGTCGACATGTGGGTGCGGCGGATCGAGTTCCAGCTGATGAGCCCAGTGGGCAATTTCTGGCGCCACGCCCATCCTTACACGGCCGGCCTGCTCAACCAGTACAAGGATTTCGGCGAGTCCAACCGCGAGGCCTATTCGAACGCCCAGCGCTGGCTGGACCGCGAACTGGCCGGGCGGGAGTTCATCGCCGGCGACGCCTTCACCATGGCGGACATCTGCGCCCTGTCGACGGTGGATTTCGCCCACTGGATCGGCCTGGACATCGACGCCGAGCGGACCAGTCTCGTCGCTTGGCACGGGCGCATGAAGGCGCGGCCGAGCGCGGCGGCTTGAAGCTCCGCCTCAGCTGAAGGTATCGGCCGGGGCCGGCCGGCTGCCGACCAAGCCCTTGTAGGCCTGGGCGGGCGGCGCCTTCAGCACCACCCAGAAGCAGGTGAGGATCAGCACGGTCAGCACCTGCGAGCCCAGGCCGACGCCGATGGCCAGCGGATTGGTCGAGGCGGCGCTGAGCGAGGTGACCGGCAGGCCGGTGAGCTGGATCAGGATGTTCAGCGCCGCGCCCACCACCAGCACCATCAGCAGCAGCACGATCGCGCCGAGGGCGAAGGACAGCGCATAGGCGCCGAACAGCCGCCAGAACACCCCCCGGCTCATCGACCAGGAGGTGAAGACGTGCAGCCGCCGCTCGGCGAAGGTGATCGGGCCGGCCAGCGACAGGCGGGTCAGCACCATGATCGCCGCGCACAGCACGCCGACGGTGACGATGTCGCCGATCAGCACCGTCACCGATTCGCTGGCCGTGCCGGCGGTCGCCGCCGCCAGCAGGGCGACCAGCAGCACGGTGAAGACGGTGACGCCCCAGATCAGGCCGAGGATAACGTTCAGCGCCATCATGCGCAGCTCGTCGAGGCCGAGCCGGAGATAACCGCGGGCGGACTCCTCGGGCCGCAGCACGGCGCGATAGACGGCGCAGGTGAAGATCGCCTGGAACACCACCAACAGCGGCAGGCCGGCGAGGATGAAGGGCGCCATCTTGCGCGCCGCCGGCCAGAAGGCGGCCGGGTCGGCGCCGGCGCGCTGCAGGTCGGCCAGCAGGGCCTGGGACTGGGTTCCGAGCGTGAGGTCGGCGACCGCGCCGATCAGGTAGGAATAGATCAGTGAACAGAAGGCCCAGGCCACCACCGCGCGCGGTCGCTCACGGGTCAGGCGAAAGCCCTCGAACGCCGCATCGGAAGGCGAAAACGTACTCATGGCCCCTGTCTAACAACGGCCTGACTCCCGCGTCCATGCGAAAGCTGTGCAGGGCCTTCCGTCCTTTCGCGACCGTTGCACAATTCCCCTCCCTTTCGGCGGAGGCGGAGGCAGGATCGTTCGTCTTCAGGCGAAGGTCGCGGCCAGGTCGGGGGGCTGCAGATCGCGGTAGGCGCGCGCCCAGGGCGCCGCCATGACCGCGGCCAGGGCGCCGGCGAACGGGACCCAGATGACGGCGGCCACGGCGAACAGCGGCCCGATCCGCGCCAGCACCGTCTGCGGCGGTTCCTGGAAGAGCCCGGGCACGTTCCGCAGCCCGCCGGCGAGCGCGGCCAGGCCGCCGACGCCCAGCGCCACGAACACGATGCCGAGCACGATCTCGGCGACCAGGGCCAGGACGAACAGCAAAAGGCCGATCATGAACAGCGATCCCACATGGCCGCGGGTCAGGGTCCAGGATTCGCCCAGGTGGAATTTGCCGTCGTCGACCATCATCGGCCCGACCATCGAGAAGCGCAGCAGGAAATACAGCAGGGCGACGATCAGCGCGACCACCGCCGCCACGCCGACGATCACCGCGGCCCAGATGACGTGCAGGGCCACCAGGACGCCGATGACGATGGCGAAGACGATGATCGGCAGGATCAGGGCGAATACCACGGCGATATTGCCGCCGATGAGCAGGATGGTGACGAAGAACTCCGGCGCGCTGAGCCGCAGGAAGCCGAACCGGCCCTGCTCCGGGTGCAGGACCGCGCGGAAGACCGCGCACCAGACGATGGATGAAATCACCACCTGGATGATGTTGACGAGATAGCTGAGCGACTGGGTCTGCATCAGCTGGGGATTGGCCTGCAAGGCCGCCGCTCCGCCGCCGGAGCGCGCCGCCGCCGCGACGGCGACGTAGAACGGGGCATAGACCGCGATGGCCACCGCGAACAGCACGACCTGGGTCAGGCCCCAGAGCAGCACCGCGCCGGGATGGCGGCGAATCAGCGAAAAGCCTTCGTTGACCGCGCCGCCGATGGAAATCTCCGCCATCCCCGTCCCCCTCTGTCACCGACCCCGCGTCAGGATAAGCACGGCTTGGCCGTGGGCGCTACTTCCTCGCGTGCGGCACGCGGCGTAGAACCAGTCATGGTGAGCGATCCCATTCATGTGATCGGCGGCGGCCTGGCCGGTTCGGAAGCCGCCTGGCAGGCCGCCGAGGCCGGCGCCCAGGTGGTGCTGCACGAGATGCGCCCCGTGCGCGGCACCGACGCCCACCAGGGCCAGGACCTGGCCGAGCTGGTCTGCTCCAACTCGTTCCGCTCCGACGACTGGGAGTATAACGCCGTCGGCCTGCTGCACGCCGAGATGCGCCGGGCCGGCTCGCTGATCATGACTTGCGGCGACGCCCACCAGACCCCGGCCGGCGGCGCCCTGGCGGTCGACCGCGAGGGCTTCGCCAAGGCGGTGACCGCGCGGCTCCAGGCCCATCCCCGGGTTCGGACCGAGCGGGAGGAGATCGCCGCGCCCGACCCCGCCTGGGACAGCGTCATCGTCGCCACCGGCCCCCTCACCTCGCCGGCGCTCACCGAGACCATCCTCGGCCTGACCGGCGAGGACCAGCTGGCCTTCTTCGACGCCATCGCCCCCATCGTCCACGCCGAGACCATCGACATGGACGTCGCCTGGCGCCAGTCGCGCTACGACAAGGAAGGCCCCGGCGGCGACGCGGCGGCCTACATCAACTGCCCGATGACGCGCGATCAGTACGAGGCCTTCATCGACGCCCTGCTCGCCGGGCCGAAGTCCGAGTTCAAGGACTGGGAACAGGTCCCCTATTTCGACGGATGCCTGCCGATCGAAGTGATGGCCGAGCGTGGCCGCGAGACCCTGCGCCACGGGCCGATGAAGCCGGTCGGCCTGACCAACGCCCACCGGCCCGACGAGAAGCCCTGGGCGGTGGTGCAGCTGCGCCAGGACAACGCGCTGGGCACGCTGTGGAACATGGTCGGCTTCCAGACCAAGCTGAAGCATGGGGCGCAGAGCGAGGTCTTCCGCACCATCCCCGGGCTGCAGCGGGCGGTGTTCGCGCGGCTGGGCGGCCTGCACCGCAACACCTTCATCAACAGCCCGCGGCTGCTGGACGGCCGGCTGCGGCTGAAGGCCGATCCGCGCCTGCGCTTCGCCGGCCAGATCACCGGCGTCGAGGGCTATGTCGAGAGCGCCGCCATCGGCCTGGTCGCCGGTCGGCTGGCGGCGGCCGAGCGCCTGGGCGCGGCGGTGGATGCGCCGCCGCCGACCACCGCCCTCGGCGCCCTGGTCGCTCACATCACCGGCGGCCACCTGGCCGGCGGCGCCTTCCAGCCGATGAACGTCAACTATGGCCTGCTGCCGCCGCTGGAGGCGCCGGACACGGCGCCCCGCCCGAAGGGCCGCGGCGAGCGCGGCCGGGCGCGCAAGCGGGCGATGTCGCTACGGGCGCTTGCCGACATCGACGCCTGGCTGGGCGCCCGAGTGAGCGCCGCCGCGGAATAGCCTCCGGCGCGAAGGCCGCTCGCGGCGCTTCGGCGGAAGGGCGCAGCAATCTCTAAACCGTCATCCCCCGCTGGAGCCGCAGGCGGACTGCGAAGCAGAGGCGCGTAGCAGCCAATGCGGGGGACCCATACGCACTGATCGGAGTCGGTGATCATGGGTGGCCCGAACAAGTCGGGCCATGACGAAAAGAAAAGGCGCTTGTCCAGGAGCCCTACGGACGCTCCGGCCTGAACGGATAAACGCCTTAGATTCGCCCCGTGAGCACGGCGGCGGTCAGGCGCAGGCGCTTTTCCAGTTCCGAGGGGATGCGACCGGCGGCGTAGGGGGCGGCCAGGGTCGCATAGGCGACGGCGGGAAAGGCCGCGACCGGCAGCTCGCGCATGGCTTCCCGCGCCTCGACCAGCGTCGCGCGCACCCGCACAGCGACGTCCGCCTCGGTCCAGGCCGACGGCAGGCGATCGGCGCCGGCGCGTCTTAGCCGCGCCAGGCCGGAAAGTCCCCAGGCGCGCGCGGCCGCCTGCGTCGAGCCGGGCGCAACCGTGGAGTCCAGCGCCGTCGCAGCCAGGCCCATCAGCGCCCCAGCGGTGGCGTCGACATGCTGATAAATTGCCGCCTCGTCGGCAAGCCTGGGCGCGGCGATGGCCGCGATGCGCGCCTCGATCATCGCTTCCAGCGGCGCCTGCGGCAGGCCGCGCCGTCGCACAGCCTCGGCCATCGCATCGACCACCGGATGGCGGCGGGCCGGGCGGCCGGCGAACACCTCCTCCAGCGCCTCGCGCCACCAGGTCAGGCGAATCTCCTGCACCAGCGGCTCGTGGGCGGCCTCGGTGGCCCGCGCCAGTTCGTGGTTGAACGCGTAGAGCGCGATCAGGTCCGCCCGCGCGCCGGCGTCCGCGACGAACCGGCTGGCCGCCCATCGATCGGGATCGGCCCGCCGGATCGCCGCGTCGAGATCGTCCGAGGCGATAGGCGCCTAACCGATCAGGGTCTGTTGCATAGTCATGGCCACCAGCATCGGCACCGACAGCAGGGTGTTGATCCGGGAGAACATGCCCGCCGTCTTCGCCGCCGCCTGCTTGGCCGCGTCATCCGCGGGGACGAGGCCCAGCACCTTCTTCTGGTTCGGCCAGATGAAGGCCCAGACGTTGATGGCCATGATGGTGCCCAGCCACATGCCGACGCCGATCAGGATATGGCCCTTGTTGGAGAAGCCTTCCGAGGCGCCCAGGGTGTAGGCGGAGACCAGGAAGCCGCGCGACCAGGCCAGGATCACCCCCATGATCCAGGTGAACAGCGCCGCGTAGCGGAACCAGAACAGGGCCTCGGGCGCGATGTACTTGGAGACGCCCGGCCTCAGCTCGGCGGGAATCTGCGGCATCATCCGGCTCTGGACGAAGTTGAAATACCACAAAAGGCCGATCCACATGATCCCGAAGATCACGTGCAGCCAGCGGAAGATCGCCTGCCAGAAGATCTGGTCGGCCACCCCGCCATAGGCGCTGAAATAGGCCGCGATGAAAATCAGCGCCAGAATGAAGCTGACGATCATCGTATTGCGCAGATTGGCTAGAAGACCCGCCATGACAAAGCCCCTTGTTTCCTCGTCGGGCGATCAAGCCCGCTTCGGACACAGGTATCAGCGTCCCTAACCGCCCGGCAAGCCGGAAAGGTCCCGCCAGGAGATGTTTGGGGCCTTAGGGCCTGGCGTTCGCCGGCCTTATCGGCTGGGCTTCCTCGTCGCTGCGGTTGACGCCCCAGAGCAGGATCACCGGCAGGGCGACATAGATCGACGAATAGGTGCCGACGATGATGCCGAACACCATGGCGAACACCACAGGGAATATGGTCGGCCCGCCCAGGAACAGCATGCCGCTCAGCGCCAGCAGCGCCGTCGAGCCGGTGATCAGGGTGCGCGACAACCGCTCGTTTTCCGACAGGTTGATGATGTCGGCCAGCGGCATGGAGCGGTGCTTGCGCAGGTTCTCGCGCAACCGGTCGAACGAGATGACCTTCTCGTTCATCGAATAGCCGATGACCGTCAGCAGCGCCGCGATCGAGGGCATGTTGAACTCGATGTGGAACAGCGACAGCGCCCCCATGGTCAGGATGATATCGTGGACCAGGGCGATCACCGCGCCGAAGCCGAACTGCAGCTGGAAGCGGAACCAGATGTAGACCAGCATCAGCCCGACGGCGACGCCGAGCGCCAGCAAGCCCGAGCGGAACAGCTCGCCCGAGACCTTGGCCCCGAGCACGTCCTCGCCGGTGATCTTGGTGCCTGGAAACTGCGTCTTGATCGCCGTCTCGACCTTGGCGACCGCGTCGGCCGGATTGACGCCCGGAGCAGGCTCGAAGCGCAGGGCCGCCGCGCTCGGGCCGCCGAACCCCTGCACCTCGGGGTCTTTGGTCCCCATCCTGGCCAGGGCCTCGCGCAGCTGTCCCAGCGGCGCCGGCCCGGGCGTCTGGATCTCGATCTGGGTGCCGCCGCGGAAGTCGGTGCCGAAGTTCAGGCCATTGACGAAGAAGGAGCCGCAGGAGACCAGGACCAGGATGGCCGAGAGCACCGCCGCATAGGGCGCGTAGCGGACGAAGCGAAAGTGGGTCTCGCGGGGAAGCAGGCGGATCAGCGGCCAACGCATATGCATCTCCTCCCGCTCAGATCGGCAGCTGCTTGGATCGGCTGGTGTTGTACCAGAGGACGACCAGGAGGCGCGTGATGAACAGGGCGGTGAATACCGAGGTCAGAACCCCGATGGAAAGCGTCCAGGCGAAGCCGCGCACCGGGCCCGCGCCGAACTCGAACAGGATCAGGGCGGCGATCAGGGTGGTGATGTTGGCGTCGAGGATTGAGGTGCGGGCGCGCACGAAGCCGGTGTCGATGGCCCGGGCCGGTTTTCGCCCCCCCCGTTCCTCATCGCGGATGCGTTCGTAGATCAGCACGTTGGCGTCGACGGCCACGGCGATGGTCAGGATCAGGCCGGCGATGCCCGGCAGGGTCAGGGCCGCGCCGCCGACGGTCATGAAGGCCACCACCATCAGCATGTTGACGATCAGGCCGACCACCGCGACGCCGCCGAACACCCCGCCATAGGCCAGGAGCATGAAGGCCGCGACCAGGCCGAGCCCGATGACCCCGGCCAGCTCGCCGGCGCGCACCGAGTCGGCGCCCAGTTCGGCGCCCACGGTCCGCTGCTCGATCACCGTCAGCGGCGCGGCAAGGGCGCCGGAGCGCAACAGCAGCGCCAGGTTGGTGGCCGAGTCGATGGTGAAATTGCCGGTGATCTCGCCGGAGCCGCCGGTGATGGCGCCCTGGATCACCGGGGCCGAGATCACCCGGTTGTCGAGCACGATCGCGAAGCGCTTGCCGATGTTCTGCGAGGTGGCGTCGCCGAAGCGCTGCGCCCCCTGGCCGTTGAAGCGCATGTTGATGTCGGGCCGGCCGTCCTGGTCATTGCCCTGGGTCGCGCCGGTCAGCATGGAGCCGGAGACGATCTCCAGCCGCTTGACCAGCAGCACGCCGCCCTCGTCGTTGGGTAGCAGCTCGGAGTCCGGCGGCACGTGGCCGGCGGCGGCCTCGGCCAGCGGCACGCTGTCGTCGACCATCTGGAAGCTGAGCTTGGCGGTCTTGCCGATCACGTCCTTCAGCTTTTGCGGATCGCTCTCACCAGGAGCCTCGACCACGATGCGGTCGGCGCCCTGGCGGACGATCGACGGCTCCTTGGTGCCGAGCGCGTCGATGCGCTTGCGGACGATCTCGATATCCTGGTCGACCGCCTTCACCGTCTCGGTCTTCAAGGCCTGGTCGGTGACTGTGATCAGGATGCGCTGGTCGGGCGCGGTGGCGATGGAGAGCTCGCTGACGCCGGGCGCGACCTGCGAGTTGAGCTTCTGGATCGCGGTCAGCGCGTTCTGCACCTGGCCCGGATCGTTGATGCGCACCGAGACCGCGTCGCCGACGATGCCCAGCGAGGAGAAGTCGACCGGCAGGTCGCGCAAGGTGCGGCGCACGTCCTCCACGAGGTTGTTCAGCCGCTCGGTCTTCAGGGCGTTGGTGTCCAGCTCCAGCTGCAGGTAGGAGCCGCCCTGCAGGTCGAGCCCGAGGTTCAGCTTCTGGTGCGGCAGCCAGTCGGGCATGCGCGCCAGCACGTTGGCCGGCAGCACGTTGGGCACGGTGAACAGAAGGCCGAAGATCGCGGCGGCCAGGCAGAGAACGACTCTCCAGCGCGGAAGCTCGAGCATGGCGGCCTAGGACTTGGCGTCGTTGGCCGGCGCGGGGGCGCCGCGGGCGCGGACCTCGGCGATCATCGACTTTACCACCTTGATGGTGACCCCCTGGGCGATCTCGACGCCGACCTCGGCCTCCTCCACCCGCACCACCTTGCCGATCACGCCGCTGGACAGCACCACCGTGTCGTTGCGCTTGACGGCGGAGATGGCGTTGCGGTGCTCCTTGGCGCGCTGCTGCTGCGGCCGCAGGATCAGCATGTAGAAGAACAGCCCGATCGCCAGGAACGGGGCGATCTGCAACAGCACGGGCATCAGCCCGCCGTCAGCGCCGGCCGCGCCGGCGGTCTGGGCGAAAGCTGGGGTCGCGAACATCAGGTCTCCGAGATTGCGGCCGGCCGGTCGGGCGGCTCCGAAAAAAGTCGGCGGAAGCTAGGCGCTGCAACCGTCTTTTGCAATGCGGCGAACGGGCCGATAGGAAGCGGTCCCATGAGCGACGAGTTGACCCCTCTTCTGGCCCGCATCGCCGACGCGCTGGAGCGCCTGGCGCCGCCGGCCAAGCCCGCGCCGGACTTCGCCGCGGCCCGGCTCTATCGCTACGACGCCGCCGGCCAGGCCTTTCTGGCGGCGCCGGACTACGGGCTGGCGCTTGATCTTCTGGTCGGGATTGACCGGCAAAAGGCGAGGTTTGTCGAGAACTTGCGACGATTTGCTCGCGGGCTTCCGTCCAACCACGTGCTGCTGTGGGGCTCGCGCGGGGCCGGCAAGAGCTCGCTGGCCAAGGCCGGCTTCATGGCCGCGGCCGCGGATCACGCCAGCCTGCGCATGGTCGAGATCGACCGCGACGACGTCGCCGCCCTGCCCGCCCTGTTCGAGCGGCTGCGCGGCGGGGGCGAGCGATTCGTCGTGCTCTGCGACGACCTCTCGTTCGAGGAGGGCGCCTCGGCCGCCAAGTCGCTGAAATCGGCGCTGGAGGGCGGCGTCGCCGGGCCACCGGAGAACACCCTGTTCGTCGCCACCTCCAACCGCCGCCATCTGATGCCGCGCGACCATGTGGAGGCGCGCGGCCTGATCGCCACCGCCGAGGACGCCGAGGAGGAGGTCTCGGTCTCCGACCGCTTCGGCCTTTGGATCGGCTTTCCGCCCATGGACCAGCCGGCCTACCTGGCCGCCATCCACGCCTATGCCGAGCGTTTCGGCCTCGATTGCGAGGATCTGGAGCGCCGCGCCCTGCAGTGGTCGCAACTGCGCGGCGGCCGTTCCGGCCGCGTCGCCTGGCAATTCATCCGCGACCTGGCCGGCGAACTGGAAAAACCCCTGCCGCTATAGCCCCCAATAACCCGCTCATCCCCGCGAAGGCGGGGACCCAGGTTTTTTATCCTTCGCGCGTGCCGTAGCCGCGAGGCCGAAGATTCACCACGAAGCACACCAAGAAGAGAAAAAGTCACCGCGGCCCCCTTGGTGTGCTTGGTGTGCTTGGTGGTCGAATCTGAGCGTGGCTAAGTCCGCAACCGCGCAGGTAAACCCTGGATCCTCGCCTCCGCGGGGATGAGCGGTTGGCAAAGAAAAGCCGCCGGACCTTAGCCCGGCGGCTGATCATTTGGTCTTGCGCCGATCCTATTCCAGGATCTTGGCCACCACGCCGGCGCCGACGGTGCGGCCGCCTTCGCGGATGGCGAAGCGCAGCTTTTCTTCCATGGCGATCGGGGTGATCAGTTCGACGTCCAGCTCGGCGTTGTCGCCGGGCATGATCATCTCCACCCCTTCCTTCAGCTTGATGATCCCGGTCACGTCGGTGGTGCGGAAGTAGAACTGCGGCCGGTAGTTGGTGAAGAACGGCGTGTGCCGGCCGCCCTCCTCCTTGGTC
>DATAYM010000035.1:0-11769 GCA_036272595.1 Caulobacteraceae bacterium
TCCCCTCTCCCTCCAGGTCGGCGACCTGACCGCCGATCAGCCATTTGCTGCCCGAAGCCGTGGCGAGTTCGGAGATGAGGGCGTGCGTCTTGAAACGGGCGGTGGGCTCGGCTTTGGAAAGAATCTCGAACGCCACCGTGAGCAGCCCGTCGCCAGCCAGAACGGCGATGCCTTCGCCATAGACTTTGTGCGAGGTCGGGCGGCCTCGGCGCAGGTCGTCGTCGTCCATGCACGGCAGGTCGTCGTGGATCAGCGAATAGGTGTGCAGGCACTCGATCGCCGCCGCCACCCTGAGGGCCTGGGCCTCGGGCGCGTCGAACAGGGCGGCGCCGGCCAGGGTCAGGAAGGGCCTCAAGCGCTTGCCGCCGGCGAAAACCGCATAGCGCATGGCTTCCGGCACCCGCGCATACAGGCCCTCGGGGGCCGGCAAGACCTCGTCGAGGGTGGTCCCGACGCGTCTGGCGGCGTCGTCCAGCGCCTTGCGCAGCGAATCGAACTGGGTGTGGTCAGGGATGTCATCAGCCATGGCGGGCAGGTTAAACGGGACTTCGCCGGATCAGAAGGCGGCAGATTGGTGCGTTGCGAAAAAATCGCGCTCTGAACGATTTGAAAGGGTAAGCGTCTTTCGAACGGCGCCCGGATGGCCTACCTTCACCCAAGCGGGCGGCCAGAAACCGGCGTCGACGGCGAGATCCATGGTCAAGGTCTATCTAGCTCAGCCCCGAGGCTTCTGCGCCGGCGTCGTGCGCGCCATCGACATCGTCGACCGCGCCCTGGTCAAGTTCGGCCAGCCGGTCTACGTGCGCCATGAGATCGTCCACAACCGCCACGTGGTCGACACGCTGAAGCGCAAGGGCGCGATCTTCGTCGAGGACGTGTCGGAGATTCCCGACAACGCGGTCACCGTCTTCAGCGCCCACGGCGTGGCGCAGTCGGTGGTCAAGGAGGCGGCCGACCGGCAGCTGCCGGTGATCGACGCCACCTGCCCGCTGGTGTCCAAGGTGCACATGCAGGGCAAGCGCTATGTCTCCAGGGGCCGCACCCTGGTGCTGATCGGCCATGCCGGCCATCCCGAGGTCGAGGGCACCATGGGGCAGGTGGGCGGGCCGGTGCACCTGATCTCCTCGGAGGCCGACGTGCTCAGCCTCGACATACCGCTGGACACGCCGCTGGCCTATGTCACCCAGACCACCCTCAGCGTCGACGACACCAAGGGCGTCATCGCCGCGCTGCAGGCCCGCTTCACCGACGTGGTCGGTCCCGACACCGCCGACATCTGCTACGCCACCCAGCACCGCCAGACCGCCGTGCGCGACCTGTGCAAGGTCGCCGAGCTGATCCTGGTGGTCGGGGCGCAGAACAGCTCCAACTCCAACCGCCTGCGCGAGATCGGCGTCGAGGAGGGCCTGCCCAGCTACCTGATCGCCGACGCCAGCGATCTCGACCCGACCTGGCTCGAGGGCGTCGAAACCATCGGTCTCACCGCCGGCGCCTCGGCGCCCGAGGCGCTGGTGGTCGAGGTCATCGAGGCCCTGCGCAAGCTCACCACCGTCGACGTGATCCAGATGGATGGCGTCGAGGAGAATATCGAGTTCCGCCTTCCCGCCGCGCTGCGTGAGCGCGTCGTCGAACCCTCCAACTGACCGAGAGGATACCGTCTTGGGTCTGCCGTTGTTCCAAACCGCCCGCATCGGGGCCTATGTCGCCAAGCAAGTCGTCAGCCGCCGCAAGCGCTACCCGATCGTGCTGATGCTTGAGCCGTTGTTCCGCTGCAACCTGGCCTGCGCCGGCTGCGGCAAGATCGACTATCCCGACGAGATCCTCAATCAGCGCATGAGCTATGACGACTGCATGGCGGCGATCGACGAGTGCGGAACGCCCGCCGTCTCCATCGCCGGCGGCGAGCCGCTGCTGCACCGGGACATGCCGCGCATCGTCAAGGGCTTCATCGCCAAGAAGAAGTTCGTCATCCTCTGCACCAACGCGATCCTTCTCTCCAAGAAGATCGACGACTACGAGCCCAGCCCCTACTTCACCTGGTCCATCCACCTGGACGGCGACCAGAAGATGCACGACAAGTCGGTGTGCCTGGACGGCGTCTACGACAAGGCGGTCGAGGCGATCAAACTGGCCAAGTCCAAGGGCTTCCTGGTGCAGATCAACTGCACCCTGTTCGACGGGACCGATCCCGAGCGCACCGCCCGGTTCTTCGACGAAGTGACCGCCATGGGCATCAACGGCATCACCGTCTCGCCCGGCTATTCCTACGAGCGGGCGCCCGACCAGGAGCATTTCCTGAACCGGACCAAGACCAAGACCCTGTTCCGCGAGATCTTCAAGCGCGGCAACGGCGGCAAGAACTGGTCGTTCACCAATTCCAGCCTGTTCCTCGACTTCCTGGCCGGCAACCAGGCCTATGAATGCACGCCCTGGTCCATGCCGCTGCGCACGGTCTTCGGCTGGCAAAAGCCCTGCTACCTGCTCGGCGAAGGCTACGCCAAGACCTTCAAGGAGCTGATGGAGGACACCGACTGGGACGACTACGGCGTCGGCAAGTACGAGAAGTGCGCCGACTGCATGGTCCATTGCGGCTTCGAGGGCACGGCCGCGGCCGACGGGGCAAAAAACCCGCTGAAGCTCCTGGCGATCTCCGCCCGCGGCGTGAAGACCGACGGGCCGATGGCCAAGGACATCCCGCTGGACAACCAGCGGCCGGCCGCCTTCGTCTTCTCAGGTCACGTCGAGAAGAAGCTGGCCGAGATTCGCGCGACCCAGCCCCGGGCCAAGAAGGTCGCGGCCACGACGTAGGGCGCGGAACGCCGTTCCCGCCTCGGCCCCGACCCGGATCAGCGCCGGCAACTGCAGCGGATCGGCCGCCAGCGCCTTCAGCACCGCGGCTATGTCCATTCGCCCGTCCGCCGCCATCCCCGCCTGAGCCGCCCTCGGCAGGCTGCGGTCCGCCGCGTCCGACACCACCCGCGCAATGGCGAACGGCAGCCCATGCCGGGCCGCAACAGCGGCGGCGATGTGCGACTCCATGTCGACGGCGATGGCGCCGGTGCTCTCATGCGCGGCGCGCTTGTCCGCGGCTTCTGCGATCATCGCATCGGAACCCAGCACAGGCCCGGAATGAGCGTGTGGAAGCGCCCGCATCAAGAGCGCGGCCCAGCCCTGAGCGGTCGGCCGTCCTTCAAAATTCCTTCCCCCTTGCGGGGAAGGTGGGCCGCGGAGCGGCTCGGATGGGGGTGTTTCCAGAGCATCCGACGCGGCTCCGCCGCGCACCCCCCATCCGTCGGCTCCGCCGACACCTTCCCCCGCAGGAGGGGAAGGAATCACTCTCGTGCCGATCACCCAATGACCGGGTCGCAAACCCTCGGCCAGCGCCCCGCACAGGCCCATGCTGATCACCGCCTCGGCGTCGCCGGCGGCCGCCTCCAGCTCCCGTTCCAGCCGCGCCCCGTCGCCGCCGCCGGCGACCACCAACACGCCCGCTCCCTCCAGGATGTTCCGTTCCTGCCGCAGGCCCGTCGCGACCAGGATCATCACATGCCGAAGGCGACCTGGCGGTCGTTCGAGCGGGTCAGGTTGCGGTAGCGGGCCACCGCCCACAGCGGGAAGAACTTCGGGTAGCCGTGGTAGCGCAGGTAGAAGACCCGGGGGAACCCGCCGCCGGTATAGGCGTCCTGGGTCCAGGTCCCGTCCGTCCCCTGGGTCGCCGTCAGGTATTCGACGCCGTGCGCCACCGCCGGATGCTCCGCCTCGCCGACGGCCATCAGCCCGATCAGCGCCCAGGCGGTCTGGGTCGGGTTCGATGGAAAAGGTTTGTAGCCCTTGTAGTCGAGCGCGTAGCTCTCGCAATCCTCGCCCCAGCCGCCGTCCGCGTTCTGGATCGAGACCAGCCAGTCGACCGCCTTGCGCACCATCGGCGCCTGATGGTCGACCCCCGCCGCGTTCAGGGCGCACAGGGCCGACCAGGTCCCGTAGATGTAGTTCACGCCCCAGCGGCCGAACCAGCTGCCGTCCGCCTCCTGTTCGCGCTCCAGATAGGCGAGGGCGCGGGCCATGCGCGGCGTGTCCTTCGCCTCGCCCAGCTGGGCCAGCATGCTGACGCAGCGCGCCGCCACGTCCACGGTCGGCGGGTCGAGCAGGGCGCCATGGTCGGCGAAGGGGATGTTGTTCAGGTAGTGGAAAGTGTTGTCGGCGTCGAAGGCCCCCCAGCCGCCGTTCCGGCTCTGCAGGCCCTCGATCCACTCGGCTCCGCGCGCGATCGCCCCGTCGTAGACGGCGCCGGCGCTCAGCCGCGCGCGCGCCCGATCCATGGCCATGACCACCACGGCGGTGTCGTCGGTGTCCGGATAGTGGGCGTTGTTGTACTGGAAGGCCCAGCCGCCCGGCCGCACGTCGGGCCGCACCTCAGCCCAGTCGCCCTTGACGTCCAGCACCTGCCGCGGCTTCAGCCAGGCGATGCCGCGCAGCGCTTCGGCCTCCGCGGCCTCGCCGCCCGCCTCCATCAGCGCGTGCACGGCCAGGGCCGTGTCCCACACCGGCGAGACGCACGGCTGGCAATAGGCCTCGTCCTCACGCACCACCACCAGGTTGGCCACCGATTTGCGGGCGATGGCGCGGTCGGGGTGATCGGCCGGATAGCCCAGGGCGTCGAACATCATCACGCTGTTGGCCATGGCCGGATAGATGGCGCCCAGCCCGTCCTCGCCGTTCAGCCGCTCGGTGACGAAGGCGATGCACCGGTCCATCGCTTTCCGGCGCAGGCCCTTGGGCCAGAGGCCGTCGACCGCTTTCAGCACCACGTCCAGCGCCGCGAAGCCCCAGGTCCAGATCTTCTTGGTGTTGGCCGCCTTCGACTTCGGCTTCACCCGCACCGTCGCTTCGTAGAGCTCGTCCACCCGCACGCCGCGGGCGTTCACCGCCACCGGCTTCTTCGCCTGCAGCACCAGCAGGGGCACGATCACCGTCCGCGCCCAGTAGGACATCTTCGACAGGTGGATCGGAAACCAGCGTGGCAGCAGGATGATCTCGACCGGCATGGTCGGGATGGTCTTCCACGGGCCGGCGCCGTAGAGGGCCAGCTGGATGCGCGTGAAGACGTTGGTCGCCGCCGCCCCGCCGTGATCCAGGATCGCAGCCCGCGCCCTGGCCATGTGGGCCGAGTCGATGTCGTCGCCGATCATCTTCAGCGCGAAATAGGCTTTGACGCTGGCGCTGATGTCGAACACCCCGCCGGCGAACAGCGGCCAGCCGCCGTGGTCGCCCTGGATGCGGCGCAGATAGGCGCCGATCTTGCGCTCGAGCTCCAGGTCTTCCGGCTCGCCGAGATAGTGTTTCAGCAGCACATATTCGGCCGGAATGGTGGCATCCGCCTCCAGCTCGAACACCCAGTGCCCGTCCGGCCGCTGCATCTTCAGTAGCGCCTCGGTGGCGCGTCGGACGACGCCGTCCAGCGTGGCTGACGGCTGGGCGTCGTCGGTCGCGGTGTCGAAAGCCAGACTCATGGGCGTGGGGTCCATTTCGGTCGCGACCATATACGGCGGCGAGCGGAAGCACCAAATCCACCGGTAAGCCCCGACCAACCCGCGTCAGCAATTCGCATCGTCACGATCGCCGTCTTCCGCTTATGATTACAGCGTTCTTCAGCCTGGCGGGGCCAGACGGGGCGGTTTGATGAACGAGACGCAGTACGCCGGCTTCCTCGATCGCCTCTACGGATCGGTGGTGGAGCGCGACGACTGGACCGACATTATCGCCCGTTTCGCCGACATGGTCGGCGGCGCCCAGGCTTGGCTGCCCAGTCTGGATCTGCTCAGCGGCGGCGGCGACGGGGTCATCGCCCGCATCGATCCAAAGGCCCAGGACGCCTATTTCCAATACTATTTCCAGACCAATCCGTTCGTCAGGCTGGGCCCCGCCGAACTCGCCGCGCCTTGGCCGCTGGCGATCACCACCGACGAGGACCGGTTTCTCAGGGAGGATTTTGTCCGCACCGAATACTACAACGACTTCCTCAGGCCCCAGGAAATCCATTCCACCCTGGTGGTGCGGCTGGGCCGGCATGGGGTGATGCAATCGACGCTAAGTCTTGGGCGGCCTGTCGATCGGGGTCAGTTTTCGCGGTCCGACATCGAGCTCGCCAACCGCCTGCACCCGGACCTGGTCCGCGCCTTCAACCTCAGCCGCCGGTTCGCCGACCTGAAGGACTTCTCCGCCGGCCTGGCGGAGACCCTGAACCGCTCCCGGCACGCGGTCCTGCTGCTCGACGCCGCCGGCCGCATCCGCCACGCCAACGCCGCCGCCCAGGCGCTGCTTGGCGAGCCCGACGGCCTCTGCGCCGCGGCCGGGCGGCTGACGGCGGCCTCGACCGCGGACGCCCGCCGGCTGGAGGGGCTGATCGCCCGCGCCGCTTCCCCTGACGCATCCAGCCGCGAAGCCGGGTCGATGGGCTTGAGGACTCCATCGCGGCGTTTGCCGCTTTCGCTGATCGTCGCGCCGCTGCGCTCCGAGCGCAGCCTCGGGCCCGGCGCAGCCTCGGTGCTGGTCTGCGTCGCCGACCTGGAAGCGAGCCTCAGCCCGCCCGAGCGGCAGCTGCGCGATCTGTTCGGCCTGACCCCGGCCGAGATCCGGCTGGCGCTCGCCCTGCTCGAGGGCGCGAGCCTGCGCGAAACCGCCCAGTCCCTGGGAACCCGTCTCACCACCGTCCGCAACCAGCTCGCCTCGATCTTCGTCAAGACCGACGTCAACCGCCAGGCGGAGCTGATCCAGCTGATGATGCGCCTGCTCATGGCGTGAATGGGATTGCAAGCCGAATGCGTCTCAAGCAGACAGTATTTGTAGAAAACAGACACAGTATTTAGGACTCGACACCGACCGCATCGGGGGTCATCGCTTCGTCGATAACTGGCGAAGAGCATGAAGGACTACCGGCTCTATTTTGTCGGGCGCGACAGCCATTTCAGCGGGCGGCCATGATGGGCGGCCGTGTGACCACCGTGGAGCGCGCCTATCAGCTGGCCAGTTCGGGCGAGGTCTTTTCCCTGACCGAGATCCGCAAGCAGCTGCGCGCCGAAGGCTACCACGATGCCCCCGCCCACCTGGCCGGCGTCGCCCTGGTCACCGAACTCCGCCGCCTGCTGGCCGTCTCCCGCAAGGCCAACCAGGGCGAGGCTTAGCGCGCGGCGTGAGCGAGCGCCAAATCCGCCGCCCTGAATCCGGATCTGAGCGCGCCTTCGATGGTCGCCGGCAGGCCCGTGTCGGTCCAGTCGCCGGCCAGGGTGAGGCTGGTCCAGGCGGTACGGGCGCCCGGGCGTTTGCGGGCCTGGTCGGGGGTGGCGGCGAAGGTGGCGCGGCGCTCCTTCAGCACCTGCCAGGGCGGCAGTTCGGGCGGCAGGCCATGGACCTTGGCCACCTCGGCCCAGAGCTGCTCGGCCAGCGCCTGCCGATCGGCATCCAGCAGCCGGTCAGCGCCGCTGACGGTCACCGAGATGCGGTCGGGGAAGGCGAAGATCCATTCCACCACGCCCCCGATCAGGCCGATCATGGGCGGGGTCCCCGGCGGCGGGGCGATGCGGAAATGACCGTTGACGATGGCGTCGAAGACGTCGGGCGCGGCCAGGCCGGGGACCAGCTCCTGGGCGACCCAGGGCGCGACGGCGAGGATCACCGGCCGGTCGGCGGCGACGGGCCCATCCTCGTCGGAGAATTTCAGCGCGGTAAGACGGTCGCCCTCGAAGTCCAGGCTCCGTAAGCGCCGGCCTAGACGCAGCGATCCTCCGTGGGCAGTAAGGAAGTCCGCGGCCGGATCGATGAAGGCCGCCGACAGGGTCGGGTGGGCGATGCGCGGCCGGTAGAAACGTCCGCCCTTGGCCAGGGTCTCGCGGATGACGGCGGCCGCCAGCGCGGCCGAACCGGCCTCCGGGTTCGTGTTCAGGGCGGCGAGCAGGAAGGGCGCCATCAGCCGGTCCCATAGCGGCCCCCTGGCCCGGATCGCCTGGTCGACCCGCTTGTCGGCGCCCGGATAGAGCAGGCCGGCGAGGCCGAGATAGTCGAGCGCCCTGGTTCCCGGCACGCGGCGCGCGGGGTCGAAGATCCACCAGGGCAGGGCGCCTTCGCTGGGCCGGATGGTCCAGCGCTCGCCGGAGCGGACGTCGGCGAAGACGAAGCGCGCCTCGTCCGGCCCGGCCAGCCGATCCGTCGCCCCGATCATCGCCAGATACTGTTGCACCGCCACGTTGCCCGACAGCACCAGGTGGTTGCCGTTGTCGATGGTCAGGCCGAGCTGGGCGTCGAAATAGGAGCGGCAGCGGCCGCCGGCCTGGGCGGCGGCTTCGCTCACCTCCACCTCGACTCCGGCGGCGGCCAGCTTGACCGCGGCGGCCAGGCCGGCCAGGCCGGCGCCGACGACATAGGCCTTTGCAGGCCCGGCCGAACTCATCCCATCAAGCCGCGCGACAGCACGATCCAGAGCAGCGCGGCCTTGCCGATCTTGGCCCGTTCGCGCGGCGGGGCCCAGCCCGCGGCCTCCATCTTGGCCAGGATGTTGCCGTAGACCGCGCTCATCAGCCGCGGCGCCGCCAGCTTGCCGGCCGGCCGTTTGGCCATCACCGCGTCGGCCTGGCGATAGTAGTCGTGGGCCAGCCGGGCGAGCGTCTTGCAGGCCTGATCGACGCGCGGGTCGTTGATCACCGTATACGGGTCGTCGCTGGTGATGCCCGCCTCGACCAGCGCCTCGCGCGGCAGGTAGAGCCGGCCGATGCCAGCGTCCTCGTCCAGGTCGCGCAGGATGTTGGTCAGCTGCAGCGCCCGGCCAAGCGGGGTGGCCAGCGCCTTGCCGGGCTCGTCCTGCATGCCGAACACCTTGACCGACAGGCGGCCGACGGCGCCGGCGACACGGTCGCAATAGAGCTCCAGCTCGGCCATGGACGGGGCGCGGATGTCCTGGTCCAGGTCCATCTCCATGCCGTCGATCACGGCGATGAAGTCGGCCTGCTCAAGGCCGTAGCGGCGGATATCGGCGGCCAGGAACGCCATCCGCCCGGGCGGGCCGCCGGCATAGAGGCTGCTGACGTCGGCGCGCCAGGTGTCGAGGTCGGCGCGGCGCGTCTCCACCGTGCCCACCGGCTCGTCGACGATGTCGTCCACCTCGCGGCAGAAGGCATAGATGGCGTACATGGCCATGCGCTCGGCCTTGGGCAGCACGCGCATGCCGGCATAGAAGGAACTGCCCGACACCTTCTGTTCGATCGCGCTGGTGTCCAGCGCCGCCTGCTCGCTCATCCGCCCCTCCCTGCCGGCCTAGTTCGCCGTTGTGCGCCGTCGCCCGGCGATCTGATCCTTGCCGGCCAATATGACAAGCCCGAGCACATCCAGAGGCCGGTGATGCACGCGTTCGCTCAAGGGATCGCGGGCGATCAGGCGGGCGGTGAGATCCTCTGCCAGCCGCTGGATCAGCGCCACCTCATAGGCGAGGCGGCCGTCCCTGATCTGGCCGGCCAGGGGCCGCGACTGGTCGAGCAAGGCTTGCGTGCGCCGCGCCATGGCCACGATCACCGAACGCAGGGCCGGCGACGATCGGGGCTCGGTGAGCGCCTCGACGGTGGCGCCGGCCGCGGCCATGGCCTCGCCGTCCAGATAGACCCGGTCCAGTTCGCGATAGTCCTTGGCGCAGTCCTGCAGGTGGTTGATCACCTGCAGCGCCGCGCAGAGCGGATCGGACGCCGCCCAGGTCGCGCGCGCCTCGCCGTGGACGTCGAGCACGAAGCGGCCCACCGGCATGGCGGAATGATGGCAATAGTCGATCAGCTCGTCCCAGCTGGCATAGCGGCTTTTGCTCACGTCCTGGCGAAAGGCGGCGAGCAGGTCGAGGCCGTGCTCGGGGCTTAGGTCCCGCGCCTCCAGCGCCTGGCGCAGGGCCAGGGCGGCCGGGTCGGCGTCGCTCTCGCCGGCCAGGGTGGCGCGCAGGGTCTCAAGCCCGGCCAGCTTCGCCTCCGGCGAAAGCGCCGCGTGGTCGGCGACGTCGTCGGCGCCGCGGGCGAAGCGGTAGAAGGCCATGATCGCCGCCCGGTGCCGCGGCTTGATGATGAAGGAGGCGACCGGGAAGTTCTCGCCCCTGTGGTCCTTGCTGGGCGCGATCGCGGTCATGAGATGCGTCCCGCCAGGGCCTGGGCGCGGCCCTTCCAGGCGCCGCCGCGGCCGCGCCAGACGTCGATGGCCGATTGCAGGGTGAAGGCGGTGTAGAGCGCGCCGATGAGGGGCAGGCCGACGCCCCACAGCGGTGAGCGGCGATAGAAGCGCAAGGTCGGCTGGAAGCTCAGCGCCATCAGCGCCCAGGCGGCGATCCCCGCCCAGCGCCAGGGCCAGGGTGCGAAGACGGCGACCAGCGGCGCGGCCAGATAGGTCGCGATCATGCCGAGGACGGCGCCGGCCAGGATCAGCGGCGAATAGTTCAGCTGGGCATAGGCCGAGCGGGAGATCATCCGGCCGATCTCGCCGATGGAGCCGTAGGGACGGATGCTTTCGGCGCGGTCGGTCAGGCCGAGCCAGATCGGCCCTCGGGTCTTCATCAGCGCGCCCAGGGTGCAGTCGTCGATCAGCGCGGTGCGGATGGCGGCGATGCCGCCGGCGGCGGTCAGGGCGTCGGCGCGGGCCAGCATGCAGCCGCCCGCCGCGCCGGCGGTGCGGCGCCTCGGGTCGTTCACCCTGGCGAACGGATAGACCATGGCGAAGAAGTAGACGAAGGCCGGGATCAGCAGCCGCTCGGCGGCGTTGGCGCAGCTCAGCCGCGCCATCAGCGAGGTGAGGGCGAGATCGCCGGCCTCGGCGCGCGCCACCAAGCGGCGCAGGTTGTCCGCCGCGTGGGCGATGTCGGCGTCGGTGAGCAGCAGGTATTTCGGCGGCGGCTCGCCGCCGGCGACCGCCGCGACGCCCTGGCTGACCGCCCAGAGCTTGCCGGTCCAGCCGGCCGGTAGGGGCGCGCCGTTCAGGATGGTCAGGCGCTCGGCGTTCGGCAGGCCGGCGGCGACCCTGGCGGTGCCGTCGCTGCTGTTGTCGTCGACCAGGATGACGCGGAACGGGCCCGGATAGTCCTGCGCCAGCAGGCTGCCGATGGAGCGGGCGATGACGTCGGCCTCGTCGCGGGCCGGGACCACGGCGGTCACCGCCGGCCAAGCGGCGGGGTCGGGCGGCTGGCCGCGATCGTCCCGCTGCCGCGCCAGCCAGAAGCCGCCGTGGGCGGCGATCAGGTAGATCCAGATGGCCAGCGGCAGGGCGGCGGCGATAGCCAGCGGGGTCTCAGCGGACATAGCCGGCCTGCCGGAACCAGGCGAGCGCGTCGGAAAGCCCCTCGGCATAGGGCCGCGCCCTGTAGCCCAGCTCGCGCTCGGCCTTGGCCGAGGAGAAGAACATGTGGTGGCGCGACATCTTCAGGGCGTCGCGGGTCAGGAAAGGCTCCTTGCCGGTGACATAGGCGACCGCCTCGGTGGCCAGGGCCAGCGGGTACAGCGGCGCGCGGGGAAGGGCGACGGTGGGGGGCTTGCGCCCGACCATGCCGGCGATGTCGGCCAGCATGCGGCCGAGGCCCACGTCCTGGCCGCCGAGGATGTAGGTCTCGCCCTGGCGGCCCTTGTCCATCGCCGCGAGATGGCCCTCGGCGACGTCGTCCACATGCACCAGGTTCAGGCCGGTCTCCAGGAAGGCCGGCATGCGGCCCTGCGCCGCCTCGACGATGATGCGGCCGGTGGGGGTGGGCTTGACGTCGCGCGG
>DATAYM010000036.1:0-116373 GCA_036272595.1 Caulobacteraceae bacterium
GGCCAGTCTGTTCTGACCGGCCCGCGCCTTTAGATCCTAGCTGCTCTCGATCCTAGACGTTGATCGCGATGGTCGAGCGCCTGTTGAGCGGTTCCTTGACGCCGTCGGGAGTCTGGACGGCGAGGTCGGTCTTGCCCTTCCAGTCCACCTTCAGCACCGTCTGGTTGACCCCCTGGTTGACCAGGGCGTCGGCCGTGGCCTTCGCACGCCGCTCGGAGAGCCGCATGTTGTAGGCGAAGCCGCCCGAGGTGTCGGTGTGGCCGACCACGGTGACCGTGGTGGCGTTGCCCGACTTGGCGTAGTCCGCCGCCTGCTGGACAACCGACTGGGCTTCCGGCGTCAGCACGTACTGATCGAACGGGAAGTAGACCACGAAGTCCTTGGCCACGGGCGCCGGAGGCGGCGGGGGTGGCGGCGGGGGCGGAGGCGGCGGAGGGGGCGGCGGCGGAGGCGGCGGGGGCGGCGGCGGGGGTGGCGGCGGCGGAGCGCCCCACTGGTACCGGTAGCCGATCGCCACCTTGCCTTCGTTATAGTCGGTCTTGAACTTGTACGACCCGTTCAGGAAGGCCGAGGAGTGGCCGTCGTGGCTGTACAGGTTCAGCGAGCCGCCGACCTCCCCGAAGGTTCCGGAGAAGTGGTCGCCGACCCCGACCGGGGTTCCCGCCGAGATCAGCACGACCTTGTTGTTGCCGTCGAACTCGTCCCAGACGCGGCCCTCGACCGCCAGCTTGACCAGGTACTCGTCGTTGGTCACCACCGGCACCGAGAAGCGGCCGCCGACCGATCCCCTGAAGCTGTTGTCGTTGCCCCAGTGCACCACCGTGCCGAGGACGTTGGCGTTGCCGATGTTGGTGGTGGTGTAGGCCACCGTGCCCACCGGCTCGAGGGTGCCGAAGCCGATCGGGATGCGATAGCCCGCCTCCACCTGGCCGCCGTAGGTGTCGACGCTGATCGAGCCGCCGCCGCCGAAGGCGTTGATGTTCAGGGTCAGGAAGTCGGCCTTGAACTGGCCGTCCACGAAGAACTGGTCCTGGATGTAGGTGGCGTAGATGCTCGCCGTGCCGCCCGAATACTTCTGGTCGGCCACCCCGATGTGGCTGTTGAAGTTGACCTGCGAGTTCAGGTAGCCGCCGGCCACCCCGATCAGGCCGACGCCGGAGCCGAAGTGGGTGGCGCCGTCGATCCCGGCCACAACGCCGTAGGTGTCCTGCTTGTAGTCCAGGTCGTAGACGTAACCCGCCGGCGGATCGATCTTGTCGGTCCGGTCGGTCCAGTCGCCCACCGCCTTGATCCACACCCCGGGGGTGAAGCTGCCGAGATCCCCCGGCGCCAGCAGCGAGGAGTCGCGCAGGTCGGCCTGGCGATCCTGCCAGGGCGCCGTCGCATACCAGATGTCCTGCGCCGCCGTGGCCACGATCGGGGCCTCGAAGGCGCCGGGACCGGCCTGGCTGACCAGCACTTCGTTCGGCCCGGTGTTGAACAGGGTGTAGAGCCACAGCCCCTTGATCAGGCCGGCGTGGCCCGAGCCCGGGAAGGTCGCATAGCCGGTCGAGCCCGGATCCAGCACGAAGGCGGCCCCGTTGGCCGTCGCCCCGCCGGTGGTGTGCACCAGCACGATGCCGCCGGTGGAGGCCGGCACATAGGAGGGGACCCCCCCGGCGTCGGTCACCTTGATGTTGTTGGCGCCCGAGGTCGAGGCCACCGTCACCGCCGGCGTGTTGCTGGGTCCGGCCAGATAGGCCTGCACCGCGACGACGCCGCCGGCCACGCCCGCGAAGGCGGTGGTGGCGCCGACCAGCTGGTCGGTCCCCGGCAAGCCTGTGCTGAGGTCCAGCAGGCCGGAGTTGGTGAAGGTCACCGGCGCTCCGGCGGTGGTCAAGGTCAGGATCGACGCCTTGCCGTCCTCGCCGACACGGGTCACCCCCGCGTTGTTGAAGCTGTTCTTGGTGGTGTTGCCGAAGACGAAGCTGGTGTTGCCCGTCGTGCCGATGGTCCCGGCCCCGGCCGTCGCCACCGTGTCGGAGGCCACCGCCAGGTTGCCGGCCAGCGCCCCGTTGCCGAAGGTGCTGGTCCCCGAGGTGTGCCACACCCCGCTGCCGGTCACCGTCACCGAGGTGGTGGAGATGTTCGCCGGGATGGTCGCATTGCCCGCCGAACCGTTGCCGACCATGTTGCCGAAGTTGACGTCGCCGATCATGGTCCCGGCGTCGACCACCGCAACGCTGCCATAGGTGGGCACGGTGGCGTTGCCGACCGTGGCGATCGGCTGGATGACGGTGGCCGTGCGCGAGGCGCCGTTGGCCTCGAGCGTGCCCGCCGGCCCGATGCTGATCGTGGTGGTGGTGTTGGCGGTGGCGTTGGTGAACTCGACCACCGGCAGGGTCGCATTGCCCACCCCGCTGGTCGTCCCGCCGTTGATGTTGATCCCGGTGCCGCCGCCGCTCTCCGTACGGATGCCGACGCCGGTGACGCTGTCGACATTGCCGGCCGTCGTGACGCTGACGCCCGCCGATCCGATCGCACCGATGCCGATGGCGCCGGGGCCGCCCGAGACCTTGATCGCGGTCGAGCCGATCTTGACGGTGGTGGTGCCGACCGTGGCGTTGCCGCCCGCGGTTGCGAACACGCCGTAGACGATGTTGCCGGTGGTGCCGTTGCCGGTCACGGTGATGCCGGTGGTGTTGGCCGCCGTATTGCCGACCGTCACGTTGGTGGCGCCGTCCGACGACGTCGCGACGATGCCGCCGAGTTCATTCGTGCCGTTGATGGTGATGGACGTGCCGTTGCCGGCCGTCACATTGGCGATCGTGATCCCTGAAACGCCGACCCCGATCTCATCGAACGACGTGGTGTTGCCGGCGCCGTTGCCGACCATGATCGTATTGCTGTTGCCGAGCGTGGCGCTGGCCACCGTGCCGACCGCCTCGACGCCGAAGTCGTTGTTGCCGCTGGTCTGACCGACCAGGATGGTGCGGCCGTTGTTGGTGGTCACCGTCGCCGTGCCGCGTCTGTCCTTGGCCTCGATGCCGACGAGGTCGTTGCTCGGGCCCTGCACCGAGATCACGCCGCCCGCATTGCCGATCATGTTGACGCTGGCGACGCTGCCGGTGCCGTTGCCGGTCACCAGCGCGTACAGCCCGACATTGCCGAAGGTGGCGTTGCCGACCGTGATGTTGCCGGGATCGGTGGAGACGATCGTCGCCGTCTGGTTGCCGGTGGATTTGAAATTGGCCGCGAAGACGCCTTTACCGGCCGTGGTGTCAACCAGATAGGGCGTGGTGGTGTTGCCTGTCGCCACATTGCCGAGGGTGACTATCGCCGTGCCGTTGCCGAAGGCGAACGCATCGACGCCGTTGCCGAGGGTGTTGTTGACCTGGGCGTCGACCGTAACGCTGTTCAGGCCGTCGACCGTCGTGGTGATGATGCCCTGGCCGGGCCCCTTGTTGTTGACGTTGTCGTCGGTGATGATGACGATCGTGCCGTTGCCGCCCGTCGCCAGGTGGATGCCGGGCGCGGGGCTGCCGCCCAGATTGAAGGGTTGGCTCTGGCCGATGGCGCTGGAGATGCCGCTGGGCCCCGTCCCGGGGCCGGCGGTGTTGGCGTTGATCGCCCCGTCGAGCAGGTGGACGTAGATGTTGCCGGTGTTCGACTTCACGTCGATGCCGTCGCCGTGCAGCGAGGTGACGCTGTCGCCCTGGTCGGTGATGATGGAGACGTTGCCGCTGTTGGTGGTCACCGCGATGCCCGACGCCGCGAACGGCGACAGGGTCGCGATCTGCGAGGTGCCGTTGCCGGAGGCGATGATGCTGACATTGCCGGCGTTGGCGAAGGCCTCGATGGCGTCGCCGTTCACGCCGGTCACGTTGCCGGCGGCGTTGATGGTGATGGTGCCCGCGCCCGTCGTCAGCGCGCCGATGCCGACGTTGTTGCCGGTCACCTGCGAGCCGGCCTGTGGATTGGCCGACGGGAAGGGGCCGCCGGTCAGGTTGGCGGAGGTGGTGTTGCCGGTCGAAATGACGATATTGCCGCCGTTGGTGATCAGGACGATACCGCTGGAGCCTGGGTTCGAGGCGTTGATCGTCGGACCGGCCAGTATCGTCGTATCGGTCAGGTAGCTCAGATTGTTCGCCGTGCCGTTACCGACAATGACCACGCCGTGCGGGGTGATGTTACCTGCGCCGGCGGCGATCACCGTCAGGCTGGGGCCCTCCGCCTCGTAGCCGAGGCCGTCGCCAAAGGTCTGGCCGGGGACCTCGCCGGGACCGCAGAGCTCCGTCGCGTTCGAGGTCGGGATGATTGCGCCGCCGGTGCCGGCGTCGGGCAGGGGCGAGCACTCCGCCGCCAGCGCCGCTCCAGGGCTCAGGGCGACGGCGCCGACCATACCGCCCAATCCGGCCAGAGCCGTGGTGGCGAACATGCTGGTCGCCAGCAGCGACGCGCGGCTACGAGCGAGGGTCCAGTTGCGTGACATCGAGTTCCCCTAATCCCCATTGGCGCGGACGCGCCGACCGTGCCGGTTTCGAGACCGGCCCTATCCTAGCTTGTAACGGGCCTGTTACTCGCGGTCTTGGGGTTGCGGGCATCGCGTTTTATGCAGGCAGCGCACTACTTACAAATCCAAGCTGTATTCAACGCGTTCGCGACCCTAAAGCTCGAGAGATCAATGAAGAAGGGCAAAACAAACCGGCGTTCTGGTAAATCTTCCAACTTTTTTTTACTTGTCACCGCCTTTACATGTTAATTGTCCAAGGTCGACGCTACTCAGGCTGCTCGGCATGGCGTCTCGACATGGCTCTGCCGTGAACGGCTGCGCTTATTTGTCGCGTCAGTCTCCATTTTGAAATAAAATCAGCGGCTTCGAGGCGAGCGGCGCGGCGGCGCCCACACGGGCCGTCAGGCGGCCAGGTCCTTGAGAGGATGCGCCGGGAAGGCCGGACTTGGCGCATATATGCAACAGGGGTCCGGATTCCGGGCACTGGGCGCACCCAGGTGCTTTCAACCTGCGCCATACCGGCGTTATCTTCCAGCCGATTGGCGGGGATTGCGGGAATGGGGCCCAGCGGCGCGCACGCCACCCTGGAACTCGACGGCGCCGGGGCGACCGAGGCGTGGCGGCGCGCGCTCGACGACGATCCCGATCGTCTTTTCGCCACGATCGGCCCCGAGGCCGGCTTTTCCGGCCGCTATGCCGCCGATCCCGTCGGCGACGGCCTGGTGATCGACGTCCGCGCCCACCCCTTGCATCTTCGCGACGAGCGACCGGCGGAGAACGCGGCGCCGGTGGTCATGCTGCAGGCGGTGGTGGAGGGCCGGCCGGCCTATCAGAGCCGTTCGGGAGAGATCCAGATCCTGCGGTCCGGCCAGGTGGTCATCCGCCGGCAGGATCCCGCGGTGCAGATCCGCTCCGAACGCTTCGCCCACATCACCACCGTCGCGGTTCCCCAACATCTGCTGGTCCCGCGCCATGTCGACGCCGCGTCGCTGGCGGCCTGTCGCGATCCGCTGGAAGACGCCCTGCCCTCGAGGCTGCTGTACGACCTGATCGTCGGCCTGGGAAAAGCTGGCGGCGCCGCGCGGGCGCCCGGCTTCCTGGACGTGCTCGGCGGGCTGGTGGCTCTGGTGGCCGCGCAACGGCCGCAGCCGGCGGTGCCGCTCTCCGACCTCGCGGCGGCGCGCGCGTCGGGCGTCATCGGCTATCTGCGGCGCAACTTCTCCAATCCGCAGCTCGACCCCCAGACCCTGGCGGACGACCTGTCGATCTCGGTCCGCTACGCCCACAAGCTGATGCGCATGACCGGGCGCTCGTTCCGGGAGGCGCTGATCGGGCTTCGGCTGGACGCCGCGCGGATGGCCTTCGCGGCCAACCGCCGGCCGCGGCAGACCATCGCCGACATCGCCATCTCGGTCGGCTTCAACGACCTGTCGCAATTCAACCGGCACTTTCGCGACGCCTTCGGCATGACGCCGCGGGCCGCGCGCCGGCTGGACGAGATCTACGGCTTCGAGGCGGGCGCGAGCCTGGCGCGGGGAATGCTCGACCTGTCGGAAGACGACCCGGCCGGATCCAGGCCGGCGAGGAACGACCGGGTGGGTCCCGGCGCCCGAGCCGTCGTCGCCGGAGCGCCCAGGCTGGAGCCCGAACGGGCCACGTGGGCCGAGACGCAAACGGGCCTGGCCTCCCGATTCTAGCTGCGGAACGCCGCCGGGCTGGCGCCGGGGCAAAGTGCGCTATAAGCCGCCCTCGCCGGCCACGGTCGCCGCCCCAAAAGGCCGCTGCTTTCAAGGAGCCGAACGCGTGAAAGTCGTCATCATGGCCGGCGGTCTTGGCAGCCGGCTCGCCGAGGAGACCACCCAGAGGCCGAAGCCGATGGTGGAGATCGGCGGCAGCCCGATCCTGTGGCACATCATGAAGATCTACAGCCATTTCGGCCTGCGCGACTTCATCATCTGCCTCGGATACAAGGGTTTCATGATCAAGGAGTACTTCGCCAACATGCAGCTGCATGAGTGCGACGTGACCATCGATCTCGCCCAGTCGTCGATCAGCTATCACAACTCGGTTCGCGAGCCCTGGCGCGTCACCCTGGTCGATACCGGCGCCGACACCTTGACCGGCGGCCGCCTGAAGCGCGTCGCCTCGTGGCTCGACCCCGACGAGCCCTTCTGCATGACCTACGGCGACGGCGTGGCCGACCTCGACATCGCCGCCTTGATCGCCTTTCACCGCCGGCATGGCGCCGAGGCGACCATCACCGCGGTCGCGCCGCCGAGCCGCTATGGCGCGCTCGACCTGGGCGCCGGCGATCGCGTCGAGCGCTTCACCGAAAAACCGCCAGGCGAGAGCGCTCCGATCAATGGCGGCTTCTTCGTGCTGCAGCCGAGGGTCATGTCGCGGATCGAAGGCGACGGCACGGCTTTCGAGGGCGCGCCGCTGGAGAGCCTGGCGCGCGACGGCGAGCTGGTCGCCTTCCGCCACGACGGTTTCTGGGCGGCGATGGACACCCTGCGCGACCGCAACAATCTGGAATCGCTCTGGGCCTCCGGCGCGGCCCCGTGGGCGGTGTGGGAGCGGCCGGCGTGAGATCGGCCGACCCGGGATTCTGGCGTGGACGGCGGGTGCTGGTCACCGGCCATACGGGTTTCAAGGGCGCCTGGTTGTCCTTGAGGCTGGCCGCGCTTGGCGCCAGGGTCACCGGCCTGGCGCTGGACCCGCCGACCCGCCCGTCGCTGTTCGATCTGGCGCAGGTGGGACGGACGCTGGAGCACCGGCGCGGCGACATCCGCGACGGCGCTGACGTCGCGGCCGCCATCGCCGCCGCCGAGCCGGAGGTGGTGTTCCACCTGGCCGCCCAGGCGCTGGTGCGCGCGGGTCTGGCCCAGCCGCTGGAGACCCTGGACGCCAATATCCTGGGCGCCGCCCGTGTGCTCGACGGCCTGCGCGGCGGCCAGGCCAAGGCCGTGGTCGTGGTGACCAGCGACAAGGTCTATCTGAACCGCAACGACGGCCGCGCCTTCCGCGAGGACGACCCGCTCGGCGGCGGCGATCCCTATTCGGGATCGAAGTCGGCGGCGGAGATGATCGTCCGCGTCTACCGCGAGAGCTTCGGCCTGCCGGCGGTTTCGGCCCGGGCCGGCAATGTGGTCGGCGGCGGCGATTTCGCGGCCGACCGGCTGTTGCCGGACGCCTGGCGCGCCTTCGCCGCCGGCCAAGCCCTGACCCTGCGCCGGCCGGGATCGACCCGGCCCTGGAGCCACGTGCTGGATATCGTCGAGGGCTATCTGCTCTATGCCGAGGCGGTGGTCGCCGGCCAGGCGGAACTGCCGGCCGCGCTCAACTTCGGCCCCGCCCCCGGCGCCGCCTCGCTCACCGCGCTGGAGACCACGCAGATCTTCGCCGCCGCTCTGGCGCGGCCGCTCGACTGGGTGCAGGACCCGGCGCCGTTCGCCGAAAAGAGCCAGCTGGCCATTGACTCCAGCGCCGCCCGCGCCGTCCTGGGCTGGGGCGAGCGGTTCGCCGGCGCCGAGGCCGTGCGCGCGGCGGCGGCGTGGTATGCGGACTGGGCCGACGGCGCCGATCCGGCCGCGCTTTCCGGCGCGCTGGCGCGTCACGACCTCGGCCTGGCGGCGGCTTCATGATCTGCCGCTCCTGTCACGCCGAGCTGGGCGAGCCGATCCTCGACCTCGGCGATAGCCCGATCTCCAACGCCTACCGGCTGATCGGCGATCCGGCCCCCGACGACCTCTACCCGCTCAAGCTGCTGGTCTGCCCCAGCTGCTTCCTGGCCCAGGCCCAGGACGTGGTTCCGCGCGAACGGCATTTCCACGAAGACTACGCCTATCGCTCCTCGGCCTCGTCCAGCTGGCGCGAGCACGTGGAAACCTACGCCGGGCGCATGATCGGCGAGTTCGGCCTCGCGCCCGGCCACACGATGGTCGAGGTCGGCAGCAATGACGGCGCCCTCTCCGGCGCCTTCGCCGCCGCCGGCGTCCGCGCCATCGGTATCGATCCCGCCGCCAGAGCCGCCGAGGCCGCGGCCGCCAGGGGCGTCGAGACCGTGGTCGGCTTCTTCGGGGCGGATCTGGCCGAAAAGCTGGCGGGCGAAGGCGTCGTCGCCGACCTGATGGCCGCCAACAACGTGCTGGCCCACGTGCCCGACCTGAACGATTTCGTCGCCGGTTTCGCGCGGCTGCTGGCGCCGGAGGGGCTGGCGACCTTCGAGTTCCCGCTCGCCTCCGAACTGCTCGCCCAGGGCCAGTACGACACCATCTATCACGAGCACTATTCCTACCTGTCGCTGACCGCCCTTCGGCCGCTGTTCGCCCGCCACGGGCTGGAGATGACCGACGTCGAGCGGTTGCCGACCCACGGCGGCAGCGTGCGCCTGTTCGTGCGCCGCCAGGGGGTGGCGGAAGCCAGCCCGGCGGTGGCGGCGCTGGAGGCCGAGGAGCGCGCCCAGGGCCTCGCCGACCTCGCCGGCTACCGCGGTTTCGCCGCCAAGGTGGGCGCGCACCGGACCGCCCTTCGCGCCTTCCTGGGCGGCCTGAAGGCCGAGGGCCTGTCGATCGCCGGCTACGCCGCGCCGGCCAAGGCCACCACCCTGCTCAACTATTGCGGCGTCGGCGCGGAGACCCTGGACTATGTTGTCGACAACGCCCCGACCAAGCAGGGCCGGCGGATTCCCGGCGTCGGAGTGCCCATCGTCGCCCACGAGCACATGATCGCCTCGCCCCCCGACGTGGTGCTGATCCTGGCCTGGAACATCGTCGGCGAGATCGCGCGCGACCTCGAGCCGCTGGTCGAGCGCGGGGTGCGGCTGGCCACGCCGATGCCGACTCCCGGCTTCCTGCCGTGAAGCTGGAGCCGCTGCAGATCGACGGCGCGTACCGCCTGCGGCCGGAGCGGCGCGGCGAAGAGCGCGGCCACCTGGAGCGGCTGTTCTGCCGCCAGACCTTTCGCGACCTGGGCCTGAAGGACTGTTCGGAGCAGGTCTCCGAAGTGGTCAACGCCCGCGCCGGCACGCTGCGCGGGATGCACTTCCAGCGCGCGCCGCACGGCGAGACCAAGCTGATCCGGGTCGTGCGCGGAGCGGTGTTCGACGTGCTGGTCGATGTGCGGCCGGGGTCGTCGACCTACGGCCGCTGGCAGGGGTTCGAGCTTTCCGCCGGCGACGGCTCGCTGATCTATGCCCCGGCCGGCCTGGCGCACGGCTATCTGACGCTCAGCGACGACAGCGCCATGCTCTACTTCATGGATACCGCCCATGTTGCGGACCACGCGGCCGGCGTCCACTACGCCGATCCCGCCTTGGCCATCGCCTGGCCGGCGCCGCCCGTGGTGATCAGCGAGCGCGACCGCACATGGCCGGTGCTGGCGGACCTCGCCCTGTGACCGGGCGCGTGCTGGTCACCGGCGCCTCCGGCTTCATCGGCGCGCCCGCGTGCTCTTGGGCATGGCCCGACTGATCCTGTCGACCTCTTCGCGCCCGACTCAGGAGACCGTGCGAGCGTCGGAGTCACAGCCGGGTTCGGCATGATAGGAACTGTTTTACCAGCCACGGCGGATCGCCGGGCCAGGAACCCCGGAGTCTAGAGTGGCGGCGATCACGATCGGCGTACCGGTTTTCAACGAAGCCGCCCGCCTGGGTCGGTGCCTGGATAACCTGCGGGATCAGACCTTCACCGATTTCGAGGTGCTGATCCTCGACAACGCCTCCGAAGACGCCACCGGCGAGGTCGCCAAGACCTACGCCGCCCAGGACAAGCGATTCCGTTACACGCGCCAGCCCATCAACCGGGGCCAGGCCGGCAACCACCATGATGTGATGTTGGCGGCGACCAGTCCCTATTTCCACTGGCGCGCCGCCGACGACAGCTCCGACCTCAACTATCTGGAGGTCCTGCATGGCCTGCTCGAGGCCAATCCCGCCAAGTCCATGGCGGTCGGCCGCGATCTCGGGATCTTCGAAGGCGAGGTCATCCGCACCACCCACTTTCCCAGGCTGAAGAACGATCGGGGGCTCAGCGATCTCTTGAAACTGATGTTCGGCGGCCCGCCGAGCTGGTTCTACGGCCTCTATCGCCGCGAGGTCCTGGCGCCGATCGTCGCCCGCGTCGGCCGCGACTACGCCACGGGAGGGTGGGGCCACGACTTCATAATCGATCTGCCTTTTTTCATGGATCACGCGGTCATCGGGACGGACGCGACAACCTTCAGGGTGGCGCTGCGCCCGCGGCGCGGCGCGCCCGGCCAGCCCGAGCCGCCCAGGACCGAACCGGACCTGGACATGATGCTCGCCATCCGCAGCCAATTCCTCGGCATCGCCCAGACCTTCGTCGACGAGCGCGCCCGCACCGGCGCCGAGCGCGCCTTCTGGGCGATCATGCTCAGGCTCTACGCCGACAGGCGGGTCTACAAGACCAAACACATCCTGCGGCGCGGCGCGCGCCGCCTGATCGGGCTCAAGCCCTAGCGGCGGCATTTCCGGCCAAGGGCGGCCGCAGCCTGGTCGGGGCCGGAAACGGCCTCGGATACGACCGGGATCGTAGAGCGGGCCTAGCGGCGGGCGTCGTCCCGATCTATTCGAATGCGCATCGATCAACGGCCTTTGCAGTACTGCGGACCGGAGGACCAATGCGGGCCAAGGATAGTCGAGCGCCAGCGGTGGGCGTCAGTCGCCGACCCGCGGCCATCCCCGATTGCAGCCGTAGCGGAAGCGTCGAAGTCGCAGCGGGGAAGTAGCCGGATGCCTCCCAAGCTCAGCATCTGCATTCCGACCTACAACCGCGCGGACTATCTCGATGGGGAAAGTATCCGTCTAATCCCGCCGGGCGCTGGGTGGAAAGGCGCACCCGGCACCCAGCTACTCTATTTCGGCTAGCCCGCATGAAAGCCCCGGCCAGCTCCCAGGGCCTTTACTTTACCTTACCTTCGAATACAGAATACAGTGACAGGTACGTTTGTCCCTGCAAAATCATGTCTGACGATCTTCATGGGCGCGCGGGCGCGGCCGCCGCCCGGCCTGGCCGGTGCGGCGCTGGAGATTGTCCAGGGGAAAGGATGGCTAGCGTCGTTTGTCGTTGTGGTGGTGGTGGTGGTGGTGGTTGTCGCCGCCGGCCATCCTTGCCTCTGGACAATCAGGTGCTCGCAGACTCCTCCGCAATCGCGAGCTCGAGGGCGTCGAGCCCGATGAACTCCCGATGCAGCGCCTGGCGCGCGTCGAGCCAGACGCAGCGCGCGACGGGATGCTCGGCTTCGTGGTTGACCCGTTCGGCGGTCATGACCACGCCGCCCGACTTCAACCGCACTGGATCGCCCGCCCGCGCCGTCCACGCCTCGCCGCCCATCAGAGTCCCCCAACCGGCGCCGCCGAACCGCGTGCTGCAGACGCGCTGTTCGAACGGATCGATCGACCGGGGCTGTGACGGCTGAACATGCGGAGAGTTAAGCACGGCACGGAAGGCGGTCAGGGATTTCCTGACCGGGCACGCGGCTCGGGTAGACACCATGAACCCTCGCCCGGCCGAGGCCATAGTCTCGCTTCCTGCTAAGTCGCTCGATTCACCTAAAGCACGAACTAAAGGTGCTTGACCTTGATGCGGGGGTTTCAGTGCGGAAGCGCCAGAAGGCTCTCATTGAAGCAGGCGGCTTGGAGTGAACGCGGCTAAGCTCCGGAATAGTCTGAATAGCGGAGGGCAATGAGGTGGCGGCACGGCGCAAACAGGACGGCACGCCAAACCCGCTCGATACTGCGCTCGGGAAACGCATTCGGCTGCGTCGCGAGGCAGTGGGTCTCTCGCTAGCCGCTCTCGCCCGCTCCGTTGACTTGACTGTCCCTCAGCTTTGGAAATACGAACAGGGTCGCAATCAAGTGAACTTCTCACGATTGGTCGATATCGCGCATGCCCTGGGCTGCCGCGTAATCGATCTGGTAGACGATCTAGACGACGCCCTCATTGCCGGCCCCTCCATCCCAAAAAGCATTCCATATTTGCGTACTCGGGGGGCGGCCGAGCTTCTAAATGCATATTGCGAAACCCCTGCGGCGATCCGCTGGACAATCCTGAAGCTTGTGGAAGAGATCGCTAGCTGTAACCAGCTAAGTCAGAGGCAGCGGAGCGGCCCAGACTGATGACGTACGTTAACGATGATCAGCCCGGTCTCCCGGCGTTCGCTCAAATCTCTTCTCCCGACGTCGCGGCCCAAGCGGCCGGCGCTTTCGAAGCGGGCGCCAGCCGCACCCGCACGCATAGTCGCGCGTCTCGGATAACGCCCGGTTTAGCAGCGGCCCGGCCGAGCCCCATTTTGGAGTTCATTTTCGCCAGGCCGAGTTGATGATAAGAATCTCCGGCTCCAACTTTCATGGTTTTGGTCATGCCTGACGCGGCCGGCAAGCTAACCCCTGAAGAGCTTCAGAAGGTGAAAGCGTGGTGGCCGGGCCGCTGGGTTGGCGATGTCGTATGCCCGGTCTGCAAGTCATTGGACTGGCATACATCGCCCTATGTCATCTCGTTTACGCGTTTTGCAACGGACGGGCTGCACGGCCTTCCTTCCTTTCCGCACATTCTGGTCGAGTCACCCTGCGGCTACTCGATGTTCTTTGACGCGACGACCTTGGGCTTGTTCACGCCTCACCAGCCGCCGACCACCGTATCGGCGCCCGGCGCGCGGTAAGGCGGGGCTCGCGCGGCCATTTCGCTAATGGGACGCGACAGGGCCGACGGTGGCGGTGGGTACGGGAAAAGCCTTGTCCGGCCGCCAGACAACGGTGTCATCCACCGCGTAGAGGCGGCACTCGACATGCCGATCTGCACAGTCTTTCAACAGGCTGTTCAGGGCGTCCGCATCGCCGACGGCGCCCCAGCGACCATCGCTGGTCACGACAAAGGCGCGGGGGCTGCTGAGCAGCAGGAACTGCTTGTAGGCGTCGCCAACGCCGCCTGCCGGGTTTCCGCCCGTTGGAACCGACGCCACATCGTCGATCGCGGCGTAGCCGGACGCGATGGGAAGACCGTCGGGGCTTAAGCTGATTCCGTTGGCGACCAGCACCGCGGTCCAGCGCTGCTGGGCGTCATGGATGCGCTGCGGCAATTGCATGACCCACTCGGCGGGATAGGCGAAGGCGAGGTTGTCGGTCTCCTTCGATGCGATTGCGATCGTCACGCCGATCAGATGCCCCTCATCGTCGAAAAGGCCGCCGCCACTTGAGCCGGGGGCGATGGCGGCCGAGGTCTGGATGCCCGGCATGGTTTCGCCCGGCGCGACGCGCAGCGCCGACACCAGGCCGTCGGTGAGCGTGAGTTCCAGGCCCAGCGGGCTGCCGATAGCATAGGCCTTTTCGCCAACCTTCACGGCCTCGATGGGCGCCACGACGGCCGGCACCGCTGGCAGATTCTCATCCGCACTCAACAGGCAGAGGTCACGTTTATGGTCGGGATCACGGGTGACGGTGTTGATTTTCACCACTCGCTTGCCGTTGTCGCGGGCGATGGTGACGCCGGTCGCGCTGGCGACGACGTGGCAGGCCGTGACTAGCAGCCGCGGCGAAATGACAACGGCGCTGCCTAACTCAAAAATCGGACTGGCGCCGTGCTGGGCCCGCACCACCCAGATCGTTGGGGAAAGCTTGGCGAACAGATCTTCCGGTGCCATCGGCGCGGCGAGAGCCGGCGTGACGGCCAGCGCGACCAGTGCAGCGAAGGCGGCGGACGTTTTAGATCTCATGGCGACAGATCGATCGGTTGCCGTGGCGACCACTCGAACGCTTGAACGGGCTTAAGTGTCCGAGCGTCGGCGAAGAATCGACGCACAGGTCGCCGCGTTCAGGTCGCCGGCGCCAGCGCTTTTGGGGCCGATATCCGGCCTAGGAGGCGCTCGTGAACCGCGGCGGTCTCCGGGGTCCTGGGGTTGAGACGAACAAACAGTTCCTGATTCTTCCGCTTGTACTCTTCCAAACGCCCGTCGTGTTCAGCATAGGCGCGCAACAGGGCGTTGGCGCCGGACTCGGCATCGAAGTCCTCGTAATAATAACCATATTCCTTGAGGAATTCGGAGTTGTGGATGAGCGGGTAGCCGCCGTACAGCACCTCATAATAGAGGTAATTCAGACCGTTCTCCCAGTGATGGGTAACGATGGCGTCGCAGTGGTTAGCGATGAAGTGCGGCCCTACGAAACGTCCCTCCGACGTCATGATGCCGGCCTTGCTGGCTTCGAACGACAGGAAGAGCGATTTGAAGTGCGGCTTTTCACGGAACTGCCAAGTGTTGGTGATGAACATCGCCTTGAACGCCTCGGGTTGGCGGCGAAAGGCGGCTTCACAGACCAGCATGGGCAGGTGGCTGGTCTTCATCACGGTGATGTTGGGATCCATCACCCCGACCCGCCAGGGGCCCGTGGCCTTGCGGTAACCGAACAGCTGGCGAATCTCATCGTCCGAGGTTTCGATCAGCAACGGCGACCAGATCTGCGGGACCTCGTAAACCGGGCAGCGGTAGAGGGTTTCGCACCAGCCGCGATAGGTATGCATGTGCTGGGGCGTCATCCAGACGGCGTCGTAATAGTCGTGATCGAAATAGAGCTCGGCGTCGGGCCGCGGGTTTGGCTTGGCGACCAGCGCCTCCATTGAGATCACGCCTCCATTGCCGCCCTTGTAACAGATCATCTTGCAGCCGCCCGCGCGCAGCATCATCACCGTGTCACGGTCGATCGCCGCGCCAAGCCCGATGACGTAGTCGAGCTCGTCCATGACGTCATGGGTGTTGACGATGTCGGCCCGACCTATGCCGAGGCCCTCAGGAATGATCGGCTCGCGGCCATCGCCGTGATTCAGCAGATAGACCCGCTTGCAGTTAGGGGAATTGGCGAACAGCTGGAACATGAACAGCACGTTCTGCCGCAGGCCGTTCTCGAACAGGCCGAGCGTGCCATCCGCCTTGACGAAAATGGTGATTCCAATGGTGTACCCCTTGGCCTGGGGCAGTTTGGCCTCGCCAGCGGGTCGGCGACTCAACGGAACAGCTCCTTCTTCACCGAGACGCAGCCCGTACCGGCGGCGCTGAGATAGACCTGCAGCGCCGGGCCGGAGTCGCTCACCTTTACGTCCCGCGACAGCACGTGTTCACCGGTGAACTTGGCGAAAACGGTTGATTTGACGATGTCGCAGGGCTGGCTCCAGTAGATCACCTGCTCGTACATGCCGGCGCAATTGGGCGCTATCATCAGGGTGGAGAGGTGGGTGTGGCCGCCGGTCGGCGCGGCCTCGACCACGAACACCGCCGGCCAGCGATCGGAATCCGGGCCGAGCGGCTGGGCGATGAAGCGCGCCTGCTGGCCCTCGAACAGAAAGCTCATGGCCTGCTGGACGGACGCTGCGCAGTTGGTCAGGTGCATCTGTTGCAGATCGAGCAGCAGCTCGTGCGACGGGTTCGCCGCATCGTTCATGCCGCCGGAGACCTCCGCATCCGCCGGCGGCGCGGCGGGCGCCTCGTGTTTCGCGGCCTGGGCGTGGACGCCGTTCAGTGGGCTGACGATTGCGATCGCCCCGACCACAGCCGCCGCGGCCGCACATTGGGCCGGGCTCATCCTTTTCCGCGGGATCATGATTTCCTCACGCTCGGCTCTGCTCAACTCATCAACTTTTCCAGCAGCTCGGCGTGCCGGCGCTGCACCGCCGGATTGTCGATGTTGTAGCGCCACAGGGCCTCCAGCACCTTCGGCCGACGCGCCACCTGCTCGGCCGAATGGGTGTTCAGCGCCTCGCGCAACACCTCGCCGCCAGTCTGCGGATCGAAGGCCGGATAGTAATAGCCGGCTTCCTCGAACTCGGGGGAGTTATGGATCAGCGGCCAGCCCAGATAGAGCACGTCCCAATAGAGGTAGTTGAGCGCGTTTTCCCATTGGTGAGTGACGACGGCGTCGATGTGCGACCCAAGCATTTCGGCCACCAGGAAGCGGGACTCGGCGAACACCTTGCCGGCGCGGCTGATGTCGGTGGCGGCGCAGAACTGCTCGAAGTGCGGGTTGCCGCGCAGGTGCGCGGCGCTGAACAAAAGGACCCGGTCGATCAGCTCCGGCTGTTTGCGATAGGCCTCCTCGCAGACCAGAAGCGGCAGCTGGAAGGTCTTGACCACGTTGACGTTTGGATCGAACACCCCGATCCGCCAAGTATCGCCGGCCGGTGGGCGCCAGAAGGGATTGACCTTCAATTGGAAGGCCGACTGGGTCAGGCACATGGGATGCCAGACATGCGGCGCGATCTCCACGTTGGGAGTGCGGGTGATGGCGCAATAGGCGTGGTTCATGTGCCAGTGCTGCGGCGTGATCCAACAGGCGTCGAAACCGACGGCGTTGATGTAGTCGCCGTAGCTGACGTCGTTGGCGAGGTCTTCAAAGCTCATCACCATGGCATTGCCGGCCATGTAGGAGACCAGCTTGCCGCCGCGCTCGCGGAACGGGCCGCTGAACTGGATCTCCGCGCGCGCGCCGAGCTCGATAATGATGTCCAGCTTCTCGACGGCGTCCTCGATCTCCAGCGTCGGAATGCCGTAGAGCTCGCCGAGCGCGTGGGGACCGGCGCCGGGCGGCCAGCTGACCAGGGCGCAGAGCTCCACCTCGGGCAGGCGTTGGAACACCAGCGCCAAGTAGACGATGTTCTGGTGCAGGCCGCTGGACCACAGAGCGTCGTGGGCGGTCACGCCGGAAAACGCGGTTATTCCAATCTTGAGTCGCTTCACGTTTCGATCGATCTCAAAAAAATCGCGGCCCGACATAACATCGGGCCGCGATCACTCAAAGGTGGTGGGCCGCGCTTTTGGCGCGACCCACCGCGTTTCCTACCACTTGAAGCCCACGCCCGCAGAACCACCCCATTCGGAGTTGTTGCCGACGGAGACCGCCCCACCGATGAACCACCGGTCGGCAGGTCGCGCTTCGTACTTCAGCGAGAAGCCCCACTGGTCTTCGAACACACCCCCGCCGGCGGTGAGCGATTGCTCCCCGGTCGCCAGGGTCGGCGAGATCGCGGTCTGGGCGAAGGCCATCGCGATACCGCTGTAGGCCTTCCTCACCTGGCCGAAGTTGGCCGCGTCGGTGGTGTTCGTCCCGGCCGAGACGTTGGTCAGCCTGCGGGTGCCGGCCGTGCCGCCGCCGAAGGAGACCGTGTTCGGCTGGGTCGCCACGGAGTTGTCGCCGATGGCCACGGCGTTGGTCGCTCCCGCTTTCACCGTAGCGTTTGCGCCGATCGCCGTGCCACCGACAGCCGCGACGGAGGCGTTAGCGCCGACAGCCGTACCGTTGGTGGCCGAAACGTTCGCCGCGTAGCCGATGGCCGTGTCGTACGGGCCGGCGGCGGAGGCGAAGCTGCCCACTGCGACCGAGTTTGAACCGGCAGTCGCGTGGTAGCCGAGAGCCGTACCACCCGGACCCGCCGACGAACCAGCGCCGCAAGCGAGACCATCCACAGGCTGAGTGGGTCCGCACTGAGCCTCGCTGAAGGCGAAGTCCAGAGAACTCAAGGAGGTTGAGACACCCGTCAACGAGACGCTGATGCCGGAGAGCGAGGTCGAGACACCGGTGCTCAGGCTGGTCACCGTGCTCGACAGCGACGTCGAGACCCCAGTGCTCAGACCCGACAGCGATGTGGAAACCCCGCGGCTTAGGCTGGTCGTCGTGCTGGACAGCGAGGTCGAGACCCCAGTGCTCAGGCCGGAGATCGAGCTCGAGACGCCGGTGCTCAGGGTCGAGATCGAGGTCGAGACACCCGTGCTCAGGGTCGAGATCGAGGTCGAGACACCCGTGCTCAAGGCCGAGATTGAAGTCGAGACACCCGTACTCAGGCCGGAGATCGAGCTAGAGACGCCCGTGCTCAGGCTGGTCACCGTGCTCGACAGCGAGGTCGAGACCCCAGTGCTCAGGCCGGAGATCGAGGAAGAGACCCCGGTGCTCAGGCCGGAGATTGAACTAGAGACGCCAGTGCTCAGTCCCGACAGCGAACTGGAGACGCCCGTACTGATCCCAGACAGCGAGCTGGAGACACCCGTGCTGAGAACCGACAGTGAGCTTGAGACGCCGGTGCTGATCCCAGACAGCGAACTCGAGGTCGTAGTGCCGATCGAGGAGATCGACGAGGAGACCCCGCTGCTGATCCCAGACAGCGAACTCGAGGTCGTGGTGCTAATGGCCGACAGCGAGCTGGAGGTCGTGGTGCTGACCGCCGACAGAGACGTGGAAACGCCCGTGCTGATCCCGGAAAGCGAGGCTGAGACCCCGGTGCTGATCCCCGATAGCGAACTCGAGGCCGCAGTGCTGACCGACGAGAGGGACGAGGAAACACCGGTGCTGAGAACCGAGATCGAAGAGGAGACCCCAGTGCTCAGGCCGGAGATCGACGACGAGACGCCCGTGCTCAGACCGGAGATCGATGAGGAGACGCCCGTGCTCAGACCGGAGATCGATGAGGAGACGCCCAGGCTTAGGTTCGAGAGCGAGGTCGAGACACCTGTGCTCAGGCCGGACAGCGAGGAGGAAACCCCTGTGCTCAGCCCGGAGATCGAGGAGGAGACGCCCGTGCTCAGCCCGGAGATCGACGAGGAGACGCCGGTGCTGATCGACGACAGCGAGCTAGAGGCCGTCGTGCTGACCGCCGAGAGCGATGAGGAGACGCCGGTGCTGAGGCCGGAGATCGAGGAGGAGACGCCGGTGCTGAGGCCGGAGATCGAGGAGGAGACCCCGGTGCTCAGGCCCGAGATCGATGAGGAGACGCCGGTGCTCAGCCCGGAGATCGACGAAGAGACGCCGGTGCTGATCGACGACAGCGAGCTAGAGGCCGTCGTGCTGACCGCCGAGAGCGATGAGGAGACGCCGGTGCTGAGGCCGGAGATCGAGGAGGAGACCCCACTGCTCAGGCCCGAGATCGATGTGGAAACGCCCGTGCTGATCGAGGAGAGCGAGCTGGAGGTCGTCGTGCCGATCCCGGAAATCGAGCTGGAAAGGCCGGTGCTGATCGTCGAGATCGAACTGGAGACTCCCGCGCTGATGCCGGACAGCGAACTGGAGACGCCCGTGCTCAGGCCGGAGAGAGAGCTGGAGACGCCCGTGCTGAGAGTGGAAAGCGAACTGGAGACGCCGGTGCTGACGGTGGAGATGGAGGTGGATAGGCCCGTGCTCACCCCGGAGAGCGAGCTACTTAGGGCGCAGAAATCGCTGTTGATGCCGCTGGGGTTGGTCGCGACGGTGTGGGCCCCCGGCAAGCCCGTCGTTATGGCGACGACCCCTCCAGCCGGACTGGCGGTGTAGGTGCACGCGGCCAGCGCGCTCCCGGCGGTCGCCAGGTCGGCGCCGACACCGAGAGTAAGGGCGGACGCGCCCAACAGCAGCGCCGTGCGCACACTGTTTTTCTTAGCAAGTGGAAGCATCTAATAGTCCCCCAGCATCGGGCCAGCATTGGCCACGAGTTAGCGGGCGCACTGCGCCCGTTCCCAAAACGGTGCCTGAACAGCCATCAAGCCCGGCACCATTAGCGCGGCCTTTCCGAGCGCGCAACGGGAAGAACATTGTTTTTTTAAGAATGTTTATTGAATGACCAAAATCGGGGCGCACATGCCCAACAGGCTGAAATTCCGCATTTCTTGCGCCGAAGCCTTGGCACGGATCGATCGAATTCTTGGAGAGCGCGCGTACAGGTGGTGGCGTCAGCCTTGCGACAATCCCTTGAGCGTATAGGCCGCCACGCCGCTGGACTCCGGATAAGGCGGGGGCGGTCGCCAACCCGTCACACGATCCCCAGGATGTGGCGCCGGTCCGGATTCAGGCTGGCGCATCTGGGAGCAGAATGTAGTTCATCACCCCGGCGTAGCGCTGAATGGTGCCGCCCACATGATAGGATGAGGCGGCGGCCCAGTTCATGAAGTCCTCGGTATTGGCCTCCATGACCTCGACGAACATGTTCGGCCGCCAACGCGCGATGGTCTTCTCCAGTCCGGCCAAGGTGGCCATCTCCATGCCCTCGACGTCCATCTTGATGAATCCGACGGGTTCGCCCAGCAAAAGGTCGTCGGCGGCGACCAGCAGCGTGTCGCCGACATCGTCGATCTCGACGCTGGCGCCGCCCAGATTGTTCGGGCGCGGATCGGCCACGATCCGTACGCGGTCTTCCGACGCGCCGAGCGCGACGCCGAGATAGCGAGTGTCGACCCTTTCGCACCGGTTCAGCAGCAGATTGACCCGCAGGACGTCGATGGCCACCGGGTTCGGCTCGAAGACGATGATCTTCGGGGCGGTGAAGAATTTGGACACGAAGACGGCGTGGTTGCCGACGTTCGCGCCGATGTCGATGAAGGTCCGGTCGGAGCGCATGAACATGCGGATCATGTCCAGCTCCTCCCGCTCGTAGAACTCGCCCTGCAGATGATGTTTCTGGATGGCGTCGAGCGGATCGATCACGAAGAAGCTCACGGCCCGGCCGTCGACGACGCTGTGAACGATCGTCCCGTCAATTTTTACCATCACCCCCGCCAGGCCCTTTCACCATCCCCGCGACGCGGTGACCCCGCCGCCATTTAGCCCGCGAAGGCTGGTAAGGACAACCAGACGACCTTCGGCAATAGGCCCCAAGGCCCACGGCTCGCGCGGATAAGGCGCGAATGGTTGTTCAATCCTGGCGCACTTGCTCTATTTGCAGCGCCATTCGGGCAATGCGGCTTTGGAGCAGAATATGGACCTGAGGTTCGCGGACGGTCCGTTCTGGCAGACGCCGGAACTTCTCTATGCCTTCCAGCTGTACCAGGTCGGCTACCTGGAGGCCGCGCGCGAGCATTTCCAGCGCCTCGCCCAGGAAGAAGCTCATCGCGAACTGGCGTCCTATTATCTTGTGCTGATCAATGACGCCCTTGCCGGACCCGCCGGCGGCGGATGGACGCTCAACCTGCCGGCCGGCGGACCGGCGCTGTGGGAAGTCGACTGGCTGCATGAGATCTTCGGCACGTCGGTGACGGCAGAGGTGATCGACGACCGCAGCGCCCCGCCGGCCGACCGCTCGATCATCGTCGATTCCGGCCTAAACCCCGAAAAGGAGGCCTATTTTCGGCGCAACTTCGAGCTGGGCATCCGCCAGGTTCTGATTCACCTCGGCGACGAGCAGTATTTCGACAGCTGCTCGTCCTATCGCTGGTGCCGCCGGGTCTATCGGAACCTCTGGTCGCCGATCCTGGCCAATGTCGGCCACGTCACCTTCTTCCCGCTCGGCTACAAGACCGGTTTCGCCCAGGCCGGCGGGCCGCAGCGTCCGGCCGCGGCGCGGCCCTATGTCTGGAGCTTCGTCGGCGACCCGAACAAATCCACCCGCCCGGAGATGCTGAACCACATGCGCAATGTCGCGGGCGGGTTCGAGCATCTGATCTCGGGCTGGGACAGCGCAGACAGCCTGTCGACCGAAGCCTACCGCGCCGTTCTCGATCAGTCGGTGTTCTCGCCCTGCCCCGCGGGCAATTCGAATCTGGATTCGTTTCGGGTCTACGAGTCGCTGGAAGCGGGCTGCATCCCCATCGTCGAGGACCGCCCCGGCTATCGCTATTTCGACCGGCTCCTGCCCGGCCATCCCATGCCGACCATCTCCAATTGGGCTGAAGGGCGGGCCCTGGTCGAGGACGCGGTCGCCCGCGGCGGCTGCGAGCGCTTGAGACAAGCCTGTTCGGCCTGGTGGGTGGGCCACAAGCACCACATGATCGCCCAGATTCACGCCGATCTCCTGGCCTGATACTCAAAAAAATGCCCACGAAGCCACCGACCCGATCCGCCCCCCGCCATCCCAAGGCCCCGCCGCTAACGCCGGTTCAGTTGCAGGCGGGCTTGCGCGAGGCGGCCGAATTTCGCGTCGCGCAACGTTACGACGATGCGGTCTCTTTCTATACGCAGATCGAGGAACGCAATCCCGAAGCGGTCGATGCGCCGTATTTCCTTGCCATGATCGACCTGGCCCGCCGACAGCCGGTCAGCGCCCTGCGGCGGCTGGAGGCCTTGAGCCGACGGCTGCCGAATGAGCCGAAGGTATGGACCGCGCTCGCCTATGCGCGCCGTGACCTGGGCCAATGGAGCGCGGCCCTGGAGGCGCTGGACCAGGTCGAAAGGCTGGATCCCTTCGCGGCGGCGCTGGATCGGCCGGTGGCGCTGGAGGTCCTCGGCCGCATCGACGAGGCGGTCGCCTTCCAGCGCCGAATGGCGGAGAATCCATCCACGCGGCTAGCGGCGCTGATCGGCCTCACCCGGCTCCGACCGGCGGCGATCACGGCGATGGACAAGAGCGTCATGGAGCGGGCGGCCCAGACGGTCGATCTCAAGGTCGCGACGCGTATTGAACTCAATTTTGCACTCGGTGCGATCGAGGAGCAACTCGGTAACCCAGACGCCGCCTTTGCGGCCTATTCGGCGGCGAACCGCCTGAAGCGACAGACCATGACCGGCGAGCTTCCGCCGCTGGAGCAGCCGCCGATCGGCTCGCCTGTGCGGGCGATCCATCCGGACGCGGCCGCCGACGAGCACCGCGCCATGGTCGCCTTTCGCAAGGCCGTGTTCACACCGGCTTTCATCGCCGAATACGAGGGGCGTGGACACCACATCGCCGCGCCAATCTTCGTGCTTGGCATGCCGCGCTCCGGATCGACGTTGCTCGAACAGATTCTCTCCAGCCACCATCGGGTGCAGGGCCTTGGCGAGACCACCTCGCTGGCAGAGGCCGCCGCGGGCCGGTATCCGTTCGACCTGTTCGGCTCTAATCCGCCCGACCATTTCCGCAGGCTCGCTGACGCCTACTTCAAGGGCATGCATGATCGCGGCTGGTCCAGCGCGCCGCGCTTCGTCGACAAGATGCTGCGCAACTATATGGACATTGGCCTGATCCACCTGATGCTGCCCAAGGCGACGATCCTGCACTCGGTGCGCGATCCGGTGGACACCTGCCTCGCCTGCTATCGGCAGTTGTTCGAGACCGGTCACGAGGTCAGCTACGATCTTGGCGACATCGGCCGCGAATATGTGCGCTATCGCGAGATGATGGACCATTGGGCAGCGGTACTGCCCGGCCGGGTCATCGACGTCAGCCACGAGAAGCTGATCGCCCACCCGGAAGCCCAGACCCGCTGGCTGATCACCGAGGCCTGCGGCTTGGACTGGGATCCTGCCTGCCTGCGCTTCTATGAGACCAAGCGGCCAGTGCGCACCGCCAGCGTCGCCCAGGTGCGCCGGCCTATCTTCACCACCTCCGTCGAACGCTGGCACCGCTACGAGAAACACCTTGGGCCGCTGTTCGAGGCACTGGGTCCCTATGCGCCGGCGGCCAGGACGTTGGATCGTGATGGTTGAGCCGGATTGCGGCCGGCCTCGGGCGGCTGCTAGACCCAGCTCGGTCGTCGGCGCCGCGCGCGGCCACGATTCGCAAGCCGTCATTCGAGGGGAAGGGAACCGCTGATGGGTTCGACCAGACTGGATCTGCGCCAGTGCGAAACCATGGCGCTCAGCCTGCCGGACGACGAGGTACGCCGCGAGAGCGTCGCCGAGGTTTGCGAGGGACTTGGCCTCGCTTGGCGGTTCGTCGACGGCGTCAAGTGCCAGCCCGGCTGGATCGGTTGCGGGCTGAGCCATATGCGCGCGCTCAGGCAATCGGCGCCGGACGCGCCGTTGTTGATCCTCGAAGACGACGTCGGCGTGGCCGAGCACTATGCGCCGGTGATCGAGGCGCCGGCGGACGCCGACGCGATCTATCTCGGAGCCTCGATCTTCGGCGCGGTCGACCTCATCGGCTATGTCGGGTTCACCCACATGCTGCTGGCCGACCCGGTCGATGACGACTTCCTGCGCGTCTACAATCTGCTCGGCACCCACGCTATCGTCTACCTGACTGAACGCTTCAAACAGGCCGCGGCTGAGAACATCGCCCACACCATGATCGACCTCGGCCAGGAGCACGACAAAGGGATGGCTAGGCTGCAGGAGAGCTTCAAGATCTATGCCCTGCGCCGGCCGATGTTCTTCCAAGCGGCGCGCTTGCAGAAGCCCAACGTCGGCCCGCGCCAGCAGGATGTGACCAACGTCGTGCTGCAGCCCCAGATGGAAGGTGTCACCGCCAATATGGGCCTCGGCGACACCTGGCGCGCCGCGGTGGTCACGCGCGAGGACGGTCTGCTTCGCTGGCGGTGGGCGGACGACGGCGAGAACTGACCGATCTGACGCCGGCCGGCCTACCTTGTCCTGGCCATGTGGATTGTGCCGTGCTCGTCGGTGTCGAGCCCGACGGCGGCGCTGTGTCGCGGGTGCTGCGCGACATAGTCGTCCCGATAGATCCGCTTAATCTCATAGCCGAGGCCATTCAAAAGGCCGAAAATCTGGTCTTTTCTGTCCGCGGCCCATTCAAGATCGAGAACCTCGAAAAGTATCGGCGGAAAGCCATTCTTGCGGAGGAATTCTTTGCCGCCCTCTAAGACCGACAGCTCCATGCCTTCGACGTCCATTTTTATAAGACATGGCGGCTTTGGAAAGTTCATGCCGTCGAGTCGACGAACAGGCGTATCGATACTGATTTCTTCTTGTATTTCGTTCAAATGTCTCATTTGAATCCGAACGTTGGCCTCCATCGAGAACGCACCGATGTTGCATGCTGTTGAATAATTTACAGATGGAATTTTTATTATTCCGTCGAAGTCCCCGAGAGCTTCCCTAAATGCATCTACATTGTCGAGCCTGTTGAGAAATATATTGCCGCACAGCTGATAATAAACCACCTTCTGGGGCTCGTAAGAATAAACGGTACCATTGGTGGCCTGTATATCCTTGGCAATAGGGACCGTATAGGCGCCCAGATTCGCTCCTATGTCCAAGACGAATGGAGCCTCGACGCCTGCATAGAACAGCTTGCTCAGCGCAAGCAGATGATGATCCCACGATCCTGACAAGTAGAGCGTTCTAGAAATAAAATCATCGGTGGAGAACAGAAGATATTCCGCTTCATTACACCTGACCATATTGACTCGCGGAAGCATCTTTACGCCCTCATTGATCGGGCCGGCCATCGAGCCCGCGACGCCGACCGCTTCTAGAACATCGCCACTGCGAACGATATCGGCCTTCAGCCCACTTCGCCAGTCGAATAGCCAAGCCGGCACCGGGAGCGCCGGCGGACGCCTTGCCGCAGATTAACCATCAAGGCTTGCCAACACTTCCCGCCAATGGGATTTAGCCGCCCGGCCGCGGGAGACAACCCTGTCCATCCAGATCGATTTACGGCAGTGCCAGACGAAGGTAATCAGCCTTCCCGAGGACCAAGCCCGGCGCGAGTCGGCTTCGGCGCTCTGCAAGAGCCTGGAGCTATCTTATGAGTTGGTCGATGCGATCAAATGCTCGCCGGGGCACGTCGGCTGCGGCTTGAGCCACCTGAAAGCGTTGCGCGCCGCGGAAGGCCAGCTGCCGCTTCTGGTGCTGGAAGACGACATAGCCGTTTCCGAACACTATTCACCGATCCTGACCGTCCCCGACGACGCCGACGCCGTCTGGCTGGGTGCCTCCATCTTCGGCGCTGTGTCGATCGTCAACTATGTGGGCTTCATCCACATGCAACTGGCCGACGAGGCCGAGCATGACCTTCTTCGCGTCCACAACCTGCTGAGCACCCACGCGATCCTGTACCTGACCGAGCGCTTCCGCCGCGCGGCGGTCGATTCAATCACCAAGTGCGTCGTCGACCTCGGGCGTCCACCGGATTGCGGCCTCGCGATGATCGAGAGCGACTTCAACGTGTATGCGGTGAAGGAGGTGCGTTTCTACCAAGCCGCCGAACTGCAGCCGCCTGGCCGCGCTCTTCTTGAGGAATGGACGCGCCTCACGCTGAAACCGTCGGTGGACGGGTTTCGCTGCTTCATCGACGCGCCGGGGGAAATACGGGAGGTCAAATCCATTCGCACTCCGCGCGGGCCGGAATGGACCTGGGTTGACGAGAGGCGTGATCTTTAGACGCGATGTTGCTAGGACCGGGCCACCGGGCCGCGCACCGCGAATGAAACCGCCATCGAAGGCTTTCGGTGCCGACTGCGAAGACGCCCAACGAACCGTGCGCGCCGCGCACCACGCGGAGAGATGACCTTGGAAGATGCCGAATACCAGTTCACCGTCGACTGGTTCTCTCACCATACTCCAGTCTGGAATCAACTTCTCGACCAGCACAAGCCCGCGCGGATCGTCGAGGTAGGTGCTTATGAGGGCCGATCCACCTGCTACATGATCGAAAGATGCGCCGCCGATCATCCAATCGACGTCTGGTCCATCGACACCTGGGAGGGCGGCGTCGACAACGACAGCAGCGTAATGAGCGATGTCGAGAAGCGGTTCGACCACAATGTCGCGGTCGCCCAATCCAACGCTGTGCATTCGGCGAACGTGCGGAAGATCAAGCAGAGTTCCAACCTGGCTTTGGCCACGTTGCTCGCGGCGGAGATGGGCCCGACCATGGACCTGGTTTATATCGACGGATCGCACCAGGCACCCGATGTTTTGTCGGATGCAGTTATCGGGTTCTCGTTGCTCAAGGTCGGCGGATTGATGATTTTCGACGATTATCTCTGGTATATGGAAGTTGACACCCAAAAAAACGTCCTGAACATGCCAAAAGCCGGAATAGATGCATTCATTAATACCTTTATGAGGAAAATTAATATCGTTCCTTATGCGCCTATATATCAGCTTTACACACAAAAGATTGCCCCCTGACGTGGGCCACGGGGCCCAGGGCAGGTGGCGTATGTGGCGAAGTACTAGGGAGCGACGCCACGGCGCTGGCAGCCCTCCTCCTGACACAAGGGCTTGTCACCAATACGATCGCGTCTCCTGGTCTTGGTCGGCGAGTCGAGGAGGATCGCATTGATCATTGAGCCGCCAGCCATGCCGGATCGACTTGCGCGCCTCGAACGGGCCTTGGAGCTGCTGGATGCCGCGGCACGCGAACCTGTGACTGTCGACGACGACGACCCGGTCTTCATTGCCTCGATTGGTTGGCGATCGGGATCGACGATGCTCCAACGCGCCCTAATGACAGATCCCTCGCTGCTGGTGTGGGGCGAGCCGATGGCTCACCTGATGTTCTTAGACCGACTCCTTGAGCCCCTATTGGACATCGACGAATCCTGGCCCACCCCCAGCCATTGGATTTCGCACCGTCGCGGACTCGACCTGACGCAGGAGTGGGTCGCCACCCTCTCGCCGGACGCCGGCCATCTAAAGGCGGCTTACCGAAGCTTTTTCGACACGTGGCTGGCCACGCCCGCGCGGGGGCGAGGATTCAAGCGCTGGGGCGTCAAGCAGGTGCGGTGGTCCGGCCTGCACGGAACTGCACTACGATGGCTCTATCCAAAGTGCCGCCTGGTTGCGATCGCGCGTCACCCGGTGTCGGCCTATCTGTCTATGCGCAACTCCGGATTCGATCCGCCCGCGTGGGGATACCTGCTTCGCTCACCTGATCAGTGGATTGCCACCCTCGAGGACCACGCCAACCATTGGAACAAGTTGGCGACGAGTTGGAGCGCGATATCGGAAAAGTTGGACGTGACCTGGCTCCGATATGAGGACATAGTGGATGGCCGCGTCGACCTCGACGCAGTTGGGGGAGCTCTCGGCCTGAAACTGAAGGCAGAGGTGGCGCGAGCTACAAAAGTAGGCGGATCAAACTACAGCATCGGCATGTCCGCCCAGGAACGAGACCGCATCAACGAACTGACTGAGCCCGGCAGAAACCTCTTGTCGTACTTCGAATAACGCCCATCCGATCAAGCTCCTGTCAGATCGGCACGAAGTCCTTACTGAACAAAAACCTAAATACATCCAGCAGCGTATCCATATAGCCGCGGTCATCTAGGTCTGCGGTCAGATCTCGGCCGAAACGAGCAAGCGCCACCTGGTCTTTGTCAATGAAAAAGAAATTTCGCAGCATGTAGAAGGCGAGGTTCGACCGGTCATCCTGTGAACGCCCCCCTATGGTGCTCGCCAGCACCGCAGCCGGATCGACCGTGGTCAAGAACGGCAACATCACCACAGCGCTCAACTCCCCGGCGTGAACTATACGGTTGTAGAACATGTCGACCGGCGTTGTCGGCCCTGCAGCTAGCTCGGCCTCCATCAGATGAAGGAGCCGACCACGTGCGTCTCGGCGGACGAAATATGATGAGGCAGCAGTGAACGACGCGTGCTTCAAGTCATAGAAGTTGACATAGCTGGGCAGGCTCGCGGCATCGCGCCGCCGATTCTCGGCGATTTCCGACAGCCGATAGTAGTTCATCAACTGGATCATGGTCGAAAGATCGCCTGGCACGAAGATGTCGGTATAGACCATCTCGCCAACGGTCAGAGCGTCGTCGATGGTCTGATCCAAGGCTGGAATCGTGGTGGGTCCAAGCACGGCATCATCCTCAAGGATGTGCAGGTCGGCCTCCTCGCCCATCGATTCCTTGATGCACCGATAGTGTGATTCGAAGCATCCGCGCTCTCCTGGCGTGAGGGGAGAACCGCTGGGGCCTAGCGTACGCCCGTCAATCGCGGCGAAGCGGGTGTAGCGATCGGCGCAGCCGGCGGCCTCGAGCCGCGCCTCGAGGGCGGCGCGCCGCTCGATGCTTCGATCCATATTGATATAACGCCCAATATACCCCATCGCCCTTCAGCACCGTCCCACCGTCGTCTAACTAAGGGTTCGCCTGATACGGGATGTGGGGGAGACATGTCGATGGCGGAATGGCCGATTGGTTACTCTATGGGGCTGTTGTCACCTGGTCCCGGCCGCTGATAGAAGCCGCCGCGTCCCTGGGGCTCGCACGGGACCAATTCGGAGTCTCCGATTTCAAGATGACCCTGCCTTTTACCCTCGCCCTGCTGGTGGTCTTTGTCGCCGTGACAGTGCTCTGCGGCTGGATGGGCGCGCGACCGCGCGACTATTCCAAGCCGCGCATGGTTCCCTGGCAGTTCCTCATGCTGTTGTCCGCCGCCGTGACGCTAATCATGATCGTGGGCGTCCTCAACGAATTGGGTGTCACGACCGGTGCCAACCGGTAGAGAGGCGTGGTCGACCGGCCGGAGGCGTGGGTCGCGATCAAGCGAGCGGGACATGTCTTTACGGGGCGTCTATATCAATCTCGACCGTGACGCAGAACGACGGACCAACGTCGAGTGCGAAGTCGCGAAACTGGGCGGGTCCGTCGCCTTCGAACGGTTCCCCGCCGTGGACGGGCGCATGACGGAGGTCAGACCTGACGTCAGCAACCGCGCCGAGATCGGCTGTTACCTGTCACACTTGGAGGTGATCCGACGCCATGCCGGCCGCGGGGATTGGCTACACTTAGTCGAGGACGATGTGGTGGTCAGTCCACACACGGGTCCCGCCATCGCCGCCTTGACCGCCGATTCGATAATGGGCGTCTTCGACATAATCTTCACGAATGTGCGGTTCTGGACCGGTTTCAGTCATATCGCCGCGATGCGCGACATATTCGATCGAAGCGTTGCGACCGATGCCGAGGGGCAGGTGACCGGGGTCAACAACGTGACGGTCGTTCCACTCGGCACGGTCGATTTCTTCCTGGCCACATCCTATCTAGTCAATCCCCGCGCCGCAGACCGAACGGCGCAGCTTCTGGAGCGTCAGTTGGAGGCCACTCCGTTTCGGACGCTAGATTTCGTATTTTCGGATTTATCTCGAGCTGGCGAACTCTCGATTGGATGTTGTCTTCCGTTTCTGACCATGATGCGCCTTGGTGTCGCCTCAACAATTCAGGAAGGCGTTTTCCATTGGGAGCCACCATTGGAGATCATGGATATGGCGCTCTATGTCGGGCGGGATGTTCCCGAGCTTCGACGCCGCCTTAATGATCTGCGGCTTTCCGAGGCACCCAGCATAACAAGCGAACTAATTGCTGAGGCCTATGGCGCGGTAATAAGGAGCCGCGCCTAGGGTGCAGGCAATGCCTGGGCGATGAAGCCGTCGAGGTCGCCGCCTTCGAACAGATAACCGCGCACGCCGGCCCGGCGGGCCGCCTCGATGTCGCTGGCCTGGTCGCCGATCAGAAAGGCGCGGGCGGGGGGGACCGCGAAGTCGGCCAGGGCGCGCAGCACCATGCCCGGATTGGGCTTGCGGTCCGGATGGTCGGCGTGGCGATAGGCCGGAACCACCGCATCCGGATGGAACGGGCAATAGTAGTAGGCGTCGACATGGGCGCCCGAAGCCGCCAGCGCCGCGTCCATGGCCGCGTGGAAGCGGCCGATCGCCGCCTCGTCATAGAGCCCGCGCGCGACGCCGGACTGGTTGGTGATCACCGCGACCGCCCAGTCCGCCTGGTTCAGCCGCCGCACCGCCGCGGCCGCGCCGGCCACCAGAACCAGCTGGTCAGGCCGATGCGCATAGCCGGTATCGACGTTCAGCACGCCGTCGCGGTCGAAAATGGCCAGGCCGGCGGGCGGGGTCAAAACCGCGAGCGCCAACTCGCCAGCAGGCCGAGGTTCGGCGGCGCGCCGCGCACGTTGTTCTCGTCGAGCACGCCCAGCGCCTGCAGGTCGAGCTCGCCGGCGCGGGCGAAGCCGCGGGCGACGCCGAGGCGCAGGTCCATTTCGCGCCCGGACGGGCTGGCGCTGAACTGCCGCGACGAGAAGAGCACCTGCCCGTCGGACGAGCTGGGGACGTCGGCCAGCAGGACGTTGAAGGTCCCGCTCTCGATCCGGGTGGGCTGGCCGATCGCGGCGTCGAAGCGCAGGCAGTCGGGCCGCGCCGCCTCGCAGGCGGTCCTGGCGGTCAGGCTCCACTGGCTGGAAACCGCGTTGGGCGCGAGGTTGAGCACCTGGCCGCCCTGGGCGTCGGTGCGGCCGAGGCCGGCCTCGGCGGTGAGCCACAGCAGATCGGTCACGCCCCATTCCAGGCGGGCGGTGGTGAAGCTGGTCTGGGCCGGCATGGCCACGGCCGAGCCGCGCGGCAGGAAGGAGCCGAGCGGCCCCTCCGGCTCGACCAGGTCGCCGGCGGAGAGCTCGGCCGAGAAGCGGCCGCGCTGGTAGCGGGCGGTGGCCATGTCGTAGTGCGACGGGGCCAGGCCGGTGAGGCCGTAGAGCGCATAGGGGCTGCCGCCGCCGGTCTCGGCCGCGATCGACCAGGACGGACCCAGGCGATAGGCGGCGCGCACGGCGTGGTCCGGCTGGGCGATGGCGGCGAACGCGTTTTCGCCGGCCCCCAGTCCGGCGGCCGGCGGCATGCCGCCCTGGCCGGTCCACGCCTGCAGGCTGAGCCGGCCCATGTCGGCCTCCAGGTTGACGTCGGCGCGCCGGTCCTGGGCCTGGCGCAGGTCGTCGCGACCGCGCAGGTCCGGGGCGTCGTCGGGATCGGCGTCGGTTGTCAGGCTGAGCTTCATCTGCCCCTGGTCCAGCGCCAGGCGGGCGACGCGGGGGGAAGTCGGCACGGCGGACTGCAGGCTGTAATGCGGCGGCGCATGATAGCCGGCGGCCAGGTTGACCTGGAACATGCGGTGGTAGCTGTCGTAGCCGATGGTGTTCAGCGCCGCGGTCCGTCCCACCGCGTCGCCGAAACCGCTGGCCAGCACCGTGCCGGCCGGCGGCGTCGCGGTCATCGAACCGCCGTTCGCGGTGGGCACGCTCACGGTCCCGACCGGCTGGAACGCGGCCTGCAGGTCGATCAGGCCGAAGCCATAGACGGTGGAGTCGGCGTAGATGCCGGCGTGGTCGGCGGTGCTCTCGAGGATGCTCACCGCCTGCGGGCCGGTCAGGCTGGGAAAGTACTGCAGCAGCAGGGCCAGGGCGCCGGCGACGTGCGGCGCGGCGAGCGAGGTGCCGGAAACCTCCCAGCAGGAGCCGTTCGCGCCGCAGTCGGTGTAGATGCTGTCGCCCGGCGCGGCCACATAGCCGGCCGCCGCCGATCCCGCCTTGTCGGAATAGGTGGCCAGCACGCCGGCCTGGGTGGTCGCGCCGATCGCCAGCACCGAGCCGACGTAGCGTGAGTCCACCGCGTACATCGCCGGCCACTCGGGATTGGACCCGCCGTCATTGCCGGCGGCGATGGCCACCACCAGGCCGGCCTTGACGGCGTTCTGCAGCGCGGTCTCGAAATTGGCGCCCAGCACCCCCGGGCCGCCGACCGACAGGTTGATCACCCGGGCGCCATGGGCGACGGCGTAGTTGACCCCGGCCGCCAGGTCGTCGTCGGTGAACGAACAGGTGTCGGCCGTGGGTGTGGCGCAGCTGCCGGCCGAATCGGCGCGGATGGACAGGATGGTGGACTGATAGGCCACGCCGATCGTGCCGAACCCATTGAACTCGGCGCCGATGACGTCGGCGACCCAGGTGGCGTGCAGGCCGACCCCGGCGGGGACGTTGCGGCCCGCGACCACGTCGGTGGATAGCGGCGAGATGTCGTTGTTCGGCGTCGTCAGTTCGGCGTTCGGGTCGACGCCCGTATCGATCACCGCGACCGTTATGTTCTTGCCGGTGGCGCCGAGGGCATAGGCGACATCGGCATGGATCTGGCCCAGGCCGTACTGGTTCACGAACTCCGGCGTGCCGGCCGTGGGAAAAGTCGGGGTTGGCGTTGGCGTCGGAGCCGGCGTTGGCGTCGGCGTGGGAGCGGGGGTCGGGGTCGGGGTCGGCGTGGGCGCCGGGGTCGGGGTCGGGGTGGGCGTCGGAGCCGGCGTTGGGGTCGGCGTGGGTGTCGGGGTCGCCGGCGACGGCGACGGGCCGCCTCCACCCCCGCCGCCGGCGCAGGCGGTGAGCAGGATGGCCGCCGGGAGCACCAGGCCGAAAGCGCCGCTTCGCGCCCAGTTCCGCCTCGCACCCTGCCCCATGGCCCCGCTCCCCCGCGCGCGCCGACTCGCGGTTGAGCCTATAGGCGGGCGCCGGTGCGCTCAACGTCGATAGGCCGACAAAAGTCGCGGCGAATCAGCTCGCTGCGTCGATCGGGCGCAAGAGCCGGACCCGCCGCGCGGCGGGCCCGGCTCCGGCTTTGCAAAGCCCCATCGCTTAGCCCTGGGGGGTCAGCCCTGGGCGTCGGGACCGTGGTCCATGCCGCCATGGCCCGGTTCGTGACCCATGCCGTGGCGATGGCCGCCCATCATCATCGGCATGGCGTCGAACGCCCGCTGCTGATCGGGGCTGAGCACCGCGTAGAAGGCCTTGATCGCATCGGCGCGGCGCCGGAACTCGGCCTCGCGCCTGGCCAGGCGGTCGGCCATGCGGTCGAGCCGCTGCGGCGTGGTCATGGTTTCCATGCTCCCACGCTCCATGGGCTGGTGACGCTCGCCCGGCTGAGGCGTCATGGCCGCCTGGAAGGCCTGGAACGCGGCTTCCTGGTCCGGGCGAAGGTTGAGGATCGCATGCAGCGCCTTGGCGTGGGCCTCTTGGCGGTCATGCATCCAGGCGGCGCGCTGTTCGGCCGAGGGCGGCGATCCCGGTGTGGGCGCCTGGTCCTGGGCCTGGACGGCGTAAGCAACTGAGACGACGGCGGCCATGGCCGCGAGACTTGCGGAGGCCCGGAGGAGGAGGTTCATTGTGATTCCCGACAAAGACGATGCACCCTCAAGGCGCATCCTGGTTTTGCCCCGGTATTGCACGCGCCACGGCAGAGGTTTCCGTCGCGATGCAATCTCGACAAGGTTGTAACGGGTAGGTGAATGGCGTCGTCGGGCTCCGCGCGCTCCAGATCGGCAGGCGGACCAAGCGGCGAGCGCGCCATCGCCGCCTTGCGCGCCGCCTGCGCGCGTTCGCCGAACAGCGCCCGGCCGCGCATCGACCTCGCCCGGGCGCTGCTGAAGGCGGGTCGCGCCGCCGAGGCGGTCGCGCCGGCGGAACAGGCGGCGGCCATCGCACCGGCCCTGCGCGCGGCCGTCGAGGCGCGCGAGGCGGTCGCCGCCGCCTTGGCGGCGGGCGATCCCGACCTGGTGGCGCTGGAGCTTACCGCCGCGCTCGAGCCGCTGAACGCCGAGGCCCACCTGGCGCTGGGCGACGCCTATGCGGCGCTCGACCGCCCGCACGACGCCGAGCGGCATTTCAAATCGGCCCTGGCGCTCGGCCGCGCGCGTGACGCCCAGGCCGGCCTGGGCGGCCTCTATCTCGCCGTCGGGATGCTGGACGCGGCCGAGCACCATGCCCGCGCCGTGCTGGCCGGCGAGGACCGCGGCGCCGTCGACGACACCCTGGTCGCCATGGCCCACCAGACCCTGGCCGGCATCGCCGAGCGGCGCGGCGAGCCCGAGGCCGCCGCGGCGCAGCTGGACCTGGCGTATGACCGCCAGAGCCTTTACCGCCAGCCGGCGGCGGCGAGCCCGTTCACCACCCTGGTCCTGCTCACCCGCTCCCAGGGCAATATCGCCTATCAGTCGCTGCTGCCGCCGCTCCGGTTCGACCGCGCCGTCTGGTATATGGAGCACGCGCGGCTGGAGCAGATCGCCGACCTGCCGCCGCATGCGGTGGTGCTGAACGCCATCGGCGACCCCGACGCCGCCCTCGCCTCGGAAGCGGTGGTCGACGCCTTCCTGGCCCGGTCGCAAGCGCCGCTGCTGAACCCTCCGCCCCGGGTCCGCGCCACCTTCCGCCATCGGCTGGCCGGGACCCTGGCCGGCATCGACGACGTGATCGTCCCCGAGACGGCCCGGCTCCCCGCCGCGGCGATCGCCGAGCAGGGCCTGGCCGCCGCGGTCGAGCGGGCGGGCGTCGCGCCGCCGCTGCTGGTCCGCCCGGTCGGCTCCCATGGCGGCGCCGGCCTCGTCCTGGCCGAGGATGCGGCGGCGCTGCGGGCGCTCGATGTTCCGGCCGGCCTGGACGCCTATGTCACCCGCTTCCACGACACCCGCTCGGCCGACGGCTTCTATCGCAAATACCGGGTGATCTTCGTCGACCGCCGCGCCTTCGCCTATCACCTGGCCATCGGCCGCCACTGGATGGTGCACCACCAGAGCACCGACATGGCGGGCGATCCGGCGCGGATGGCGGAGGAGCTGCGGTTCCTTGCCGATCCGGCCGGCGCCGTCGGCGTCCGCGCCATGGCCGCGGTCGACGCCATCGGCCGGCGGCTGGACCTGGACTATGCCGGCCTGGATTTCACCGTCACCGCCGATGGCCGGGTCCTGGTCTTCGAGGCCAACGCCACCATGTTGACCCGCCTGGAGCCGCAGGACGGCGCCTTCGCGGCCAAGAACCCCTTCATCCGGCCGATCATCGAAGCCTTTCAGGCGCGGCTGGCGGCGATGGCGGGCGGCGGGTAGACCCGTCCGGTCCCGGATGAGCCCGTTTGATCGCGGGCCATGCGATGACCGGTCGACAAGGAGACGACCCATGCAGCGAAAAAGTTGGGCGGCGGCCGAGTGCCCCATGGCCCGCTCCGTGGAGGTCATCGGCGATTGGGGCAGCCTCATGATCCTGCGCGAGGCCTTCGGCGGCACGACCCGGTTCGACGACTTCCAGAAGCAACTGGATATCTCGCGCAACCTGCTGACGGCCCGGCTGAAGAAGCTGGTGGCTTGCGGGATCCTGCAGCGCAGACCGATCGCCGAGGAAGCGCGGCGGCATGAGTATGTCCTGACCGAGATGGGCGAAGACCTCCTGGCGACCATCATCGCATTGCGCCAGTGGGGCGACCGATGGCTGTTCCGGCCCGCGCCGCCGCCCATCCGCATGCTTGACGCCCTGGACGGCAGCGACCTCGAGCAGCTCAAGGTGCGTTCCTCGCGCGGTCGAGAGCTCGTCCGCTCGGACATCCAGCTTCGCCGGCGCGCTTCGGATCCCGCCGGCGGAAAGCCGGAGCGCCTGCGCTCGCGATAAATCCGATCGCCAGGCTTGTCAGGGCGCCGCCGCGAGCATAAAAGTTCAATATTGAGACTAATTTGAACGGCGACGCGTGGGGAGATCGAGGTGCGGGCGGCTTACATCACGGGCTACGGCGACAATTCGGTGGTTGGCTACGGCCAAGCCGCCGACCCCGTCGCCGGCGAGGCGGACGCGCTGGTCGAGGTCCGGGCCGCGGGGGTCAACCCGGTCGAGATCGCCATGCGGCAAGGGCTTTTCCAGGCCGCGTTCCCGTTCGCGTTCCCGCAGGTCATGGGCTACGACATTTCCGGTGTGGTGCTCTCGGCGCCGGCCGGTTCGGCGTTCAAGGCGGGCGACGAGGTCTATTCTCGTCTGCCCAACCGCCGGCCAGGCGCCTATGCGGAGCGCGCTGTCGTTCCGGTCAGCCTGCTGGCGCACAAGCCTCGCTCCCTCTCGTTCGAGGAGGCCGCGAGCCTCCCCACGGTCGCGCTCACGACCTGGCAGGCGTTCGTGGAGCGGGCCAGGCTCAAGGCGGGCGAGCGCGTGCTGATCCAGGCGGGCGCGGGCGGCGTCGGCGCCTTCGCGATCCAGCTGGCGAAGCACTTCGGCGCGAACGTCGTCGCCACCGGCGGCCCTGACAGCCAGGCCTTCATGGCGAAGCTCGGCGCCGACCGCACGGTCGACTACAGCCGCGAGGCCTTCGAGGCCGCCGGCCCGTTCGACGTGGTCTATGACGGTGTTTGCGGACCGCTCATTGAGCGGGGAATCGACACGCTGCGCGACGGAGGGCGCTATGTCGGCCTCGTACGGGTCGCCGACGCCCAAGCCTATCGCGAGATCGGGTTCCCGCCGCCGGTCGCCGACCAGGCCGCCGCCGGCGTCCAGCCCTTCATCGAGCGCGCCCGCGCCCGCGGGGCGGAATTTCATGGCCCGCTGACCCGACCCGACGGCGCCCAGCTGGCCGAGATCGCCCGCGCCGTGGACGCGGCGGCGATCCGCGCCGTGGTGAGCAAGACCTACGGCCTCGATGGGCTCGCCTCGGCCTACGAGGCGCTCAGCGGCGGGCATACGCGAGGAAAACTCGTCGTCGTCCCCTAACCCTGCCGGCGATCCGGCCAGGACGACAAGCGAAGGCGCCCCCATGAACGACATCCCCAAGCGAATCTTCACGGACAAGACCACGCCCGGATATTGGCGCGTCACGCTGGACAACCCGCCGATCAACGCCATCGACGATCGCATGTACGACGAGCTCTTCGATCTCGTTGAGGAGATCGAGGCCGACCCGTCGCTGAAGGTGGTCAGCTTCGAAAGCGCCAACCCGGACTTCTTCATCGCCCATTACAGCACGGCCGAGCCGCGCAGCCGGTTTGGAACCCCGCGCTGGATCGACACCGCGGTTCGGCTCGCCCGAACCGATGTCCTGAGCATCGCGGTCATCCGCGGCCGGGTGCGCGGCGGCGGCAGCGAGTTCACCCTGGCCTGCGACGTCCGGTTCGCCAGCCGGGAACGCGCCGTCTTCGGCCAGCCGGAAGTCGGCATCGGCCTTATCCCCGGCGGCGGCGCCCTTCAGCGCTTGCCGCTTCTGGTGGGGCGTTCACGGGCGATCGAGATCATCCTCGGCGCGGACGATTTCGATGCGGACACAGCCGAACGCTATGGATGGATCAACCGCGCCCTTCCCGAGGCGGAGCTGGATGATTTCGTCGACACCTTTGTTCGACGCATTCTGTCTTTCGACAAGCCGGCCCTGGCCGCCTGCAAGGCGGCGATCAACCAGGTCGGCTTGCCCGACCAGGCCCTGCTTCAGGCCACCCAGGACACTTTCTTCAAGACCTTCGCATGGCCTGGGGCGATCGAACGCCTCGCCAAATTACGCGAGCGGGGCATCGGGACCGCCGGGGAGTTCGAGCTGAACCTCGGCCGTCATGTCGGCGAGCTGTAGGCGGCCGGACTCTCAGGCCGCCGCCTTGACGCCCGCGGACTCCGCAACCGGCGCCTGGGCGGACTTCGAAAACCGCATGACGCCGTCGTCCACCCGGCCGTAGCGGAAGGCCATCAGGTCGAGGGCGTAGTTCTGATAGACCCGCCAGGGCGCCTTCGGGCCCTGTTTCGGGAAGCGGTGCATCGCCCGGGTGACGTAGCCGGAGCTGAAGTCGAGCCAGGGCGCGGCTTCCAGCGGCTCGTCATTGACCGGCCGGCATTCGGTGAAGCCGCGCCGGTCCATATGGTTCAGCAGGCGGCAGACATATTCCGCGGTCAGGTCCGCCTTCAGGGTCCAGGAGGCGTTGGTGTAGCCGAAGGTGGAGGCGAGGTTCGGCACGCCCGAATACATCATCGCCTTGTAGCTGAAGGTCTTGGCCAGCTCGACCGGGGCGCCGTCGACCTCGACCTCCAGCCCGCCCATCAGCTGCATGTCCAGCCCGGTGGCGGTGACGATGATGTCGGCCGGCAGCATCTGGCCGGATTTCAGCCGGATGCCGTCCGGCTCGAAGGCCTCGACATGGTCGGTGACCACCGAGGCGGCGCCGGTCCTGATCGCCTCGAACAGGTCGGCGTCCGGCACCAGGCAGAGGCGCTGGTCCCAGGGATTGTAGCGCGGCGTGAAGTGGGTCCCGACGTCGTAGTCCGGGCCCAGCTGCTCGCGCACCATGTTGATCAGCTGGGTCTTGACCTGCTCGGGCCGCTTGCGGGTGAAGTTGAAGAAATAGAGCTGCGCCAGCACGTTGCGCCAGCGGACGATGTCGTAGGCCAGCTTGGCCGGCAGCCATTTGCGCAAGCGGTTGGCGAAGGCGTCCTCGGCCGGGCGCGAGACCACGTAGGTCGGCGAGCGCTGCAGCATGGCGACGTGGGCCGCGGTCCTGGCCATTTCCGGGACCAGGGTCACCGCCGTCGCGCCGCTGCCGATCACCACCACCCGCTTGCCGGCGTAGTCGAGGTCTTCCGGCCAGGCCTGGGGATGCACGATCCGGCCCCTGAACTGCTCCTCACCGGCGAACGGCGGCCGGTAGCCCTGGGCGTAGTTGTAATAGCCGGCGCACATGAAGAGGAAGCCGCAGGTGACCTGTTCCATGCTCCGGTCGGGGCCGCTCTCATAATCGACGGTCCAGAGCGAGCGGGCTGAATCCCACGCCGCGCGCTTCACCTTGCGGCCATAGCGGATATGCCGGTCGATGCCGAAGGCCTTGGCCGTCTCGCGCAGGTAGCTGAGGATCGACGGCCCGTCCGCGATCGCCTTGGCCTCCTTCCAGGGCCGGAAGGAGAAGCCGAGGGTGTACATGTCGCTGTCCGAGCGGACGCCGGGATAGCGGAATAGGTCCCAGGTGCCGCCGATGGCGTCGCGGCCCTCGAAGATGGCGTAGCTCTTGTTCGGGCTGAGGGTCTGCAGGTGATAGCCCGCGCCGACGCCGGATATCCCGGCCCCGACCACCAGCACGTCGAAATGCTCCATCGAACAAACCTTTCCGAGCCTTGGCCGGTCAGACGGCGCCGCTCCGCGCCTGTCAAGTCAGCCGGCGTTTCGCTCCGCCTCGGCGACGACCCGTTTGGCCTGGGCGAGATCGTCCTCGTCGACCATCAGGCGCGAGGTGATGGCCGTCCCCCACAGCGAGCCGGCGCCGGCGTCGAATACCGCGGTCTCGATGCCGGCGTCCTTGAGGACGGCGCGCAGGAAGGACAGCCGCACCGCGTCGGACGTGTTGAGCACCTCGACCATGTCGCAAATCTGTTCGTTCGAACCGCCGAGCGCAAGGCGCCTCGGGTGGCGCGCCGGGCGCCCGAGGCGCTCTCAAGCCTCCTCGCCGTAGACGCCCTCGTGCAGCTGCTGGGCCAGGGTGATGCGCCTGATCTTGCCCGTCGGCGTGCGCGGCAGGGCCTCGACCAGATGGACGTGGACACCGGGAAAACCTGACAGGGTCGCGCGCACGGCCTCGGCAAGCCTCGGGCCCGGGATCGGGCGGCGGCTCTCGATGAACAGGTGCAACTGTTCGGCCTCGCTGCGCCAGCTGCCCGAGAGGATGCAGACGCCTTCGCACTCCAGCGTCTCCTGGATCGTTCGCTCCCAGGGCTCGGCCGGGAACTTGCTGCCGCGGATATGGACGATGTCGGTCGAGCGGCCATGCAGGGCCAGGCGCCCCTTGCCGTCCAGCACGCCGAGATCGCCGGGATAGAACCAGCCGTCCGAGAAGAACTTCGCCGTGGCGTCCGGGTCACCCAGATATCCGGTCGGGGCGTCCGGGCGCTGGTCGATGCGCACGCGGCCCAGTTCGCCGCGCGGCAGGGGGTTGCCGGCGTCGTCGACCACCTCCACCGTCCGCGTCGGGTCGAGCCGGTACCAGCGCAGGTCCTCGTCGGTCTCGATCAGGGTCCGCGCCCAGCCGCCGCCCTCGGTGGATGACAGGTTGACGAGGATGCGCGGCGTCAGCCGCCGCCGCGTCTCCCGCGCCAGGGCCGGCGTCAGCGCGCCGGAGACCACGTTCAGCTGCATCTGCGGCTGGTAGGCGAAAGCGCCTTCGGGCGCAGCCATCAGCGCCGACAGGAAGGCCGGCGTCGCCAGGCTATGGGTGATCCCCGGCCAGTCGAACGACCGCTCCAGGTCCTGCCCCTCATGGATGACGACGCCGCCGCCATGGCACCAGGTGAAGATCGGCCACAGATGGCCGGCGCCGGTCCACAGGCCGAGGCCGAAGATGTTGAGCACGGTGTCCGGGCCCTGCTGGCGGTACTTTTCGCCGAGGTCGCGATAGCGCCTGGCCCGGTCCAGGATGGGCTGGGCGATGGAACCCGACCGGATCAGCGCCTTCTTGCTCACGCCGGTGGTGCCCGAGGTGAGCAGGATCTGGCCGCCCGCCAGCAGCGGCTCCGGCAAGGGTGGCGGCGCCTCCCCGTCGGGGAACGACTGCCGCGACGGATCGCTGATGCGGAAGGCCTTGGCGCCCGTCGGCGTGGCGACCGGACCCCGGTGCTCGGAGATCAGGCTGATGACGCAGGCGACGTCGAAGCCTTCGAACAGCTCGGCCTGTTCGCCGGTCCGGGTCACGGCGGCGTCCAAGCCCAGGGCCCGCACGGCCAGGCTGAGGATCCACCCCTCCAGGATGCTGTCGACCGACAGCACCGCGACACCGTGGTCGGGCAGGAGCGGCTGCAGGGCGCGCCGGCACCCCTCGATCAGCCGCCAGAATTCGCTGTAGGCGATCGGGCGGCGGTTGTGGACCAGGGCCAGCTTGGCCGGGTCCGCGACGGCCGTCTCTTGGATCTTACGCAGGACGAACACAGGAACGCCCCCGCCGAATGTTTCGGCGAGGCTACATTGGTCCTCCTGGCCGGATCAAGCGCGCGTCTTTCAGGCGTAGGCCTCGGTCATCGCCGAATAGGCCAGGGTGCGCAGGTCGCGGCGCAGGGTCAGGCGCGCGTCGGTGCCCATCACCTGGGTCATGAACACCACCGCCAGCGCCTCCTTCGGGTCGATCCAGAAGGCGGTCGAGGCCGCGCCGCCCCAGAAGAACTCGCCGAGCGTGCCCGGCAGCCGGGTCTTGGCGACGTCGATGTTGACGCCGCAGCCGATCGAAAAGCCGATCCCCGAATAGCCGGCCTCGCTGAAGGCGCCCGGCGGGGCCATCGAGGCCAGCTCGCGGTTCTCCGGCAGGTGGTTGAGGCTGAACAGCTCGACGGTCTTCGGGCTGAGGATCTGCACCCCGTTCAGCGTCCCGCCGTTCAGCATCATGCGGCAGAACTGCATGTAGTCGTGGGCCGTGGAGACCAGGCCGCCGCCGCCGGACTCCAGGCTCGGCGGCGCCGCATAGGTGCTGGCCTGGGCGTCGTCCTGCACCTTCAGCCCGCCGCCCGGCTTCGGCTGGTAGCAGCTGGTGAAGCGGTCGAGCTTTTCCGGCGGGCACCAGAAGGCGGTGTCGGTCATGCCCAGCGGCTCGAACAGGCGCGTACGCAGGAACTCGCCGAAGCTCATCCCGGAGAGCAGCTGCACCAGGTAGCCCATCACGTCGATCGACACCGAATAGTTCCACTGGGTCCCCGGCGAGAACTCCAGCGGCACGCCGGACAGCTGCTCGATGAAGGTGTCGAGCCCGCCCGGCGTATCGAACTGGCCGATCTTCAGCTTGCGGTAGGCGGCGTCGACGCTGGTGCGCATCATGAAGCCGTAGGTCAGGCCGGAGGTGTGGGTGACCAGGTCGACCACCTTCATCGGCCGCTCCGGCTGGGTGGTCATGAATTGCGGCGGCTGGTCGGCCAGGAGGGTCGGAACGCCGCTGGCGTAAACGCCGAGCTTCCTGAACGAGGGGATATGGGTGTGGACAGCGTCGTCCAGGCCGATCTTGCCCTCCTCGACCAGCATCATCAGCGCCACGGCGGTGATCGGCTTGGTCATGGAATAGATGCGGAAGATGGCGTCCTCGCGCATCGGCTTGCCGCGCTCGATGTCCATGTGGCCGGACATGCCGGTATGGACCAGTTCGCCCTTGCGGTAGACCTGGGTCAGGATGCCGGGCAGGAAGCCGCCGTCGACATAGCGCTCCGTCATGACCCGATCCAGGCGCTCGAGCCGCGCCGACGACAGACCCACCGATTCTGCTTTCACCACGCCGCTTCATCCCTTTTGCTGTTTGGGATGACCTTAGCGGTCCGGCGAGCGCGTTTGCAAACGGCCGATGCGTTGGCGCGCAAGATATGGCGGGGACGCGGCTGACGCGACCGCGCTCTGATCTTCGCTTCGACAGCCGACCCGTTGCGCAATGGCGACGTCGGAGCCACCGAGCGACCTCAATTCGATCATGAACTAGCGGAGCATTGTTGAATGCCTGCATCAGGCGTGTAAGTTGCCTCAGGTGACTTGAGCTAACGCCGAGCAACGGGTTTCGTGGCAAGCAACCAATCATGTTGGTCGGCCGTTTCGCTTGCCTGCGGGTTTTGGGTAGCCTATACGCCGCCAGCCCGGCGTGCCGACCAACCCTACATGTTGCGCGTCAGGCCAAATCAGCCACAAAATGATGATCATGCAGACTCAACTCACAGAAATCGCCATTCCACTAGCGATTCTGGCCGGCTTGGGCGTTGTCTTCATCTCCATCGCCATCCAGACCGCGCTTGTAGATCGGGAGCGCCTTCGGCGCGCCAAAAACCTCACCCGATCCGGGATCGATGCTGTCCTCGGATCAGTTGGTCGCGCGCAAGCGGATGGTCTCGCCTCGGATTTCGACTGCGGAATGGTCAGCCGGGAGGTCGATGGGAAGATTATCATAGCCCGGCAGGCTCGCCTGACGCAGGATGCAATAGCCTCGCTTTGACGTGGGGGTTCGTTGGCTAGCCCTACATTCAACGGCTGGGTTCCCAACGTTGCAGGACGGTTGTCGTTCAGCCACATCGGGCAAACGAAGCAGCCGCAACGCTGCCAAACCTTAAACGAAGACGACCCCACTGGGCGCGCCATTCTCTGTGTCCAGCACCGGGTGCTGTCGGACGTCCTCGTCAGTCCATGGTATTTTCGCTCGGTATATGGCTACGACCCACGATGGATCTTCGTCTTCTCTGCAGTGTCAGCGCTCGACGGCAACGACCGAATTGGGCGCCTGACGGGCCGGGTCCATATCTTCAGCCATTCGCGCTGGGCACAGACGCTCAGAGAGTCCGAAACCGAACCGCCAAGCTTGCACCATGCTGCCGAGACACAAGAGACGTGTTCTCCAAGCACGATCGTACAAAGGATATTCGACGAAGTAGACGACGAAACCGAGTCCCCAGATGGTCGTGTTCGCAAGCTGAGAGATTCAATCTTGGCCGTTCATTCAGCATTGGACGGTGTAGCCATCTATACCATTGACTGCGGAGTCGGTCGCAACGGTGTTGTGACGTTAACCGAAAGAACGCGACGGAGCGATGTTGAATTTGCAGCCTCCGTACTAGAGTCACCGAGGCCGCTCGATGAAAAAGCTGCCCGTTACCTCTGCAATCAAGCCTTCTTCTTTATCAAGGACATCACGCACGTCCACCAACATCATCATCCGAAATCCGATACTATAACCGCCGCGTACCTAAGCGATCCCGAGTTCTCCTGGGTGAGAGAGACCCAATACAGCATGCACCGGCGAGTGGTCTCCCTTCGCTGGATGCCTACTCCCCGAAATCTCTACGACGGACTAGGCATAATGGCCTACATGTCCTCCTTTGCAAAGGTTGCTGACAGCCTTGGAAAGGCAACTGGTGGCGCAGAGGGAGCGACGATAGCGCTACAATACAATCTTGTGGAGATTGAAAACTCAATTAAAGCGACTTTGGAAGGGAGGCGCTGGTACAGAGTGCAATTGAATTTGATTCTTACAGCTATCCCCGCCTTAATGCTGGCAATGGCATCTTTTCTTAGTCCAATTGGTGCAGCGAGCGGACGAGCTACCGGTGATCACCTATCTGCGACTTTCTTTGACTTAGCGCGTCGGTTTCTTGGTGCCCTACTGGCACCGAACATCTACGGCGCGTTATCGTTGGCCGCATTTATGCTATTTGTGCCATTTGCGTACGGTGCGATAGATCCAAGCCGGACCGTGCCGATTTTCGCGGTGAAGAGAATATTGACCGTGTGGCCAAAACGTAGGCAGGTAACGGTCTGGTTAATATTCGCAGGTGTTTTTATTTTCTCGGCAGGATTTTTATTGTATAAGGTATCCACCGGAAACATGACGTACTTCTTGGCGTGGAACACTGTGTTTATTGCAATTTTGGCTGGCATGGCAGGGCTGTTCGGATTTCCTTATCTATTCACGATACCTGATCTTTGGACGCGATTGCGGGGTCGAGATGTAGTAGCGGCCCGCCTTCGCACCTCGAGTTAGGACGCGCGGGGCCGGGGGATTGGTGGAGTTGCCGTGCCTTCGAATTAATTGCAATCGTCACGACAAGCGGTTGGGCCGAGGTGACTGCCGGAACGCGAGCGTGTCATGATGCGTCCGGCGGCAAAATCGCAGAGGCTACAGCCGCTCAACAGGCCAGCCGGATTTACAAGCGTCTGATTTGCCAATGAAAAATGGTGGACGCGGCTGGGATCGAACCAGCGACCCCCTCGATGTCAACGAGGTGCTCTCCCGCTGAGCTACGCGTCCGGTCTTCAAAAACGGGAAGGCGGGTATATAGGCGGGCGCGAAGGCCGGCAAGCGGGCGAACGCGGGCCTTTTCAAACCGCCCCTGTTCAGGCGGTCTGGGCGGCGTCGCCGGGAAGGCCGCGCCGCGACCGCGCGATCCGTCGCCTGTCAGCGGCCGGCCGCCGCCCTGGCGGCCCATGCCTTCGTGCCCTGGCAGGTTTCCATGGCCCGGCCGTAGGCTTCGCGTCCGCTGGTGCGGTCCACATAGGCTTGTTCCGCCTCGCCGAGCACGACGCCACACGCCCTTTGGCCCAGCTCCAGGGCGTAGGTCACCGAAATGTCGGCGGCGGTGAACGCCTCGCCGGCAAGATAGGGCGAGCGGGCGAGGCGCCGGGTCACCAGGCTCAGCCGGGTCTCGAACACGTCCAGCGCCTGGGCGGCGCTCCAGTTATGCCGTTCGGCCTCGGGCGCGAAATTGCGGGCCCCGTTCACGAAGTAGAGCGAGGCGGCAAGGCCGGCCTCACCGAGGTGAAGGAACTGCTGGTAGGCGGGAAAGGTCGGATCGTGCGGGTCCGGCGCCAGCGGCGTCGGCCCGTAGCGGGCCATCAGGTATTCCATGATCGCAATCGACTCGACCATGGTGACCTCGCCGTCGACGAGCGCCGGGATGAATCCGGCGGGGTTGATGGCCAGGAACTCCTTGTCGTCCTCGACGCCGGCCAGCAGGTCCACCGGCCTTAAGCGATAGGGGAGGCCCATCTCCTCCAGCAGCCAGACGACCCGAAATCCCCTGCCTTCGCCGAAGACGGTGATCATCTTTCGCAAATCCCCTAGGCGGCGACCATCCGTTCCACCTCGGCGACGATCTCGCGCAGGTGGACCGGCTTGGCCAGCACCTTGGCGCCGGCGGGGGCGCGATCGCCGGCCGAAAGGGCGACGGCGGCGAAGCCGGTGATGAACATGATGCGCAGGGCCGGCTGGCGGGCGGCGGCGATGCGCGCCACCTCGATGCCGTCGATCCCCGGCATGACGATGTCGGTCAAAAGCACATGGAAGGCCTGGTCCAGCGCCTCGATGGCGGTCTCGCCGTCCGGGCAGGCCACCACCTCGTAGCCGGCGCGCTCCAGGGCGCGGGCAAGGAAACCGCGCAGGGAATCATCGTCTTCGGCAAGCAGGATGCGGATAACGGCGGACTGGGCCATACAACGGAACTGCCTGGGCGATGCAAAGACGTCAAGCTTAGGGGCCGATGTGTAAACCGGCGATAAAGCCGATCGTCGCGATCGACGCTAAACTCTGTGGGCGGACCGCGTTGACCGCGGCTAACGCGACGTTCGATAGTGCATGCATGACCGCCTCCACCGTCGCATCGACCGCCCGCGCGCCCCTGGTGTGGTCGCAGTCGGCCGAGGCGCCGTTCACCATCCGCCGGCCGGCCAAGGCCCTGCCGCTGGTTTTCGCCTCGCCGCACTCGGGCCGGCTCTATCCCCACGACATGATGGCCGCCTCGGCGCTGGACGCCGACGCCATCCGCCGCTCGGAGGACGCCCTGGTCGACGAGCTGATCGGCGCGGCGACCGAACATGGGGCGACGGTGATCGCCGCCTCCTACGCCCGCGCCTATATCGACGTGAACCGCGAGCCCTACGAGCTCGACGCCTCGATGTTCGAGGACGAGCTGCCGGATTTCGCCCGCGGACGCTCGGCCAGGGTCGCCGCCGGGCTCGGCTCGATCGCCCGCATCGTCGCCGAGGGCCAGGAGATCTATGCCCGCAAGCTGACCTTCGCCGAGGCCAGCGAGCGGATCGAGACGGTGCACCGGCCCTATCACGCCGCCGTCGACCAGCTGCTGGGCGAGGCGGTGGCGGAATTCGGCTTCGGCGTGTTGATCGACTGGCATTCGATGCCGGCGGCGGCGGCGCGCACGCTCGGCCAGAGCGGCGACATCGCCGGCGCCGGCGCCTGCGACTTGGTGCTGGGCGACCGGTTCGGGGCGGCCTGCGCGCCGCAGATCACCGCCCTGGCCCAGGCGGAGTTCGAGGCCATGGGCTATCGGGTGGCGCGCAACGCCCCCTACGCCGGCGGCTACACCACCGAATTCTACGGAAAACCGCAAGGCAAGCGTCACGCCCTGCAGGTGGAGATCAACCGCAGCCTCTATCTGAACGAGGCCAGCCTGGCGCCGCACGAGGGGTTCGCGCGGCTGAAGACCGATCTGGAGCGGGTGTTCGCCGGCCTCGCCGCCCTGGTGTGCGCCCGGCGGTTCTAACCCGGCCCCGGGCCAAACAAAAACGGCCGCGCCTTTGCGGGCGCGGCCAGTTCATAGGGAGGAAACGCCCAGGAAGGGCAGAGGCGTCAGGGACGCCTCACGAGCGGATGTATACGGTGCAGCGCACAATGCCGCAACCGAAAAAACGCCGGGTGCCGATAATTTCTTTGTCCCGGATCGTGGTTTTCGTTATTTCGTAAGCCTTTCCGGTATTTCTGAATCCTTCATGGCGCTATGTTGCGCCGCACAAGCGCCGCCCTTACCTTGGGGTGGTCTTCCCCGCTCACCTCGTTTAGAAGCCATCGCGCGCCGCCGCCGGCGCCCAACGCAGCTCCCATGTCCCTTCGCAACATCGCCATCATCGCCCACGTCGACCACGGCAAGACCACCCTGGTCGACCAACTGCTCGCCCAGTCCGGCGCCTTCCGGGCCAACGAGGCGCACGCCGAACGCGCCATGGACTCCAACGACCAGGAGCGCGAGCGCGGCATCACCATCCTGGCCAAGTGCACCTCGGTGCTCTGGCACGGCGAGGCGGGCGAGACCCGCATCAACATCATCGACACGCCCGGCCACGCCGACTTCGGCGGCGAGGTCGAGCGCATCCTGGGCATGGTCGACGGCTGCGTGTTGCTGGTCGACGCCGAGGAAGGCGTCATGCCGCAGACCAAGTTCGTGCTCGGCAAGGCGCTGAAGATCGGCCTGCACCCCATCGTGGTGCTGAACAAGGTCGACCGGCCGCACGCCGACCCGGACCGGGTGCTGAACGACGCCTTCGACCTGTTCGCCGCCCTCGGCGCCACCGACGAGCAGCTGGACTTCCCGCACCTCTACGCCTCCGGCAAGCAGGGCTGGGCGGTGAAGGACCTGAACGACCCGCACGAGAACCTGGCGCCGCTCTACGACCTGATCGTCAGCCACACGCCGAGGCCCGCCGCCGAGGCGCGCGCCGGCGAGCCGGCCAGCATCCTGGCGGTGCTGATCGAGAGCGACCCGTTCCTGGGCCGGCTGCTGACCGGCCGCGTCGACGCCGGCAAGCTGACGCCCGGCATGACCGTCCACGCCCTGTCGCGCGACGGCAAGGAGATCGAGAAGGGCCGGATCACCAAGATCCTCGCCTTCCGCGGCCTGAAGCGCCAGCCGATCGAGGAAGCCGAGGCCGGCGACATCGTCGCCGTCGCCGGCCTCTCCAAGGCCACGGTCGCCGACACCATCTGCGCGCCGGAAGTCACCGTGCCGCTGCCGTCGCAGCCGATCGACCCGCCGACCATCTCGATCACCGTCTCGGTCAACAACAGCCCCTTGGCCGGCCGCGACGGCGACAAGGTGCAGAGCCGCGTCATCCGCGACCGCCTGATGCGCGAGGCGGAATCCAACGTCGCCATCAAGTTCAGCGAGACCGCCGACAAGGACGCCTACGAGATCGCCGGTCGCGGCGAGCTGCAGCTGGGCGTGCTGATCGAGAACATGCGCCGCGAAGGCTTCGAAGTCGCCATCAGCCGCCCGCGCGTGGTCTACCAGACCGGCGAAAAAGGCGAGCGGCTGGAGCCGATCGAGGAAGTGGTCATCGACGTCGACGAAGAATATTCCGGCGTGGTCATCGAGAAGCTTTCCGCCCGCAAGGCGGAGCTGAAGGACATGGGTCCGTCCGGCGCCGGCAAGACCCGCCTGACCCTGGAAGCGCCGTCGCGCAGCCTGATCGGCTATCAGGGCGAGTTCCTGACCGACACCCGCGGCTCCGGGGTGATGAACCGGGTCTTCTCCCACTACGAGCCCTACAAGGGCGCGATCGAGGGCCGCCGCAACGGCGTGCTGGTCTCGACCACCGACGGCGATCTTGCGGCCTTCGCGCTGTGGAACCTGGAAGATCGCGGCGTCATGTTCGTCGGCGCCGGCGAGAAGGCCTATCAGGGCATGATCATCGGCGAGAACGCCAAGCCGGACGACCTCGACGTCAATCCGATGAAGGCCAAGCAGCTGACCAACGTCCGCGCCTCCGGCAAGGATGAGGCCATCCGCCTGACCCCGCCGCGCCGCCTGACCCTGGAACAGGCCATCGCCTATATCGGCGACGACGAACTGGTCGAGGTGACGCCCAAGTCGATCCGCCTGCGCAAGGCGGTGCTGAACCCCAGCTTCCGCAAGAAGCGGATGCGCGAAGAGGCTTAAGCGCGGCCGCCCGGGGCGCGCCGTTCAGGAAATCCCTGACCCCGCTCCACCGTGTGCTTTACTCTCCGCATGCCCCGCCGTCACAGGCCCAACCGATCGATCCTTTCGAACAGCGCGTCTGCAGCGCGCTCCTCGACGGCGCCGGTCGGGTCGGGCCGTGGGCGGCGCGGCGCGGAAGCGGATTGTCCAGCGGCAAGGATGGCCGGCGTCAACCACAACAACAACAACAACACCAAACGACGCTAGCCATCCTTTCCGCTGGACAACCGCCGACGCCGCACCGCCAAGCCGGTCCGCCGGTCGCGCCCGCGCGCCTGTCCGTTCGTGCCGGCCCAACCTCTTCCGTCATGGCCCGGCTTGTCCGGGCCACCCATGATCACCCTCTCTGACCAGTGCGCATGGATCCCCCGCATTCCGCCGCTTCGCGGCTCCAGCGGGGGATGACGGGTTGGTTGAACGGGACTCCGCTCTAGCGGCAGCGACCCGCAAAGCTCGTCCACCCTCAGAGCCGCAGCTCCATCCAGACATCGACCCGCGCATAGTCCGATGGCCCGCGGCTCATGCCGTCGAGTTCGCGGAAGCCGAAGCTGCGGTAGAGGGCCAGAGCTGGGGCGAGAGCGCTGTTGGTCTCAAGATAGAGCCGCGGCGCGCCGGCCGCGCGAGCCCGCTCGACGCAGGCCGCCATCAGGGCGCGGCCGAAGCCCCTGCCCTTGTGCGCCTCGGCCACCGCCATCTTCCCGACCTCGAAGCCGCCGTCAGCCATGGCCAGGAGGGCGCAGCAGCCGGCCACGTCGCCGGCCTCGGTCAGGAACAGGATCTGGCCGCCGCGGTCGATGATCCTGCCTTGCGGATCGTCCAGCACCGCGCGGTCCTTGGCCTCCATGGCGAAATAGCGTGTGATCCAGGCCTCGTTCAGGGCCTTGAACGCCTCAGCAAGCTCCGGACGGTAGTCGACGATCTGCATCGACCTCATGCTAAGGCTTCCCTCGCCATGGCCAACCCCGTCTACCAAGCCCTGCCGACCACCATCTTCTCGGTGATGACCGGTCTCGCGCGCGAGACCGGCGCCATCAACCTCGGCCAGGGCTTTCCCGACGAGTCCGGCCCGCGCGCCATCCGCGAAAAGGCCGCCGCGGCGATCCTGGACGGCGACAACCAGTATCCGCCGATGCCGGGCCTGCCCGAGCTGCGCCAGGCGGTGGCGGCCCACTATCGCCGCACCCAGGGGCTCGACCTGGACTGGGCCGGCGAGGTCACCGTCACCTCGGGCGCCACCGAGGCCCTGGCCTGCGCTCTCCTGGCCCTGATCGCGCCCGGGGACGAGGTGGTGCTGTTCCAGCCGCTCTACGATTCCTACCTGCCCATGGTGCGCCGCGCCGGCGGCGAGGGCCGGCTGGTGGCGCTGCAGCCGCCCTCCTGGCGCTTCGACCGGGCCATGCTGGAGCAGGCCTTCAACGAGCGCACCCGCCTTGTGGTGCTGAACACGCCGCTCAACCCGACCGCCACCATCTGCCCGGACGAGGATCTCGCCCTGCTGGCCGAGTTCTGCGTCCGCCACGACGCCATCGCGGTCTGCGACGAGGTCTGGGAGCACGTGGTGTTCGACGGCCGCGCCCACCGGCCGCTGATCAGCTTCCCCGGCATGCGCGAGCGGACGGTGAAGATCGGCTCGGCCGGCAAGATGTTCGCCCTGACCGGCTGGAAGGTCGGCTTCCTGATGGCCGCCCCGGCGCTGACGGGGCTGCTGGCCAAGGCGCACCAATTCCTCACCTTCACCACCCCGCCGGGGCTGCAGGCGGCGGTGGCCTGGGGCCTCGCCAACAGCGACGGCTGGTTCGCCGCCATGCCGGCCGACCTCGCCCGCTCGCGCGACCGCCTGGCCGAGGGCCTGCGCCGCGAGGGCTTCGCGGTGCTGGACAGCCAGGGCACCTATTTCCTCAACATCGACCTCGCCGGCTCCGGCGTCTTCGAAGCCGACATGGACTTCTGCCTGCGCGCGGTCAGAGAGGCCGGGGTCGCCGCCATCCCGGTCTCGGCCTTCTACGAGACCGACCCGGTCACGTCGATCGTCCGCCTGTGCTTCGCCAAGCGCGACGAGACCCTGGACGAGGGCGTCCGCCGCCTGGCCAAGGCCAGGGACCTGTCGCTGCGGGCGCACAATTCGGCGCGGTAACGTCGTTACGGCCGCCAGCGCCCCCCTTGCGTCATGGCGCGTCAAGGCGATGAATTGGCGGAAGCGCGCGAGCGCGCCGCCGACGCCTGGGCGCAAGCTGCATGGCGCCCGCCGGGGAGGATGCATGGTGACCATACTGAACGATGCGAAGCTCGAGGCCATGCTCGCGGAGTTGCATGAGGCCAGCAAGGCCCAGGACGCGGCGATCACGCGCTACTATCGCGAGGAACGCACGGGGCCGTGGACGGGCGGCATGGAGCCGCGCGACCACGCCTTCATGGCCGACAAGGCCGTGTCGCTCGACCGCGACAAGGCCGAGTTCTGCTACCTGGCCTGCCGCGCCATCGGCGCGCGGCGGATCGTCGAGGCGGGCACCTCGTTCGGCGTTTCGACCCTCTATCTGGCGGCCGCCGTCCGCGACAACGGCGGCGGCGTGGTCTTCGCTGCCGAGTACGAGCCCGGCAAGGTCGAACGCGCCCGCGCCAATTTCGACGCCGCCGGCCTCGCCAGCTTCATCGACCTGCGCCAGGCGGATATCGTCGAGGCGACCAGGACGTTCGAGGGGCCTATCGACTTCGTGCTGTTCGACATCTGGGGCGACGTCGTGCGGCCGATGCTCGACATCCTGCTGCCACGCCTTCGCCGCGGCGCCGTCATCTGCACCGACAACACGGCCAGCAGCCGCGCAGGCTACGCCACGCTGTTCGAGGTCCTGGACGATCCCGCCAACACCTTCAGGACCATGACGCTTCCATTCGGGGGCGGGCTGGAGTTCACCGTCAAGGTTGGCTGACAGGAGATCAGGACATGCTGGCGCAAGAGACCCTGGTGGCGTTCCTGGCGACGTCGGACGCAATACGGGCGCGGGCCTTTTACGAGGGCGTCCTGGGCCTCGCCTTCACCGGGGACCACGAGTATCTGGCCACCTTCGAAAGCGCCTCGGCGCGGCTGAACCTGCAGAAGCTCGATCACGTCAACCCGCCGCACGGGACGGCGATGGGCTGGGCGGTCCGCGACCTGCGCGGGACCGTCCGCGCGCTCAAGGAGCGCGGCGTCGTCTTCGAACGCTACGACAACCACGACCAGGACGGGATGGACATCTGGTCGCCCATCCCCGGCCAAGGCGTCGCCTGGTTCAAGGATCCCGACGGCAATCTGCTGTCGCTGAGCGGCGCGATCTAGGAGGTCGAGCCACCGTCGACGACGATGGTCTGGCCGGTGGTCCAGGCGCCGGCGCGCGAGGCCAGGTAGATGGCCGCGCCGGCGATGTCGTCGGGCTCGCCCAGGCGGCGCAGCGGCGTGCCGGACGACGAGCGCTTCTCGGCCTCGGGCGTGTCCCACAGGGCGCGGGCGAAATCGGTCTTCACCAGGCCCGGGGCGACGCAATTGACCCGGATGTTGCTGGGCGACAGCTCCTGGGCGAGGTTGCGGGCCATCTGCATGTCGGCGGCCTTGGAGATGGCGTAGGCGCCGATCACCCCGGTGCCGCGCAACCCGCCGATCGACGAGATGATGATGATCGCCCCGTCCTTCCGCGCCTGCATCTCCGGCGCGACCATGGTGATCAGCCAGTTGTTGGAGACGATGTTGTTGTCGAGGATCTTGCGGAAGGCGTCGTCGGAAATCCCGCTCATCGGCCCGTAATAGGGATTGGAGGCGGCGTTGCAGACCAGGATGTCGACCTTGCCGAAGGCCTTGCGGGTCTCGTCCACCAGCCGCTGCAGGTCGTCCTTCGAGGAGATGTTGGCCGGGACGGCGATGGCCGCGCCGGCGTGTTTGGCGTTGATCTCGGCGGCCACCTCTTCGCAGGGGCCGGCCTTGCGCGAGGAGATCACCACCTTGGCGCCGTGCTCGGCCATGCGTTCGGCGATCGCCTTGCCGATGCCGCGGGAAGAGCCGGTGATGATGGCCACCTTGCCGGAAAGATCGAACAGCTCCATCGCGCTCGCAGCTCCCTAAAACGCTTGTTTGATTTGCGGCGCGCACCCTGTAGCCGGCGCGGGAAGAGGTCAAGGCGGAAGGGGTCGCGTCCAGGCGGTTGTTCGGGCTAGACAGGGCCATGGCCGAGGGCGACGCCAAATCCGCATCGACCGGCGCCGCAGCCAGCCGCTTCGGCGAAGGCTTCCTGCGCGACATCTGGTATTTCGCCGCGCTGAGCGGCGACCTCAGGCCCGGCCGGCTGCAGCGCTACGAGATCCTGGGCGAGCCCATCCTGCTCGGCCGCACCCGCGCGGGCCAGGCCTACGCCCTGCGCGACGTCTGCCCGCACCGGGCCGCGCCGCTGTCGGCCGGGCGGCTGGTCAAGGGCGAGGACGGCGCCGAACTGGTCGAATGCCCCTATCACGGCTGGCGCTGGCGCACCGACGGCGGCTGCGCCGCCATCCCCTCGCTGGTGGACAGCCAGGAGATGGATGTCGGCCGCATCCGCGTGCGCGCCTACCCCGTCGCCGAGAGCCAGGGCCTGGTCTTCATCTGGATGGGATCGGGCGCCGGCGGACAGCCGGACCAGCCGCCGCCGGTCTTCCCCGGCGTGGTCGGCGGCGGGCCGAAACTGGTCGACCGCATGGTGTTCGACGCCCATATCGACCACGCGGTGGTCGGGCTGATGGACCCGACCCACGGGCCCTACGTGCACCAGAACTGGTGGTGGCGTTCGGCCGCCTCCCAGCACGACAAGGCCAAGGCGTTCGAGCCGCGCGAGGCCGGCTTCGCCATGGCCCGGCATGCGCCGTCCAGCAACTCCTACGCCTATCGCCTGCTCGGCGGCGCGCCGCGGACCGAGATCGTCTTCCGCCTGCCCGGCCTGCGCTGGGAGCATATCGAGGTCGGCCGCCGCCAGGTGCTGGCCCTGACCTGCCTGACGCCGGTGGACCCGGCCCACACCCGCATCACCCAGGTCATGTGGTCGGACCACCCGGCCTTCACCCTGCTCAAGCCGTTCATCGCCGGCGGCGCGCGCAAGTTCCTGCGCCAGGACGCGGCCATGGTCGATTTGCAGAACCAAGGGCTGGCCTACGATCCCCCCCTGCTGTGGATCGACGACGCCGACGCCCAGGCCAAGTGGTACCAGGCCCTGAAACGCGAGTGGACCGCCAGCCGCGCCGCCGGCCGCCCGTTCCAGAACCCGGTCAGGGCGACGATGTTGCAGTGGCGGAGCTAGCCTGAACCGCCGGCGGATCGGGCGGATCGTATTTCAACACGAAGGCCGCCGACGCCTTGGCCATGGCGATGCGCGTGTCCTCGCGCAGCAGCCAGTGGTCGGCGCCGTCCAGACTGACGAAACTCACCGGCTTGCCGGCCCGCTTCAGGGCGTCGGCCATCTCGACGCTCTGCGCGAACGGCACCACCGTATCGTCCCTGCCGTGGACCAGCAGGACCGGCGCGTCGGCGTGGCCGGCGAGAGCGGCCGGCGAAATGGAGCCGAGTCCGCCACCGAACGCCGAGGTGTCGCCCATGAATCGCTTCCAATATCGCATGGTCGCGCTGATCGACCCCTGTTTGTCGGCCTCATAGCTCAGGAAGCTCGACAGGTCGGAAACCCCTGCCATGGAGACGGCGCAACGATAGAGGCCGTTCTGCACGGTCACCCCGGCCAAGGCGGCGTAGCCGCCATAGCTCCAACCGACGATGCAGGCGCGCTTGGGATCGACCACGCCCTGTCGCGCGAGTTCGGCCAGGCCGTCCGAAACATCGGTCTGCATCTTGCGGCCCCATTGACCGAACCCGGCGTCGCGGAAGGATCCGCCATAGCCATCGGAGCCGCGGAAATTGGGTTGGAACACCGCATAGCCGCGCGAGGCGAAGACCTGGGCCCACCAGTCGAACACCGGATAGTCCCGCGCCTGCGGGCCGCCATGCGGCATGACGATCACCGGCAGGTTCTTCGCGGCGCGGCCCGGCGGCAGGCTGAGCACGCCGTGCAGCTCGAGCCCGTCGGCCGCCTTCCAGGTCACCATCTGGATCGATCCGACATCGGCCGGCTGGACGTCGGGATACTCGTAGCCCAGCGGATTGGCCTTGTGGCCGGCGACATCGACCAGCCAGTAGGTCCCGGAATCTCCGGTCCCCGAGGTGAAGACCATCAGCCGATTGAAGCTGGCGTCGAACGAAACCAGCCGCGCGGACAGGCCCGGAAAGGCCCGCCGCACCGACTGCATGCGCCCATTCACGGCCGCGTCGAACATCGTCGTCTCGGGCATGTCGCCCTCGGCGATCTGCCCGATCCACAGGCGGGTGTTGCGATCGAACAGCGGCTCGGAAATCCCCACGCCGTCGCCGACGACCTCCCTGGGGGCGCCCGAAAGCGGAGCCTGGACGTAGACATCCCCCTGGTCGCTCGGCTGCTCGATCAAGATGGCCTCGGGCGTCTTTCCCCGCGCCAGCAGGCTCGGACCCTCGATCGGGTCGCGGCCCGAGGTCAAGGGATCGCCGGCCGCATCTCCGGCGGCGACAGCCCAGTCGCCGGTCTTCTGGTGGTAGAGGGCGCGGGCGATCACGCTCCCGTCGGGCCCGACCAGCCAGTCGTGGGATGATTCCCCTCCGCGCGCCGCGATGGAGGTGTCGCCCGTGTCGAGATCGACCCGGTAAAGATCCGGGTAGCCGTGATCGAAGGCGTATCCGTTTAACCCCTTTTTCAGGGTGATCCCGCCAAAATATCCGTACCACCGGCCATTCACCCGCGCGGTTCCGGCGACGTTGAAAACAGCGTCCAGAACCGTCTCGTTTCCGGAAAAGACCGAGATCGCCCTGCCCGTCGTCACATTGATGGCGATGACCGCGCTGAACTCCAGCTGCGTCATCGCGAATTCAGGGCCGAGGCTCGCGGTATGGCTGACCTGGACCAGCAGATGGTCGTCGCCGGCCCAATCGATCCGGACGATCTTGGCCTTGCCGATGTCGCTGGCGAAAAGCGCCTGGTTTCCGTCCACGGTGGCGGCGACCAGCTTGCGCGTTTCGCCGTCGACCGTGACGTAGGCGTAGCGCGCCCCGGACGGCGACAGGGTGACATCGGCCATGGCCGGCAGCCGCGCATAGGCCTCGACCGGCGGGGCGGCCCGGACGGAACCGGCGACACAAACGACCAGGCCGGCGAACAGCGCGGCCACGACGCAGCGAAACATGCAAAACTCCCCCGAACCCGACGCATCTTTCGGTTGCTACAGCAAAGGTCAATACGCGCGTGAGGATCGAAGACGAAACGGTGTTGTCCCGGTGCGGATAGTCGGCGGACGATATCGGGGGCGGGCGCTGGCCGCGCCGGCGGGGCTGGCGACGCGGCCGACCGCGGACCGGGCGCGGCAGGCGGTGTTCAACGTGCTGGAGCACGCCGCCTGGGCGCCGGGATTGCAAGGCGCGCGGGTGATCGACCTGTTCGCCGGATCCGGCGCCCTGGGGTTGGAGGCGCTGTCGCGCGGCGCGGCGTTTTGCCTGTTCGTCGAGACCGATGCGGCGGCGCGGGGCGCGATCCGCGACAATCTCGACAGCCTGGCGCCCGATGGCGCGCTGTTCGGTCGCAGCCGCATCCATCGGCGCGACGCCACGGACCTCGGTCCGAAACCCGCCGGCGATGGCGCGGCCTTCGACCTGGCCTTCCTCGATCCGCCCTACGCCATGGGCCTGGGCGAGCGCGCGCTGGCCTCGCTGGCCAGGGACGGCTGGCTCGCCGCCGGCGCCATCTGCGTCTTCGAGCGCGGCGCGGACGAGCCCGATCCGGCCGCGGCGGGATTCGAGACGCTGGACGCCCGCCGCTACGGGGCGGCGCGCGTGCATGTGCTGCGCTATTCACCAGGCGCGGCCTGAGGTGCGGTTGTCGCCCTGGCTGCGCAGGCGCACCAAGCCCTCGCGGGTGATGCGATAGGGGCCGCCGTCCCGGCTCATGATCAGCCGGCGCCGCTTCAGCGCCTTGAAGACCGCGAGGGTGCAGTCCGGCAGCACAAAGCCGGTATGGGTCAGGCAGTCGGCGGCGATCGGATCGCCGCGCGCATCGCGTTCGAGCACGATGCGTCCGCCCTGGGCGAGCGCGTGCAGCGTCCGTTGCTGCGATTTGGAGATGTTCACGGGGAAAGAGTCCGAAAGGCGTGATCGGTCACGGCACGGGCGCAAGAGGCCGCGGGGCGGGCGAGTTTCCAGGCCTTGTTCGAACGCCGGGGGTCAGCCCCGAACGCGGTCACGAAGGCCTCAGGCCTTGCGGACAACCTCTAGCATCAAGCCTCCACGCGCGAAGCGTAACTGACGGAATAACGGCAAGCCCACGCGCCGTCCAGACCACTCACGCCTTGCCGCCATGGCCCGCCCCTTACCCGTCACGGACCAACTCTTACCCGTCATGGCCCGACTTGTTCGGGCCACCCATGATCACCGTCTTTGATCAGTGTCTATGGATCCCCCGCATTCCGCTTCGCTACAGCGGGGGATGACGGCTTAAATCAGACCACGCGCGCCCGGATCAGGTGGCCGCCCTTGCGATCGGGCGAGCCGGCGGGGGCGCCGAAATAGAGGATGGCGACCTGCGTCGGGCCGAGATCCTCGATCGCGCCGAAGCCCAGCACGCGCAGGCGCCGGTGCAGGCTCTCGGGCGTGAAATAGGTCAGCCAGGGCTCGCCGAGCGCCTTCACCCGGGCGGCGCGCCGGTCATGCGCCGCCGCGGCCCCGGCCGCCAAGGCCTGCGGCGGATCGCTGTAGGTGAACACCACCTCGCCGCCTTTCGCCAGGCCGGCGATGAAGCCGAGGGTGGCGAACACCGCCGCCTCGGTCAGGTAGGGCACGACGCCGAGCCAGCTGAAGATGGCCGGCGCGGCCGCGTCGAACCCAGCGGCCGCAAGGCCCTCGGCCAGGCTGACCCGCTCGAAGTCCACCGGCGCGAACCGCATGGACGCCGGCATGGCGATGCCGGCCTCGGCCAGCCGCTGGCGCTTCCACCCTTGAGTCGCCGGATGGTCGACCTCGAAGACGGAAAGCTCCGCATACGGATTGCGATAGGCGAAGGTGTCGAGGCCGGCGCCCAGCACCACCAGCTGGCGCACGCCCCGCCCCACCGCCGCGGCGACCGCGCTTTCGGCGAAGCGGGTGCGGGCGGCGATGAACAGCCGCATGCCGCGCCGGCCCGGGGCCGCCCGCGCCTCGGCCTCCAGGGTCTGCGGACTTTCACCCAGTATGCGGACGGCCAGCGGATCGCGGAAGATGCGCCCCTGCTCGAGCAGCTGATGCGCGGCGCGATGGGCGGCGGCGCGCCGGGCGGTCTGGCTGGGCTGTCCGATCTGCATGGGTGAAGCTTAAGTCGGCCGCGCACGGCTGAAAAGAACAAAATGGAAACATCGAGTTGAATCCGCCGGCGCCTACCGGCGGCCGAACAGCCGCTCGATATCAGCCAGCTTCAGCTCCACATAGGTCGGGCGGCCGTGGTTGCACTGGCCGGAATGCGGCGTCGCCTCCATCTGCCGCAACAGGGCGTTCATCTCCGCCGCGCTCAGCCGCCGCCCCGCCCGCACCGAACCGTGGCAGGCCATTGTCGAGCACACCGCCTGCAGCCGTTCGGCCAGGGCCAGCGGCGCGCCGTTCTCGGCCAGGTCGTCGGCGATGTCGCGCACCAGGCCGGCGGCGTCGGTCTCGCCGAGCAGCGCCGGGGTCTCGCGCACCAGCACCGCGCCGGGGCCGAACGGCTCGATGACCAGGCCGAGCCTGGCCAGGTCGTCGGCATGGCGGCCGACGCGTTCGGCCTCGGCCGGTTCGAGTTCGACCACCTCGGGCATCAGCAGGGTCTGGCGCACCGCGCCGCCGGCCTCCAGCTCGGCCTTCATCCTCTCATAGACCAGCCGTTCGTGGGCGGCGTGCTGATCGACGATGACGATACCGTCGCTGGTCTGGGCGACCACATAGGTCTCGTGCACCTGGGCGCGGGCGGCGCCGAGCGGATAGGTGACGGGATCGATCACCGCGGCGGTCGGCGCGGCCGCCTCATGATCGAACTCGGCCCGGCCGGACGGCTCCGCCATGCCGGCGAAGGCCGGCGCCGCCGGCGCGGCGGGCTGCGGCGTCCAGCCGCCGGCGCTCCAGGCCGAAAAGCCGCGCGGCGAGGGCCCGCCCAAACGGAACCCGCCCATCGCCGCGGCGGCCACGGTGGTCGAGGCGCGATGGCCGGCGCCGGCGAGCGCGTGGCGCAGCGCCCCGATGATCAGGCCGCGCACCAGGGCCGGATCGCGGAAGCGCACCTCCGCCTTGGCCGGATGCACGTTGATGTCCACCAGCTCCGGCTCCAGATCGACATAGAGCGCCGCGGTCGGGTGCCGGTCGCGGGCCAGGAAGTCGGCGTAAGCCGCGCGCAAGGCTCCGGCGAGCAGCCGGTCGCGCACCGGCCGTCCGTTCACGAACAGGTACTGGTGGGCCGCATTGCCGCGCGAATAGGTCGGCAGGCCGGCATAGCCGCTGAGCGCGACGCCCTCGCGCACCTGGTCGAGCAGGAGCGCGTTGGCCTCGAAATCCGCGCCCAGCACGGCGGCCAGCCGTTTCAGCCGTCCTTCGGGGCCTTGCCGCTCGGGGGCCAGGCGCAGGGTGCGCCGCCCGTCGATGTCGAGGCTGAAGCCGACCTGCTCGTGGGCCATGGCCTGGCGCTTGACCTCCTCGGCGATGGCCATGGCCTCCGCCCGCTCGGACTTCATGAACTTGAGCCGCGCCGGGGTGGCGTAGAACAACTCGCGCACCTCGACCCTGGCCCCGTGATCGCCGGCGAAGGCCGCCGGCCGCACCGGCTCCAACGCCCCGGCCGCGGTGGAGAGCGAAAAGGCGTCGAGCGATCCCTTCGCCCGCGCGGTCAGGGTCAGCCGCGCCACCGAACCGATCGACGGCAGCGCCTCGCCGCGAAAGCCAAGCGTGGCGATGCGGAGCAGGTCGAACCCGCCCTCGGCGTCGGGGCTGAGCTTGGAGGTGGCGTGGCGCTCCAGCGCCAGCGCCAGCTCCTCGGCCGCCAGCCCCTGGCCGTCGTCGACCACCAGGATGCGCGAAAGGCCGCCGCCGTCCGCCTGCACCTCGATGCGGCGGGCGCCGGCGTCGACGGCGTTCTCCACCAGTTCCTTGACCGCGCTGGCCGGCCGCTCCACCACCTCGCCGGCGGCGATGCGGTTGACGGTTTCCGGCGGCAGGCGGCGGATGGGCATGGGCGTCAGTCTAACCGATTCCGGCCTTTCGTCGCAGGGGATCAGGTTTTCACCCCGGAAGGCCACGGCCAAGGTTGCAACGGCGCCTGCAAGCCGCCACGTTGCGCCCCATGCCATTCCCAAACCAACGCACCGCGCGGGGCGCGTCTGTTCTCGCCCTCGCTGCAACGGTGCTGGCCGTCGCCCTTCCCGCCCAAGCCGCGCCGGCCTGGTGGCACTTCACCTCCGGCCGCTCGGAGGTCTGGCTGATCGGCGCGCCCAACCTGGCGCCGAAGACCTTCTCCTGGGACAGCCGCGCCGTCCAGGACCGGCTGAAGGGCGCCAACGTCCTGATCATCGAGCCGCAGGCCAAGGGCAATCCGTTCGCGCTGGCCGGCGACCTGTTCGGCGCCGCTCACGGCCTGCGCTCCGACACGCCGCTGGAGCCCAGCCTGCCGCCGCCGCTGCGCCAGCACTTCCAGGCCATCCGCACCAGCATCGGCCAGGGGCCGGGCAAATACGCCAACTGGAAGCCGTCGGCCGCCGGCGTGCTGCTGACCAACGACTTCCTCAAGTCGCAGAACCTGGAGACCGGCCAGACCATCAAGGACGTGCGCCGCATGGCGCGCGGCGCCGGCGTGCGCGAACTGCCGTCGGGCTCCTATGAGGGCATTCCGATCATCGCCGCCGCCGAGCAGCTGAACACGGCCGGCCAGCAGGCCTGCCTCAACGCCTCGCTGCACGATATCGACGAGGCCCCGGCGCGCCTGCACATGGCGCAGGACTGGTCGCACGGCGTCATCCATCCCAATCCGACCGATCCGGCCGACCAGGCCTGCTTCAACGCCATGCCGCAGCTGAAGAGCCTCAACGACCGGCTGATCAGCTCGGAAGCCGACGCCGTCGTCGAGGCCTTGAAGCGCCCGGGCCGTTCGGTCGCGGTCTTCGACCTGGGCGCCACAGTCATGCCCAATGGCGTGCTGGACAAGATCCGCGCCCACGGCATCGCCGTCCCGGCGCCGACGCCCTAAGGAGTCGAACCTTCTCCAGCAAGGGGAGAAGGACCGCTTCTACAGCCCCGGCAGCTTGATGTGGTTGTCCTTGGTGGCGGTGCGGGCGATCACGATCGGCTTGCCGCCGGTGAGCTTCTGGATGCGCTGGGATTCCGCCGCCGCGTCGATCGGCGCCGGTGTCGTCGCGCCGGCCTCGTCGGCGGTGACCGCCGCCGTCGGCTGAGCCGCGGGCTTGCCCTTGCGCCAGAACATCACCCAGTCGGCGAAGCCCTTGTCCTTGTGCGAGATGGCGCCGAACTCGTCGTCGACCACATAGCGGATCATCGGGTCGGCCTGGTCGGCTCCGGCCTTGGTGGCCAGCAGCTTCTCGCCCTCGGAACGCTGTTCGGCGGCGCGCTGGCCGAGCAGGGCGGCGCGGGCCTGGCTTTCCGGCTGCAGTTCCTGCGGCCGCGGCTCGCCCGGCGACGGCGGCCGCAGCGAATAGTCCGGCGGCACCACCAGCGGCGCCTTGCTCACCACGCGGAACTCGTCCGGAACCACCTTGACCAGACCGAGCGCCTGACGCGTGCTCTGGCAGCCGGCGAGGGCTGTGCCCGCAACCAGCAGCGCAACCGTCGCCACGCGATGGAATCTCATCAAACTCATGCTCCTTTGAGCGCCCCGGAGGTCTCGATAGCGCATTCGCGGCCCTGGCGCCAACGGGCTAGGACGCCGCCGACTTGGTGGTCAGCAGGCTGTCGAGCACCAGAAGGCCGACGCCGACGCTGATGGCGCTGTCGGCGAGGTTGATGACCCAAGGAAAATAAGGGCCCGTGAAGTGCAGATAGTCGAACACCTGGCCCCAGCGGACCCGGTCGATGATGTTGTTGCCGATCGCCCCGCCCATGATGAGACCGATCGCCGCGGCGCTCAAAGGCCGGTCCATGCGCCGCACCCAGAGCGCCAGCGCCACGACGACGCAGGCGGCGAACCCGACCAGCAGCCAGCGGCCGATGTCGCCGTGGGCGCGCAGAAGCCCGAAGGCGACCCCGCGGTTCCAGACGCTGTTCAGCTCGAAGAAGGGGATCAGCGGCGTCGGGCCGCGGTCGATCAGGTCGAACGGCCCGATCAGCCAGGCCTTGATCGTCACGTCGAGCCCCACCACCACCGCCGCCAGCCCGTAGGCCATCCAGCCGTTGCGGTTGATCGGCGCCTTACCGGCCATGCGCCGCGTCCCACCAGGCGACGGCGTCGGCGTCGCGCAGCGACAGATCCGGATAGCGCGGATCCGATCCCACCTCCGGCAGCACGCGCCATGAGCGGGCGCATTTGCGGCCCTCGGCCCGCTCGGGCTCGACGGCGACGCCCGCCACGTCGTCGAGACGGAAGGCGCCCGGCGGTCCGTCGCCGGCCATCAGCCTGGCCTGGCTGGTGCGGAAGACCTCGGCCGCATCCAGCCCTTCCATCGCCGCCATCAGGCCGGCGTCGGCGATCCAGACCCGCGGCGCGGCTTCCAGCGCCGCGCCGATGCGCTTCTCGCGCCGCTCGACCTCCAGCGCGCCGGTGACCACGCGGGTGACCTCCTGAACCTTGGCCCAGCGCGCCGCCTCGGCGTCGTTGCGCCAGGCGGCCGGCGTGTCGGGGATCACCCGCAAGGCGTTTGAGCCCCCGTCGGGGAAACGCGTCTCCCAGGCCTCCTCCATGGTGAAGGCGGCCAGCGGCGACAGCCAGGCGGTCAGCCGTTCGAACACCAGGTCCATCACCGTGCGGCAGGCGCGCCGGCGCAAGCTGTCGGGCCGGTCGCAATAGAGGACGTCGCGGCGGATATCGAAATAGAGCGCCGACAGGTCGTTGGAGCAGAAGTCGGCCAGCGGCCGCCAGACGTCCTGGAAGCGGTAGGTCTCGTAGGCGGCGCGCACGTCGCGATCCAGCTGCCACAGCCGGTGCAGGATGAAGCGCTCCAGCGGCGGCATGTCGGCCAGCGCGACCCGCTCGGCCTCGGCGAAGCCGTCCAGGGCGCCCAGCAGATAGCGGACGGTGTTCCTGAGCTTGCGATAGCCGTCGATGGTGGTCTGCAGGATGGTCTTGCCGATCCGCTGGTCCTCGGCGTAGTCGACCATGGCCACCCAGAGCCGGAGGATCTCCGCGCCGCTCTCGCGGGTGACGTCCTGCGGCTCGACGCTGTTGCCGAGCGACTTGGACATCTTCTCGCCCTTCTCGTCGAGCGTGAAGCCGTGGGTCAGCACCGCCTCGTAGGGCGCGCGGCCGCGGGTGCCGCAGGCCTCCAGCAGCGACGACTGGAACCAGCCGCGATGCTGGTCGGAGCCTTCCAGGTAGAGGTCGGCCGGCCAGCGGGTGTCCGGTCTGTCCTCAAGCACGAAGGCGTGGGTCGAGCCGGAATCGAACCAGACGTCGAGGATGTCCTCGACCTTCTCGTAGCGGTCGGCGTCGTGGTTGCCGAGGAAGTCGCGCGCCGGGCGGGTGAACCAGGCGTCGGCGCCCTCGGCGGCGATCAGGTTGACGATGCGGGCCGAGACCTGCTCGTCGCGCAACGGCTCCCCGGTGGTCTTGTCGACGAACATGGCCAGCGGCGAGCCCCAGGCGCGCTGGCGGCTGACCAGCCAGTCCGGGCGGGTCTCGACCATGGACTGGATGCGGTTCTTGCCCTGCGCCGGGTAGAAGGCGGTGGCGTCCAGCGCGCTCAGCGCCCGCTCGCGCAGGGTGGTCTCGCCGCCGGCGATGGTCTCGTCCATGCGGATGAACCATTGCGGGGTGTTGCGGAAGATCACCGGCGCCTTGGAGCGCCACGAGTGCGGATAGGAATGCTCCACCCGCCCGCGCGCCAGGAGATTGCCGGCCTCGATCAGCCTGTCGATCACCGCGTTGTTGGCCGGCCCGAACTTGCCGGCCTTCTTGCCCTCGGTCTCCAGCACCTTCAGCCCGCCGAACAGCGGCACGTGCGGGTAGTAGGCGCCGTCCTCGTCGACGGTCTCCGGGATGTCGCGATGGCCGTTGGCCAGCCAGACCGCATAGTCGTCGGCGCCGTGGCCGGGCGCGGTGTGCACGAAACCGGTTCCGACATCCTCGGTGACATGGTCGCCGGCCAGCAGCGGCACGGGAAAGCCGTAGCCGTCGTCGATGTCGGCGAGCGGGTGGGCGCAGACCATGCCGTCGGGATCGACCGCCTCGAACCGGGTCCAGGCGGCGATCTGGGCGGCGGCGCGGACCTCCTCGGCCAGGGCGTCGGCGACGATCAGCTTGTCGCCCGGCTTGGCCCAGGGTTCGAAGGCGAGGCCGGTATTGACCGCGTCCACCACATAGACCGAGTAGGCGATGTCGGGATTGTAGGCGATGGCGCGGTTCGCCGGGATGGTCCAGGGCGTGGTGGTGTAGATCACCACCGATCCCCCGAGCGCCGCGTCGGAGCCCTCCAGCACCGGGAACTTCACCCAGATCGTCGGGCTGACGTGATCGTGGTACTCGATCTCGGCGTCGGCCAGGGCGGTGCGCTCGACCGGGCTCCACATCACCGGCTTGGAGCCGCGATAGAGCTGGTCCGAGCCGATGAACTTGTGGAACTCGGCGACGATGGCCGCCTCGCTCCTGAAGTCCATGGTGGCGTAGCGGTGCGGCCAGTCGCCCAGCACGCCCAGGCGCTGGAACTCCTTCGACTGGGCGAGGATCCATTCGGCGGCGTATTCGCGGCAACGGGCGCGGAACTCGGCCTTGGAGACCTCGTCCTTGCGCCGGCCCTTGGCCCGGAACTCCTCCTCGATCTTCCACTCGATCGGCAGGCCGTGGCAGTCCCAGCCCGGCACGTAATCGACGTCGTAGCCCAGCAGGAAGCGCGAACGGACCACGAAGTCCTTCAGGATCTTGTTCAGCGCGTGGCCGATGTGGATGGCGCCGTTGGCGTAGGGCGGCCCGTCGTGCAGCACGTAGAGCGGCGCGCCCGCCGCCTGCCGCGCCTTGCGCAGGCTGGTGTAGAGGTCCGGGTCGGCCCAGCGGGCCAGGATCTCCGGCTCCTTCTTCGGCAGGCCCGCGCGCATGGGAAACGGCGTCTGCGGCAGGAAGACGGTCTCGCGATAGTCGCGGCCGCCAGCCGTGTCGGCGTTGAGCGTCTCGGGCGTGGCGGTTTCGGTTCTGGCGTCGCCAGGAGAATCGGGGGGGCCCATGATCGGCTCCAGCATGGGTTCGAACAAATGCGCGGCTGACCCGGCGCGCGCCGCCTCGCCGGCGGCGTCACGCCGGGCGGTTAATTCGAATCCTAAGACGAACCCTGCTCATGCGCCGCGCTGTAACAGAGCCGGGCTTTTTGCGCGAGCCCTTCGAAGCGCCGGACGAGTCGCACGCGATCGTGGAATTCCGCTTGCCGCCCGGACGGCCTCGCCGCAACGTCGGCCCAAGAGCGCCGCGGGCAAGCGGCGACGGCAGGTGGGAGAGAACGGCATGCCGAGCATCGCGGCGCTGGACGAAAAGACCGGACGCAAATTCTATCTGGACGATCCGGACGACCTGAAGCCCGGCGAGACGCTCACCTTCATCTTGAGCCTGCACGGCGGCGGCTCGGTCGGCGCCTGGCAGCGGGCCTATTTCCCGGCCGTCGACTACAAGGACAGCTACCGGCTGGTGATCGCGACGCCGTCGGCCGCCACCAAGGAGCCGGCGCGGCGCTGGGTCGGCGAGGCGGACGACGAGCATCTGCACAACATCGTAGGTTACGTCTTCGACAAGTATGGCGCCGAAAACATCGGGAGCTTCTGGCTGGCCGGCCACAGCCAGGGCGGCATGACCTCCAACCGGCTGCTGCGCGACGATCCCTTCTTCCAGGACCGGGTCGACGGCTGGCTCAGCCTTTCCGGCGGCCGCATGGGGCCGGCCGAACGCGCCCCGGGCTTCGGCCCGCCGCTGCCGCCGGGCCAAACGCTGAACATGCCGCGACCGGCGCCCGGCGGGCCGCCGACCTGCGACTTCTCCTTCATCTACACCACCGGCGAGCACGAGATCGTCGCCTTGCCCGAAACCTCGCCCTGGGCGGAGAAGTACGGCGCCGGGCCGCGCGAACGGCGGCCCGACATCGTCGATGTCGAACCCGGCCAGATCTACGATACCGGCCGCCAGCAATATTCCACCAAGGGCTGGGGCCTGCTGCCTCGTCCTGGAACCGCCGAGGTCTATGTCTATCCGAACGGCAGGGACGGGCGCCTGGTCGCCGACGTGGTGCGACTGGACAAGGGCCACACCGAAGGCCTGGAGCCGAAGGTCACCGAGGCGCTGATCAAGCTGATGGTCGCGGCCCCCGGCGGCAAGGCGCACAAGCTGAGCAAGGCCAGCGCAGGCGCATAGGCTAATTCTCGAGCTTCCTTTTTCCGTCATGGCCCGACTTGTTCGGGCCACCGATGATCACCGACTCCGGTCGGTGTCTATGGGCGCCCCGCATTGGCTGCTACGCGCCTCTGCTTCGCAGTCCGCTTCGCTCCAGCGGGGGATGACAGTTGAGAGGGGCGGCGGCCCGGGTTGATGGGCTTCAGACCCCGTAGAAGTCGTAGAACAGCTCCATCGGCGCTGACGTGCGCAGCACCGGCAGCGGAAAGGCGCGCCAGGGGGCGGCGATGTCGATGGTCTCGATATTGCGCAGGAAGGCGGCGCGCAGGTCGGGCTTGATCGCCTCGCGATGGTCGAGGAACTGGCCCCAGCTCGAGGTTCCGCGCAGCCGCGCAAACTCCGGCGGCGCCCGGGAATCGCCGTAGGCCGCCGGAAAGAGCCGTCGATAGGCTGCGAGATTGTAAAGCCATGAGCCGCCCTGGACGGTGTTCGCCTCGGGCCAGGCCTGGCGGATGGCGGCGAACATCTCGGTCAGCTCGGCCAGCCGCCTCGGCCGCCTGGCCTGGTCGAGCGGGCCGACGCCGCCGGTGCTGTCGCGGTTGCCGAAGTGGATGCGCACGACGCCCGCGGCGGTCGGCGGATCGAAGCTGAAACAGCCGAACGCCGTGCGGTCGGCCGGAGGGACGTCCTCGGGGGCGGTCACGAAGAAGGCCTTGGTCCAGGCCAGCCGCCGTTCGGGCGTGTCCAGGCTCTCAAGCTCGCCGACGAAGCCGACCCATTGCGCCGGCGGCGGCCCGGCGTCGATGTCGCCGAGCCCGAAGCGCCTTTGCAGATTGGTGTAGCGGGCCAGGGCCTCGGCCAGCGGGATCGCGGCGCGGGCGGCCATGTGGCCCGCGAACCGCAGCTGCAGCGCGAAATAGTCGCCGAGCCGCTCGGCCCTGGCGCGCCGCTCCGGGTCCGGCGCGCGGTTCAGCGCCGCCGCCGGACGCGCACCGGAATCGGCTGCAGACGCGGGGTGAGGGCCAGCTCGGCCACGAGGTCGCGAACCAGCACGGCCAGATCGACGTCCAGGGCCGGGCGCCGGGCGCGCTTGGAGCCGGCCGGCCGGGCTTTCGCGTGGGCTTGGCGGGCGGGTGTGGAGCGCGCCATGCGGCCGATGGAGTCCACGAACGCGATCAGCGCCCGCAGCAGCGCCTGCTGGCGGCCGGCGTGGGTCGCTGCCTCGCCGCTCAGCTCGCGTTCGGCGGCGGCGAGCAGGATCGCCTGCTTGTCGGCGAAGTACTGATAGAGCGTGCCGATGCTGACCCCGGCGCGTTCGGCGACGGCGGCGGTGTTGAACCCGGCCGGCCCGTCGCGCTCCAGAACCTGGGCCGCGGCCTCGACAATGGCGTCCCAGGTGGCGCGCGAGCGGACCTGGCTGGGCCTGCGGCGTTGAAATCCCATCGGCGGGCCTCCCGAAGCGAATGTTCAAGCCAGCCTAGCCGTCCAGCCCGCGGCGTCAACGGCCCGGCGCGCCCGCCGGCTTTCCCGGAACAGGATCTCGCGCCAGAGCTTGTATGGAGGCGCCGCGAACAATCGGTCGGCCGATGAGTCCGAGGCGGCGCACTGCTGCGAGACTGTCACCAACCGAGCCTAAAGCAGCCTCAAAGCGGTTGTAGGAACGCCGCCGTCGCTGAGTAAGGGAGTACCCGCCATGGTCCAGGCGATTACGGTTGCGCCAAGCGCCGATGGATGGACGGTGAAGTCCGAAGCCTTCGACAGCGAGATGTTCTTCCGCTCCGGCGCCGCCGCCGAGGCCGCCGCCTGCAGCCTCGGCGCGCGCATCGCCAAGATTGGCGCGGCGGTCGAGATCCACATCTTCCTGCGCGACGGCGCGCTTGGCGGCCGCTACGTCTGCGCGCCGCACAGCGACGACTATACGCGCGCCTGAGGGCCTCGCACCGGCCTCTGATCCTCCCTCCATCGGGTGAGGATCAGGAGACGGCCCGCCTAGCCGTGGTTCAGGTCCGGCAGGCCCAGGATGCGTTTGGAGATGATGTTCCACTGCACCTCCTGGGAGCCGCCGGCGATGCCGCCGGCCTTGGAGGACATCACCAGCCGGGTGGCGGCCACCTCGTCGGGCGTGAACGGATCCTCCTCCCAGCCCAGGCCCCGGTGGCCCATGATCTCCATGGTCAGCTCCGCCCCGTCGCGGCGCAGGAACGAGCCGACGTTCTTGATGATCGAGGTCGTGGCGCTGGGCCCGCGGTTGCCGCCCTGGCGCTCGGCGGTGGTGCGGGCAAGGGTCTGCTGGAAGGCCTTGGCCTCCATCTCGAACGCGGTGATGCGGTTGCGCAGGTCCCGGTCGGCGATGCGGCCCGTCTCGTCGAGGCCGACATAGGTCTTGGCCAGCTCCGGCAGGCCCCGCTCGGCGGTGGTGCGCGCATTGCCGGAGCCGATGCCGCTGCGCTCGTGCTGCAGCAGCCGCTTGGCGATGGTCCAGCCGCCGTTCAGCGGCCCGACCAGGTTCTCCTTCGGAACCTTGACGTCGGTGAAGAAGGTCTCGCAGAACGGCGAGGCGCCCGAGATCAGCTTGATTGGCCGCGTCTCCACGCCCGGCGTCTTCATGTCGATCAACAGGAAGCTGATGCCTTCGTGCTTCTTGGTCGGGTCGGTGCGCACCAGGCAGAAGCACCAATCGGCCAGGTTGGCCCCCGAGGTCCAGATCTTCTGGCCGTTGACGAGATAGTGATCGCCCTTGTCCTCGGCCCTGGTCTGCAGGCCGGCCAGGTCCGACCCTGCGCCGGGTTCCGAGAAGCCCTGGCACCAGCGCAGGTCGGCCAGGCTGATCGGGATCAGGTGGCGCTTCTTCTGCTCTTCCGTCCCGTATTCCAGCAAGGTCGGGCCGAACATCATCACGCCCATGCCGCCGATCGGGTTGAAGGCGCCGATGGCCGCCATCTCCTCGGCCAGCACCCGCGCCTGGGGCGGCGAAAGCCCGCCGCCGCCATATTCCTTCGGCCAGGTCGGCACGCCCCAGCCCTTGGGTCCCATGCGCTGGCGCCAGACCTCGTCGTCCTCGGTCGGCTCGCGGCCGAGGCCGGCCACGCCGGCATGGGCCAGGCTGGGCGGGAAGTTGTCCTTCAGCCAGGCGCGGACCTCGGCGCGGAAGGCGTCGGTCTCGGTCTCGGCTCCGAAGTCGGCCATGGTGCTTCCTCCTCAGCTGCGGCCGACCGATCTGACAAGCGCCGCGCGCTTCGCCGGTCTTGGTTCCGCTCTGTCGGGAAAAGCTAGGACCCAGGCCGCCGCCGCGTCAACGCAATTGCCGGCTGCGCTTGACGAATGGGCCCCATGGGTTGAACTCATCGGCGGAAACCAAAATGGGCCGCGCCGAACGATCGGCCCTCAGGGAGAGAGCCCATGACCGATAGCGCCAGCGAACTCACCGGCGAATTCCGCACCCCGCGCAACCTCTTTCAGCACGTGGCGGGGACCACGCGGGGCGCCGGTTCGATCCACAACGACGCGGTGGCCTCCAAGCTGGGCTTCAAGGGCGGCACGGTGCCGGGCTCGGTGCACATGAACCAGTTCGTGCCGCTGCTCCTGAAGGTCTACGGCGACCGGTGGTTCGAGCGCGGCGACATGTCGGTCTTCTTCACCCAGGCGACGGTGGACAACGAGCGGACCCGGCCGATCGCCGAGCCAGGCCAGGAGCGCGTGCGCCTTCGCCTCTACAATGAACCCGGCGACCTGATCTGCGAGGCCACCGCCAGCGATCACGCCCCCGATCCCGGCGCCGAACTGGTGCGCCGCATGGCCATGCAGGACCCGGCCGAGCCGGGCCGATTGCGCATCCTGGCCGACCTGAAGGTCGGCGACGAGCAGCACGACATCCCGCTCAGGCTGGACCGGGAGATGCTGCTGCGGACGCTGGAGACCATCACCGAGGACATCCCCGCCTATCGCGAGCAGAACGTCCTGCCGCCGGGGCTGGTCGTGCATCTGGCGCATGGCGTGCGCTCGGTGGTGCTGGGACAACAGAAGCAGGCCGTCGGCCTGTTCGGCGCGCTGGAGATCCGCCATGGCAAGGGCCCGTTCCACGCCGACGTCGACTATCTGGCGCGCACCACGATCCTGAAGCTCAGCGAAAGTCCGCGCACGGAGAACGTCTGGTACGACGTCCACATCGCCGATGCGAAAACCGGCGAGGACGTCGGCGTCGTGCGTTTCCTGATCCGCCTCATGAAGGGCTCCTCACCGCTCTGGGCGGAGGACATGAAGGCCAAGAGCGCCTGAGCGAGAGGCGCCGGCTTGCCCAAATCGCAAGCTTGACCGATAAACCCACCCGGACGGTTCCTCCGCGCAGGCGGAGGCCAAGAGGGAATGCGGTGAGGGGCTGACCCCAAATCCGCGCTGTGCCCGCAACTGTGAGCGGCGAGGGCCGCGTCCATATCGCGTCATCCGTGACGCGGCGCCACTGAGGCCAAGGCTTCGGGAAGGTGAGGATGCGAACCCGACGACCCGCAAGTCAGGAGACCTGCCGTCCAGGTCGCTCGTCCGGGGGTCCGGGTCCAGACCCCAGGCGCGGGAAGGCGTGCGCGCCTTCCGCCGCAGCGGCGTCGACCGCCGCTGCGCCAAGCGAATCCCCGTTCGGCGCGACACGGTCCTGAAAGAAGGACGAACGCGCCATGACCCGCGCAAGATGGACGAAACTGGCCTGTACCGCCTCCGCCGGCGCCCTGCTGTTCGCAGCCGCCGCCCACGCCCAGAACACCGACCAGGCCCCGCCGCCGGCGGCGGCGAACGCCGCGGCCGACGGGCCGAATGTCATCGTCACCGCGACGCGGCTGCCGGCCGTCGCCGCGACCACGCCGGACGTCTATGTCATCACCGAAGCCGACATCCAGGCGCGCCAGGCGATCTTCGCCGCCGACGTGCTGTCGACCGTGCCGGGGGTGGTGGTCACCCAGTCGGGGGCGTTCGGCGGCCTGACCGGGGTGTCGATCCGCGGCGCCCCCACCGACAAGACCTTGGTGCTGATCGACGGGGTTCCGGTCAACGACGTCTCCTCCCCGTCCGGCGCGTTCGACTTCGGACCGCTCGACCTCGGCGACGTTTCCCGGGTCGAGGTCCTGACCGGACCGCAGGGCGCGCTCTGGGGCTCCAACGCCATCGGCGGCGTCGTCTCCTTCACCACCGTCGAGCCCAACGGCGTCAGCGCCGGCCTGGAAGGCGGCTCGTTCGACACCTGGCGGGCGAGCGCCACCGTCGGCAGGAGCACCCGGCAGTGGGCCCTGGGCGCCAGCGTGTCCGGCTTCGACACCGCCGGCATCTCGGCCGCCGACGTGCGCGACAACTACGCGCCTTACGGCCTTCCCGGCCTGCGCAACCGCGAGCCGGACGCCGACCGCGAATTCACTGCCGACATCCGCGGCCGCTACGAACTCAGCGACGCGATCGGGTTCGACGCCCAAGTCCGCTACAACCACGCCGATACGGACATCGACGGCTATCCGCCGCCCGACTTCGTGCTGACCGACACCAACGACGTCGCCGAGAGCGAAAGCATCGAAGCCTTCGGCCGCGCCCGCATCGCCGGGCCCTGGGGCCTGAAGAACGAGGTCAGCGTCAGCGACTACCAGATCGACCGCGGCGACCACGGGCAATCCGGCGACTTCGGCTACCGCGCCAACGACCAGGTCTACCGCTGGACCGTGGCCAGGGGGACGCCCAGCGACCTGGTCTCCTTCATCGCCGGGGTCGAGCGGGAGAACACCGAGGCCAGCATCTCCACCGGCCAGCGCTTCGACCTGGACGCCACCTCGGGCTTCGCGGTCGCCCAGCTGCACCCGATCGCGCCGCTGACGGCGACGGCCAGCATCCGCTATGACGCGCCCGACACGTTCAAGGCGCAGACCACCGTCCGGGCCGGGGCGACCTATGAGCTGCCGCTGGGCTTCAGCCTGCAGGGCTCGTTCGACCAGGGCTTCCAGACCCCGACCATCAGCGAGGCGGTGTGCGACTTCTGTTTCAGTCCGCGCGTGCCGCTACAGCCGGAGCACGCCCAGGGTTACGACGGCGGTCTGGGCTGGAGCTCCGCGGACGGCCGCGTCTCGCTGAAGGCCACCGCCTATCACATGGACATCACCGACCAGATCGTGTTCGCCGCCAGCGGCCACTACGTCAATGTCGCCCACACCCGCACCCAAGGGGTGGAAGCCAAGGCCGACGTGCTGCTGGGCCATGGCTTCCGCGTCGAAGCCGCCTACGGCTACGTCGACTCGGTGGACGCGACCACCGGCGTGCGGCTGCTGCGCATTCCGCTCAGCACCGGCTCGGCCAGCCTGTTCTGGACCCATGACAAGTTCGACGCGGCCTTTACGGTGCGTGGCGAGGACAACGATCTCGACCTCGGGCTGGACGGGTTCACCCCGGTGATCCGGCCGGGTTTCGTGGTCGCCGACCTGGCCGGCGGCTATGCGCTGAACGACCATGTGCGCCTGACCGCACGGATCGAGAACCTGGCCGATGCGCGTTATCAGCAGGTGTTCGGCTATGGCGAGCCGGGCCGCGCCTTCTATCTCGGGGTCAGGCTGAAGGACTAAAGGCGAGCCGGCCGCCGGGCGGTGAGGGTCGCGGTTCGGCCGAGGGGCTCGCCGGCCTCGGCGTCGCGCCAGCCGAGGCTGTTCAGCAGGGCCAGCGTCTCGGCGCGTTCGCCGCTTGAGCGGCTCAGGAGGTTGGGCAGGGGCTCGGTGCCGGGGCGGGGATGGGCGCGCAGCATCAAAAGCAGCCGTCCGTCCGGCTTCAGCACGCGGGCGACCTCGGTCAGGCCGGCGGCGGGATCGGGCCAGAACTGGAAGGAATGCAGCGCGCAGGCCGCATCGAAGGTCGCATCGGCCCACGGCTGGGCGCCGGCCTCGCCGAGCCGAAGCTCGACCTTGCCGCCGGCCACAGCCGCGGCGTTGGCCTTGAGCGCGGTCCCGAGCATCAACGGCGACGGATCGACCCCGCCGACGAAGCGGGCGCGGACGGCGAGCCGGCGCACCAGGCGGCCCGTGCCGAAGCCGATCTCCAGGATCGCGTCCTCCGACCGAGGCGCCAGCCATTGCTCGGCATAGGCGAAGGCCGGCGCATTGATCAGGGTCATCAGCAGGCCGAACACCCGCCCGACGGCGCCGTGCGGCCGCATGGCTTGCGAGGTCATGGCGGGTCCGACCAGAAAGATTATCCTAGATGGGTTTTTGACACGGAGCCCGGTAAGGCGCCTCTCAGGCTGACATCGTTCGTCGGCCGCGACTTTGGACCGCGGCCTGTTTGTCACTTTATCAAGGCTTTATTTTCCATCTGTGAACTAGGGATCGATCCTCGCTACGAGGAGTGAGGTCTGTTGTTCCGGACCCTGACCTGCATCACACAGCAACACAGCCCTTGGCTGCTCGCCATCGCCGTCCTCGTCTGCCTGGTCTCCGCGGCGACGACCATGCGGCTCTACAGTCATGGACGCGGCCTGGACGGACCTCGCTCTTACCTCTGGCTGGCCGGCGGCGGCGCAAGCGGCGGCGCGGGGATCTGGGCGACGCATTTCGTCAGCATGCTGGCCTATCAGCCCGGCCTGCCGACCGGCTATCTGGCCTTAGGCACGCTGATGTCCCTGGTCATAGCCGCGACAGGCGTCACGGCCGGCCTGATGGTCGCCGCCAAGCGGGAAAGCCCGCTTATCGGGGGTGCGATCGTCGGCGTAGCCATTGCGGCCATGCACTATGTCGGCATGTCGGCGTTCCGCACGGAAGGCTTTGTCACTTACGACCCCGCCTATGTCGCCGTGGCCGTCGCCGCCGGCGTACTGTTCGCCAGCCTGTCGATAAAAGTCGTCTCGGCGCGGCGCGGGATGGCTGGCGCGGCCCTGGGGACCGTCCTGCTGGTTGTCGCCATCGTCGCCCTCCACTTCGTCAGCATGGCGGCGGTAACCGTCGTGCCAAACACCAATATTCGACCGCCGACGTCCATCCTGCCCAACCAGATCATGGCGCTGGTGGTCGGCGGCTTGAGCGGCTTGATCATGATCTGCGCCGCGACAATCCTGCTGATCGAGACCTGGAACCATCGCCGAACCTTGGCTCAGCTGAATTCGGTCATCGAGGCCATGCCCGACGGCCTGGCCTATCTCGACGCCCGGGACCGGTTTCTTCTGTGGAACGCCAAGTACGAGGCGACGCTCGCCGAGTTCGGGTTCAGGCCCGAACGCGGCCGGCGATATATCGACTGCTTGCCGCAGCCTGCGGGCGCAACGACCGCCGGCGCCGCCGATCACGCCGCCTTCATCGCCGAACGGCTGGCGCACTGCGCCAAGCCGTCCTCGACGCGCGAGGAGCGGAGTCCGGCCGGACGCTGGATTCGCATCGAGGAGAACCGCACCGCCGATGGCGGCCGGGTCGCGGTGGTGTTCGACATCACCACCCTGAAGCAGACCGCCCACGACCTGGCCGTCGCCCGTGATGACGCCGAGGCGGCCAATCGCGCCAAGAGCGAATTCCTCGCCAATATGAGCCATGAAATCAGGACACCGCTGAACGGGGTGCTGGGCGTCGCCGAAGCCCTGGCCCTCAGTCGCCTGGATAGCCGCCAATCGGAGCTGGTCGAGATCATCCGATCGTCGGGCCAGGTGCTCAATCGTCTGCTTTGCGACATCCTGGACCTGGCGCGGGTGGAATCCGGGGCGCTGACCCTCGAACCGCAGCCGTTCAATCTGGCCGAGGCCGTCCGCGACGTGGCGCAGCTCAGCGCCGTGCATGCGTCCGAAAAGAATATCGCATTCGACCTGACCATCGCGCCCGAGGCCGAGCGTCTGGTCATCGGTGATCCGGTACGGTTGAAGCAGATCCTCACCAACCTCGCCGCCAACGCCGTCAAGTTCACCGAGACCGGCGCGGTCGGGCTCGAGATCGTCTGCCAGGACGACGCCAAGGGCTGCTTCTGTCTGGTCGTGCGCGACACCGGTTGCGGCTTCGGGCCGGAGACCAAGGCCAGGCTGTTCGGCCGCTTCCAGCAGGGCGATGGGGCGATGAACCGCCGCGCCGGCGGCAGCGGCCTGGGCTTGGCCATCGCCAGCCAGCTTACCGATCTGATGGGCGGCGAACTCGAAGCCGACAGCGTCGACGGCGAAGGCTCGGTCTTCACCCTGCGCTTGACCTTGCCGCGCGCCACGCCCGCCCAGGCTCCGGAGATGGCTGAACCGCCGACGGCGGTCGCGTCCGAGCGGACGATGCGCGTTCTCGTGGTCGACGACAACGCCCACAATCGCCACCTGATGCAGGTGCTGCTCGATCACTTCGGCGCTGAGACCGGTTCGGCCGGCGATGGCCAGCAGGCTGTGGATGCGTGGCGCACTGGAGCCTTCGACGTCGTCTTCATGGACATGCAGATGCCGGTGATGGACGGCCTGGCCGCCACGCGGGCGATCCGCGAGGTCGAACGGCGCGAGGGCCTGGACCGCACGCCGATCATCTTCGTCTCGGCGAACGCCATGCCCGAACACGTCGAGGCGGCGCGCGCAGCCGGCGGCGACGCCCATATTGCCAAGCCGGTGGCGGCGGCGAGGATGTTCGAAGCCCTGTCGAGCCTGGAGTTCTCGGCGGCCGCCTGAGCAGCGCCGCGGCTGTATCGGATAGTCGCTGAAGCCTGATCGCTTCGTCCCGAAGCGCGAATCTCGCCTTAGGCGGCGACCCAGCGGTCCGGATCGAGCACGGCGGGATCGTCGAGGGCCATGTCGTCCCAGTCCAGGTCCGGCGGCGGGCTGAGCGCCGCGGCGATGATCGCCTGCAGTTCGGCGGCGCTGGTGACGCTGACCACCACCGAGGAGGCCTCGGCGCGCGACAGGGCGAACCCCAGGGCCGCCTGCAGCGGATCGGAACGGCCCTCGGCGATCATCCGGCGCACCCGCGACAGCCGCGAGGCCGCGCCCTTCATCGGACCGGGCACCCGGTCGGGCGGCAGGAAGAGGATGCCTTGCAGGAAGATCGAGCGCAGCTGCACCTCGACCCCCCATTCGGCGATGGTGGCCAGGGTGCCGTCGACCAGCAGCCGTTGGTCGAGCAGGCTGGCCGGCGCCTGGATGATGTCGGGCTTGAAGCGCTTGACCACGCCGAGCGGGTCGTCGGAGGCGAACACCGACACCCCGACATACTCGAACAGGCCTTCGTCGCGCAGCTTCAGGAGCCGCGCCCACAGGTCCGGCCCGTGCGGCCCGAACAGGTCGCCGGCCGCCTGGACGATGATGGCGTCGGCGCGCTCCAGTCTCAGGCGGCGCAGCGAGGCCCTGGCCTCGGCCTCGATGTGGTCCGGGCCCCGGTCGGCGCGGGCGGTCTTCAGCACCACGCGGAAGCGGCAAGGCCGGGGCAGCTGTTCGCCGATCACGTCATCGGCGTAGGTGGACACGTTCGAGGTGTCGAACACGGTTAAGCCCGAGCGGGCGGCAAGGTTAAGGATCTCGCCGATTTCCGCCTCGGGCGAGCGCCCACGCCCGACTGCCGGTCCGCCAAGACGAAACTGCGCGGCCCCGAAGCCCAGCTTTGAAAGGGATACGCTCACGAAGAACCCCACCCGGCGGCTTTTTGGCCCTGATTGGACGCCGAACATGGCCTCAAACGATTAAGGAAGCGGAATTGAGCGGGGTTAATCACGTCTGAAAAACTTGACGCCGCCCGTGGCCGGTCCAACCTCGGAACCCATGGAGTTCGAGCTTCCCGAATGGCCGCTGTTCGGTCTGGACGAGGATGTGCGCCCGGCGCTGCGGCGCGCGCTGGAGTCCGGAAGCGCCGCGGCCCTCGCCACCCTTTACAAGGTCGAGGGCGGCGGGCCGCGGCCGCCCGGCACCCAGATGGTGTTCGCCGAGGGGCTGGTGGCCGGCTTTCTTTCCGGCGGCTGCATCGAGGGCGACGTGGCCATCCACGCGGCCGAGACCCTGGCCGACGGCGAGCCGAGGCGGCTGGTCTATGGCGAGGGCGGCCCGTGGCCGGACATCCAGCTTCTGTGCGGCGCGCGGATCGAGATCCTGGTCGAACGGGTCGCGCCCGACGACGCGGCGGCGGCGCGGCTGCTGGCGCTGATGGACGAGCGCCGTCCGGCGGTCTGGAGCACCGATGGCCGCGAGCGCGGCGTCGAGGCCGGATCGCTCACCACCCATGCGCTGTGCCTGGCCTCCGAGGCGCCGTTCCTGGTCTCCCGGCTGCATGAGCCCAAGCCCCGGCTGGCGGTGGTCGGCGCCGATCCGACCGCCCTGGCCATCGCCGCCCTCGGCGCCCAGGCCGGGTTCGAGACCACGCTGATCCGGCCCAAGGGCCCCATCGACCCGCCGCCGCTGGCCGGGGTCGCCTATAGCCGCGCCGAGCCGGCCGGGGCCTTCGCCCGGGTGGGGATCGATCCCTGGACCTCCATCGCCATCGCCACCCACGACTGGGACACCGACCAGGACGCCCTGCTGGCCGCCCTGCCCTCGCCGGCCTTCTACATCGGCGTCCTGGGGGCCCGGCGGCGGCTGCCGGAGCGGTTCGCGCGGCTTTCGGCCGCCGGCGTGACCGATGAGCAGCTGGCGCGGCTGCGCGCCCCGATCGGGCTCGACCTGGGCGGCAAGGCGCCCTGGGAGGTGGCCATCTCGGTGATCGGCGAGATCGTCGCGGAAAAGGCCGCCGGCTACAGCCGGTCGAGCACCAGCAGGTCGACCGGGTCGCCGGCCGCGGCGGCGGGCACGCCGATCGCGCGCCGGATGAGCGCCCCGGACTCGGCGAAGACCTTGACCAGCGAAGAGTCCTGATCGCCCATCGGCTCGGCCCAGAGCGACCCTTCCGCCGAGGTCAGCCGCGCCCGCGCCCAGTGCTCGCGGCCGCTGTTGGCCGGCATCGGGCTTTTCAGCCGCGCGCTGGCCAGGACCGGGCCAGGCTCGCCGCCCTGCATGGCCGCCAGCAGCGGCCGCAGGAAGAGTTCGGCGCAGACCAGGGCCGAGGCCGGATTGCCGGGCAGGCCGAGCACCCGGCGGCCGTCGCGCAACACCCCGAACCAGGTCGGCTTGCCGGGCCGCACCCGCACCGTCTCGACGCTGAGCTCCAGGCCAAGCCGCCCCAGCGCCGGCTTGACCAGGTCGTGGTCGCCGACCGAGGCGCCGCCGAGGGTGACAATGAGCGTCTCGGCCGCACCCTCGACCGCCGCCACGATGGCCGCCTCGTCGTCGCCGGCGCGCACCGTACGCACCCGCCCGCCGCTCCAGCCCGCGATCAGCAGCGACAGCATGGGGCCGCCGGAGTCGAAGATCTGGTCGGGGCCCGGCGAGCCGCCCGGCGGCACGATCTCCTCGCCGGTGGAGAGCAGGACCACGTCGACGCCCTTGGCGACGGCGAGGCTGGCGCGGCCGGCGGCGGCGGCCAGGCCGATGCGCCAGGGGTCCAGCCGCGCGCCGGGCTGCATCAGGACCTGGCCGGCGTGGAAATCACCACCGCGCGGGCGGATGAAGGCGGAGCGGGCGTCGGCCGGCGGCGTCTTCACCTGTTCGCCCTCGCGCCTCGCCTCCTCCTGGATCACCACCCGCATCGAGCCTTCCGGCACGGCCGCGCCGGTGAAGATGCGCACCGCCTCGCCCGCCGCCAGCGGGGAGCGATAGCCGTGGCCGGCGGCGCTTTCGCCGACGATGCGGAAGTCCTCGCCCGGTCCCGCCACCGCCCAGCCGTCCATGGCCGAGGAATCGAACGGCGGCTGATCGCGCGCGGCGGTGACCGTCTCGGCCAGCACCCGGCCGACCGCCGCCTCGATGGGAACCGTCTCGAATCCGGCCTGCCCGGCCAGGGCCAGCATCCGCCCGCGGGCCTCCTCGACCGAGAGATCCCTCACGCGCCCTCGCGCCGGAAGTCGCCCGAGGCGCCGCCGGTCTTGGCGACCAGCCGCACGGCCTCGATGGTCATGGCCTTATCGGCCGCCTTCAGCATGTCGTAGAGGGTCAGGCAGGCGACGCTGACGGCGGTCAACGCCTCCATCTCGACTCCCGTCGGTCCGGTGGTCCCGACCCGCGCGGTGACCGCCAGACCCGCGCCGTCGGCGGCCTCGGCGACCTCGACGGCGACCTTGGACAGGGCCAGGGGATGGCAGAGCGGGATCAGCTCGGCGGTCTTCTTCGCCGCCATCACCCCGGCGATCTCGGCGACGGCCCGCACGTCGCCCTTCTTGCCGCCGCCGGAGAGGGCCAGGGCCAGGGTCGCCGGCGCCATGCGCACCAGCCCCTCGGCCATCGCCTCGCGGGCGGTGGCGGGCTTGCCCGTGACGTCGACCATCCGCGCCCGGCCCTGCTCGTCCATATGGGTCAGCCGGCTCATCGCTCGCTCATCGCTCGCTCAGGCGCGGCATGATCTCGACGAAGTTGCAGGGCCGGTGACGACTGTCGAGCTGGATGGAGATCACCTTGTCCCAGCCGTCCTTCACCGCCCCGTTGGAGCCCGGCATGCAGAAGACGAAGACCTCGCCGATGACGCCGGCCGTGGCGCGCGACTGCAGGGTGGAGAGTCCCACCGTCTGGTAGCTGACCATGTGGAAGATCACCGAGAAGCCGTCGATCCGCTTGTCGAACAGGGGCTCGATCGCCTCCGGCGTCACGTCGCGGCCGGTCAGGCCGGTGCCGCCGGTGGTGAGGATGACGTCGACCTCGCCCGAGGCGACCCAGTCCATCACCTGGTTGCGGATCTTCGAGCGGTCGTCGGGGACCACCGCCTTGCCCGCCAGGACATGGCCGGCGCCCCGCAACCGGTCGACCAGCACTTGGCCGGAGGTGTCGCTCTCCTCGTCACGGGTGTCGGAGACGGTCAGCACCGCGATCCGCACCGGCGTGAGCGCCAAGCTTTCGTCGATCCGTCCGCCAGGGGCTGGAAAAGGCGCGTTCATGGGAGGGCTCCGATAGGGCAGTGAGCTACCTTAGACCAAGAGGAGCCGTAACCGTCATCCCCCGCTGGGGCGCAGCGGAATGCGGGGGCCCATAAACACTCGCGTTCGACGGTGAGCATGGGTGGCGCGGACAAGCCGGGCCATGACGGCCAGGTAGAGGTCGTGGACCTCAGTCCCACCGTTTTGCGTCTTCCAGGTCCCGCTCGGTCGGTTCGATCCAGCGGGGCCCGTCGGGGCCGTGTTCCTGCTTCCAGAAAGGCGCGCGGCTCTTCAGGTAGTCCATCAGGTGGTCGGCGGCCTCGAAGGCCTCGCGGCGGTGGGCGGCGGCGGCGGCCACGAAGACGATCGCCTCGCCGGGGGCGATCTCGCCGACGCGGTGGACGATCATCAGATCGTGCAGCGAAAACCGCATCCGCGCCGCCTCGGCGATGCGGTCGATCTCGGCGTCGGTGAAACCGGGATAGGCTTCCAGCTCCAGCCGCGTCACCGCTCCCGAACCGGCGCGGGCGATGCCGGTGAAGCTGACCACCGCGCCGGTCTCGTCGCGTCCGCGGCAGAAGCCGGAGAGCAGCGCCCCCGGATCGAACGGCTCGGTCTGCAGCCGCACCATCGGCTCAGCCCCCGCTCATCGGACTGAGGAAGGCGACCTCGGACTCCGCGGCGAGCGCTGTGTCGCCGCGCACCAGCGCCTTGTCCACCGCCGCCTGCACGCCGGGCCCGGCCAGCGCCTCGCCGAGCGCGGCATCCTCGGCGGCGAGCAGGGCCTTGAGCGCCGACAGGCTGGCCGGCGCCGGATCGACCGTCCGCTCGCGCCAGCCGGCGACGTCGCGCAGCCGGCCGAACAGGAGCACCCGCGCCATCGGCCTAGCCGCCGGTGGTCGACATGTGCCGCGCCAGGGCCGGCGCGGCGCCGCGCTCGATATGGAAATCGTGGCCCTTGGGCTTGGCGGCGATCGCCGCGCGGATCGCCGCCTCCAGCCCCGGCCCATCCGCCCCGCCGCGCATGACCGCGCGCAGGTCGCTGGCGTCGTCGCGGCCGAGGCAGGAGTGCAGCACCCCGGTGCAGGTCAGCCGCACCCGGTTGCAGCCCTCGCAGAAATTATGGCTGAGCGGGGTGATCAGGCCCAGCCGCCCGCCGGTCTCGGCGATGCGCACATAGCGCGCCGGCCCGCCGGTGCTGAGCGCCAGGTCGCTCAGCGTCCAATAGCTCGCCAGCGTGCGGCGGACTTCGGCGAGGGACAGGAACTGGTCGGTGCGGTCCTCGTCGATCTCGCCCATGGGCATGGTCTCGATCAGGGTCATGTCCATGCCCTGGCCGTGGGCCCAGGCGATCAGGTCGGGGATTTCCGCGGCGTTGTCGGTCTTCAGCGCCACGGTGTTGATCTTCACCGCCAGGCCGGCGGCCCGCGCCGCTTCGATCCCCGCCAGCACCCTGCCAAGGTCGCCGCCGCGGGTGATGCGGCGGAAAAGCTCGGGCTTGAGTGTATCGAGCGAGACGTTGATCCGCCTGACGCCGAGCCGGGCCAGATCGTCCGCATGGCGCTCGAGCCGGGTGGCGTTGGTGGTCAGGGTCAGCTCGTCGAGGGCGCCGGTTTCCAGGTGGCGCGAAAGCTGCTCGACCAGGCCGATGAACCCCTTGCGCATCAAGGGCTCGCCGCCGGTGAGGCGCAGCTTGCGCACGCCGAGGCCAACAAAGGCCGAGGCCAACCGGTCCAGCTCGCCTAAGGTCAGCACCTCGGCCTTGGGCAGGAAGACCATGTGCTCGGACATGCAGTAGACGCAGCGCAGGTCGCAGCGGTCGGTCACCGAGACGCGCAGATACGTCACCGCGCGGCCGAAGCCGTCGATCAGCGGCGGCCTGGCGGCGGTGGACCGGGGGGCGGAGGCGTCGTACGGCGTCATTGCGCCGTGAACATAGAAAGGAACCGGCCTTGGCGACAGGGGTAGCGACGGGGATAGCGACCGGGCCGGGCCTGGAGGCCGTCGTGCTGGCCGCCGGATCCGGCGCCCGCTTCGGCGGCGGCAAGCTGACCGCGCCCTGGCGAGGCGGGGTGCTGCTCGACGGCGCCCTGGCCGCCGCCTTCGCCGGGCCGGTGCGGACGGTGAGCGTGGTCTGGGGGGCGGACGCCGCCGTGCCGCAGGCCGCGAAGGCGTTCGCGGCGCGCGCCGGCCAGACCGCGCGGCTGCGGCTGATCGAGGCCGAACGCCACGCGGACGGCCTTTCCGCTTCGCTGAAGGCGGCGGTCGGCGCCGTTCCGCCCGACGCGGCCGGGGTCTTCGTCTTCCTGGGCGACATGCCGCGCATCCCCGCCGGCGTGCTGGCGCCGCTGGCTGCGGCGGTGGGCGAGGGCGCGCCGGCGGCCGCGACCACCTTCAACGGCGAACGCGGCCACCCGGTGCTGTTCGGCCGCGAACTGCTGCCGCGCCTGCTGGAACTGGAGGGCGACCGCGGCGCCGGCGGCCTGCTGGCCGGACTCGGCGAGCGGCTGGTCCTCATCGCCTCTCCCGACGACGGCGTGCTCTACGACGTCGATCGCCCAGGCGATCTTACTTAGGCGACCTTACCTGGGCGACCTCACCTAAGCCGTGACGAACGGCAGGCTGGAGGTCGGCCTCCCGTTCAGGGCCAGCAGGGCGTTGGCCACGGCCGGCGCGATGACCGGCGTGCCGGGCTCGCCCGCGCCGGTCGGCGGATTGGTCGAGGCGACGATGTAGGTCTCCACCTTGGGCGCCTCGTTCATCCGCAGCACCCGATAAGCGTCGAAATTGGTCTGCTCGACCCGGCCGTCCTTCAAGGTGATCTTGCCGTACAGGGCCGCGGACAGGCCGTAGCAGATTCCGCCCTCCATCTGCGCCGCGATCAGGTCGGGCGCGATCGGCGTGCCGCAGTCGATGGCGCAGACCACGCGGGTGACGCGCGGCTCGCCGGCCTTCATGGTCACCTCGGCGACCTGGGCCACCACCGAGCCGAAGCTCTCGTGCACCGCCAGGCCCCGCGCCACGCCGGCCGGCAAGGGCTGGCCCCAGCCGGCCTTCTCGCAGGCCATGTCGAGCACGGCGCGATGGCGGTCGGCGGCGTGACCCGCGCGCTTGTAGAGGGCCCGGCGGTAGTCGGCCGGGTCCTTGCCGGCCTTGCGCGCCAGCTGGTCGATGGTGTGCTCCATGGCGAAGGCCGTATGGGTCGCGCCCACCGATCGCCACCAGAGCACGGTCACCGGGAATTCCGGCTCATAGACCTGGGCGTCGACCACCGGGGTGGCGGCCAGATAGACCGAGCCCTTGGTCCCCTCGACGGTGCTTTCGTCGAAGCCGCCGCCGGTCAGCGAACCCTTGGTGATCGACTGGGTCACCACCCGGTGCCGCCAAGCGGCGGGATAGCCGTCGGCGTCGGTCTTGATGGCGACCGCATGGTGGGTCAGCGGCCGATACAGGCCGCCGGTCATGTCGTCCTCTCGGGTCCAGACCAGCTTGACCGGCCGGCCACGACCCACGTGCTTGGCGATGCGCACCGCCTCGACGACATAGTCGGAGTGGTTGTTGCCGCGCCGCCCGAACGAGCCGCCGGCCGGCAGGGTCTCGATTTCGACCGCGCCCGGCAGGGTCCCGACCACCATGGCGGTGTTGATCTGATCCAGGGTCTGGATCTGCGAGGCGAAGGTCAGCTTGACCCGGTTGCCGTCCACCTGCGCGACGCAGTTCATCGGCTCCATGGTGGCATGGGCGAGATAGGGGAAGTCGTAGGTGGCGGTCAGCAGCTCGCCGTCGAAGGCGCCGGTCGCGTCGCCTTTGGTCTCGAACGCCTGCGCCTTCACCTCGCCCTGGCCGGCGGCGATCTTGTGATAATCGGCGACGATGGCGTCGGAGGAGCGCTTTTCCGCCCTGTCGTCGTTCCAGGTCACGTTCAGCGCATCGCGGCCGGTGCGGGCGGCATAGGTCGAATTGGCGATCACCGCGACGCCGGTCGGGATCTTCACCACGTCGACCACGCCGGGAACCTGGCGGGCCGCGCTGTCGTCGAACGAGGCGGGCTTGCCGCCGAAGCGCGGCGCGTGCGCCACCACCGCCGTCAGCATGTCGGGCAGGTGGACGTCCTGGGTATAGCGGGCGGTCCCGGTGCTCTTGGCCGGGCTGTCCTTGCGCGCCACGCGGCGGGTGCCGATCAGGGTGAAGTCGGCTTGGCGTTTCAGCTTCGGCGACTGCGGCGGCTTGACCTTGCCGGCCTCGGCGATCAGTTCGCCGAAGGTGGCGACCCGGCCGGACGGCCCATGGGCGACGACGCCGTTCTGGACGCCGACGTCGCCGGCCGGGACCTTCCAGCGGTCCGCGGCGGCCTGGACCAGCATGGCGCGGGCGGCGGCCCCGGCGCGGCGGTACTGCAGCCAGGAATTGGCCATGGCGGTCGAGCCGCCGGTGCCCTGCACGCCGAACAGGGTGTTGGCGTAGAGCTTGGCGTTGGCGGCGGACGGGACGACCTTGACCTTGGCCCAGTCGGCGTCGAGCTCCTCGGCGACCAGGGCGGCGAGGCCGGCATGGTTGCCCTGGCCCATCTCCTGATGCTTGTTCATCACCGTCACCGACCCGTCCGGATCGATCCTGATGAACGGACCGAAGGGGCCGAGATCGAGATCCTGGCCGCCCATGGACATCAGGCCGGCCATGCTTTTCGGGGAGCAGCCGACCACCAGGGCGCCGCCGACGACGCTGGCGCCGATGATCAGCCCGCGCCGGGTCGTGGACGCGGCGGCGGCCTTGGCGAGCGCGTTCATGCCGCGGCTCCGGTCGGAGCCTGGCCGGAAGCCTCCGGGTTGGCGGCGTCGTGGATGGCGGCGCGAATCCGCTGATAGGTGCCGCAGCGACAGATGTTGCCGGTCATCGCCGCGTCGATGTCGTCGTCGCTGGGCTTGGGCTTGACCGCCAGCAGGGCGGCGGCCGACATGATCTGGCCCGACTGGCAATAGCCGCATTGCGGCACGTCGGCCTTGATCCAGGCCAGTTGCACGGGATGGGTCCCGCCAAGGCCCTCGATGGTGGTGATCTTCATGCTCGTCGCCGAAGACACCGGCGTCTGGCAGGAACGGATCGCCACGCCGTCGGCATGCACGGTGCAGGCGCCGCACTGGGCGATGCCGCATCCGTACTTGGTCCCGGTCAGCTTCAGCTCGTCGCGCAGCACCCAGAGCAGCGGCGTCTCCGGCGCGGCGTTCACCGCGTAGGCGCGGCCATTTATGTTGAGATTGATGGTCATGGGCCCTCCCGAATGGCCATGCGCCTTGATCGGAAGCGATCTTAACACCGTTCAGGTTGGCCCGCTCGGTCAAAAATGCGCCACCGGACGCGCAAACGGGCTAGGATTCGCCGGGCATGGACGCCTTTCCCGCCTTCTTTCCCCTGGCCGGCCGCACGGTCGCCATCGTCGGCGACGGCGAGCCGGCTGAGGCCAAGGCGCGGCTGTTCGACGGCTCGCCGGCGCGGCTGCTGCGCATCGAGGCCGGCCAAGCGCTCGAGCCCGCGGTCTACGAGGACGCCAGCCTGGTCTTCGTCGCCGCCGGCGACCCGGCCTTCCGCGCCGCGGCGGCGAGCGCAGCGCGCCAAGCCGGGGCAGTGGTCAACGTGGTCGATCATCCGGCGCTGTCGGACTTCCATACGCCGGCCCTGGTGGACCGCGGCGAGGTGGTGGCCGCCGTCGGCACCACCGGCGCCTCGCCCATGCTGGCCGCCCTGCTGCGCAGCGATATCGAGGCGCGCGTGCCGCCCGGCGCCGGCCGGGTGGCGGCGCTGTTCGGAGCCATGCGTGACCAATTGCGCGAAAAGCTGCCCGATCTCGACGCCCGCCGCGCCTTCCTGCGCGAAGCGCTGAGCGGCCCGGCGGCCGAGGCCGCCATGGCTGGCGACATGGCGCTGGCAAGACGCCTGCTCGGCGAGGCCCTGGACGGCTGGGCGGGGCGGACGCCGACGCAAGGGCGCCTGCGCCTCGTCGCGGCCGACGGCGTCCCGGACCTGCTCAGCCTGCGCGCCGCCCGGGCGCTGTCCCAGGCCGATGTATTGATCGCCGACGCCGACGCTCCACCAACGACCCTGGCCCTGGCGCGCCGCGAAGCCCGGCGCCTTCCGGCCGCCGAGGCCGGTCTTGAGGCGCTAGCCGGTTTCGCCGCTCAGGGCCTGCAGATCGTCTGGGTCGGCGCGCCGGACCTCGGCTTGGTCGAGGCGCTGGCGGCCAGGGGCGTCACGGTCGAACGGCTGAGGTCAGCGCCGCCCTAGCCCATCGCGCTCTGGATGCTGGTGGCCTTTTCCAGGTGCATCTGGACGACCTGGGCGGTCTTGGCGGCGAAGTCCTTGATCTGCGGCGTGTCGCCGCCCGCGGCATAGGCCTGCATGACCGGCAGCGCGTCGGTGTGGGCCTGCACCTGGCTGGCGATATAGGCCTTGTCGAAATCGGCGTCCGAGGCGGCCTTCAGCGCGTCCAGCTTGGCCTGCATGTCGGCGGGCAGGGCGCTGGGTGGCGTGACCGCCGCGCCGGAGGCCTTGATCGCCGCCTTCAGGTTGGCGGTCGATTGGGTGTGGTCGTGGATCATCATCGCCGCGAAGGCCTTCACGTCGGCGTTCTTCGAGCGCTTCTCGGCCAGCCTGGCGGCGGCGATCTCGAACATGTCGGTGGCGGCGGCCTTGGCGACGAAGTCGGGCGTCGAGGGCGTGGCCGCCGAGGCGCTGGCCGAAGCCTGGGCTGACGAGGCGCTGGCGTCGACGGCCGAACTGACAGCGGAAGCGGCGCTGGAGTTGGCGGCGGCGGCGGCGCTGCCGGCGGCCTCGGCGGCGCTGGCGGCCGCGGCGTCGGTGTTGTTGGCGGGCTGGCTACAGGCCGCCAGAAGCGCCGTGGCGCTGGCGATGAGAAGATAGCGGTGCATGCTCGAAAGCTCCCTGTGCCTGAACGCGCGCTCTTGAGGCGCCGCCCGGACCAGAACCTCACGCCGCGGTGATCGGTTCCCTCGGGGCCTGGGGCGCGGCGCGTCCGGTGATCTCGGCCAGGGCCGCGGCGACCTGGGTCACGTCATAGGGCTTCTTGATCAGCGGGGCGTCGAACCCCTGCGGCGCGAACTTGGTGTCGCCGTAGCCGGTGGCGAAGATGAAGGGCACGCCGCGCGCCGCCAGGGCCTGGGCCACCGGCAGCACCGAGGCGCCGTTCAGGTTGGCGTCCAGCACCGCCGCGTCCAGCGGCAGCTCGGCCATGCGCAGACCCTCCTCGACGTCCGCCGCCGAGCCCGCCACCGTGGCCCCGGCCTCCGACAGCCCGGCCTCCAGCTCCAGCGCCAGCAACAGGGCGTCCTCGACGATCAGCACCCTGAGGCCCTTGATACGGCCGGCGGGGTCGAGATAGGGCGCGCCAGCCGAGGCGCCGGCGAGGCTGGGGGCGTCGGCGACGGGCTCGGGCGTCGGCGAGGCCGCCGGCTGGTCGGCCAGGGCCGAGGCGCCGGCGACCAGGGTGGCGCGCACGCCTTCGCGACGGTGTTCGACGCGCGCCTCGCCGCCCAGTTCGCGACCGGTGACCTTGTCCAGAAGGGTGGCGCCGAAGCCGCGACGGGTCGGCGGCGCGACCGGCGGGCCGCCCGCCTCGGTCCAGAGCAGTTCGAGCCCGCCATCGCCGGTCGAGCCCCAGACCACCTCGACCCGTCCGAACTCGGTGGAAAGCGCGCCGAACTTCACCGCGTTGGTGGCCAGCTCGTGCAGCGCCAGCGACATGGCGTTGGCCGCGCGCGGGGTCAAAAGCAGGTCCGGCCCCTGCCAGCGGGTCTGGCCCGGCGCCAGGCCGCCCAGCTCGGCGGCGGCGATGTTCTGCATGCCGGCGCCGCGCCAGCGGGTGGCGGTGAGCAGCTGGTGGGCCGAGGCCATGGATTTCAGCCGCCCGGCGAAGGTCTTCAGGAAGCCCTCCAGCGAGGAAGCCTTGCGGGCGGACTGGGCGGCCAGCGACTGCACGGCGGCCAGGACATTCTTCACCCGGTGGTCCAGTTCGGCGACCAGGGTCTCGCGCTCGGCCTCGTCGCGCCGGCGGGTGACCTCCTCGGCGGCGATGGCGGCAAGGTCGACCAGCGCCCGCTCGCCGGCGTGGGCGCAGGCGCCGGCCGACGCCGGCTCATGCAGGACAATGACCCCCAGCACCGGCCCGTCGGCGGCGAAAAGCGGCGCGGCGGCCCGGAAGCCCTTGTCGTCGGTCGAAATCACCGCCTCGCGCAGGCCGCGCCAGCGGGTCTGCAACTCGCCGGGGTTCGGCCAGTCGTCGCCCGGCGGCGCCACCCTGGCGACCAGGCGAACCTCGCCATCCTCGAACAGGGCGATGGCCGCGCGGGAGGTGGAAAAGGCGAGGGCGGCCAGCTGGGCGATCCGCTGCAGGCGCGCCGCGGCCATGGGGTCGGCCGCGGCCAGGCCGGCGGGTCTTGTTTCAGGCGCCGATGGCGCCGCTGCCGGGGCGCGATCCATGGGCCGTCACTGAAGTCCTTTTGTGGGCGGCAAAAGCCCGGACTGACGCGAACAAATCATTGACGACAGAGAACACCTTGCGGAGGGATAAGGAAAGCGTCATGCAGCGGCCAGTTCGCGCCGTTCCGCCTGGACAGCGGGTTTCGGAACCGCGCCGTCCGTGGTCGCGTTCCCGTCAAAGCTTCAGCGTTTCTCTCACCCATCGATGCCTCGGAGACAATCCATGCCCGCCAGCACCGCCGTCGACGAAACGGCAGACCGCGTCGACCAGACCATCAAGGACGCCGAAAAGAACATCAACGAGATGACCGAGCGCGCCCAGCGCACGATCCAGGAGGGCCTCGAGACCCTGCGGGTCCAGGCTCGCGCCTATGCCGACACCGCCGGCGACTCCATCGACGTCGCCCAGCGCTATGTGGCCGAAAAGGTCCAGGAACGGCCGCTGACCGCGACCTTCACGGCGCTCGGCGTCGGCGTGCTGATCGGCATCCTGCTGGCCGGCGGGCGCCGGTGATCTTCAGACGGCTGCTCATGGCCTTCGTGGCGATCGCGGCGATCGCCACCTCGGCCTCGGTTGTCATCGTGGCGCTGGCCTTCGCGCTCTACGCGCTGGTCGAGCCCTATGTCGGCCGCGCCGGCGCGAGCGCGGTGGTGGCCGGGTCCTTCGCCGTGATCGCGGCCATCATCGGCCTCGTCTCCATGCCGCGCGGCCGCCGGCGCCGACGCGGCGAGGCCACCGCCAACGACGTGGCCGAGGACCTGATGGAGCTGGTGCGCGACAAGCCGATCGCCTCGGCCGGGGTGGCCCTGGCGGCGGGGATCATGGCCATGCGCAATCCGCGCGTCATCGGCGAGATCGCCCGCGCCTTCTTCCAGAACCGCAAGCCGCCGAAACGCTAGGCTGGGAAAGCGGCCCGCGCGGAACGCCCGCCTGGGATCGACGTTGAAATCTGCAAGCGGCGCGCCATCAAGGCCAGCGCCGAGCAAGTGGAGACGACGTCATGCTGAGTTGGGCTCTGATCTTTCTGGTGGTGGCCCTGGTCGCCGGCCTGCTGGGATTCGCCGGGATCGCCGGCGCGGCCGCGGGCATCGCCAAGCTGCTGTTCCTGGTCTTCCTGGTGCTGTTCGTGATTTCGCTGGTCATGCACACCGTGCGTGGCCGCGGGCCGGTGGTCGGTCCCTGAAGACCTAGAGATCCACCACCTCGAAGCCGGCGCGCCTCGCCAGGCGCCCGGCGATGAGGCTGCGGTGGCAGACGTTGGCGTCGGCCTCCAGGCAGAGCAGAGCCGTGGGCCGCGCCGCACTGATATCGGCCGCCTCGGCGAGTTCCGCCTGGGCGGCCGGTTCGTTATCCAGATAGCCGTTGTAGATCGCCTGCATCTCGGCGGTGCGCCCGGCGCGGGCGGCGAGGCGCCCGGCCGGCGGCGTGCCCAGGGCGCGCAAGTGCACATAGTCGATGCCGGCGTCGGCGAGCCCGGCGGCCAGCAGCTTCTTGGAGAACCCGGCCCGGCGGGAGGCGGCGACGGCTCGCACGTCGACCAGCACCTGGACCCCGGCGCCCTTGAGCCGCTCGATCAGTTCGGCCTGGGTGGCGGCCTGATAGCCGATGGTGAACAGTTTCATCCCGCGCCTCCTTCGCCTATGCAGCCTGCCGAACGCCTGTAGGAGGCCGCATGGACGCCATTGTCGCCTACCAGCCCCGCGCCCGCGAGGTGCGGCTCGAAACCGAGGCCGGACCCGGCGAATTCGCCTATCTCGACTTCGGACCCGATGAGCGGCCGGTCGACGCGGTGTTTTCGCACGCCAACGGCTTCAACGCGCGCACCTATCGGACGATCCTCGCCGCCCTGGCCGGCGAGTTGCGCATCCTGGCGCTCGACCTGCGCGGCCACGGCCGCACCCGCGCGCCGACCTCGCCGGAGGGACGGCGAAGCTGGCTCGACCTGGGCGACGACCTGATCGTCTTCCTCGATACGCTCGATCTGAAGGACGTGGTGCTGGCCGGCCACTCCATGGGCGGCACGCTCAGCCTGTTCACCGCCGCCGAGCGGCCGGAACGGGTGCGGGCATTGGCGCTGTTCGATCCGGTCATCCTGCCGCCGGACCGGCCCGCCGGGGCGGTCGGCGAGTCGCCGCTGATCCACGGCGCGACGCGCCGGCGACGGCATTTCGACAGCCGCGAAGCCGCCGTCCAGTCGTATCGCGGCCGCGGCGCCTTCACCACCTGGCCAGAGGCCATGCTGCTGGACTATGCCGAGGACGGCTTTCGCGACCTGGCCGACGGGACCGTCGAACTGGCCTGCGCGCCGGACTGGGAGGCGTCCAACTATACCGCCCAGGCGCACGATCCCTGGGACGCCTTCGCCCGCAGCCGCTGCCCGATCCGCATCCTGCGCGCCGAGACCGCCTCCACCTGCAATGTCGACGGCCGCATCGACCAGCTGACGGCGGACGGGCGAATCCGCATCGAGACCGTGCCGGGAACCACCCATTTCCTGCCGATGGAACGGCCGGACCTGGTCAAGTCGACGCTGAGGGCGGCGATCGAGACCTAGGCCGCTTCCACGCAGGCGGCGCAAAGGCCGTGGGCTTCGATGGTGACGGAGGTCAGCCGGTAGCCGGCCTCGGCGCCGATGGCGTCCATCTCGGAGGCGGCCTTGGGCTCGACCTCGGCGGTGGCGCCGCAGCAGTCGCAGATCAAGAACGCCGCCGCGTGGGTCTGCCCGACCCGGCGGCAGGCGACATAGGCGTTCAGGCTCTCGATCCGGTGGGCCAGGCCATGGCGTTCAAGGAATTCCAGCGCCCGGTAGACGGTCGGCGGTTTGGCGGCGCGGCCGCCGGCGTGGAATTTCGGCAAAAGGTCGTAGGCCTTCACCGGCTGGCCGGCGCGCAGCAGCATCTCCAAGGCCCGGCGCCGCGGTTCGGTCAGCCGCTGATGGCCGGCCGCGCAGCGTTGCTCGGCGTCCTTGAGCTCCGCCTTCAGCCCCGCCCCGCCGAGGCCCGGCTGGTCGTGGGTATGGGTGCAGTTTGTGCCCATCCTCGGCCTGAGGTAGGGCCGAACGGGCGCGCGCGCAAGCCAGCGAAAATCCGGTCCGATCAGGCGAACAGCCGGGCGAAACGGCGCTTCTCGCGGCTCTTCCAGCCCTCGCGGTGCCAGGCGTCGGAGCCGATCAGCGGCACCACCGTGGTGGCCTCGGCGAACACCATCTGCTCATAGGTGACGTCCACCTTGCCCCAGGAGCAGGCCTCCTTCAGCGTCGAGGAGGAGCAGGCGCCGTCGCGCACGTCGGCGACGGTGATCTGCACGGCGTATTTGTGCATGTCCGCCTCGATGCCGAGGATTTCGGCGCAGACCACGGTGTCCTGGGCGAAGTTCTTCGGCACCCCGCCGCCGACCATGAACAGGCCGGTGGTCTTGGCGGCGATCTTCACGTCGGTCAGCTCGCGGAAGTCGGCGACCGAGTCGATGCTGACATAGGGCTGCCTGGCCTTGATCCGCTCGGCCTGGTGCTTGACCAGGCCGAAGCCGGCCGATGAGTCGGTGAAGGCCGGGCAGAAGATCACCGCGTCTTCCTCGTACGCCGTCTGGATCAGCGAGCCGGGCTTTTTTGCGTTGCCGGCCGCCAGCCACTTGCCGATCTCGCGGATGAATTCGCGCGAGGAATAGGGCCGCGGCTCCAGGCTGTCGGCGATCTCCTTGATCGCCCCGTCGCAGGCCTGCAGCTCTTCCTCGTCGATATAGGTGTCGTAGATGCGGTCGATATAGAGGGCGCGCAGGTCGCGGTCGTCGACCTCCGCCTGGGCCTGGTAGTGCCTGAAGCCGAGGGCCTCGAAGAAGTCCATGTCGATGATCGAGGCGCCGGTGGCGACCACCGCGTCGATCATCCCGTAGCGCACCATGTCGCGATAGACGTGCATGCAGCCGCCGGCGCTGGTCGAGCCGGCCAGCGTCAGCCAGACCGAGCAGGCCTTGTCCTCGATGGCCATGGAGAGGATGTCGGCGGCCCGAGCGGTGTCGCGCGAGGTGAAGCTCATCTGGCGCATGGCGTCGATCACCGGGCGCGCGTCGTACGAGGTGATGTCCACGTGCTCGACCGTCTTGGCGAGCAGTTCGGCCTTGGTGTTGGGTTTGGTCATGGGGATTCCAACCTTTAAAGCCCCTCCTTTGCGGGAGGGGTCGGGGCGGGGGAGCGGCGGAGACGGGCTGACGGCCGCGCCGTCAGCCCTTATGCCGGACTATCTGCGCCGGCGCTTCTTTCCACGGGCGCGCGACAGTTTGACGACCGTGTCGGTCTCGGTGCGCGGGGTTGGGATCGACGCCGGCGCCAGGCCGTACATCGAGGCCATGGGCGCGTCCTTGACGATGGCCGCATCCAGGTCGCCATAGCCGTTGAAGCGGGTGGTCATGGTGACGCCATAGGCGCCCATCATGCCGATCTCGACATAGTCGCCCTCGCCGACGTCTTCCGGCAGCCAGAAGGGTCCCGGCATGTGGTCAAGGCTGTCGCAGGTCGGTCCGTAGAAACGGAACGGCTTCAGAGGCGCGTCGGCGGCGCCGTCGCGCACCAGCTTGACCGGAAACGGCCATCTGGAATGGCTGGCGTCGAACAGCGAGCCGTAGGAGCCGTCGTTCAGGTAGAGCGCGTCGCCCTTGCGCAACTCGACGCGGGTCAGCACCGACGAGCATTCGGCCACCAGCGCCCGGCCCGGTTCGCACCAGAGCTCGGTGGTCTCGTGCACCATCATCTCGGCGAAGCCGCGGTCGACGGCGTCCATGAAGAAGCCGAGGTTGGGCGGCACCATGCCGGGATAGACCGACGGGAAGCCGCCGCCGACGTCGACCACGTCGGCGAAGACGCCGGCGCGGACCAGCGAGCGCGAGGCCTGGGCCATGGCCGACTGATAGGCGGTCGGCCGCATGCACTGGCTGCCGACGTGGAAGGAGACGCCCATCAGGTCCTGGGTGGCGCGGCGGGCGGACAGCAGCAGCCCCGGGGCCTCGGCCGGCTCGACGCCGAACTTGCCGGCGAGCGGATAGGAGGCGCCTTCGGCGGTCACCGCCAGCCGCACGATCAGGTTCAGGTCCTTGGCGTTACCGGTCGCGTCGAGGATCTTGGCGAGTTCGTCCTCGGTATCGAAGGCGAAGGTGCGCACGCCGTGATCGAAATAGGCGGCCGAGATGGCGCTGCGGCTCTTCACCGGATGCATGAAGGCCATGCGCGCGCCGGGGGCGTGCTTCGCCACCAGCTCGATCTCCGGCATCGAGGCCACGTCGAAGGCGTTGACCCCGTTGGCGGCCAGGGCTTCGATCACCCACGGCGAAGGGTTCGCCTTGACCGCGTAAAGGACGTCGCCTTTGAAAGTCTTCTGGAACCAGCGCGCCGCTAGGGCCACGGCGCCCGGTCGCACGAGTGCGACAGGACGTTCCGGCGACCGCTCACGGACCAGGTCCAGGGGCGAATGGTACGTGTGCAATTCACGTAACCCCCTGCAGATTGTTAAACCCAGGCCGGCGTTAGCAGCGCTTTTCAGGACTTCGGGTCCGCCGGAGCGCGCGATGTAAGGAATGCGGACCCCGATGTAAAGCCTTTATCGGCCAAAGAAAGTCGCAAGCGCGGCCTTGTGGCTGTCGCGAAAGTTTCGCATGGCTGCGCCATCAGGGCGTTGAGCAGGCGGGATAAAGACCGGCGTTATGTCAGGCCAAGGCGTCATCGCGGTCCATGCCGCCTCCAAGACCTTCGGCGCGCGGCGGGCCTTGGACGGCGTCGCCCTGAGCGTGGCCAAGGGCGAGATGATCGGCCTGATCGGCCCGTCGGGGGCCGGCAAGTCGACGCTTTTGCGCGCCATCAACGGTCTGGTCGTGCTCGACGGCGGCGACGGGACGGTGGAGGCGTTCGGCCAGAGCGTCCAGCGGGCGGGGCGGGTTTCCGAGCGGGTTCGCCAGCTGCGGGCGCGCATCGGCATGGTCTTCCAGCAGTTCAACCTGGTCGGCCGCCTCAGCCTCTACAACAATGTGGCGCTGGGCATGCTCGGCCGGGTCAATTTCTGGCGCGGCCTCCTTGGACTGTGGCCGGCGGCCGAGAAAACCGCGGTGATGGGCGCCCTCGCCCGGGTCGGGGTCGCCGAATACGCCGGCCAGCGCGCCGGCACCCTGTCCGGCGGCCAGCAGCAGCGGGCGGCGATCGCCCGCGCCCTGGTCCAGGGCGCCGAGGTGATCCTGGCCGACGAGCCGGTGGCTTCGCTGGACCCGGTGGCGGCGCGACGGGTGATGGAGCTGCTCTGCGACCTGAACGCCAAGGAGGCGATCAGCGTCGTGGTCAGCCTGCACCAGGTCGACTATGCGCTGCGCTACTGCCCGCGGGTGGTGGCGCTGAAGGCCGGCCGGATCGTCTATGACGGGCCGAGCCAGGGCCTCGACCACGCCCGGCTTGTCGACATCTATGGCCCGGAGATCGAAGAGGTCTTCTGGGAAGGGGCTCCGAAATGATCCGCAAACTCGCCCTGGCCGTCGGCCTGATCGCCACGCTCGTCCTGGCCAGCTGCGGCCAGGACGATTCCAAGACGCTGAACTTCTCGATCCTCTCGGCCGAGGACCAGCTCTCCATGGCCAAGGTCTGGCAGCCGCTGCTGGACGACATGCAGAAAAAGACCGGCCTGAAGGTGAAGGCCTTCTACGCCTCCAACTACACATCGCTGATCGAGGCCATGCGCTTCAACCAGGTGCAGATGGGCTGGTTCTCGGCCCTGCCGACCCTGGAGGCGGTGCGGCGCGCCGACGGCGAGGTGGTCGGCCGCATCCTGCAGGCCAGGGGCGCCGTGCCCTACGCCTCGGTGCTGCTGGTCAGGAAGGGCTCGGGCATCACCCTCGACGACATGCTGAAATGCGGCAAGCGCTACAATTTCGGCATCGGCGACGCGCGGTCGACCTCCGGCACCCTGGCGCCGATGGCCTATATCTTCATCCCGCACGACATCGACCCCAGCGCCTGTTTCAAGGTCGTGCGCTCATCCAGCCACCAGGCCAACCTGTTCGGGGTGGCCAACGGGGTGGTCGACATCGGGACCAACAACACCGTCGGCCTGGTGTTCGCGAAGCGGCAAAATCCCGACATCGCCAGCCGGGTGCAGGTGATCTGGACCTCGCCGCCGCTGCCCGAATCCTCGATCGTGGTGCGCAAGGACATGGACCCGGCGGTCAAGGCCAAGATCCAGCGCTTCTTCCTGACCTATGGAAGCGCGCCGGGACCGGAGGGCGACCATGAGCGGGCCGTGCTGAAGGCCCTGACCTATGGCGGCTTCGGGCCGGTGGACCCGGGCTATCTCGACCCGGTCCTGCGCATGGACGCCGGCGAGACGCTCTACGAGGCCAAGAAGACCGGCGACCCTCAGAAGATCGCCGCCGCCCAGAGCGCCTATGACGCGGCGATGGCGCAGATCGCCTCGCACCAGGCGTCGGCGGCGAAATGACGGTGACGGACCCCGTGGCGGCCATTCCGCCGCCGCCGGTGCGCCCGCTGGCGCAGCGGCTGATCGACCTGCTGGTCTGGGGCGGCATCGCCATGCTTTTGATCGTCAGCATCGGGCCGGTGGAGCTGCACCGGTTTCCGCTGCTGTTCGCCAGGTCCGCCAACATGCAGGAGTTCGCCCGCGACTTCCTGCATCCGGACTTCGGGCAATTGCCGCTCTATATCGCCCAGATGTGGCTGACGGTGCAGATCGCCCTCTGGGGCACGGTCTTCGCCATGGCCCTGGCCATTCCATTGGGCCTGGCCGCCGCGCGCAACGTCTCGCCGCCCTGGATCCAGCAGCCGGTGCGGCGCGTGCTCGACCTGCTGCGCGCCGTGCCCGACCTCGTCATCGGCATCATGTTCATCGTCGCGGTCGGGGTCGGTCCGTTCGCCGGGGTGATGGCGCTGGCGGTGAATACCGGCGGGGTGCTCGGCAAGCTGTTCTCGGAGGCGGTCGAGACCGTCGATCCCCGCCCGATCGAGGGTGTGCGGGCCACCGGCGCGGCGCCGCTGCACGAGATCGTCTGGGGGGTGATCCCGCAGGTCGCGCCCTTGTGGACCAGCTATGCCCTCTACCGCTTTGAATCCAACGCCCGCTCGGCGACCGTGCTCGGCCTGATCGGCGCCGGCGGCATCGGCCAGCTGCTGTTCGATTCCCTGAACGGCTTCGCCTTCCGCCAGACCTCGGCCATGGTCATCGTCATTATTGTGGCTGTGACCATGATCGACCTGCTCTCCCAGGCCATGCGCAGCCGGCTGATCTGAGATTTTTGAACCACGAAAAACACGAACGAACACGAACAGGAAGGCGAGAGCGGCCGCCTTTGACCAAGTCTGCCAAGCTTGCTCAGAGACTCGTTCGTGTCTGTTCGTGTTTTTCGTGGTCGAATCTAAAATGGCCGCTTGCCGCGGCCTAGACCTGGGCGGGCCGGCGGCGGAGGCGGGCGAGGCGGCGGAGGCGGCGCCAGAAGCGGGTCTTTTCCGGCTCGGGATAGGGCTGCAGGTTGCGCACGAACTCGTCGGCCGAGGCCCGCCAGGAGAAGCGCTCGGCATAGGCGCGCACATTCGCCCTGTCGATGGTCAGGCAGTCGAGGCAGGCCTCCTGCAGGCCCTCGGTCACCGTCTCGGCCACCCGTCCGGCGCCGGAATTGGGGATGATGTCCACCGGCCCCGGCGCCGGGAAGGCCGCCACCGGCGTGCCAGAGGCCATCGCCTCCAGGATCACCATGCCGAAGGTGTCGGTCAGCGAGGGAAAGACGAAGACGTCGGCGCCGGCGTAGTAGGCCGAGAGCTCGTCGCCGGACTTGGCGCCCGGGAAGACCGCGGCCGGGTACCTGGCCTCCAGCTCCCTGCGTTGCGGTCCGTCGCCGACCAGCACCTTGGTGCCGGGCAGGTCGAGCGCCAGGAAGGTCTCGATGTTCTTTTCCACCGCGATCCGGCCGACGTTCAGCCAGATCGGCCGCGCCAGCCCGGCATAGACGTCCGGGTTTCCCGCCTTGGAGGGGTTGAAGACGTCGGTGTCGACGCCGCGCGACCAGGGCGAGATGTTGTGGAAGCCGTGGTGGACCAGCTCCTCGCGCATGGTCGGCGTCGCCACCATCAGCCGCCCCGACGGCTTGTGGAACCAGCGCATATAGGCGTAGCCGGCCGAGACCGGCAGCGGCAGGCGGGCGGCGACATATTCCGGAAACTTGGTGTGGTAGCTGGTGGTGAAGGGCAGCTTCCAGTCCAGGCAGATGCGCCGGGCGGCGAAGCCGATCGGCCCCTCGGTGGCGATGTGGATGGCCTCGGGTTCGAACGACTTGAACCGCTCCTGCAGCGGCTCGTAGGCGCCGACCGCCAGCTTGATCTCGGGATAGGTCGGCAGCGGGAAGGTCTTGAACTGGTCGGGCGAGATCACCTCGACCTCGTGGCCCATGGCGCGGCACTCGGCCACGGTGCGGGTCAGGGTGCGGACAACGCCGTTGACCTGCGGCTCCCAGGCGTCGGTGGCCAGAAGAATGCGCATCAGACGAAAGCGGCTTCCGCCTCGGCTTCGCTCAGCCGCTCGATCATCGACCAGGAGCGCAGCTTGGCCCATTCGAGGATCTCCAGCCGGCCGTCGTGGTGCTCGACCAGCGCGGTGCAGCTCTCCACCCAGTCGCCGTCGTTCGCATAGGCCACGCCGTCGATGTCACGCATCTCGGCCTTGTGGATATGGCCGCAGATGACGCCGTCGACGCCGCGCCGCCGGGCCTCGTCGGCCACGGCCGCCTCGAAATTCTCGATGAACTGCAGCGCGTTCTTCACCTTGACCTTCAAATAGGCCGAAAAGCTCCAGTAGCCGAAGCCGAACCGGCGGCGGAGCTTGTTGAAAATCGTGTTGAGCCCCAGCACCGTCCTATAGGCCCAATCGCCGGCGAAGGCGAGCCAGCGGGCGTGGCGGGTCACCCCGTCGAACTCGTCGCCGTGCAGCACCAGGAACCGCCGCCCGTCCGCGGTCTGGTGGATGGTGTCGCGCATCACCATCACCCCGCCGAAATGGACGCCGCAATAGTCGCGGGCCACCTCGTCGTGATTGCCCGGCACGTAGATGATCTCGGCCCCCTTGCGCGCCATGCGCAGGATCTTCTGCACCACGTCGTTGTGCGCCTGCGGCCAGTACCAGCCGCTCTTCAGCTTCCAGCCGTCGAAGATGTCGCCGACCAGATAGAGCTGGTCGCACTCGATATGGCGGATAAAGTCCAGCAGCAGCTCGGCTTGGCAGCCGCGCGTGCCCAAATGGATATCGGAGATGAAGACGGCCCGGTAGCGGCGAACGGCGATCTCGGCGCTCATCGGCGTCGGGGGCTTTCCATGACTTGATCGCCGGTTAGGCTGATTGCATGTCCGTTTTGTGAATCCCCAGCAACAGAGAGCCCCGATGACCGGATCGATCGACCCCAGCCGCGCGCAGTTCGACGCCTTCAAGGCGCTGCCGCGGGACCAGCCGATCCACATGCTGAACCTGATCCGGCTGAAGGACCGGGCCGAATACCCCGAGGGCCACCCCAACCACGGCAAGGACCTGACCGGCCTGGACGCCTACCGGCTCTACGGCCGGACCTCGGCGGAGATCTTCGCGCGCGTCGGCGGTCGCCAGGTCTGGGCCGGCAAGCCGCAGGGCGTGGTGACGGGACCGCAGGACGAGCACTGGGACCTGGCCTTCATCGCCGAGTACCCGGGCGCCGGCGCCTTCCTGGCCATGGTCACCGACCCGGACTACCGCGAGCACGTCAAGCACCGCACCGCCGGGGTCGCCGATTCGCGGCTGATCCGCATGGCGCCGATCACCCCCGGCGGCGGATTTGGGGAGTAGGCTTCCCCATCGTGAAGTGGTCTATGGCTCCCCAAAATCCAGGGAGAAGCAAAGATGGCGATCGATTTCGAGATTCCCGAAGACGCCAAGGCCATGCGCGCCCGCGTGCGCCAGTGGGTGCACGACGAGTGCATCCCGGCCGAGAAGCGGCTGATCGCCGGCGAGGACTACAAGACCGTCCTCAATGAGCTGCGCACAAAGGCCCGCGCCCAGGGCCTGTGGCTGCCCTTCATCCCGAAGGAACACGGCGGCATGGGGCTTGGCCCGCTGGCCAACGCCCTGGTGCAGATGGAGCTGGGCGAAAGCCATCTGGGCGCCCTCTCGATGAACAGCCAGGGCCCGGACGACGCCACCATCCTGACCCTCCTGGCCCACGGCACCGACCACCAGAAGGAAAAGTTCCTCAAGCCGCTGCTGAACGGCGAAAAACGCGTCTGCTACTCGATGACCGAAAAGGCCGCCGGCGCCGACGCCACCGGCATGCAGACGCGCGCGGTCAAGGACGGCAACGAGAACTACATCCTCAACGGCGAGAAGTGGTTCTCGTCCGCCGCCAGCGCCGCGGACCTGGCCCTGGTCATGGCCATGACCGACCCGGAGGCGCCGCGCCACCAGCGCTATTCCACCTTCATCGTCGAGCTGCCCAATCCCGGCTACCGCATCAAGCGCGACATCCCGACCATGGCCCTGGAAGGCCCGCTGTCCCACGTCATGGGCGGCGGCCACGCCGAGATCGACATCGTCGACCTGAAAGTGCCGGCCGAGAACCTGCTCGGCGGCGAGGGCCAGGGCTTCAACATGGGCCAGCACCGCCTGGCCTACGGCCGGCTGCGCCACGGCATGCACAATGTCGCCATGGCCCAGCGCGCCCTGGACATGGCCGCGGCCCACATCACCAAGCGCTCGACCTTCGGCCAGCCGCTGCACTCGCGCCAGGCGGTGCAGTTCATGATGGCCGAGTGCGCCACCGAGCTCTACATCGCCCGGCTGATGCTGCTGCACATCGCCTACAAGGCCGAGCACGGCATGGACCTGCGCCAGGAGAACTCCATGGCCAAGGTCTATCTGGCCCACATGGTGCACAAGGTGGTCGACACCGCCATCCAGCTGCACGGGGCGCTCGGCTACAGCCGCGATACGCCGCTGGCGGCCTGGTACACCGGCATCCGCTCCCAGCGGCTGGTGGACGGGCCGGACGAGGTGCACCGCTGGACGGTGGGCCGCAACGTCATCAAAGCCTTCCAGGAGCACGGCACCACCGCCTCCATGGCCGGCGGCGACCTGCTGTAGAAACCGCGGCCGATCGCCGCCGTTTGGTTTCGAGCCCCAAAAGGCGGTAAAACGCACAAAGAGTCGGGGGAGGCGTTGAGGAGATCGTGACCACCGCAACCGCCGCCCCCGTGGTCGAGCCGGCCAACCGGACCATGGTGCTGATCTCGATCATGCTGGCCATGATCATGACGGTGCTCGACCAGACCATCGCCAATGTGGCCCTGCCGCACATGGCCGGCTCGGTCTCGGCCTCGGCCGACCAGATCACCTGGGTGCTGACCTCCTACATCATCGCCGCCGCGATCATGACCCCGACCACCGGCTGGCTGGCCGGCCGGTTCGGGCGCAAGCAGGTCTTCCTGGTCTCCATCGTCGGCTTCACCATCGCCTCGGCCCTGTGCGGCGCGGCCCAGAGCCTGCCGGAGATCGTCATCTTCCGGGTGCTGCAGGGCGCGTTCGGCGCGGCCATGGCGCCGCTGTCGCAGGCGGTGATGCTGGACACCTATCCGCTCGAGGAACGCGGCCCGATCATGGCCATCTGGAGCATGGGCATCATGGTGGCGCCGATCCTTGGGCCGGTGCTGGGCGGCTGGCTGACCGACAATTTCAGCTGGCGCTGGGTCTTCTACATCAACCTGCCGGTGGGCATCCTGTGCTTCCTCGGCGTCTCCACCTTCCTGCACGAGCACAAGCACGGCGAGAAGCTCAGGTTCGACGCCATGGGCTTCGCCCTGCTGTCCATCGCCCTGGCCGCCTTCCAGCTCTTCCTCGACCGCGGCCAGAACAACGACTGGTTCCACTCCAGCGAGATCCTGATCGAGGCCTCGGTCGCCGGCCTGTGCCTGGTGCTGTTCCTGATCCATTCCTTCACCACCGACCGGCCGTTCATCCCGATCGAGCTGTTCAAGGACCGCAACTTCGCCACCGCCACCGGCCTGGGCCTGGCGGTCGGGCTGCTGGTCTTTTCGGTGATGGCGCTGCTGCCCGGCCTGACCCAGACCCTGCTGGGCTATCCGGTGATGACCGCCGGCCTGGTCCAGGCGCCGCGCGGGGTCGGCAGCCTGATCTCGATGTTCTTCGCCGGCCGGCTGGTCGGCCGTATCGACACCCGGCTTCTGATCATCAGCGGCCTTTGCCTGTTCGCCGTCTCCTTCTTCGGCATGAGCCATTTCGACCTGCAGATGGGCTATTTCTCGATGATCTGGACCGGCGTCGTGCAAGGGCTGGGCATGGGGCTGATCTTCCTGCCGATGACCACCCTGGCCTTCGCCACCCTGCCGCCGCACCTGCGCGGCGACGGCACCGGCGTCTTCACCCTGATCCGCAACCTCGGCAACGCCGCCGGCATCTCGATCATGCAGGCCCTCTTCGTGCAGAACACCTCGATCGTGCATGCCCGCCTGACCGAGAACCTGACCCCCGACAACCCCATCGCCGCGCCGATGCTGAACAGCCAGGCGAACATCGAGGGGCTGAACGCCCAGGTCACCCAGCAGGCGGCGATGGTCGCCTATATCGACGTCTTCCACGTCATGTTCCTGGCCACCCTGGCGGCCATTCCCCTGGTGCTGCTGCTGCGCAAGCCGGCCGACCAGATCCCGGCGGCCTCGGAGCCGATGGCGGCGGACTAGCGCGCTGTCCTTCAGACTTCTCCCGTGGGGAGAAGGAGGGGCCCACGCGTCTCGCGCGTGGGAGGATGAGGGCGTACGGCGGTTCAGGACAAGCCTGAGAGGGCGTTTCAGGTTAGTCCGAGAGGCCGTAACCCCTCACCCTCCCGCTGGCCTTCGGCCGCGGGCCCCTCCCTCTCCCTCTGGGAGAGGTCTCTAACACGCCGCTCCCGCACCGCTTCCGCCAGATCGTCGAGCACCCGGACCGAGGTCTCCCAATCGATGCAGGCATCGGTGATCGACTGGCCGTAGGTGAGCGCGCGGCCTGGAACCAGGTCCTGGCGGCCGGCGACCAGGTGGCTTTCGACCATCACCCCCATGATCCGCCCCTCGCCGCCGGCCAGCTGGGCGCAGAGATCGGCGACCACCCCGGGCTGGTTCTCGTGCCGCTTGCCGCTGTTGGCGTGGCTGGCGTCGACCATCAGCCGCTCCGGCAGGCCGGCCTTGGCCAGGTCGGCGGCGGCGGCGGCGATCGAGGCGGCGTCGTAGTTGGGCGTCGCCCCGCCGCGCAGCACGATATGGGCGTCGTCATTGCCGACGGTGGTGACGATGGCGGCGCGGCCCTCCTTGTTCACCGACAGGAAGTGGTGCGGATTGAGCGCCGCCAGCACCGCGTCGACGGCGATCTTCACATCGCCGTTGGTGCCGTTCTTGAATCCCACCGGGCAGGACAGGCCCGAGGCCATCTCGCGATGGACCTGGCTTTCGGTGGTGCGCGCCCCGATGGCGCCCCAGGCCACCAGGTCGGCGATGTACTGCGGCGTGGTCACGTCGAGGAACTCGCAGGCCGCCGGCAGGCCGAGCGCGGTGATGTCCAGCAGCACCCGCCGCGCCAGGCGCAGGCCGTCGTTGATTCGGAAGCCGCCGTCCAGGCCCGGGTCGTTGATCAGCCCCTTCCAGCCGACCGTGGTGCGCGGCTTCTCGAAATAGACCCGCATCAGCACCTCCAGCTCGTCGGTATGGCGCAGGCGCTCCGCCGTCAGCCGCCGGGCGTAGTCCAGCGCCGCCGTCGGATCGTGGATCGAACAGGGGCCGATGACGACCACCAGCCGGTCGTCCAGCCCGTGCAGGATGTCGTGCACCGCACCGCGGGCGGCGGAGACCGTCTCGTCGATCATGAAGCTGGAGGGCGCCTCGCCGATCACCTGGGAGGGCGGGCTGAGCATCTGCAGGCGCGCGATGCGAAGGTCGTCGGTGGAGGGGGACATGGGGCTGGCTCCGGGAGGAAAACGGGAGCTGGCGGGCAAGAAAAAAGCCGCCAGGTCCTTGGCGGCTGACGGGAAGTTCGGCTTGGATTTCGTTAGGCCAAGCGATCCTCCGCCGGCGCCAGGGGCGTCGGATAGCCGAAATACCAAAAGTAGAATTGGCTGGCGGCGAGGATCATGGGAGCGGCGATATAGACCGCGGCTGGGCCGTTGTCACCCCTTTGAGACCTCTCCCGGAGGGAGAGGGAGGGGCCCAGAGCGAAGCGAATGGGAGGGCGAGGGGTTACGCCCTCACCGATTCAGGCGCCTCCGATCGACGCTGCCGCAGAGCCAGCCCGGATAGGCCGTAACCCCTCATCCTCCCACAGCGCTGCGCGCTGCGGGCCCCTCCTTCTCCCTCTGGGAGAAGTCTTTCAGTTCACCGCGTCCAGCCGGCTGATGGTCTTCTTGTCCGCCCAGTGGCTTTGGGTGTTGTTGCGGAAATAGGGCGGGCGGTCGGCCAGGACGTCGGTCTCCAGCCACAGCCGCTTCAGGTGGCGAACCTTGCCGGCGGCGCGGTCGTCCACATAGGGCGCCCGGCCGTGCAGGACGTGGTAGTTGTTGACGAACTGCATGTCGCCGGGCTGGAAGTCCATGATCACGCTGTAGGCGCCGCTGTTGGCGCGGTCCTGCATCCATTGCAGCGCCTCAAGCGCCTTTTCGGTCAGACGCGGGGCGTCGGCATGGCGCTGGCTGGCGCGGATATAGCCGCCGATCAGCCGAGTGAAGAGCCGGCCGTTCCACTCGGTGAACACCGGCATCTCGTACCAGCCTCGCCGGCCGGGGCTCTGTTCGCCGCGCGCGTCATAGGGCTGCGGCTTGTAGAACTCCTCGGCAAGGTCCGGCCGCTCGCGCACCAGGTCGTTGTGCATGGCCACCGAATTGGCCACCGCCGACTGGCCGCCGGAGACGCCGACAGCCAGGCAGAGCAGGCCGATCAGGTCCGAGCCGTCGCAGTGGAACTCCAGGCCGATCTGGCCGAGCTCGTTGCCGCGCGCGGTGGGATCGCCGGGCGCCTTGCCCTGGTCGGTGACGTCGCCGAGCAGGTGGCCCTTGGCGTTCTGCGGCCAGGGCCGGCCGAGATGGGCGCCGAGGCCCCAATAGGCCAGGCACATCTCGTCGTTCGAGTAGCGCTCGCGCGGCAGGCCACGGATCAGCACGAAGCCGCGGCCCTGCATCAGCTCGCCCTCGATGTCCTTCAGCCGCTTGCCCAGGGTCGGCAGCGGGAAGTCGGCCTTTTCGATGTCCAGCAGGTTCTCGCTCTTGGAGCGCGCGTGGGCGATGGCCGCGTCGATCTCGGCGACCTCGGCCGCGTCGAGCTGTTCGGTCCACCTGGACGGGTCCGCCACATCCCCGGCCCGCCATTCGCAGGCCGTCTCCAGGACCTTGGGCGCCATGATCGGTCTCCTTCTCTATTCCGCCGCCGCGGCCAAGGGCGCGGCCTTGCCGCCGCGCAGCAGCCGTCCGGGCAGGGCCTCGGTCGCCTCGCCGTCGCGATAGGTGACCTGGCCGGCCACCACGGTCGCCGTATAGCCCGAAGCCCGCTGGATCAGCCGGCGGCCGCCCGAGGGCAGGTCGTGGGCCACCTGGGGGCTGTGCAGGGTGAGGTTGTCGTAGTCGATGACGTTCAGGTCGGCGCGGTAGCCGGGGGCCAGCACGCCGCGGTCGTAGAGGCCGACGGCGCGGGCGGTCTCGCGGGTCTGCAGGCGAACCACCTGCGCCAGCGGGATCCTCGGCCCCCGCGTGCGGTCGCGGGTCCAGTGGGTGAGCATGGTGGTCGGGAAGCTGCCGTCGCAGATCATGCCGACATGGGCGCCGCCGTCGGACAGGCCCGGGATGGCGTCCTTGTGATTGATCATGGCGTAGGCCGGATCGAGCGAGCCCTCGGCATAGTTCAGGAACGGCACATAGAGCATGCCGCGGCCGCCGTTGGTCAGCATGTGGTCGAGCGCGACCGCCTCCGGCCGCACACCCTTGGCGGCCGCGACGTGGACGACGGTGGTCGCCTCGGTGGGCTCGTAGTCCGGCCGGTCGCCCATCAGGTGCATGCGCACGAAGCCGCCGCCGGCGCCGCGGACGCCGTCCTCGGGCCGGCTGGCGAACAGCCGCTCGCGGAAACCTTCGTCCTTCAGCGCCTTGACCCGCTCGTCCAGCGGCAGCTTGGCGATCTCCTTGTAGACCGGATAGTGGGTGAACGGGTTCACCGTCAGCTCCAGCCCGAGCAGGATGCCGACCGGCCGCGCCGCCACCTGCGCCTTGATCCTCAGCCCGGCGCCGACGGCGTCCTCCACCGAGCGCAGCAGGGCCTTGTAGGACTGTGGCCGCACCGGGCTCTGGATCAGCGAGAACGACATCGGCCGGCCCGAGGCCTCGACCACCCGGCGCAGCATGGCGAACTCGGCGTCCTCGTCGGCGAAGTCGGAGACGAATTGCAGCACCCCCTTGCCGGCCGCCTTCAGGCCCAGGGCGATGCCGGTCAGCTCGTCCTCGCCGGCGGTCAGGGTCGGGGTCGGCTGGCCGTCGCTGGTGCGGTGGTTCAGGGTGCGCGAGGTGGAAAAGCCCAGGGCTCCGGCCTCGGCCGCCGCCTTGGTGATCTCCGCCATCGCGGCGATGTCGGTCTCGGTGGCCGGCTCGCGGTTGGCGCCGCGCTCGCCCATCACGAAAACGCGCACCGCCGCGTGCGGCAGCTGCGAGCCGATATCGACGTCGAAGCGGCGCTTTTCCAGGCTGGCCAGATAGTCGGGATAGCTCTCCCAGTTCCACGGCAGGCCCTGGCTCAGCACCGGGAAGGGAATGTCCTCGACCCCTTCCATCAGCCGCACCAGCCGGTCGTGGTCCTGCGGCCGGCAGGGCGCGAAACCGACGCCGCAATTGCCCATCACCACCGTGGTCACCCCGTGCCAGGACGAGGGCTGCATCCGCTCGTCCCAGGTGGCCTGGCCGTCATAGTGGGTATGGATGTCGACGAAGCCGGGCGTCACCACCTTGCCCCTGGCGTCGATCTCCTCGGCGCCTCGGCCGGCGATGTCGCCGACGGCGGCGATCAGGCCGTCCTTGACGGCCACGTCGGCTTCGGCCGGGGCCGAGCCCTGGCCGTCGTGGACGAGGCCGCCGCGCACGACGAGATCGTAGGCATGGTCCATGGTCGTTTCCTCTTGGGTCGTTTCCTCTTGGATCACGCCTATTTGGCGCGCGCGGCCGGCCTCTGGTCAAGTCAAGAAGACCCAGTACAGCTTATTCAAAATGGAGAAAAAGTAATCGCCCGCAGTCCGGCCAGAACCTTGCAAACCCTTGCCCGCAACCCGATTTCCCGGAACACAAGGATGCCCCAGGGCATTCTTGCTGGACACGGAAGGGACTTATCGAAGATGGCCAAGGTGCTTTTGGGGTTCGGGGCGATGCTGGGCATAGCGCTCGGCCTGATGCTGCCGGCGCCGGCCCACGGCGTCCACGATCAACACCTGATCGTCCCCGGAGCTTCGGCGCGCTAGCCGAGACTCTTCCCCGGCTAGTGGGCTTCGTCCCAGTTCGCCGCGGCGCGGGCCTCGACCACCAGCGGGACGCTTAGGGCGACGGCCGGCTCGGCGGCCTGCTCCATCACCGCGCTGACCACCCGGCAGGTCTCGGCGGCCTCCGCCTCCGGCGCCTCGAACACCAGTTCGTCGTGCACCTGCAGCAGCATGCGCGAGGCGAGGCCGGCCTTCGCCAGCGCGTCCGGCATGCGGATCATGGCCCGGCGGATGACGTCGGCGGCGGTGCCCTGGATCGGGGCGTTGATCGCCGCCCGCTCGGCGAACTGGCGGTGCGCCACCGTGGTCGAGCGGATGTCGGGAATATTGACCTTGCGGCCGAACAGGGTGGTGACGAAGCCGTGTTCGCGCACCAGGGCGCGGGTGCGGTCCATATAGGCGCGGATGCCGGGGAAGCGGTCGAAATAGGTCTCGATATAGGCCCCGGCCTCGTCGCGCGGGATCGACAGCTGGTTGGCGAGGCCGAAGGCGGAAATGCCGTAGATGATGCCGAAATTGATCGCCTTGGCGCGCCGGCGGGTCTCCGCCGGCATGCCCTCGATTGGCACCCCGAACATTTCCGATGCGGTCATGGCGTGGATGTCGTGGCCGGCCTGGAAGGCCGTCTTCAGCTGCGGGATGTCGCCGATGTGGGCCAGCAGGCGCAGCTCGATCTGGCTGTAGTCGGCGCTGATCAGGAGATGGCCGGGCTCGGCGATGAAGGCCTTGCGGATCTTGCGGCCTTCCTCGGTGCGCACCGGGATGTTCTGCAGGTTCGGATCGTTCGACGACAGCCGCCCGGTGGTGGTCGAGGCCAGGGCGTAGGAGGTGTGCACCCGGCCGGTCCGCTCCGAGATGGCCTGGGCCAGGTTGTCGGTATAGGTGCCCTTCAGCTTGGAGAGCTGGCGCCAGTCCAGCAGCACCCGCGGCAGGGGCTGGCCCTGGGCGGCCAGATCCTCCAGGATCCGCACGTCCGTGCCCCAGGCGCCGGTCGCGGTCCTCTTGGCGCCCGTCAGACCCATCTCGCCGAACAGCACGTCGCCGATCTGTTTCGGCGAGCCGAGGTTGAACGGCCGTCCGACAATGCGCCGCGCCTCGGCCTCCAGCTCGGCCATGCGCATGGAAAAGTCGTTGCTGAGCAGGCGCAGCTGCTCGGGATCGATGCGGATCCCCTCATTCTCCATCCGCGCCAGCACCGCCGGCATCGGCCGCTCCAGGGTCTCGTAGACGCTGAGCACCCGCTCGCGCGCCAGCCGCGGGCGCAAATGGTTGTAGAGCCGCAAGGTGACGTCGGCGTCCTCGGCGGCGTAGCAGGTCGCCGCCTCCAGCGGCACGTGCCTGAAGCTCTTCCGCGCCTTGCCGGTCCCGGCCACGGTCTTGAAGCTGATCGGCTCGTGGTTCAGCCACAGCTTGGCGAGTTCGTCCATGCCGTGGTTGTGCATGCCGGCCTCCAGCACATAGGAGATCAGCATGGTGTCCTCGATCGGCGCGACGGCGATGCCGTGGCGCGACAGCACCGCCATGTCGTACTTGGCGTTCTGGGCGATCTTGATCACCGCCGGGTCTTCCAGGAGCGGCTTCAGCCGCGCCATCACCTCGGCGACGGGAATCTGGTCCAGGTCGGGTGCGGCTTCGAACTGCAGCTTGTCGGTCTCGCCGCAATGGCCGACCGGGATGTAGCAGGCCTCGCCCGGCGCCACGGCCAGGGAGACGCCGCAGAGGTCGGCATTGGCGGAATCGAGCGCGTCGGTCTCGGTGTCGAAGGCGACCAGGCCTTGCGCCCGGGCGCGGGCGATGAAGCCGTCCAGGGTCGCCAGGTCGCGCACGCAGACATAGCCGGTGGTGTCGATCGGTCCCTGGGGCGCGACATCGGCCGCCGGCTGCGGCTTCGGCCTGGAGCCGCCGGTCAGCGCCTCGTCGACCCGCCGCGCCAGGGTGCGGAATTCCATGGTCTCCAGGAAACCGGCCAGCACCACCCGGTCCGGCTCGGCCACCTCCAGCTCGTCCAGCGGCGAGGGCAGCGGCGTGTCGCAATCCAGCCGCACCAGCTCGCGCGACAGCCGGATCTGGTCGGCGAAGTCGATCAGGGTCTGGCGGCGCTTGTCCTGCTTGATCTCGCCGGCGCGGGCCAACAGCGTGTCGAGGTCGCCATATTCCAGGATCAGCGCCGAGGCGGTCTTGATGCCGATGCCGGGCGCGCCCGGCACGTTGTCCACCGAATCGCCGCACAGGGCCTGGACGTCGACCACCTTGTCCGGCGGCACGCCGAACTTCTCGGCCACTTCGGACGGGCCGAGACGGATGTTCTTCATCGGGTCGAACATCGAGACCCGCTCGCCGACCAGCTGCATCAGGTCCTTGTCGGAGGAGACGATCACCACCTCGCCGCCCTGGTCGCGCACGTGGCAGGAATAGGCGGCGATCAGGTCGTCGGCCTCGTAGCCAGGCAGCTCCAGGCAGGGCACGCCGAAGGCCTTGGTCGCCTCGCGCACCAGCGGGAACTGCGGCGTCAGATCCTCGGGCGCCGGCGGCCGGTGGGCCTTGTAGTCGGCGTAGAGGTCGTTGCGGAAAGTCCGCTCGGAATGGTCGAAGATCACCGCAAGGTGGGTCGGCGCGTCGGGCGCCGCCTTCATGTCGACGAGCAGCTTCCACAGCATGTTGCAGAAGCCGGCGACGGCGCCCACCGGCAGGCCGTCGGACTTGCGGGTCAGCGGCGGCAGGGCGTGGTAGGCGCGGAAGATGTAGCCGGAGCCGTCGACCAGGTAGAGCCGCGTGACCGGGCCGTCCTGGGTGAGTTCGCGGGGGCTGTCGGCGAAGGTTTCGGGCGCGTCGGCGGCCAGGTCTGTCGGGGCGTCGGTCATGGGCGGAAGATAGGCGCGGACGGCGGCCCGGTCATCCCCTCGCGAGGCCGCGCGAAGTTGGGGATTCGACGCCGCCGACCGCCTCTGGCAACCTTCGCTGGCCGGACCGCGAGGGGACATGGGCAGCTTCAAATCCATCTACGCCGTCGCCGCGGCGCGAAAGGGCGGCGATGCGGCGCTCGAGGCCCTGATCGCCGAACATCGGCCGAAGACCCGCGCCGAGATCGCCGCCACCCCCGACGACCGGCTGCTGGCGCTGATGACCCGGCGGGTGTTCCAGGCCGGCTTTTCCTGGAGCGTGATCGAGAACAAATGGCCCGGTTTCGAGGCCGCCTTCGAGGGCTTCGACCCGCGTCGGTGCGCCGCCATGAGCGAGGAGACCTTCGACGCGCTGCTGAAGGACGCGCGCATCGTCCGCAACGCCCAGAAGATCCTCTCGGTGCAGGCCAACGCGCGCTTCCTGCTGGACCTGGCGGCGCGGTCCGGCAGCGCCGGCAGCGCCATCGCCGACTGGCCGGACGACGACTATGCCGGCCTGCTCGACCTCTTGAAGACCAAGGCCTCGCGACTGGGCGGCGAGTCGGCCATGCGCTTCCTGCGCGACGTGGGCAAGCCGTCCTTCATCACCTCGCGCGACGTGGCCGCGGCCCTGATCCGCGAAGGCGTCCTGACCCGGCCGCCCAGCGGCAAGCGGGACCTGCAGGCGGTGCAGGCGGCGTTCAACGGCTGGGCCAAGGAGTCCGGCCGCGACCTGACCGCCATCAGCCGCGTGCTGGCGATGAGCGTCTAGCGCCGGCCTAGTGCCCGCCCGGGCCCTCGTAGACGCCGGGGGCCAGTTCCTCGTTCTCGTCGACCGCCTCGTCGGCGATCAGCACGAAGCGGCGGTCGCAATAGCCGCATACGACGAACGGCTCGTCGCCCATCTCCAGATAGACGCGCGGATGGCCGAGCGCGCCGCCGACGCCGTCGCAGGCGACGCGGCGCACGCGCACCTTGATCACCTCCGGCGGATCGCGGTTCAGGTCTTGGGCGACATCGGGGTTCATCGGCGGAGCGGCTCCGGCGCGGCGCTTGGCATTGGGACGATGGGCGCATACCTATGCGGCGCGCCCGGCAGCGTCAATTCAACCAAAAGGCCCGAAACGACCGCATGGAACTTCCCGAGTTCGCCATCGAGGCGCGCGGTCTGGTCAAGACCTACGCCAAGACCAAGACCACCCCGGCCAAGCTGGCCCTGAACGGCATCGACCTGCAGATTCCGCGCGGCTCCATCTTCGGCCTGCTGGGCCCCAACGGCGCGGGGAAATCCACCTTCATCAACATCCTGGCCGGGCTGGTGCGCAAGAGCGGCGGCCATGTGGCCATCTGGGGCCGCGACATCGACCAGCGGCCGCGCGACGCCCGCGCCTGCATCGGCGTGGTCGCCCAGGAGATCGCCGCCGACGTCTTCTTCACCCCGCGCGAATCGCTGGAGGTGCAGGCCGGCCTCTACGGCGTACCGAAGCGCGAGCGGCGCACGGACGAGCTGCTGGGCGCCGTCGGGCTCGGCGAGCAGGCCGAGGCCTATGTGCGCCAGCTCTCCGGCGGCATGAAGCGGCGGCTGATGGTGGCCAAGGCCATGGTGCACAACCCGCCGGTGCTGATCCTCGACGAGCCCACCGCCGGCGTCGACGTCGAGCTGCGCCGCCAGCTCTGGGCCTATGTGGTGGGGCTGAACCGGCTGGGCGTCACCATCGTCCTGACCACCCACTATCTGCAGGAGGCCGAGGAGCTCTGCGACACGATCGCCATCATCAACCGCGGCGAGGTGGTGGCCTGCGAGCCGACCAGCCAGCTCCTGCGGCGGATCGACACCCGCACCGTGGTGATCACCCCGCAGGAGCCGCTCGGCCTGGTCCCCGAACTCGGCCGCTTCGAAGCGCGCCTGCGCGCCGGCGGCGAGCTGGCGGTCACCTTCAAGAGCGGCGAGGCGGGGGTGGAAGAGGTGCTGACCGCCGTGCGCGGCGCCGGGGTGATCATCAAGGACCTGGCCACCGAGAACCCGGACCTGGAGGACGTCTTCATCGCCCTCACCTACGGCGCGCCGGCGGCCGCGGCCCGCGTCCCGGCCTGAGATGCGGCGCGTGGTTTGCGCCGCCCGTCCCTTTCGGCTAGGTATCGCCTCCCCTGAAGGCGACCGCCCGTTCGGCCGTCCAGGCGCCCGTAGCTCAGCTGGATAGAGCGTTGCCCTCCGAAGGCAGAGGTCACAGGTTCGAATCCTGTCGGGCGCGCCAGTTTCCTCATCGCGCCATCAGCTCGACCTTCTGTCCGTAGATGGACGCCAAACCCGCCAGAACCTGCGGCGCCTGCAGTCAGTGCTGCAAGGTCATGGGGATCGACGAGTTGGCCAAGCCGGCTGGGGTCTGGTGTTCGCATCGGGTCGCCGGCGCCGGATGCGACATCCATGGCCGGCATCCCGCGTCCTGCCGGGCCTTCGCCTGTCAGTGGCTGATCGATCCGGCCATGCCGCCGCGGCTGCGGCCGGACCGGACCCGGGTGGTGCTGGTCGCCGAGGGCGAGCCGGCGCGGCTGGTGGCCTATTGCGATCCGGCCAATCCGCTCGCCTGGCGGCGCGAGCCGGTCTATTCGCTGCTGAAGACCCAGGCCAGGGCGGCGGCGCGGAGCGTCATCGCCAGGGCCGGCGCGCGGCTGTGGCTGATCGCGGCGGACGAGGACGTGGACCTTGGCGAGGTCGATCCGCGCTCGGCCTTCCGGGTCGAACGGGACGGCCAGGGACGCCTGCGGGTGACGCCCCTGCCGCCCGCCCCTTGAGGCAAAAAGCGACGCCGGCCTATTCGCCACGGCCGATCGATTTGAATCTGTCGCAATTCACGGCCTTATAGAGAGCCGCACTCTTCGGGGGATCCAGCCCATGGCGCACAGCCTGACGCACGAACTGCATGAAGCCGAGCAACGCTTGCTGGCCGAATTGCGCCATCTGCGCAAAGGGCTGCGCGCGTCGAAGGCCGACCGGCCCGAAGACGAGCTGACCATGGGCCAGAAGATCGCCGACCAAGTGGCCGCGACCATGGGCTCGTGGCCCTTCATCATCATCCAGAGCCTGCTCCTGGGCGTCTGGATCGTGCTGAACGTCACCGCCTTCGTTCAGAAATGGGACCCCTATCCGTTCATCCTGCTCAACCTGGCCCTGTCGTTCCAGGCCGCCTACGCCGCGCCGTTCATCATGATGGCGCAGAACCGTCAGCAGGACATCGATCGGAAAGAGGCCCAGAACGACTACCGCATCAACGTCAAGGCGGAGCTGGAGATCGAGCTGCTGCACGAGAAGATCGACGCTCTGCGCGAGAAGGAAGTCCTGACCCTGACCCAGGCGGTCAGCGACCTGACGGCGCTGCTGAAGAACCAGAGCGCGACGGCGAACCCCTAGGCGGCGGCCGGCCGATGGGCGCGTTTCTGGCCTGCGACTGGGGCGGCACCAACCTGCGCGCCTGGGTGGTGGGCGAGGCCGGCGAGGTGCTGGACCGGCGCGACTTCCCGTTCGGCATTTCGCGGCTGCGGCCCGGCGAGGCGCCGGAGCGGTTCCGTATCGACGTGCGCCCCGCCCTCGCTGCCGAGCACCTGCCGGCCGTCCTATGCGGCATGGTCGGCTCCAACCTCGGCTGGCAGGCGGTTCCATACCTCGACGCCCCCCTGAAGCTGGACGCTCTGGCCCACCATCTCTGCCAGGTGCAGGACGGCGAAGCGCCGGTCTGGATCGTTCCCGGCGTGCGCGGACGAGGCCTGACCGCGGCGCCGGACTTCATGCGCGGCGAGGAGACCCAGCTGCTGGGCTGGCTGCGGACCGAAGCCGGGCGCGGCCGCCAGGCCGTCTGCCTTCCCGGAACCCACGCCAAATGGGTGGTGCTGGAGGACGGGGCGCTGGTCGGCCTGACCACCTTCATGACCGGCGAGCTGTTCGCGGTGCTGTCGCGGCACAGCGTACTGCGCAGCGAGGCGGCGGCGAGCGACGAGGCCGCCTTCGACGCCGGCCTGGCCGCGGCCGGCGACGGCGGCGCCCTGGCCGCGCGGATCTTCAGCACCCGGGCGCGGGTGGTGGCGGCGGGCGAGCCGGCGGAAAGCACGGCCTCCTACCTGTCCGGCCTCTTGATCGGCGCGGAGATCGCCGCCGCGCCCGGCCTGGCCGGCCTCGGGCCCGACGAGCCGGTGGTCCTGCTCGGCGACCCGGGGCTTTGCCGCTGGTACGCCCGCGGCCTGACCCGCGCCGGACGGCCGTTCGAGAGCTTCGACGGCGACCGCGCCGTCCTGGCCGGCCTGATCGCCCTGTGGCGCGGGGTCGGCCGCCCGGAGGCGCCGCGGGCTTGAACGGCCCGGGCCGTGAACTAGACTTTCCGGCCGCAAGGGGCCTTCGGGCTGGAGGGTGTGGATGAAGAGGCGATTGATCCTGGCGCTGGCCGCCGCGCTGCTGGTTTGCGGCTGCGGATCGGTCAATTGCAACGGCGCGGCCAACGACAGCGCCGCGGCCGGCGAATGCGGCTTGCACACGACGTTTTTCGCCGCGCGGACGGCCGATCAGCCGGCGGCGGCGTTGAGGAAATCTTAACCAAATCGACCCGCCGGAAACGGCGTTTCGTTTACCTTCTTCTTTGAGGGCCCGCGGACGGCCGAGGCGGCCGCCAACCGGCAGAAATTGCCGGGCGCGCTAGGCAGATTCCGCCCGGAGCCCTGGGGCGGCGCCCAAAATTGCCCAGTCCGGCGGGCCGGGCACGCGCCTTATCGCCGTCATTTCAAGGCGTCCAAGCCGCCCGTTCGGCCCCCTCCGCATGGCGCGGCGCTTGCGTGCCGTAGCGATCGGGCAAAACGCCCCCGGCCGTCAAAATGACGCCGGACACCTGAAAAAGGACCCTGTCATGTCGCTAAGCGTTAACACCAATCCCGGCGCCCTGATCGCGCTGCAGAACCTGACGAGCACGGCCACCCAGCTGGCTCAAACCCAGAATGAAGTCTCCACCGGCCTCGCGGTTTCCGCGCCGCAGGACAATGGCGCGGTCTGGGCCATCGCCCAGAACGAACGCGGCACTTCCGGTTCGCTGGACGCGGTCATCCAGTCGCTGCAACGGGGCCAGTCGACCATCCAGGTCGCCACCTCCGCCGGCACCAGCGTCTCCA
>DATAYM010000037.1:0-21263 GCA_036272595.1 Caulobacteraceae bacterium
GCCGCCGGCAACCTGGCGAACACCGCCTCGGCCGCCGCCGGCGGCTCGATGTCGAAAAGCTTGTCCAGCACCTCGGCCAGCTCGGCCGCGCCGGTCAGGGTGTGCACCATCGCCGTGCCGTCCCGCGCCCGCTCGGTCAGCTTGCGATTGACCAGGTTGTAGCGGCGGTCGTCGGTCAGCCGCTCGGCGACCAAGTTGTTCACGAACAGCGATTGCGGCCGGGTCGAGGTGAACCAGTTGCCCATCTCGTAGTCGGTCGGAAGTTGCGGCTCGAGGGTGAAGATGTAGGTCGGCTGCCAGCCATCGGGCAGGCGCACGGCCAGGCTCAAGGCGGCTTCGGCATGGCTGAGGCGCCAATCGGCCCATGGCGTCGACTGCTCGCTATCGGCCTGCAGCTTCAGCGGCGCATCGAGCAGCTGGGCGCCGAAGCCGGCGTCGGCGAGGTAGGGGCCGTCGGGCAGGGCGACCTTCAAGAGCATGTGCGTGCGGCTGCTGAGCGGCGCGTCCGGCGGCGCCATCCAGACCGGACGGCCCGCCAGGCCGGTGACCGCATAGCCCAAGGCCTCCAGCGCCGCCTTGAACAGGGCGTTGAGCTCGAAGCAGTAGCCGCCGCGCCGGCTCCGGACGAGCTTGGCCTGCAGGCTCTCCATGTCCAGGTTCACCGGCCGGCCGAGCAGCGGATCAAGGTTCTCGAACGGGATTGCCGAGACCTGCAGGCCATGGATCGCGGTCAGCGTCTCCAGGGTCGGCTCGGTCGGGCCGCCATAGCCGATGCGGGCGAAATAGGCGTCGAGATCGAAGTCGGACATGGCCTAGCGGGCCTTTTCGAGCTGCCACTGGAGGTGCCGCCGCACCGTCGGCCATTCGCTTTCAAGGATCGAATAGACGCAAGTGTCGCGCAGCGTGCCGTCGGGCATGCGCACATGGTTGCGTAGCACCCCGTCCAGCTTGGCGCCCAGCCGCTCGATGGCGCGGCGGCTCTGGTGGTTGAGGAAGTGGGTGCGGAACTCTACGGCGGGGCAGGCCAGGGCCTCGAAGGCATGGCCGAGCAGCATCAGCTTGCACTCGGTGTTGATCGAAGTCCGCTGCACCGACGCGCGATACCAGGTGGCGCCAATCTCCACGCGCGGGGTCTGACGATCCAGATTCATGTAGGTTGTCATGCCCACCGGCTTGCCGGACGCGCGGGCGATCACGGTGAATGGCAAGGCGGCGCCGACGGCGCGCCGGCCAAGTCGGCCCTCGATATCGGCGACCATTCCATCCGGCGAGGCGACGCCGGTGTACCAAAGCTTCCAGAGTTCGCCGTCCTTGACCGCCTCGGCGAGGGCCTCGGCGTGGTCGAGCGACAGCGGCGCCAGGATGGCATGCCGGCCCTCCAGGGTGATCTCAGGCGGCCAGGGCGTCGGGCTCATCTCAGGACGCCTTGAACGGCGAATAGGCTTCTTCCAGCCATTCCATCTCGCCCTCGACCGCCTCCCGCTCCTGTTCCAGGAAACGGGCGACGGGGACGCGCAAGGCCTTGTCGGCGATCCAGTGGCAGGAATAGACCGGCGAGGGCAGGTAGCCGCGGGCGATCTTGTGCTGACCCTGAGCGCCCGCCTCGACGCGGTCCAGGCCAAGGGCGATGGCGTGCTCGATCGCCTGGTAGTAGCAGAGCTCGAAATGCAGGAAGGGCACGTCCTCGACGCAGCCCCAGTTGCGGCCGTAGAGGCAGTCGGCTCCGATCAGGTTCAAGGCGCCGGCGATCCAGCGCTCGCCGCGCCTGGCCATGATCAAGAGCACCTTGTCGGCCATGCGCTCGCCCAGCAGCGAGAAGAAGCGGCGGCTGAGATAGGGCCGGCCCCATTTGCGCGAGCCGGTGTCCATGTAGAAGGCGAAGAAGGCGTCCCAGTGCTCTTCGGTGAGCGCCGGGCCGGTCAGGCCGACGATCTCCAGGCCGGCCTGGGCGTCGCGCCGCTCGCGGCGGATGGTCTTGCGGCGGCCGGACGAAAGGGCGGCCAGGAAATCGTCGAAGTCGCCATAGCCGGCGTTGCGCCAATGGTACTGCTGGTTCTGCCGCTGCAGGAGGCCCTGTTCGCCCATGAACCGCCAGTCGGACTCATTGGGGAAGGTGACGTGCAGGGACGAGGCGCCGAAGCGCTCGCAGACGGTGAGCGCGCCGCCCAGCAGGATACGGCGCGCCTCGTCGTGGTCGACGTCCTGGCGCACGATCAGCCGCGGGCCGGTCACCGGCGAGAACGGCGAGGCGCACTGCAGCTTGGGGTAATAGGCCCCGCCGGCCCGCTCATAGGCGTCGGCCCAGGCGCCGTCGAAGATGTATTCCCCCTGGCTGTGGGATTTCAGATAGAGCGGCATGACCGCGGCGACGCCGCCGGTCTCGTCCTCGACCGAGATGTGCCGAGGCCCCCAGCCGGTGCGCTCGACGGCGCAGTTCGACTCCTCGAGCATATCGAGGAAATCGAACGATATGAACGGATTATCCTGATAGTCTGGTGTTGCGGCGCAGGCGTCCCAGGCCTCGCGGCCAATCTCGCGAATCCGGCCGTGAACCTTCACCGCCGGTTTGACGCCGATCACGCAGCAAAGCCCTCGAAGATCAGGTTGTCACAGCCGTCGCGCACCTTTTCCCACTCGGCCGGCGAGCGCACCGTCCAGGCGACGACAGGCATGCCCTTGGCGCGGTATTCGTCGGCGCGGGGGCTGGGCAGCATGTCCATGCCGAGGGCCAGGAAGTGCGGCTTGGCGATCGCCACGTGCTCCAGGCGGCTGTAGGCCTTGCGTTGCTCGGGGGCCATCTTGCGCGAGCCCTCGTCGGTGTAGGAGTAGCTGTCCAGGCCGCGCAGGACGTTGGGGTGGTGCTGGGCGAACCAGGCGTGGGAATAGGGGTTGAAGCCGATGATCGAGATCGGCCCGTTGTGGTCGATCAGGATTTCGTGCACCCGCTTTTCCAACGGGCCGACGTCGCCGGCCGGGGTCTTCAGCTCGATCAGCACCATGGCGCGGTGGCCGACCTCGGTCAGGGTGTCCGCCAGGGTCGGGATCGGCTCGTCCGTGCCTTTCAGGCGCAGCGTGGCCAGGTCGGCGGCGGACCGGTCGCACAGCCGCCCTTCGGCCCCGGTCATCCGCTCCAGGCGGCTGTCGTGGAAGACGAAGGCCTGGCCGTCGGACGACAGTTGCACGTCCAGCTCGATGCCGTAGCCGTGGGCGCAGGCGGCCTGGAAGGCCGCCAGCGAGTTCTCCGGCGCGCCGTCGGGCGACCAGAGGCCGCGGTGGGCCACCGGCGGGTCGAACAGTCGGTCCCAGGCCTCGCCGAAGCGCTGTTGGGGCGCGAGATCGTCAACGAGCGTCATAAGACCTCCACGATGGCGTCAACCTCGACGGCGAAGTTCATCGGCAGGCGATAGACCCCCACCGCCGAGCGGGCATGACGGCCGGCCTCGCCGAAGGCCTGCACCATCAGATCGGAACAGCCGTTCACGACTTGCGGAATCTCGTAGAAGCCAGGCCCGGCCTGGACGAAGCCGCCCAGCTTGACCACCCGCAGGATCTGGTCGAGGTCGCCGACGGCGGCCTTCATCTGGGCGATCAGGTTGACTCCGCACAGGAAGGCGGCGGCCTTGCCGGCGTCCAGGTCGATATCGTCGCCGACCAGCCCCTTGATGCCGCCATTGGCGTCGATCGAGACCTGGCCGGAGATGTAGAGCATCGCGCCCGAGCGTACGAACGGCACGTAGTTGGCCACCGGCGCGTTCGGCTTGGGCAGCGTCACGCCCAACTCGGTCAGACGCTTTTCGACCTCGGACATATGGCCTCCCTTGAACGTGCTGGTCATAGCGCTTAGGCCGCCGCCGCGTCACCCCTCATGCGAGTCCTTCTTCAGGGTCCGGGCGCTGACGATGGCGCCGGGGCCGAACCGGGCGCGCACGGCGTCGATGGTCTGCTCGTTGCGGCGGGCGCGGCGTTCGTCCCCGGCGAACATGTCGAGGCCGTCGGCGGCGTCGACCAGGTCGGAGAGGCCCACGCCGATCAGCCGGAAGGGCTGGCCGCGCGCCTCGATCGCCAGCAGCTCGCGCGCCACGCCGAAGAGGGTGCGCGCCGCCTGGGTCGGCACGGCCAGGGTGCGCCGGCGGGTGATCAGGCGAAAATCGGCGGTCTTCAGCTTCAGGGTGGCGACACGGCCGGCGACGCCGCCGTCGCGCGCCTGGCGGGCGACGCGCTCGCAGAGCGGCCAGAGCCGGTCCTCCAGAGGCTCGATGGCGGTCAGGTCGTCGAAGAAGGTGGTCTCGGCGCTGATGGTCTTGCGCACCTGGTCGGGATCGACGACGCGGGTGTCGCGCCCGTGCGCCAGCTCGGAAAGCCGCAGGCCATAGGCGCCCCAGCGTTTGACCAGGCTTTGCGGGTCGGCGCGCGCCAAGTCCCCGACGGTCGAAAAGCCGGCGGCCTGTAGCGCCCTGGCGAAGGCCGGCCCGACACCGGGCAGGATCGAGGCCGGTCTCGGCGCCAGAAAGCCTTGCGCCTCGCCAGCGGCGATCACCGAAAAGCCGCGCGGCTTGTCCAGGTCCGAGGCGATCTTGGCCAGGAACTTGTTGGCGGCGAGGCCGATCGAGACGGTGATGCCGACCTCGCGCTCGATCTCGGCCTGCAGCCGGATCAAGACCTCGGCCGGCGAGCCCCGGTGCAGCCGCTCGGAGCCCGCGAGATCGATCCAGGCCTCGTCGAGCGACAGGGGCTGCACCAGCGGCGTCAGCGTCTCCAGCTTGCCCATGATGCGGGCGCTCTCGGCCCGGTACTTGGAAAAGGCCGGCGGGATGATCACCGCCTCGGGGCAGAGCCGCCGGGCCTGGAACATCGGCATGGCCGAACGCACGCCCGACAGCCGGGCGATGTAGCAGCAGGTGGTGACCACCCCACGCTTGCCGCCGCCGACGATCACCGCCTGATCGCGCAACTCCGGGCGGTCGCGCTTCTCCACCGAGGCGTAGAAGGCGTCGCAGTCCAGATGGGCGATGCTCAGCCGCGTCAGCTCCGGGTGCGAGACCATGCGCGGCGAGCCGCAGGCCGGGCAGCGCCTGGGCGCGGTCTCGCCCAGCCAGAAGCAGTCGCGGCAGACGGCGCTCACGGCGGCGGCCAGAGCCAGGCCGCGCCGCGCACGCCGGAGGAATCGCCGTGGGCGGCGGCGACCAGAGGCGTCTCGAAGACGTCGGAGAAGACGTGGGTTGCGATGGCGGCCGGGACGCGTTGATAGAGCTCGGCGACGTTCGACATGCCGCCGCCGAGCACGATGGCGTCGGGATCGACCAAGTTGACGATGGCAGCCAGGGCGCGGGCCAGCCGATCGATATAGCGGCCGAGCGCGGCCGTTGCGGCGGCCTCGCCGGCGCGGGCCGCCGCGACGATGGCGGGGCTGTCGAGCGTCTCGCCGCCGCGCGCATAATCGGTCTTGAGGCCGGTGCCGGAAATATACACCTCCAGGCAGCCGGGCTTGCCGCACCAGCACCTCGGCGCCGGCAGCTCGTCGGGTTTCGGCCAGGGCAGGGGGTTGTGGCCCCACTCGCCGGCGACGCCGTTCCTCCCTTCGACCAGCCGGCCGTTCGCCACCAGCCCGCCGCCGCAGCCGGTGCCCAATATGCCGGCGAAGACCACGCCTGCGCCGGCCGCGGCGCCGTCGATGGCCTCGGACAGGGCCAGGCAGTTGGCGTCGTTGGCCATGCGCACCGGCCGGCCGAGCGTGGTCTCGAGGTCCTCGCGGAACGGCCGGCCGTTCAGGTAAAGGCTGTTGGAGTTGCGCATCAGCCCGGTTCGCGGCGAGACCGAGCCGGGCGTGCCGACGCCGATCGACCCCTTGGCGCCGGCTTGGCGCTCGGCCTCGGCGATCAGGTCGCGGACCACGGCGCGCGCGGCCTCGTACTCGCCCGGATTGGGCGCGCGGACGCGGGCCTGGAAGCGGCCGTCGCCGTCCAGGGCCGCGGCCTCGATCTTGGTGCCGCCGAAGTCGACGCCGATGCGGATCATCCGGCGGTCATTACTCGGGCGTCAGGCCGAGCACGAGCGCGATCTCCAGCCTGAGCGCCGCCCAATCGTCGATGCGCGGATGCCGGTCGGGCGCGGCGGGCGCGAGCAGCCGCAGCCGGGGATCGGCGACCATCTGGAAGCGGTGGACGCCCGGCGCCTCGCTGGCCACGGAGTCCAGGTTGCCCAGCAGGTCGTCGACGAAGACCACCGGGCGCTCGGTGCGGGCGGCCAGGGCGGCGACGGCGCGGCCCTTGGGCCCGCTGTTGATCAGCAGCGGATAGTCCATGCCGTTGCGCGCCATCCACTGGGTGCGCGGCTCGCGGGCATGGTCCGGCGCATTGGTCAGGGCGACGATCCCGGCGCCCTTGGCGAGTTCGGCCAGCGCCTCGCTGGCGCCCGGAGCCGGCTCCATGTCGCCGCAGGCGAATCGGAAGAAGTCGTCGAACAGCGCCTGGCCGGCCTCCAGGTCCAGATGCTCGCTCGCCTCGGGGACGAAAATGTTCTGAAACAGGGCGAACCGGTCCATGCGCAGCTCATAGCCGCGGGTGACCAGGAAGCGGCCAAACCCATGCATGAAAAGGCCTAGCACCTCGTCAACGTCGACGATGAGCAGCGGCTTGCCGGGATCGATGTCAACCTGATTGGGATCGATGACGGGGTCCAAGGCGGCCTCTGCAGTCAACGCGGACTTAAGGATATGGTGTGATTGCTGAACCATAACCGCGCACGGGACCGTTATGTCCATTGTGGGTGCGCCGGAACCGGGGCTCGAATGCCGAAGAAAGTCCTGATCGTCGAGGATAATGAGCTTAACATGAAGCTCTTTCACGACCTGTTGGACGCCCAGGGCTATGAAACCCTGGAGACCCGCGAGGGCCTGCAGGCCCTGGCGCTCGCCCGCCAGCATCGCCCCGACCTGATCCTGATGGACATCCAGCTGCCGGAGATCTCGGGCCTCGAGGTCACCAAGTGGCTGAAGGAAGACGACGACCTGGCGCACATCCCGGTGGTCGCGGTCACCGCCTTCGCCATGAAGGGCGATGAGGAGCGCATCCGCGAGGGCGGCTGCGAGGCCTACATCTCCAAGCCCATCTCGGTGGCGCACTTCCTCGACACCATCCGGCGTTTCATAGGGTAGCGCGCCATGACCGCCCGCATCCTCGTCGTCGACGACATCGAAGCCAACGTCCGGCTGCTCGAGGCCAAGCTGACGGCCGAATACTACGACGTGATCAGCGCGTCGGACGGCCCGACAGCGCTGGCCCTGGCCGCGGCCGAGCAGCCGGACATCGTGCTGCTGGACGTGATGATGCCGGGCATGGACGGGTTCGAGGTCTGCCGGCGGCTGAAGGAAGATCCGCTCACCCGCCACATTCCGGTGGTGCTGGTCACCGCCCTGGACGGCCGCTCGGACCGCATCGCCGGCCTCGACGCCGGCGCCGACGAGTTCCTGAACAAGCCGATCGACGACGTGATGCTGTTCTCGCGGGTGCGCAGCCTGACGCGCCTGAAGACGGTGATCGACGAGCTGCGCCAGCGCGAGGCCTCGGGCCGGCGCATGGGCGTCATCGCCGGCGCCGCCTCGCGCCTGGCCGGCGCCGGCGGCCGCATCGTCATCTGCGACGACAACAGCCGCCAGGCCCAGCGCATCGCCTCGGAGCTGGCCATCGAGCACCGGCCGGTGATCGAGCTGGATCCCGAAAAGGCGCACCTGTCGGCGCGCGGGCCGATCGACCTGCTGATCATCAACGCCAACGCCAAGGGCTTCGACGGCCTACGTCTGGCCGCCCAGATCCGCTCCGACGAAGCCACCCGCCACGTGCCGATCCTGGCGGTGATCGACCCGGACGACCGCGCCCGGATGGTCAAGGCGCTGGAGATCGGCGTCAACGACGTCCTACCGCGCCCGATCGACCCGCAGGAGCTGGCCGCGCGCACCCGCACCCAGATCAAGCGCAAGCGCTATACCGACTTCCTGCGCAAGAACCTGGACCATTCGCTGGAGCTGGCGGTGACCGACCAGCTGACGGGCCTGCACAACCGCCGCTACATGGTCGGCCAGCTCGGCGCCCTGGTGGCGCGGGCGACCCGCGGCGGCGAGCCGGTGGGCTGCCTCTTGATCGACATCGACCACTTCAAGAAGATCAACGACAACTTCGGCCACGACGTCGGCGACGAGGTGCTGCGCGAGTTCGCCGTGCGGCTGGCCTCGAACGTGCGCGCCATCGACCTGCCGTGCCGCTACGGCGGCGAGGAGTTCGTGGTCATCATGCCCGACACGCCGCTGGCCGCCGGCGAGCGCATCGCCGAGCGCATCCGCCTGCACGTGGCCGGCTCGCCCTTCCGCGTCGACGGCGGCAAGGAGCTGCTCAGCGTCACCATCTCCATCGGCGTCGCCGCGACGCTCGGCGAACACGACACCCCCGAAGCGCTGCTGAAACGCGCCGACGCGGCGGTCTACGAAGCCAAGGCCGCCGGCCGCAACAAGGTCATCGCCAAGGCGGCCTAGGGTCCGCCGCGGTAGAAGGTCTCCACCAGCGCCAGCCGCACGCGGTCCAGGCCGTTCGGGGCCACCGTGTGGAACATGGCCGGATGCATGATCAGAATGTCGCCGGGCTCGCCGGTCATCTCCTCGACCCGCACCGGAAAGCCGCGCATCGCGCCCCAACCGTCCATGAACCGCGCGACGCGATCGCCATCGGTGGGCCGCAGCAGCTCGGCCAGCCAGGGCTCCTCGGCCTTCAGTAGCGCGCGCATGTCCGCCGACCTGAGCTTCTCACCGGGCTTGGCGTGGCGGGCGCGATCGATGACCGCCCGATGCGAGCCGGCGATGTAGGGGGTTCCACCGCCTCGCGGCGCGACCGGCTCCAGCAAGGCGAAGATGCGAATCGCCGGCAGGGTCTCCAGCGAGGCGCCGGCCGGCAGGTCCAGGTGCCAGGTGGCGTGCGGCACGTCCCAGCCGCCGGTCGGAAAGGTCACCAGCGGTTGGCCCCACCGCTTCGGCGACGTCCAGGCGCCCGCGCCGAGAAGGGCGTCGCCGAGCTGATGCAACTCGGGTGTTCCCAGGCCGGCGAAGGCGCCGGAGCGCACCAGGGCCTGGAAGTGGCTCGGCCGGCGGGCGGGCCAGGTCTTGGGGTCATGCGGCTCGGCGCCGTAGCGGGCGTGAAGGTCGGCCCAGAGGGCGCCGGCCATGACGGCGACCTTCGCCGACGGCAGGAAGCCGGGCAGGCGCAGGACGCCGACGCGGTCGAATTCGGCGCGGTGCTCGGGGGTGAGGGCGAAGGTCTCGGTCACGGCGGTGGGCTCCAAAAAGGAAACGCCCCGCGGTGAACATCACGGCCCGGCGAACCAGGCTCGTGTTGCTCACCGCGGGGCGGCACCCCGCGGCCCACCGCAAGGCGCGATGGATGTTGCGCCGACACCTCGGCGTCGACGGCTTCAGACTGCGATCAGCAGGACAGACCTGTCAAGCCGGTGGCGCGACGACCTATTTGATCTTGGCTTCGCGGAACTCGACGTGCTTGCGCGCGACCGGGTCGTACTTCTTCAGCACCAGCTTCTCGGTCATGGTGCGGGCGTTCTTCTTGGTGACGTAGAAGAAGCCGGTGTCCGCCGTCGAGTTCAGGCGAATCTTGATGGAGGCGGGCTTGGCCATGCGCGTTCAGGTCTTTTCACGGAAATTCGGAGGCGCGGACCATACTGATCGCGCCCGCCAAGTCAATGCTCGCCGGCCGGAGCGGCGCCGCCGGCCAGGGAGCGGCGGGTCAGCCAGATCAGCGGGATCATCGCCACCGAGAGCACGCCGAACAGCCAGAAGATGTCGAGGGCGGCGACCGTATAGGCCTGGTTGACCACCTGGTTGGTCAGGGCCCCGAGAGCCTGTTGCGCGCCGAAGCCGGCGTGCCGGAGACTGGACAGCGCCTGGGTCCACTCCGGCGTCCTGGCCGCCTGCAGGTCGGCCAGATGCGACTGGTGCAGGGTGGCGCGCCGGTCCCAGAAAGCGGTGGTCAACGAGGCGGCGAAGCCGCCGCCGGTGATCCGGGCGAAATTGGAAAGGCCGCTGGCCGACGGCGTCTGCGCCGGCGGGACGTCCTTCAGCTGGATGGTGATCATCGAGACGAAGAAGGTGCTCATGGCCACGCCCTGCACCAGCATGGGCAGAACCAGGACCGCGAAGCTGGCGTCGGGCGGGAGGGCCGAGCGCATCAGGAAGGAGGCGCCGAAGGCGAGCAGGGCGAGGGTGCCGGTGATCCGGGCGTCGACCCGGGCGCTGTAGCGCGCGAACAGCGGGGTCAGCAGCACCGCCACCACCCCGCTGGGCGCCGCCACCAGGCCGGCCCAGGTGGCGATGTAGCCCAGCCGGGTCTGCAGCCACAGCGGCTGCAGCACATTGCCGCCGAAGAACACCGCATAGGCCATGCAGAAGACCAGGGTGCCGACGGCGAAGTTCCGCGACTTGAACAGCGACAGGTCGACGATCGGATGGGTCTCGGTCAGCTCCCAGATCAGCCAGGAGGCGAAGCCGATGGCCGAGACGACGCCCAGGGTGACGACCAGCGGCGAATTGAACCAGTCCTCGTCCTGACCGCGGTCCAGCATCACCTGCAGCGCGCTGACCCAGACCAGCAGGAAGAGGAAGCCGATCGTATCGATGGAGCGCTTGAAGGTGGGCGTCTCCCGCGCGATCAGGCCGCGGAAGCAGACGACGGTGCAGAGGATCCCGATCGGCACGTTGATGTAGAAGATCCAGCGCCAGGAGATGTTGTCGGAGATCCAGCCGCCCAGGATCGGGCCGCAGATCGGCGCGACCAGGGTGGTCATCGACCAGATGGCCAGCGCCAGGCCCCGCCTGGCGGGCGGGAAGATCGAGATCAGCAACGCCTGCGACCCCGGGATCATCGGGCCGGACACCGCGCCCTGCAGGATCCGGAAGAGCAACAGGGACGGCAGGTTCCAGGCGAGCCCGCAGAGCAGGGAGGCGGCGGTGAACAGCGCCACCGAGGCGCAGAAGGTCCGCACCACGCCGTAGCGGCCCATCAGCCAGCCGGTCAGCGGCACCGAGACGCCGTTGGCCATGGCGAACAGGGTGATCACCCAGGTGCCCTGGTCGGGCGCGACGCCGAGGTTCCCCGATATGGTCGGGATCGAGACGTTGGCGATGGTGGAGTCCAGCACCTGCATGAAGGTGCCCAGCGCCAGGGACAGGGCGATGATCGCCAGCGGCACGCCCTGCAACGGCGGCAGGGCCCCGCCCTGGCCGGGCGCTGCAGGCGAAGACATCGAGGTTCCTGAACTCCGGCAAACGGCCCAGTCACCCACTTAGGACGAAAGCCGGCCGGCGCCAGTATCTGTCGCGATCGCCGAGCGAACTTCAAGTTCACCGCGCCGGCGCCATTCATCCATTCTTATCCGTTGCCGCGCCAAATCGGCGGCATGGATCTGGCCGAGCAACCCCTTGCCGCGACGGCGCCTGCGAGCGTCACCAACGGGCGGCTGCTGACCCTGCTCGACCTGATCGAGAAGGTCTTCGTGCTTTGCCTCTTCGCCCTGATGGCGTCCCGCGTCTACCAGTCGGTCGGATCGGGCGGCAGCTGGCTCAATTATCTGCAGCTTTCCGCCGAGGCCCTGGCCGTGGTGCTGATCCTGCTGCGCCGCCGGGCGCGCGAGCTTTCGCTGCGGCCGATGGACTGGGCGCTGGCGGTGGGCGCCACGGCGGCCCCGCTGCTGGTGCGGCCGATGGCCCACTCCGCCTCGCTGGCCCCGATCGGGGTCTGCGCCGGCCTGATGCTGTCGGGTCTGCTGTTCCAGGTCGTCGCCAAGCTCACCCTGCGGTTCAGCTTCGGCATGGCGCCGGCCAACCGCGGCCTGAAGGTCGGCGGTCCCTACCGCATCGTGCGGCACCCGATCTATGCCGCCTATCTAATTGGCCAGCTTGGCTTTTTCCTGCTCAATCCGAGCCTCTACAACGCCGCCGTCTATGGCGTCGGCCTCGGCCTGCAGATCTTCCGCATCGCCGCCGAGGAGCGCGTGCTGGCCCACGACGAGGGTTTCGCCGGCTTCCGCGCCGCGACCCCGTACCGGCTGATCCCCGGCGTCTACTAAGCCCAGCTTTCTAGGCCTGCTCGGCGAACCGTCGGCCACGCCAGAAGCGCATGAACCGCGCCGGCCCGTCCGGGGTCTCCAGCCGCGTCTGCAACTCGCGAAGCACGTAGCGGGTGATGTCCGGCAGGTCGAGCGCCAGGGCCTCGACCAGGTCGACCCAGGCGATCTCGTCCAACTCGCCGCAGTCGGGCCGCCGCTCCAGGCTGAGCAGCCGGTCGGCCTCGGCGACGAAGAAGCGGGCGTCGAAGCGCTTGAACCGCGAGGGCGGGGTCACAGCCCGGGCGATGATGTCGAGGGCCTCGAGGTCGGGCAGGGCGCCGATGGCGAAGAAGTCGCGCCAGGGGCCGGCGACCACACGCGGCTCGGCCGGCTGGGCGAGCAGGAGGCCGGCCTCCTCGAAGGTCTCGCGGATGGCCGAGAGCGCCAGGGCCCGGGCGCGGCGGGGGACGGCGCCTTCGGCCAGCCTGGCGGCGACTTCGGGACGAAGCTCGTTGGCCGTCGGCGCGCGGAAGTCGCTGCGGTCGATGCGGCCGCCGGGGAAGACCCATTTGTCGGGCATGAAGTCGTGGCCGGCGCCGCGGCGGCCCATCAGCACCCGCGGCTTTTCGGCGTCGCGGCGGACGATGATCAGGGTGGCGGCGTCGCGCGGGCGAACGCTGCGCGTCCCGGGCGGGCGATCGCCGACGTCGGGGCGGCGTTGGGCTGGCGGTTCGATGATCGGCTTGTCCATGGGCGCCACTATCGCGAGTCCTTGGACGGTCGGAAAGCCTGCCCTGGCGGCGCCCCTAGCGAGGGCCCCTTCGGCGAACGCCCAGTCGAGGGCGGGGCGCCTTGGGATCCGGCGGTTCGGGTTCGCTCAGCATCTCGAACAACAGCCCGCCGGTGATCGGCGTCGCCTCGCGCAGCCGCACCTCGACCTCGGCGCCCAGCCGCCAGCGCCGGCCGCTGCGCTCGCCGACCAGGGCATGGGCGCGGTCGTCGTGGATGAAATACTCGCCGCCGAGCGTGGAAACCGGGACCAGGCCATCGGCGCCGGTCTCCTCCAGCCGGACGAACAGGCCGAAGCGGGTGACGCCGGTGATGCGGCCGGTGAACTCCGCGCCCTCGCGGCCCTCCATGAAGGCGGCGACATAGCGGTCGGTGGCGTCGCGTTCGGCGGCCATGGCGCGGCGCTCGGCCATGGTGATGTGCTCGGCGATCTCGGTCAGGGTGGCGATCTCGGCGTCGGTCAGGCCGTCGTTTCCGAAGCCCAGGGCGCGGATCAGGCCCCGGTGCACGATCAGGTCGGCATAGCGGCGGATCGGCGAGGTGAAATGGGCGTAGCGGTCCAGGTTCAGGCCGAAATGGCCGACATTGTCGGGGCTGTAGATCGCCTGCATCTGGGTGCGCAGCACCACCTCGTTGACGATCTCGGCGTGCGGGGTGTCGCGCATCTGCTCCAAGAGGCGGTTGAAACGCTCGGTGCGCGGCGCCTCGCCCATGCTCCAGCGCACGTCCAGGGTCGAAAGGAAATCGGTGAGGTTTTTCAGCTTCTCCTGGCTGGGCGCCTCATGGACCCGATAGATCAGCGGCGTGCGGCGCTGCTCGAGGGTCTCGGCGGCGCAGATGTTGGCCTGGATCATCATCTCTTCGATGAGCCTGTTGGCCTCCAGGTAGGACCTGGGCGTGATCGAGGCGACCTTGCCGTCGGCGCCGATGACGATGCGGCGCTCGGTGCTCTGGATCTCCAGCGGCGAGCGCTTGTCACGGGCGATCTTCAAGGCCCCATAGGCGGCCCAGAGCGGCCTCAGCACCGAGTCCAACAGCGGCCCGGTCACGTCGTCCGGCCGGCCGTCGATGGCCGCCTGCGCCTGCTCGTAGGCCAGTTTGGCGGCCGAGCGCATCAGGCCGCGCACGAAGCGGTGCGAGCGCTTGCGGCCCTCGGCGTCGAACACCATGCGCACGGCGATGCAGGCGCGGGCCTCTCCCTGGCGCAGCGAGCAGAGGCCGTTGGACAGCCGCTCGGGCAGCATCGGCTCGACCCGGTCGGGGAAGTAGACGCTGTTGGCCTTGTCGCGGGCCTCGCGGTCCAGGGCCGAGCCGGGCCGCACATAGGCGGCGACGTCGGCGATGGCGACCCAGACCACCCAGCCGTTGGCGTTCCTCGGATCGTCGTCGGGATGGGCGTAGACGGCGTCGTCGTGGTCGCGGGCGTCGGACGGGTCGATGGTGATCAGCGGCAGCTCGCGCAGGTCGGTGCGGCCGGAAAGGGTGGGTGGCTCGGCGGCTTCAGCCTCGGCCTCGGCGGCGGAAGAGAAGCCGGTGGGCAGGCCATGGCTGTGGATGGCGATCATCGAGGCGGCGCGCGGCTCGTCCTCGCGGCCGACCACCTCCAAGAGCTTGCCGTGCTTGGGACCATAGCGTTCGCGGGCCGGCCCGACCTCGGCCAGCACCAGGTCGCCGTCGCGCAGGGCGATGGCCTCCGGGCCGGTCAGCACCAGCCGGTCGCGGCTCTTGCGGTCCACCGGCTCGACCCGGGTCTCGCCGCGGCCTTTGCGCACCACGCCGAGCAGCCGGTGGGCGCTCTGGCCGAGACGCTTGATCAGCCTGGCCTCGGTCTCACCGTCGGCCAGCTTTTCGAACCGCACCAGCAGCCGATCGCCCATGCCGGGCGCGCCGGCGGCGGCCTCGTTGCGGTCAGGCGCCAGCCGGATGGCCGGCGCATCGGGAGCGCCCTTGCTCAGGCGGACGAAAAGGTCGCCGTCGGCGTCGCGCTCCACCACGTCGACGACGCCCACCGGCGGCAGGCCCTTGGGGTCGCGCCGGCGCCCGCGCGGGGTGCGCGGGGTTCGGGAGAAGGAGGGGACTCGCGGGCGGGCCATGCATCGGCATAGCCCACCTGGGTCCAAACGGCGATGCGTCAGCCGTTCAGGAACGCCACCATGGCGGGGATGGCGGCGCGATCCTGCAGCATGAAGAGGTGGCCGCCCTCGAAGAAGCGCAGCTGCGAGCCGGCGATGCGGCCGGCCATGCGATCCTGGGTCCGCGGCAGGGCGATGCCGTCGTAGCGGCCGGCGGCGATCAGCACCGGGCAGCGGATCTGGTCCAACCGGTCCCAGGCATCGTGCCCGGCGCGGGCCTCCAGCTGCCGCCGCGCGCCCATCTCGCGGCCCGGCTCGCCGGCGTAGGGATCGGCCGCGCCCATGGCGACGAACTGGGCGAACTGATCGGCATTCGCCGCCTGCCAGGTCGTGTCGCGGCGGGTGTCGGAGACCGGGATCAGGTGGCGGGCGCGCTCCTCACCCTTCAGATGCTGGATGTCGTGGAAGGGGTAGGAGGCGCCGCCCGCGCCGCCCGGCGAGGTGCAGGCCAGCACCAGCCGCTCGACCTTCTCCGGATGCCGCAGCACCAGCTCCTGAGCCACCATGCCGCCGAACGATACGCCGACCACTTTCGCCGAGGCCCAGCCGAGATGGTCCATCAGCGCCGCCGCGTCGTCGGCGTAGTCGGCCATGCTGTAGTCGATATCGGGCTTTTCCGACCGGCCGAGGCCGCGCTGGTCGTAGGCGAGCAGGTCGAAGCTCTTCGGAAACGGCCCGTCCAGCATGTTCGGCTTCACCCGCAGGTCGCCGCCGGTGCCGGAGATGAACAGCAGCGGCGGGCCGGAGCCGGCGCGTTCGTAATAGAGCTCGATGTTCGGCAGCTTGGCGGTGGGCATGGGGGTATTTCAGCCCATGCCGCGTGGCCGCGCCAGCCCCAGACGCTGCTCTAGTCCAGATTGAACACCGAGCCGAACAGCCGCTGCGCATCGGCCATGAAGCCGTCGCCATCGGCCGGTTCGAGGGCGTCGGTGCGGTATTTCAGGAAGAGCTCCTCGAGCCCGCCCGGGTTGAAGCCGACCAGCAACTCGACGGCTGATCCGGAGACATTGGCGTAGCCGTGCCGGACGCCGGGCGGCGCGCGCACGAAGTCGCCGGGACCGAGGGTGATCACCTGGTCGTCCAGCAGGAAGTCGAGGCTTCCGGCGCGGACCAGGAAGGTCTCCTCGCAGCCGGCGTGCAGGTGCGCGCCGTAGGTCGGCGGCCCATCGGTCGGCGATGTGGGCGCGACGATCAGCTCCATCAGGCCATAGGCGCCGCCGACGTCCCGGCCGAAGACCAGGATGCGGCCATGGTCCGGGCCGTCCTGGAAGGCGGCGCGGTCGTCGCCGGCGCGGACGATCAGGCCCGGGATCATGGCCGGTCTCCGGCGTCGAGTATGCCGGCGGTCTGGAAATGGAACGGGTCTGGCCATGGATTGGCCTCCACCCGCATGCCCAGCCGGCGCATCACCGCGATCGAGACATGGTTGTCGTGCTCGGTGGTGGCGACGATGCGGGCCAGGCGGCGGACGCCGAACATGTAGTCGATCAGCGCCTGCGCCGCCTCGGTGGCGAGGCCCTGGCCCTGGCGCGTCGGCGTGATGGCCCAGAACAGGCCGACCTCCAGGGTCGAGCGGGCGTTCTCCACGCCGCCAAACATCGGAAGTTGTCCGAACGGAGCCAGGGCGGGGTTCAACCCGACCAGGCCGACGAAGCCGCCGCTGGCGCGGTCGATCACGGTGCGCTCGCCCATGGGCGGCTGGGCCAGGCGGCCCAGCTCGCGCTCATTGGCGATGGACCAGTCCAGCCAGCTTCGCCGGCGTTCGAGATTGTCGGCGTCGCCGCGGTCGGGATCGGCCCAGCCTATGTCTCGGTACAATTGATGGCAGTCGGCGAGGTCGCTCGCCTGCAATGGGCGGATCTGCAGGCGCTCCGTGCGCAGGAGCGGCATGGCGGTCGGGCCGTCGGACGGCGCGGGTTGGTCGATGTCGGTCAGGGTCTTGGTCTTTCGAAGAGAGGTGAGGGCGGACATCGCGGCCATGGGTCATCGCGACCCGGCCTGGTGGTCCGGCGTAACCCGCTTGGCGCGGGGCTTCAGCTCACGACAATCTTCGACATGCTGCTGAGCTAGCCAGCCCGGGCGCTGGAGGTCAAGCAGCCGATGCGCCATAGGTGGCGACGTTCAGTTTCGGAGGAAGCCATGCCGCAGCAACAGTCCGTGACCCTCAACGACGGCCGCGTCATGCCGCAGCTTGGACTCGGCGTCTTCCAGACCCCGCCGGAAGCCACGGCCGAGGCGGTGCGCACGGCCTTGGCCGACGGCTACCGCTCGGTCGACACCGCAGCGGTCTACGGCAACGAGACCGGGGTCGGCGAGGGCTTGCGCGCCTCTGGCCTGCCGCGCGAAGACGTCTTCATCACCACCAAGCTTTGGAACGGCAGCCAGGGCTTCGACCGCGGCCTGCGCGCCTGCGAAAAGAGCCTGGAGCGGCTGGGCCTCGACCATGTCGACCTCTACCTGATCCACTGGCCGGCGCCGAAGCAGGACCTTTATCTGGACAGCTGGCGCGCCCTGATCCGCCTGCGCGAAGAGGGCAAGGCCAAGTCCATCGGGGTCTCCAATTTCGCGCCCGAGCACCTGGACCGCATCATCGGCGAGACCGGCGTCGTTCCGGTGCTGAACCAGATCGAGCTGCATCCGAGCTTCCAGCAGCGCGCCTGGCGGGCGGCCGACGCCAAGCATGGAATCATCACCGAATCCTGGAGCCCGCTGGGCCAGGGCGACGCGCTGTCCAATCCGGTGCTGACCGGCATCGCCAAGAAGCACGGCAAGACGGCGGCGCAGGTGGTGATCCGCTGGCACCTGGAACTCGGCCTGATCGTCATCCCCAAGTCGGTGACCCCGTCGCGCATCGCCGAGAACTTCGACGTCTGGGACTTCAAGCTCGACGCCGAGGATATGGCCGCCATCGAGGGGCTGGACCGCGCGTCCGGGCGGCGGGGTCCCGATCCGGTGACCATGGGCTGAAGCCCGATGGCGCACTGGACGCCGATCCTTGACGCCGAAGGCGTGAACGCGGTCCTGAAATCGGCATTTCCGGACACCGTGTTCCTCGGCCTGGTGCGCGAGGTCGGGCCGGGCCGAGTGCGGATCGTGCGCCGCTTCTCGGAGGACATGCTGCGTCCCGGCGGGCTGATCTCCGGACCGACCCTGATGAGCCTGGCCGACACAGCCGCCTACGCCCTGATCATCGCCCATGTCGGCGCCGAGCTGATGGCGGTGACCAGCGCCCTGAACATCAACTTCCTGCGCGGGGCCAAACCGGCGGACATCAAGGTCGAGGCCCGATTGCTGAGCCTGGGGCGGCGGAACGTGGTCTGCGACGTACGACTATGGACAGAGGATGAGGAACGGCCGGCGGCGCAGGCGACGGTGACTTACGCGCGGGCGCTGCAAGGCTAAAGCCAGACTTCTCCCTCTGGAGAGGTCTTAAGACGCGGCCTTTTTCTTCGCCGCCGGTTTTTTGGCCGCCGCCTTCTTCGCCGCCGGTTTCTTTGCTTTCACGACGTTCGCCGTTTTGGGCGAGGGCTTGGCCTTGCCCTTCTTCTTGCCGCCGCCGGCGCTTTCGCGGGCGGCGAGCAGGGCGACGGCTTCGTCCAGGGTCAGTTCGGTGGGGTCGGCGCCCTTGGGGACGTTGGCGTTGACCGCGCCGTGCTTGATGTAGGGGCCGTAGCGGCCTTCCAGCACGCGCACGGGCTGGCCGTCGGCGGGGTGGGCGCCCAGCTCCTTCAGCGCCGTGGCCGCGGCCCGCTGCGGGCGCCCGCCGCCGGCGCGTTTCTCGGCGAGCACGGCGACGGCCCGGTTCAGGCCGACATCGAACACCTCGTCCGCGGTCGGCAGGTTGGCGTAGGTGCCGTTGTGCTGGACGTAGGGCCCATAGCGGCCGATGCCGGCCAGGATCGGCTTGCCGTCTTCCGGGTGCGCGCCCACCTCGCGCGGCAGGTGCAGCAGCCGCAGCGCCTTTTCCAGGTCGACGCTCTCCGGCGGCCAGCCCTTGGGCAGGCTGGCGCGCTTGGGCTTGTCGCCGCCGCTCGTCTCGACATAGGGGCCGAAGCGGCCGGCCTTCAGCCAGACCGGTTGGCCGGTTTCCGGATCGACGCCCAGCTCCCGGTCGCCGCCGCCGTTGGCGGCCTCGCCCTCGCCCGCCGCGATCGGGCGGGTGTGGCGGCACTCCGGATAGTTGGAGCAGCCGATGAAGGCGCCGTAGCGGCCGGTCTTCAGCGACAGCCGGCCCGTGCCGCAGGTCGGGCAGAGGCGGGGGTCGGAACCATCGCCCTTGTCCGGGAAGATGTGCGGGCCCAGCGCGTCGTTCAGCGCGTCCAGAACCTGGGTGGTGCGCAGGCCGCCGATCTCGCCGACGGCGGCATGGAAATCCTTCCAGAAGTCGCGCAGCAGCGCCTTCCAGTCGAGGTCGCCGGCCGAGACCTGGTCGAGCTTGCCCTCGAGGTCGGCGGTGAAGTCGTATTCGACGTAGCGGCGGAAGAACTGCTCGAGGAAGGCGGTGACCAGCCGGCCCTTGTCCTCCGGAATGAAGCGGTTCTTCTCCATGCGCACATAGTCGCGCTCGCGCAGCACGGTGAGGATCGAGGCGTAGGTGGAGGGCCGGCCGATGCCGAGCTCCTCCAGCTTCTTCACCAGCGAGGCTTCCGAATAGCGCGGCGGCGGCTCGGTGAAGTGCTGGTCGGCGCGCGATGCGATGACCCGGGCGTCGGCGCCCTGGGCGACCTGCGGCAGGCGGCCGCCGTCCTCGTCATCGGCATCGTCGCGGCCTTCCTCGTAGACCGCCAGATAGCCGTCGAACAGGATGACCTGGCCGGTGGCGCGCAGGCCGGTGCGGCCGTCGGCGCTCTCCAGGTCGATGGTGGTGCGCTCGATCCGCGCCGCTTCCATCTGCGAGGCGATCATCCGCTTCCAGATCAGCTCGTAGAGCCGGCCGAGATCGGGCTCCAGGCGCAGCGAGCCGGGGTTGCGGGCCAGGCTGGTGGGGCGGATGGCCTCGTGGGCCTCCTGGGCGTTCTTGGCCTTCACCCGGTATTGGCGCGCCGCCTCCGGCACGTAATTGGCGCCGTAGAGGTCCTTGATGACGCCGCGGGCCTCGTCCAGCGCCTCGGGCGCGGACTGGACGCCGTCGGTGCGCATGTAGGTGATCAGGCCGACGGTCTCGCCGCCGATGTCGACGCCCTCATAGAGCCGCTGGGCCGCCTGCATGGTGCGCTGGGCGTTGAAGCCGAGCTTGCGCGCCGCCTCCTGCTGCAGGGTCGAGGTGGTGAAGGGCGGCGCCGGGTTGCGGCGGGCCGGCTTCTTCTCGACCGAGGAGACCTTGAAGCTGGCGGCCTGGACGGCGGCTCTGGCGGCGTCGGCGGCGGCGGCGTCGGGCAGGTCGAACTTGGCGAGCCGCTTGCCCTGGTGCTTGACCAGCCGGGCGAGGAAGGGGTCAGAGCCGGCGGTGACGTCGGCCTCGACGGTCCAGTACTCCTCGACCTTGAAGCGCTCGATCTCGATCTCGCGATCGACCACCAGCCGCAGCGCCACAGACTGCACCCGGCCGGCCGACCGGGCGCCCGGCAGCTTGCGCCACAGCACCGGCGAGAGGGTGAAGCCGACCAGATAGTCCAGGGCGCGGCGGGCCAGATAGGCGTCCACCAGCTCCATGTCGATGTCGCGCGGATGCCGCATCGCCTCGGTCACCGCCGACTTGGTGATGGCGTTGAACACCACCCGCTGGACCGTCGCGCCCTTCTTCAGCGCCTTCTTGCGGTTCAGGGCCTCAAGCACGTGCCAGCTGATCGCCTCGCCCTCGCGGTCGGGGTCGGTGGCAAGGATCAGGGTGTCGGCGCCCTTCAGCGCCGTGGCGATGTCCGACAGCCGCTTGGCCGCCTTGGGATCCACCTCCCAGGTCATGGCGAAGTCGTCGTCCGGCTGCACCGAGCCGTCCTTCGCCGGCAGGTCGCGGACATGCCCATAGCTGGCGACGACCCGGTAGTCGCGCCCGAGATACTTGTTGATGGTCTTCGCCTTGGCCGGCGACTCGACGATCACGACTTTCATGTGAGGAAATTTCCTTCAGGAGCCGGCGACGCAGTCCCAATTGCCCTTAGCCGTCCGGCGGCGGGATATGGAGACGGCGAGGCCGGCTGTCAAATGAGGGGGCCGGAAAGCAGCGGCGGCTCAGGCCGCGCTCTCGATGTCCGTCTTCGAGAAATCGTCGCCCTTGTAAAGAAGCGTAGCCCCGCCGACCTTGGCTTG
>DATAYM010000038.1:0-123142 GCA_036272595.1 Caulobacteraceae bacterium
TGGAACACGCCGAGCGGGCGATCGTCATCGCGCCAGCCGAACACCTCGGCATAGAACTTGCCGGCGGCGGCGGGATCGTCGGAGGCGAGGTCGACGAAGATCAGGGTGTTGGGAGTGGTGGTGGTCATAGAGGGTCCTTGAACGAATCTTTTTTGTGCGGGCCTCAGGCCGCGTATTCGGCGCGCTTGGGCGTGAAGACATCGAGGTTGAGCACCGCCTCGTCGCCCACGACCTCGCCCCAGTGCTGCGCGTTGGGCGGAATCACCAGCAGGCCGCCCGGTCCCAGGCGCGTGACGCTGTCGCCGACGTGGAAGTCGATGGTCCCGGCCAGGATGTAGACGATCTGCTCGTGCGGATGGTCGTGCGGGCGCGGCTCGTGGCCCGGCTGCAGGCGGTTGAGCGACACGGTGGCCCCTTCGCCGGAAAAGGCCTTGCGCTCAACGCCCTCGCGCACCCGCTCCCAGGGCGTGGCGTTCCAATCGATCGAATGCAGGTCCATGGGTTCGCCTCCGTTCCCGCTCAGGCCGCTCCGTAGCCGCCGCCGCCGGGAGTCTCCAGCACCACGACGTCGCCGGGCTGCATCATCATCTTCTTGCCCTCGGAGACGGACTTGCCGTTGACGAGGAAACGGCCAGCCGCCCCATCCTCGCCTCCACCCAGGCCCTCGGGCCCGCGATCGAGACGGCTGGGCACGGCGTTCAGCAGCCACGGCTCGTTGGTGCGCATGTGGAAGCCGATCACCTGGCCATCTCCGCCTGGCGTGCGGCCCTTGCCGCCCGAGCCGAGCCGAAGCTCGCGCTTGTCGAACACGATCGGCATGGCCGCCTCGAGGATCTCCACCGGCACGGCCGCCACCCCGGTGGGATAGCAGGTGGCGCTGGGGCCGGGCTTGGTCAGGCGCGCGCCCATGCCGCCCGAATAGTTGAACATCGAGGAGGTGAAGGCCTCGCCGTCGGCGCGCTTGCCCTGGATCTGCACCGTCCAGACCGCGCCGGAGCCTTCCGCCAGCACCCGGTCGGGCATGACGTGATGCAGCGCCTTCAGGATCGGCATCGGCACGAACATGCCGACCACGTGCCGCGCGTTCAGCGGCGATGGGTAGGCCGCGTTGACGATCGATCCCCTGGGCGCCCGGACCTTGATCGGCGCCAGCGAGCCATAGTTGTTCGGCTGCTCCGGGTTCAGGCAGCTACGCACGGCGAAAGTGGAATAGGCATGGGTGTAGTTCATCACCACGTTGATGCCGAGCGGGCTGGCGCCCGACGAGCCTTCGAAATCGACGATGACGTCGCCGGCCTGGTTGTCGATGGTCACCGCAGCCTTCAGCTCGATCATGTCGCCGCCGGGCACGTCGAAGCGGCTCTGCCCATGCCAGGTTCCGGCCGGCAGGGCGCGGATGGCGCGGCGGGTGGCGGCCTCGGAGCGGGCGATGATCTCCTCGGAGACGGCTTCGATGTCCTGCAGGCCCTGGCGACGGCAAAGCGCGATCAGCCGCTCGCCGCCGGCCCGGCCGCTTGAGACCTGGGCGGCGAGGTCGCCAAAGACGTGGTCCGGCGTGCGCACGTTGTGCTTGATGATGTCGTGCAGCAGCGGGTTGGGCTCGCCCTTTTCGTAGAATTTCGAGGGCGGGATCCACAGGCCCTCCTCGTGGATGTCGCGGGCGCCGGCGCCGATGCCATAACCGCCGATGTCGGTGTGGTGCACCGTCGAGCCGATGTAGCCGATCAGCCGCGCGTGCCAGAAGATCGGGCAAAGCACGGTGATGTCGAAGAAATGCCCCGCCGACATCCAGGGGTCGTTGGTGATGACGATGTCGCCGGGTTCAAGCTTGCCGTCGAACAGCTTGTGCAGGGCCTCGCCGGCGGCGGCCAGCGAGTTGATGTGGCCGGGCGTGCCGGTGTTGGCCTGGGCGACCATCCGGCCGCGAGCGTCGAACAGGCCGCTGGCCAGATCGCCGGCCTCGCGCACGATGGGGCTGAAGGCGATGCGTTGCAGCGCCTTGGCCTGCTCGCTGACGATGCCGATCAGGTTGGACCACAGGATCTCGAGTTCGATGCCGTCCATTGGTCAGGCCTTCCTGCTGGCCGCCACGCAGCCGATGTCGTTGATCACCCCGACCCAGCCCGGCGGCAGGACGATGGTGGTCTCGCGCTCCTCGATGATCGCCGGCCCGGCGACCACCTGGCCTAGCGCCAGGGCGGCCCGGTCATAGACCTTGGCTGGGCCGGCTTCGGCCCACAAAGGCACCAACCGTTCGCCCTTCGGCTCGGCCGGCCGGCGCGGCGGCCGCGGCGGCGGCTCGACGGCGATGTCCGGTCCCTGGGCGGTCAGCCGCCAGCTGACGATCTCCACGGGGACGTGGGCGGGAACCACGCCGTACTGGGCCAGGTAGACGGCTTCGAAGGCTTTGCGGATCATCTCAATGTCGCGGCCCTCGCGCGGGTCGCGCTCGAAGGCGACCGAGACTTCGTTCTGCTGGCCGAAATAGCGCAGGTCGGCGCCGATCTGCAGGCGGACCTCGCCCGCGGCGCAGCCGGCGTCGACCAGGGCGGCGACCCCCTCCCCGGTCATGTCCTCGATCAGCCGCTCGACCTCGTTCCAGTCGAGCGCGTCAAGGCCGCCGAGCGCGCTGCGCACCAGGTCCAGCCGCACCGGCGTCACCAGGGTCCCGAACGCCGACAGCACGCTGGCCTGGGGCGGGAAGATCACCGCCGTGCTCTGCAGAAGCTCGCCGACGGCGCAGGCGTGCACCGGTCCGGCGCCGCCGAAGGCCAGCAGCGGCAGGCCGCGATAGTCGACGCCGCGATCGGTGGCATGGGCGCGCGCGGCGGCGGCCATGGTCTCGGCGACGATGCGATAGACCCCGCCCGCCGTCTGGTTGATGTCGGTCCCCAGGTCCGCGCCCAGCCGGGTCATGGCGGCCCTGGCGGCGGCCATGTCCAGCTGCATGTCGCCGCCCAGGAAGTTGGTCCCGTCGAGCAGACCCAGCAGAAGGTCGGCGTCGGTGACCGTGACCTCGGTCCCGCCATGGCCGTAGCAGGCGGGACCGGGCTCGGAGCCGGCGCTGCGCGGCCCGACCTTCAACAGGCCGAGATCGTCGATGGAGGCGATGCTGCCGCCGCCGGCGCCGATCTCGATCATGTCGATCGAGGGGATGGTCAGCGGCATGCCGCTGCCCTCGGCGAAGCGATACTTGCGGTCGACCTCGAAGCTGCCGGCCACCAGCGGCTTGCGGTCCTCGATCAGGCAGGCCTTGGCGGTGGTGCCACCCATGTCGAACGACAGCAGCCGGTCGAGGCCGAGCCGCTCGGCGTAATAGACGGCGGCCAGGGCCCCGGCGGCCGGGCCGCTCTCGATCATTCGCACCGGATTGCGCCCGGCGGTCTCGGCGCCGATCACCCCGCCCGAACTCAGCATGATCAGCGGCCGGTTCGGCGCGCCGACCGCTTGCAGGCCCTCGGCCATGCCGCGCAGATAGGGGCCGGTGATCGGAGCGGTGTAGGCGTTGATCGCGGTGGTCGAGGCGCGCGGATATTCGCGGATCTGCGGCGCGACCGAGGAGGACAGGGAGACGTAGAATTCGGGCGCCGCGCCCTTCAGCGCCTCGCCGACCGCCTGCTCGTTGGCCGGGTTGCGGAAGCCGTTGATCAGGCAGACCGCGACCGAAACCACGCCCCGGGCGCGCATCGTCTGCGCCAGGGCCCCGACCTCGGCAGGGTCGACGCCGCGTAGCACCTCGCCGTCGGCCAGAGTCCGCTCGTCCAGCTCGAAGGTCAGCTCGCGGGCGATCAGCGGCGGCGCGAACTCGATCTGCGGATCGTACATGTCATAGCGGTGCTCGTTGCGGATCGAGAGCACGTCGGCGAAGCCCTTGGTGGTGATCAGGGCGGTGGCGGGGCCGCGCCGCTCGATCAGGGCGTTGGTCACCACGGTGGTGGCGTGGACCACGACGCCGTCGATCTGGCCGGCCGAGATCCCCGCCTTGCCCAGCACCAGGTCGACGCCGCGGAAAAAACCCTCCAGCAGGTCGTGGTGGGTGGTCAGGGTCTTGTCGACCGTCAGCGAACCGTCCTCGCCGCGCAGCACCGCGTCGGTGAAGGTGCCGCCGATATCGACCGCCAGCGAATAGCTCATGCCGCGCGCGCTCCCCAGCCCAGCCGATGGGACGCCGCCGCCGCCGCGTCGGTGACCGCGGCGACCTGTTCCGCCGACGGCGCGTCGGGGATGAACTGGCTGGATCCGACGATGGCGAGGGCGCCGCGCAGGGTGTCGCCGTGATCGAACACCGGCGCGGCCAGGGCATTGACCCCGGCCAGCACCCGGTCGGCCGCCGTCGCCCAGCCCTGGAAGCGCACCTTGTCGACCTCGGCGGCGAGGGATTCGTGCTCGATGCGCGGGGTCCGCGCCAGCACGGTCTCCAGCAGCTCGGGTGGCCCGAAGGCCAGCGCCACCAGCCCATGCGCCGAGCTGTCGAGTTCCAACCGGGAGCCGGGCCGGATGCCGAACTCGATCAGGGTGCGGCCCTGCAGCACCTCCAGCACCATCACCGCGCCGTCCACCAGGCTCGAGGCGGTGACCGCATGGTCGGTCGCTTCGCGCAGACGGGTCATTTCGGGGCGCATGGCGCCCAGCGGGCCGAACCGCTCGCGCACCGCCTCGCCCAGGATCAGCGGCTTGACGCCGATCTCGTAGCGGTCGGTCTCCGGATCCTGCCGCGCATAGCCCCTGGCGACCAGGGCGCGAAGGTGCCGGTGAGCGCGCGCCTTCGATATCCCGAGATCGCGCGCAATGTCCGTGACGCCGCGCGGCCGCGGCCAAGCCGCCAGCCGTTCGATCAGGTCAAGCACCAGGTCGACCGACAGAAGCCCCGCCGCGGCGGTATCGCGTTCCTCATCGAGGCCGGTCGGCAAGCGAACTCCTTGTTCCGTTGAACGGAACACTGTTTCGGTGATACAGACAAATTCAGGCTGCGACAGGTCGGCTGTCAAGCGGCCCTCACGGCTACGCGAGCGTTTTGTGCTGGTCGGATGATGGCTCGCCGACCTTCTCGCGAGCGTTCCGCCGACTCGTCCGGTGCTAGGCGCGAGCCTCGAGCACCATGTTGAAGGGCCCTTCCGTGGCCCTCCTGACCTGTGTGAAACCCCCTTCGCGGATAACCTCGGTCAGCTTGGCCTCGCCCGCCTGGGCGCCGAGACCTTCGCCGACTTCCTGGTCCAGGGATGTCGGCACGCAGATCATCGTCGAAGCATTGTAAAACAGCCTACCGACGGGATTCAGGTTTTCCTCCGGGCGATCGCCGGCAATGGGCTCGACAATCATCCAGGTTCCGTCGTCCTTGAGTATCTTGCGCATGTGGGCCGCGCAGCCTCTCGGGTCGCCCATGTCGTGCAGACAGTCAAAGACCGTGACGAGGTCGAAGTCGGTCTCGTTGATGTCCTTGGCGGTCGCCACTTCAAACCGCACCCGGTCGCCGAGCCCATGGTCCAGCGCATGGGATCGTGCTTGCTCCACCGAGGGTGCGTGGAAGTCGTAGCCGACAAACTGGCTCTCGGGAAAAGCCCGCGCCATCAGCAGAGTTGAAAACCCGACGCCGCAGCCCACGTCGGCGACCTTGGCCCCCGCGTTCAACTTGCCTTCAACGCCATCGAGGGCGGGCAGCCAGTTCTGCACGATGTTATTCACATAGCCGGGCCGGAAGAAGGCTCCGGTGGCGCAGAACAAGCACCCCGCGGAATCCCCCCAGCGCACGCCAGCGCCGGTCCTGAACGAATGCTCGACCTTTGCCTCCCCCTCGATCATGGCCGCCACCATATCGAACGCGGCGGCCAGATAGACCGGACTGTCCCTTTCGGTGAAAACCATCGCCTGCTCCGGAGACAGGCTGAACGTGCGCGTGGCGCCATCATACTCGATGAACCCATTCGCCGCCTGGGCCATGGCCCATTCGCGCACATAGCGCTCGGAAAGCCCGCCAGCCCGCTCCGCCAGTTGAGCGGAGGTCGCCGGGCCGCCTTCGCGTAGCGCGGTGAACAAGCCAAGCCTCAACCCCAGGCGCACCGTCGGCACACTGAATGCGCCGCCGAGATCTCCCAGCATCTTGCCGACGAATGCATTAAGCTTGGCTTCGTCAACTTGGGCCATGGTCCCGCCTCCCCCGCCGATGACGCCCGGCCTTGTCGGACGCGCTAAAATAGCGCTCCTGCAACTTCCGGCCTGGCACAATCGCGTGATGGTCGGGTCGCCGCGCCGGCAAGGATGCTTTCAGGCTTTGAAGCGGCCCTCGAACACGAAGCCGGCCGCCGGCGCGCGGAGGCTGGGGGCCTCGCGGGCCTGGTAGGCTTCGGGCAGGACGCTCTTGTCGGCTGGACGCCCGACCGCGACGGCCGCCTCGATGCGGTAATCGGCCTCGGGGACGCCGAGTTCCTCGTAGGCCCGCTCGGGGTCGAACCCGGTCATCCCGTGCGCCGCCAAGCCCAGATGATGCGCCTGCAAGGCCAGATAGGCCCAGGCGGCGCCGGCGTCGAAGGAATGGCTGTAGAGCGGCTCCTTGTCGCCGTCGGACTTGCGGCGGAAGCGGTCGGAGATCACGAAGATCAGCGCCGAGGCCCCGCGCACCCAGGCTTGGTTGTACGCGATCAGCACGCTGAGCAGCCGCTCCCAGTCCGGCGTGTCCCGCACCGCGTAGACGAACCGCCAGGGCTGCAGGTTGAAGGCCGACGGCGCCCAGCGGGCGGCCTCGAACAGGCTCATCAGGCTCGCATGTGGAATGGGCTCGCCGGTGAAGGCCCTGGGCGACCAGCGATGCAGGAAGATCGGCTCGATGTCATGGTCGGCCGTTCGGCCGTTGGCGGTGACGGGCATGGGTTCAGCAATCACAGGATCTGGGTGCGAGAACGACGGAGTTGGTATCCGCAACCCGCGCCCGACACAACGAAGGGGCAAGCACACGCCCGCAGGGGGAAACTCTGCCTTGATTTTCAACAGACCCCGGTCGATGCAGGACCGATGAATGCAAGCCATCGCAAGAACGGCGCCGAAAGCGCGACGCAAGCCCCTGGCCCTTCTCCCATCCGCCACGCCCGCTACGCCCAGCCGCGCCATGTCATCGACCATCGCGCCGACGGCTCGGTGATGATCGACAACACCGCCCCCTTCCCGCGCGATTTCTCGACCACCAACGGGCCGCTGGACCACTGGGCGAAGACCGCCCCGGATCGCCTCTGGCTGGCCGAGCGGTCGGGCGAGGGCTGGCGGCGGATCAGCTTCGGCGAGGGACTGGAGATGGTCGCCGCCCTCGCCGGGGCCATGGCCGGCCTGGAGATCGGTCCCGGCAGGCCGATGCTGATCCTGGCGCGCAATGGGGTCGACCACGCGCTCGCCGCCTACGCCGCCATGCGGCTCGGCGCGCCGATCGCGCCGGTATCGCCGCAATATGGGCTGAAGGGCGCCGACCCCGCGCGCCTCGCCCATGCGGTCGCCCTGATCGGCCCGGCCAGCATCTTCGTCGACGACGCCGCGGCGTTCGGCGAGGCGCTGAGCTGGCCGCTGCTGGAGGGCCTGACCGTCATCGCCGGCGCCAACGCCCGGCCCGGCGACATGCCGCTGCAGGCGCTGCTGCGCGAGGGCGGCGCCCTGCCCGATCAGGCCCGGCCCGACAGCGCGGCCAAGCTGATGTTGACCTCCGGATCGACCGGCCAGCCCAAGGCGGTGATCTGCACCCACGACAATCTGGCCTGCAACGCCGCCCAGATCGCCGCCTGCTTCGACGATCCCGATCCGCCGGTGCTGGTGCACAGCGCGCCGTGGAGCCACAGCCTGGGCGCCAATGCGATCCTGCAGGGCACCCTGCACCGCGGCGGCGGCCTCTATATCGACGCCGGCCAGCCGGTCGCCGGCCGCTTCGGCGAGACCCTGCGCAATCTCGCCGAGGTGAAGACCACCTATCAGAACATGGTCCCGGCGGCCTGGAGCCTGCTGGCCGGCGAACTGGAACGGGACGACGACCTGGCTCGGGTCTTCTTCGACCAGGTCAGGGTGCTGCAGTACGGCGGCGCGGGCCTGGCTCAATCGGTCGCCGACCGCATCGAGGCGGTGGCGCTGCACACGGTCGGCGAACACATCAGCTTCGGCTCCGGCTATGGCGCCACCGAGACCGGACCGACCATCTGCAACGTCCACTGGGAGAACCTGAAGACCGGCCTGATCGGCATGCCGCTGCCCGGCACGAGCATCAAGCTGGCGCCGCAGGACGGCCGGTTCGAGATCCGGGTCAAGGGCCCGCAGGTGTCGCCCGGCTATCACGATGCGCGGCGGTCCGAAGGCCAGATCGCACCCGGCTCACACGACGAGGACGGCTATTACCGGCTGGGCGACGCCGCCCGGATGGTCGATCCCGAGCGCCCCGAACTCGGCCTCGCCTTCGACGGCCGGCTGGTCGAGAACTTCAAGCTGGCCACCGGCGCCTTCGTCAACGCCGGCGCGCTCCGGCTGGCCGCCCTCTCGGCGATGGGCGGCGCGGCGCTGGACGCGGTGGTCTGCGGCGAGGGCCGCGCCGGCGTCGGCCTGATGCTGTTCGTCGATCCGGCCCGGCGCGAACGGCTCGGCGAGGCGGTGCTCAAGGCCGAGATCGAGGCCGGCCTTCGCCGCATGGCCGCCAGCGCCAGCGGCCTTGGCGGCAAGATCGCGCGGGCCATGATCCTGCCCGGCGCGCCCGACGCGCACAGCGGCGAGATCACCGACAAGGGCTACATCAACCAGGGCCTCGCCCGCGCGCGCCGGCCGACGGAGCTGGAGCGCCTGTTCGCCGACTCGCCGGAGGCGGACATCCTGGTGTTCGAATAGGCGGACTTCCACTGGCGGGGAGCTCACAAAACCCGCTCGTTCCCGCGAAGGCCGGAATCCAGGTTTTTTTAAACCACGAACGACACGAACAAACACGAACACGCCAAACGCCCACGGCGGCTGAAGCTGAACGTTCGTGTGAGTTCGTGTTCGTTCGTGGTTGAAATTCTTCGAGCCTGACCGACGCATCAAAGTTGATAAAAGCGTGGAATTCCGCTTTCGCGGGAACGAGCGGGTGAAGGGGTGACCTCGCCGCCCGCGTCAGAGGTCCAGCAGCGCCGGGTCACCGCCTTGGGCGGCGATGTTGACGCTGAGGGCGCGTTCGAGGGCGTAGCGGGAGAGCGCCATGGGGCCGCCGGCCTTGGGGCCGGTGCCGGACAGGCCCTCGCCGCCGAACGGCTGGACCCCGACCACCGCACCGATGATCGAGCGGTTCACGTAGACATTGCCAGCTGGGACCAGGGCCTGGATGCGCGCGGCGAAGGCCTCGATGCGGCTGTGCACGCCGAGGGTCAGGCCATAGCCCTTGGCCGCCAGGGCGTCGGCGACCGCCTCCAGATCCTGCGGGCCATAGCGGACCACGTGCAGGATCGGCCCGAAGACCTCCCGGTCGGGCAGCTCGGCAAGGGGGATTTCCGCCAGCACCGGGCCGAAGAAGGTCGCGATGTCTTGCGGCGTCGCCAGTTCCTTCACGATCCGGCCGGCGGCGCGCAGCTTGTCGCGATGGCTGACGAGATTGGCCTTGGCCTCCTGGTCGATCACCGGCCCGATGTCGGTGGAGACTTGCGTGGGGTCGCCGATCACCAGGGTGTCCATGGCGCCGGCGATGCGTTCGATCAGGGCGTCGGCGGTCTGTTCGGGCAGGAACAGCAGCCTGAGCGCCGAGCAGCGCTGGCCGGCCGAGCCGAAGGCCGAGGTGATGACGTCGTCGATCACCTGCTCGGGCTGGGCGGTGGTATCGACGAACATGCCGTTCAGCCCGCCGGTCTCGGCGATCAGCGGCACGATCGGCCCCGGCCGCTCGGCCAGCAGCCGGTTGATGCGCGTCGCGGTTTCGCCGCCGCCGGTAAAGGCGACGCCGGCGCAAAGCCGATGGCGCACCAGGGGCTCGCCCACCGTCCGCCCCTCGCCGGGCATGAGGGCGAGTAGGTCCGCGGTGAGGCCGGCGGCGTGGAACAGGCGCACCGCCTCGCGGGCGATGGCCGGGGTCTGCTCCGCCGGCTTGGCCAGCACGGCATTGCCGGCGGCCAGGGCGGCGGCGATCTGGCCGGTGAAGATGGCCAGCGGGAAGTTCCATGGGCTGATGCAGACGAAGACGCCGCGGCCGTGCAGGCTCAGGGTGTTGCGTTCGCCGGTCGGGCCCCGCAGCAGACTGGGCTCGCCGAACTGCCGGCGCGCCAGGCTGGCGTAGTAGCGGCAGAAGTCCGCCGCCTCGCGCACCTCGCCGACGCCGTCGCGATAGGTCTTGCCTGCCTCGAGCCCGCACAGCGCGATCAACCGCTCACGGTCGGCTTCCAGGGCGTCGGCCATGGCCTCCAGCACCGCGGCGCGGGCCGGACCGCCGGCGGCGTTCCAGGCCGGCTGGGCCGCGCTGGCCCGGGCGAAAGCGGCGTCGATCCGCGCGTCGGTGGTCTCGGCGAGGAAGCCGAGGACCTTGCCCGGCCGCACCATCGACAGGACCGCCTGCCCCGGCTCGACGATGGCCTCGAAATTCTCGACCGCGCGGACCAGCGCGTCCCGCTCCGCCTTGATGGAGAGATCGACGCCGAGCGAGTTTTTCCGGTCGCCGTAAAGCTCCGGCGGCGGCGGCAGCTTGGGGTGACGACCCGGGCCGACGCGTTCAAGCACCTCGACGGGATCGACCACCACATCGGCGGGCGGCGTCGCCTCGTCGAGCAGGCGGTGGACGAAGCTGGTGTTGGCGCCGTTCTCCAGCAGCCGGCGCACCAGATAGGGTAAGAGGTCCTCGTGGGCGCCGACCGGAGCGTAGGTGCGCACGATCAGCGGACCGTGGGTGTCGATCGCGGCGCGATAGAGCTCCTCGCCCATGCCGTGCAGCCGCTGGAACTCGACCGCGACGCCGGCGCGGGCGGCGCGGGCGCGGACGAAGGTCAGGGTATGGGCGTTGTGGGTGGCGAACTGGCTGTAGAGCTGAGGCGCGGCGGCGATCAGCCTGTCCGCGCAGACCAGGTAGGCCAGGTCGGTGGCGGCCTTGGTGGTGTAGACTGGATAGTCCGGGCGGCCTTCGACCTGGGCGCGCTTGATCTCGCTGTCCCAATAGGCGCCCTTCACCAGCCGCACCATCAGGCGCCGGCCGGCCTCTCCGGCCAGGGCGGCCAGACGGTCGATCACCGCCGGCGCACGCTTCTGATAGGCCTGCACGGCGAGGCCGAGACCGCGCCAGGCGCTTAAGGAGGGCTCGCGCGCCAGGCGCTCAAGCAGCTTCAGCGACAGCACCAGACGGTCGGCCTCCTCGGCGTCGAGGGTCAGGTTGATGTCGGCCTCGGCGGCCAGCTGCGTCAACCGCAAGATACGCGGATAGAGCTCTGACCACACACGCTTTTCCTGCAGCGGCTCATAGCGCGGCGACAGCGCCGAGAGTTTCACCGAGACGCCGTGGCCGCGTTCCGGGCCAAGGTCGCCGGACGATTGCGCGATCGCCTCGATGGCCTTGGCGTAGGCCGCCTCATAGCGCGCGGCGTCCTCGGCGGTGCGGGCGCCCTCGCCCAGCATGTCGAAGGAGCAGATCAGCCCCTCGCGGCGAGCGCGATCCAGGCCCGCGCCGATGGTGCGGCCCAGGACGAACTGCTCGCCCATGATGCGGACGGCCTGGGCGACGGCGGCGCGGATCACCGGCTCGCCGAGCCGGCCGACCAGCTGGTGCAGGAAGGCCGGCAGGTCGCGCTCGGCGTCCGGATCGACGCTGACCAGCTTGCCCGTCAGCATCAGCCCCCAGGTGGTGGCGTTGACGAACAGGCTGGGCGAGCGGCCCAGGTGCCGCGCCCATTCGCCGCCGCCCACCGCCTCGGCGATCAGCGCGTCGCGGCTGGCGTCGTCCGGCGTGCGCAGCAGCGCCTCGGCCAGGCACATCAGCGCCAGGCCCTCGGGGGTGCTGAGCGCGAACTGCTGCAGGAAGCTTTCGACGACCCCATGCCGTCGCGCGCCGCCACGCGCCGCGACCACCAGGGCTTCGGCGTCCCGCCGGACAGCCGCGCGGTCCAGCGCGCTGTTCAGCGACAGCGTCAACAGATCGACGACGCAGTCGGGCTCTGAACGGTATTTGCCGGCGTCGATCTCGTCCCAGTTCATCGATGGGCCAGAGCCGTCTCCGCCAAGGCGCCTTGCGGCCGTCTGGCCGGCTCGGCGCGGCCGATGCGCTCACGGCCGATCGCGTCGGCGACCGCTTCGGGCGGCTGGCAGGACCGCTCGGCCATCTTCAGGATATCGACCAGGCGGCCTGGAATCGCCGCGATCTTCTCGCGGACCTCGGTCAGCGGTTGGGCGGTGTTTTCTCCGTGAACGGCAATGATGCCGCCGGCGTTGACCACATAGTCGGGGCAATAGAGCTTGCCGCGCCGATGCAGCGCCTGGCCGATGGCCGGCGTCGCCAGCTGGTTGTTGGCCGCGCCGCAGATGATCGGCGCGGCGAGGTCGGGGATCGTCGTCCTGTTGAGCCCGGCGCCCAGCGCGCAGGGCGCGAAGACGTCGGCGTCCATGCGGTGGATGTCGCGCGGATCGCCGATATAGGCCCCGGCGCGTTCGGCCGCGGCGACGGCCCGCGCGGGATCGACATCGGCCAGCACCACTCGCGCGCCGGCGTCGACCAGGAGGCGGCAGAGCTCCGCGCCCACCGCCCCGGCGCCCTGGACGGTGATCCTGCCGCCCGCCAGGGACCGGCCGGTCCGCCATTTCAGCGCCGCCTCGATGGAGAGAAAGACGCCGAACGCTGTCCAGGGCGAGGGATCGCCACCGGCCTGCTCGCCCGAGGCCGGCAGGCCGCCGACGTGGCGGGTCTGGGTCGCCACCACCTGCATGTCGGCGACGGTCGATCCGACGTCCTCGGCGGTGATGTAGCGGCCCTCGCAGCTCTCGACGGCGCGGCCGAAGGCTTCGAACAGGGCGCGGCGGTCGAACGGGCCGCTCGGCGGGATAATCACCGCCTTGCCGCCGCCCAGCGGCAGGTCGGCAAGGGCGTTCTTGTAGCTCATGCCGCGCGACAGGCGCAGCGCATCGGTCAGCGCGTCGGCCGCGACCGGATATCGCCACACCCGGCAGCCGCCCGCCGCCGGACCGCGATATGTGGAGTGAATGGCGATGATGGCGTGCGCGCCGACCCCGTCCAATTCGAACAGGCGCACGTCCTCGTGTGCGTCGAAGTCGGGGGTTTCGCTGATGTCCACGTGGGTGGGCTCCTGGGTTCTCGCCCGCGGTGGTCCGGCCGCTCGCACGGGCAGGCGAAATCTGCGCTTCGCCCTCTCTTTGGTGTATCGAATTAACCCCCGATGATGTAACGGAATTTCCGGATAATTCCGAATGTCATTTGGTTATAGCGTGGGATGACCGAGATAGACGAGATCGACCGACGCATCCTGAACGCGCTGCAGACTGACGGCCGCATCACCAATCAGGACCTGGCGCAAAAGGTTCACCTGTCGGCCGCCGCCTGTTCCGAGCGGGTCAAGCGCCTGCGCGAGCGCGGGGTGATCGCCGGCTATACGGCGCTGCTCGATCCGGCCGAGGTCGGCCTGCCGCTGCTGATCTTCGTCGAGGTGTCGCTGGACCGGACCACCGCCGGGGTCCTGAACGACTTCGCCGCAGCCATCCAGACGTCCCCGGAAATCCTCGAATGCCACATGGTGGCGGGGGGTTTCGACTTTCTGATCAAGGCGCGCGTAAAGGACATGGCCGCCTATCGCGTCCTGCTCGAGACCCTGGTCGGGATGCCGGGGGTGCGGGAGACCCACACCTATGCCGTCCTGGAAGAGGTGAAGATGACCACCGCCCTGTCGATCTAGGGTCTTGTTCATCCAAGCCGATGGCTCGAAGGTCTGCTCGCGCGGCCGTTCGGAGCCCGCGCGCGGTGGTGGGTGCGAACGATACAATAATGATCGTTCTTGACAAGACCGCCGGCCCCGCGCGGGCTTTCCCTGAGGCGCGGGGCTACGCGCCGATCTGAGGCGGCGGGTCGCGGAGCCGAGGGTGAGCGCATGATCTGGCTGAGCATCAACGGAGAGCGGAAGCCGGTCGACGTCGCGCCCGACACGCCGCTTCTCTGGGTGCTGAGGGACGTGCTTCAGCTGACCGGCACCAAGTTCGGCTGCGGCATCGCCCAGTGCGGGGCCTGCACGGTGCATCTGGACGGCCAGCCGGTGCGCTCGTGCATGCTGCCCGTCGGCGGTATCGGCGACAAGGCCGTCACCACCATCGAGGCGATCGGCCAGACGCCGAACGGCGCCAAGGTGCAGAAGGCCTGGCTCGATCTGGAGGTGATCCAGTGCGGCTATTGCCAGTCCGGCCAGATCATGTCGGCCACGGCGTTGCTCAACACCATTCCCGCGCCTGACGACGCCGACATCGACGCGGCCATGGCCGGAAACATCTGCCGTTGCGGCACCTATGTTCGCATTCGGCAGGCGATCAAGAACGCCGCGGCGGAGGCTTGAGGGCATGCTCCCCGCCACACCCCCCTCGCGCCGCGCCTTGCTCGCCGCCGCCGGCGGGGCGGCTTTCGTCGTCGGCTTCCATGTGCCGCGGGCGGGCGGAAGCCGGGCCGCGGACGGCGGCGAATTCGCCCCGAACGCCTTCATCAGGATCGACCGCCAGGGCGACGTCACCCTGATCATGCCGCAGGTGGAGATGGGACAGGGGACCTATACCTCCATCCCGATGATCCTGGCCGAGGAGCTGGACGCCGCCTGGGGCAGCGTGAAGCTGGAACACGCGCCGCCGGACGAGAAGCTCTACGCCAATCCGCTGCTCGGCATGCAGGCGACCGGCAACTCCAACTCGATCCGCGCCTTCTGGACCCCGCTGCGCAAGGCCGGCGCCGGCGCGCGCGCGGTGCTGGTCGAGGCCGCCGCCAACGGCTGGGGCGTCCAGCCCGCCGACTGCCGGGCCCAGGACAGCCAGGTGATCCACCAGGCCAGCGGCCGCAAGATCGCCTATGGCGACCTTGTCGGCCGCGCCGCGGCCATCCCGGTTCCGACCGATCCGCCGCTGAAGGATCCGAAGGATTTCACGCTGATCGGCCGGCCGCTGCACCGGCTCGACACGCCGGACAAGAGCAACGGCAAGGCGGCCTACGGCATCGACGCCCTGCCGGCGGGCGTGAAGTTCGCCACCCTCGCCGCCAGCCCGGTCCTCGGCGGCAAGGTCGTCAAGGTCGACGACGCCAACGCCAAGACCATCCCCGGCGTGCGGCAGGTGGTGGTGCTCGACGATCTGGTCGCGGTGGTCGGCGACCACATGTGGGCCGCCAAGAGCGGCCTCGACGCGCTCGACATCACCTGGGACGACGGCGCCAACGCCGCGGTCTCCACCGACGAGATCTGGTCGCGGCTGCGCAAGGCCAGCGAACGCGACGGCGCCGTCGCCAAGGATGTCGGCGATGCGCACCGGGCCCTCAGCGACGGCGACGTCTTCACCGCCGCCTATGAAGAGCCGCTCCTGGCGCATGCCTGCATGGAGCCGATGAACTGCACGGTCCACGTCACGCCGGGCGCCGCGGAGGTCTGGGTCGGCACCCAGGTGATCGTGCGGGTGCAGAACGCCGTGGCCGCTGGCGCTGGCGTGCCGGTGGACAAGGTGATGGTCAACAACCACCTGATCGGCGGCGGCTTCGGCCGGCGGCTGGAGCCCGACATGGCCTTGAGCGCCGCCCGCATCGCGGCGCATGTGGACGGGCCGGTCAAGGTGGTGTGGACCCGCGAGGAGGACATCCGCCACGACATCTATCGTCCGGCCTATCACGACATCCTCTCGGCCAGGCTTTCCGGCGACCGGATCGTCGGCTGGAAGCACAAGGTGACCGGCTCGGCGGTGATGGCGCGGTTCGCGCCGCCGTTCTTCCAGAAGGGCGTCGATCCGGACGGCGTCGATAGCGCCGTGGACATGCCCTACGACATCCCGGACCTGCGCGTGGAGTTCGTGCGCGAGGAGCCGCCCGGCATCGTCACCGGCTTCTGGCGCGGGGTCGGCCCGAACAACAACGTCTTCGCCATCGAGAGCTTCATCGACGAGCTGGCCAGGAAGGCCGGCAAGGACCCGGTCGCCTTTCGCCGCGCCAATCTCGACAAGGCCCCGCGCCTGCTGGCGGCGCTGGACCTGGTGGCGTCGAAATCCGGCTGGGGCGATCCGTTGCCGGCCCGGGTCGGCCGCGGGGTCGCCGTTCAGGTCGCCTTCGCCAGCTTCATCGCCACCGTGGTGGAGGCCGAGGTGGACGAGGCCGGCGAGATCCTGCTGCGCCGGATCAACACCGCCGTCGACGCCGGCACCGTGGTCAATCCGGATACCGTCGTGGCCCAGTTGCAAGGCGGCCTGATCTTCGGGCTGACCGCGGCCCTCTACGGCGGCGTCACGCTGGAGAAGGGCCGGGTGCAGCAAAGCAACTTCCACGACTACCGCATCCTCAGGATGGACCAGGTCCCGCCGATCGCCGTGCATCTGATCCGCAACGGCGAGGCGCCAGGCGGCATCGGCGAGACCGGCACCACCGCCTCGATCCCCTCGCTGCGCAACGCCATCTACGCCGCCACCGGCGTGGCGTTGCGGCGTATGCCGATCGACCGCGGCCTGCTGGCCAAGGGAGCGTCGGCATGAAACCGATGTCGCGGCGGCGGAAGATCGGCCTCGGGGTCGTGGCGTTCATCGTCGTCGTCGGCCTCGGCGTCGCCTGGTGGATGATCCCGCCGCGCGCCCTGGCCTTCGCCGGCGGCCATCCGGTGGGGCTGGCCGAGTATGCCGCGCCGAACCCGACGGGCGTTCCCGCCGAGCTGCGCGCCGCGGACCTGATCACCCGCGGCCGCTACCTGACCCAGGCCGCCGACTGCCAGGTCTGCCATACCGCCGAGGGCGGAACGCCGTTCGCCGGCGGCCGGGCATTCAAGACCCCGTTCGGCGCGCTTTATTCGCCGAACATCACCGCCGATCCCGCCACCGGCATCGGAACCTGGAGCGATGCGGACTTCGTGCGCGCGGTGCACCAGGGCATCGCCAAGGACGGCTCGCACCTCTATCCGGCCTTCCCCTACGAGTCGTACACCCTGCTCACCGACGACGACGCGGTCGCGATCAAGGCCTACCTGTTCAGCCTGCCGAAAGTGACGGCCACGCCCCCGCCGAACGTGCTCAGCTTTCCGTTCAACCAGCGCTGGCTGATGGCGATCTGGTCGCTGATCTACAATCCGAACCAGCGCTTCCAGCCGCACACCGACCGCAGTCCGGCGTGGAACCGCGGCGCCTATCTTACCGAGGGCCTGGGCCACTGCGGCGACTGCCATACCGCACGCAATCTCGCCGAGGCGCTGGACAACCGGCGCAAGTTCGCCGGCGCGGTGAATGAGGGCTGGCGCGCCTACAACATCACCGCCGATTCCGCCTCGGGCGTCGGCGGCTGGAGCGACGCCGACCTCGCCCAGTACCTGTCGACCGGCCACGCCGCCGGACGCGGCTCCGCGGGCGGCCCGATGGCCGAGGTGGTCGACGTCAGCCTGAGCAAGCTGACCCCAGCCGACATCCAGGCCATCGTCGCCTATCTGCGCACCGTGCCGGCGATCGCCAGCGCAGACCTGCCGGCGCCGCGCGTCGACGCCGCCTCGGAGGCGCCGAAGGTGATGGCGGCGGGCTATGACCCAAGGGGCAAGCAGATCTTCGAGGAGGCCTGCGCCAGCTGCCACAGCTGGAGCGGCGTCAGCCCGCTGACCAGCTACGCCACCCTCACCGGCAACCGCGCGGTCAACGACCCGAGTGGCGACAACGTCGCCTCGATCGTGATCGCCGGCGAACAGCGCAAGACCGCGAACGGGGTGGTGATGATGCCAGCGTTCGGAAACGCCTATTCCGACACCGAGATCGCCGCGGTCTCCAACTACGTCACCGCTCGCTTCGGGGCCAAGGGCTCAAACCTCACGGCCAAGGACGTCGCCAAGCTGCGGCCTTAGCCTGGCGTATCGAACGGAACGCAAGCCCATGCCAAGGACCCACCAGCCCGACGAAGACCGCTTCCATTTCATCCGCGCCGAAGACATCCAGTGGGTGTCAAACCCCGCCTATCCGCCGCAGGCGCGGCTCGGGGTCCTGGTCGGCGACCCGACCGGGCCGGGCCCCTACACGATCCGGGTCAAGGTTCCGGCAGGCCTCAAGTTCCCGCCGCACCATCATCCTGAAGACCGGGTCTACACCGTAATCTCCGGGGTGTTCTACATCGGGCTGGGAGAAGAGTTCGACGAGGACAAGCTGACGGCCTTCGCGCCTGGCAGCGTCATCGTGCTGCCGGGCGACCAGCGGCATTTCCACTGGGCCAAGTCCGGCGAATACATCACCCAGGTGACCGCCATCGGGCCGCTCGGCCTGGATTATGTCGATCCGGCCAACGATCCGCGCAACCGCGCCTAGCCGCCGCGGACGGCCGCCAGTTCGGCCTTGAGCGCGGCGACCAGTTCGCCAGCCGGCATGGCGCGGGCCAGCGGCGCGCCCTGGCCCGCCCACTGGGCGGCGAAGCCGCCGTCGCCCTTCGCCCTCGCCACGGCGGCCAGGGCTTTGCCGGCGTCATAGGCGATCGGGTAGTCCGGGAGCGCCAATCCGGTGAGCGCGCCGTTCTTGAGCGCGGTGAAGGCGTTGGGCAGGCAGCGGGCCGGCCGGCCGGAGATCAGGCTGGTCATCTCGGTGCGGCCGGCGCCGGGCCCGAACAGCGCGTCGCGGTGATAGGCGTCGGCGCTGGATTCCGGGCAGGCGATGAACGCCGTGCCCAGTTGGGCGGCTTCCGCGCCAAGGTCCAGGGCCGCGGCGATTCCCGCGCCGTCCATGATCCCGCCGGCGGCGATCACCGGTAGCCCGATGCGGCTCGCCAGCAGCCTGGTCAGGGCGAGCGCCCCCATCCGGCTGTCCGGCGCGGCGGGATCGAAAACCCCGCGGTGGCCGCCGGCCTCGTAGCCCTGGGCGACGACGGCGTCGACGCCGGCCGCCACGGCCTGCTCGGCCTCTTCCAGGTTGGTCGCCGACGAGAAGAGCACAATGCCGGCGGCCTTCAGGCGGGCGATGGTCGCCGGCGGCGGCAGGCCGAAGTGGAAGCTGACCACCGCCGGCCGGGTCTCCAGGAACAGCTCCAGCATGGCCGCATCGGCGACGAAGCTGGTGTAGATCTCGCTGATGGCCGCCGGCGGCGCGGCGCCGAAGCGCGCGAAGAGCGGCCTCAGCGCCTCGAGCCAGGCCTGCTCCCGATCCGGACGGGCGATTGCCGGCCGGTGGCAGAAGACGTTGACGTTGAACGGCCCGCTGGTCTGGGCGCGCAGGGCCTCGATCATGGCGCCGGCGCCGGTTGCATCGACCGCCCCGACCGCGATCGATCCAAGACCGCCGGCATTGGTCACCGCCGCCGCCATCGCCGGCGTCGAAGTCCCCGCCATCGGCGCCTGGACGATCGGCAGCGGCACGCCGATGCGTTGAAGCAAGCCCGCCATCTCGGCTCCTCTCTTCGCCCCTCCGAACTTGGAGACTGCTCCATCGAAGCCACGATCAAAGCAAGCCCGGGGGACGGCCTGTCATGGCTATCCGGTCCGCAAGCTCGCATGCGGACCCACCGACGCGCGCGGCTTGCAGTGCGCACTGCATGCGGTATACCAAGCCCACCGGGCGGCAAAGTATGCCGCCGAATCCTCACCAGCCGCGCGGCCGCCTCCATGACGATTGCACGCCCCAGCCCGTACCACTCCGCTTCGGCGGTCGATGGCGGGCGCGCGCCTGTCGACATCGCCGCGCCGGCGATGAAGCGGTGGGCCGGCGAGGCTCTCGGCGCCCCGATCGAGGTGGTCGATCCGGCCACCGGCGCCGTGGTCGGCTCGGTTCCCGATCTCGGCCGCGAACAGATGCGCGGCGCGATCGAGCGAGCCCGTTCGGCCCTCCCCGCCTGGCGCGCCAGGCTTCCCCGCGAGCGGGCCGATCTCCTGATGGAATGGCGCCGGCTGGTCCTGGCCAATACCGAGGCCCTGGCGCGCATCCTCACCCTGGAGCAGGGCAAGCCGCTGGCCGACGCGGCTGGCGAGATCGCCTATGGCGCGGAGTTCATCCGCTGGTTCGCCGAGGAGGCCAGCCGCGTCTATGGCGAGGTGATCCCCAGCCACCTGCCCGATCGCAAGATGTTCGTCCAGCGCCAGCCGGTCGGCGTTGTCGGCTTGGTGACGCCGTGGAACTTTCCCTCGGCCATGCTGACGCGGAAAGCCGCCGCGGCCCTGGCGGCCGGATGTACGGCCATCGCCGTCCCGTCGATGGAGACGCCGTTCTCGGCCCTCGCCCTGGCGGCGCTGGCGGACCAGGCCGGGCTGCCCGAAGGCGTGTTTTCGGTGCTGACCGGCGACGCCGAGGCGCTGGTCGGCGAACTTTGCCGCAGCCCCGTCGTGCGCGCGTTGTCGTTCACCGGCTCGACCCGGGTCGGGCGGATGCTCGCGGCCCAATGCGCCCCGACGCTGAAACGCGTCTCGCTGGAGCTCGGCGGCCATGCGCCCTTCATCGTCTTCGCCGACGCCGACATCGAGGCCGCGGCCAGCGCCGCCGTCGCCGCCAAGTTCCAGACCTCCGGCCAGGACTGCCTGGCGGCGAACCGGATCTTCGTGCATCGCGACGTCTACGCCGCCTTCATCGAGGCTTTCGTAAGGGACGCCGCGGCGCTGAAGGTCGGCTCCGGCGCCGACGCGGCCAGCGACCTCGGGCCGCTGATCAACCGGGCGACCTTCGCCAAGTCCGCCGAGCATGTCGCCGACGCGCTGGCCGGGGGCGCGCGGCTGGCGCTGGGCGGAACGCCGGCCGGCGAGAGCCTGTTCTTCCCGCCGACCGTGCTGGCCGACGTCGCCCCCGGCATGAAAATCATGACCGAGGAGACCTTCGGGCCGGTGGCGGCGATCCTGCCCTTCACCGACGAAGACGCGGTGGTCGCCGCCGCCAACGACACCGAATATGGCCTGGTCGCCTATCTGTTCACCCGCGACCTCTCGCGCGCCCACCGGCTCAGCGATGCGCTCGAATACGGCATGGTGGCGGTCAACACCGCCCGGCTGACCGGCGCGCCGATCCCGTTCGGCGGGGTCAAGCAATCGGGGCTCGGGCGCGAGGGGTCGCGCCACGGGATCGATGAATACATGGAACTCAAATACGTCTGCATGGCGATCTGACGCCGGGCCGGTCGAAGGAAATTTGAATGGTGAAGAGAACGGTCGCCACCGAGGTGGTCGAGACCCTGCGGGATCTGGGCGTCAGGCACGTGTTCGGCGTGCCGAGCGGCGGCTGGGTCGACTATATGGAGGCGCTGCGGACCACCGACGGCATCGACTTCATCCTGACCACCCATGAGGGCGCCGCCGGCATGATGGCCGACGTCAGCGGCCGGCTGACCGGCGCGCCGGGGGCCTGTTTCGGCACCTATGGGCCGGGCGCCACCAACCTGGCCACCGGGGTCGGCGAGGCGCTGCTGGACCGCTCGCCGGTGATCGCCCTGACCGACGAGATGCCGGCGGCGATGCGCGGCCGCACCACCCAGATGGGCATCGACCACCAGGCGCTGTTCCAGCCGCTGACCAAGAAGACCACCCGGCTGCGCGAGGACGCGGTGCGGGCGATCCTCTTCGACGCCGCCAAGGTCGCGCTCGCTTCGCGACGCGGGCCGGTGCATGTCGGCCTGCCGGCCGGCATGTCGGCGCTGGAGGCGGCCAACGGCGCCGCCGCGGCGTTCGAGCCCGCGCCGACGCCGGCGGGGGCCGATCGCGTCCGGCTCGAGGCCGCCGCGGCGCGGCTGGCGGAATCCCGGCGTCCGGTCCTGGCCGTCGGGCTGGGCGCCGTGCGCGCCGGGGTCGGGCACAAGGTCGTCGCCCTTGCCGAGGCCTATGACATGCCGGTGGTGCTGACGCCGATGGCCAAGGGCATGCTGGCGGAAGACCACCGGCTCTATGCCGGGGTGCTGTTCCACGCGCTCAGCGACGTGGTCGGCGAGACCCACCAGCAGGCCGATCTGGTGCTGGCGGTCGGCTACGACCCGGTGGAGTTCAATTACGAGAGCTGGGCGCCCGTCGGCGTCCCCATCGTCAGCCTGGACACCGAGCCGGCCGATATCGACCAGGGCGCCTACGACCTCGCCGTCGACGCGGTCGGCGACATCGGCGCGTCGCTGGACGTCCTGCTGTCGCGGCCGGCCGGGAAGAAATCCTGGGATCTGGAGGCGCTGGCGTCGCGGCGGGCCTCGATGTTCGCCAGGCTCACGCCCTCCAACATCGGGTTCGGACCGAAGGCGGCGCTGGCTGTGCTGCGCGAGGTGCTGCCGCCGGACGGGATCATGACCTGCGACGTCGGCGCCCACACCCACCTGATCGGCCAGCAATGGCCGACGCCGGCGCCCGGCCTGCAGATCATGACCAACGGCTGGTCGACCATGGGGTTCGGCCTGCCCGCCGCTATCGCCGCCAAGCTGGTGCACCCGGACAAGGCGGTCTGCGCCGTGGTCGGCGACGGCGGCTTCCTGATGACCGCCGGCGAGCTGGCCACCGCCGTGCGCTATGGGGTCAAGATCGTCGTCGTGGTGCTGACCGACAACGACCTGGCCCTGATCCGCATCAAGCAGGAGAAGAAGGGCAATCCGATCTACGGCACCCCGGTCCGCGCCGAGGGCGCCATCGGCGGCGACAACATCTTCGGGGTTCCGGTCAGGACGGCGGCCGATCCGCGGAGCTTCCGCGAGCGGCTGGTCGAGGCCTTCGCCGCCGACGGGCCGGTGATCGTCGAGGCGCTGATCGACAGCCGCGAGTACGACGAGGTCGTGCTGCGCAAAGACAAGCCCTGAGGGGGCGCGGATGGACAGGCGCGAGATCGTCAAGTCGCTGGCCGGACTGAGCGGCGCTGTGCTGCTGCCGTCGGTCGCCGCCGTCGCCCGCGCCCAGGCGCGGCGGCCGCGGATCGCCGTGGTCGGCGCCGGCATCATGGGGGCGTCCATCGCCTATCACCTGGCCGGCCAGGGCGCCGAGGTGATCGTGCTGGAGAAGGCCGCGCCGGGGATCGGCGCCACCCAGGGCGCCTTCGCCATGCTGATCGCCACCCACGAGGGCGGCGACCGCGCGTTCAACGACCTCTACGGCATGGCGGTGCTGGACTGGCGGCGGCTGGAGCTGGAACTCAACGGGGCCGTCGCGGTGCAGTGGGGCGGGACCGCGAGCTGGACGGCGCCGGGGCAAAAGGCCGATGAGCTCAACGCCCTGACCCGCCAGTTGCAGGGATGGGGCGCGCCGATCCGGGCCATCACGGCCGAGGAACTGCAACGGCTGGTTCCCGGCGTGGTCCCCGGTCCGTTCGGCGCCGGCAACTTCTCGCCCGACCAGGGGACGCTCGATCCCACCGAGGCGCTGGAGGCGCTGATCGCCGCCGGCCGCCGGCGCGGGGTCCAGTACCGCTTTCCCTGCGAGGTGGCGGCGCTGGCGACCGACGGGCGAAAGCTCACCGGCCTGAAGACCACCGCCGGGCCGATCGAGGCGGACGCCGTCGTGCTGGCCGCCGGCGCGGCCGTTCCCGATCTGGCCGGACAGGTCGGGGTCAAGGCGCCGATCGATGTGGTTTCAGGCACGCTGGCGCACAGCAAACCCTTCCCGCGGGTGCTGCAGCGGGTGCTGAACGGGCCGGACGGATCGCTGAAGCAGGACCCGGACGGCCGCATCGTCACCGGCGCCGACTATCGCCCGGGCGCCAGCGGAACCGACGTCAGCCAGGCCTATGGCGAGCGCCTGCTGGCGCTGGCGGCCCGGACCGCGCCGGCGCTGAGCGGCGCGCGGCTGGAAAAGATGACCCTCGGCTATGTGCCGATCCCGGTCGACAGCCATCCGATCGTCGGCTTTTGCGCCGCGCCCGCCAACCTCTACCTGGCCCTGACCATGAGCGGCGTCACCATGGCCCCCCTGATGGGCCGCTTCGCCGCCAGCGAGATCCTCGACGGCATCGCCGTCGAGGTGCTGAAGCCTTATCGGCCATCGCGTTTCGCGTAGCGCTGCCGCGCGCGCCCAACTCTCAACCCTCATTCTCGCGCTGCCGGTAAGCCGCCGCTCCGCGTTTGGAGCGGCGGCCCGGAAGCGTGATCAGAAGTGGGCGGAGACGGCGACGCCGATGGTGCGCGGGCGGGCGGGGAAGATGCGGATGGCGTCCAGCGCCGCCCGCGCCCCGACCTCGGCCACCGCGTTGGTGACGTTGTCGGCATAGACCGCCAGGTCATAGCGGTCGAACCGCACGCCGGCCTTCAGGTCGAGCAGGAAGTAGGGCTTCAGTTCGGTATAGTAGTCCTGCGGCACAGGCGCGACCGATGGCTCCAGCGCGGTGAACTCGTTGCTGCGATAGGTGAAGCTGGCCTGGCCGTAGCCGACATAGTCGCCGAACACGGGATGATCGTACTCGGCCTGGCCGGAAGCGGTCCACTCCGGCACGAAGGGCGAGCGGTCGCCTTTCCTGCCGGGCGTGCCGGCGGCGACCACGTTGGCCGGAAGGTTGTTGGCCAGGGTTGCGTTGACGTAGGTGACGCTGCCCGACAGGCTCAGGCCTTCCATCGGCCGGACCGTCGAGCTGAGTTCGACCCCGTTGATCGTGCTCTTGCCGACGTTCAGCGTGTAGTTGTAGACGCCGCCCGCCAGCGCGTCCTCCTGCTCGCCGCTCCAGTCGATGTGATAGACGGACAGGTCGATGAACAGCCGCCGCTCCAGGAAGTAGGCCTTTATGCCGCCCTCGTAGTCCCAGAGGCTGTCGGGCGCGTAGCTCGACGGAACCGCGATCCCTTCCTGCGCCGCGACGGTGGCGGCCTCGTTGATGCCGCCGATACGGAAGCCGGACGCCGCGCGGACGTACAGGCTGACGTTGTCGGTGGCCTTCCACAACAGGGCGAAATTATAGGTCGGCTCGGATTCGTGCGACCCGCTCTTGGACGAGACGTAGGGCGTGGTGATGTCGCCCAGCACGTATCCGCCGTCGAAGCCGTAGGGGGTGATCGCCGGCGCGATGTTCTGCTGGGTGGTCTGCTCGTCGCGCAGGTCGGCCACGAAATAGCGGATCCCGACGGTGGCCGTCAGGGTCGGCAGGATCTTGTAATCGCCCTGGGCGTAGACCGCGTATTGGTTGGCGACGAAATGGTCCTGGTTGGCGAACTCGACCGGGCTGACCCCGAAGCCGGGCAGCGCCAGGCCGTCCGCATGGCAGATGGCGTAGGTGGTGCACGGCAGGACGCCGGTCGTGGCGTTCGCGTGCAGCACCGCGCCGTCATAGAGCAGGTTGTCCTGCTGGTAATAGACGCCGGCGACCATCTGGAACGGGCCGTTGAACGCCGAGGAGAACCTGAGCTCGTCGGTATAGTCGTGGAACTGGGCGTGGGCCGAAAAGGCGGCCGGATAGGACGGCGCGCCGGCGCAGAGGCCGTAGGAACAGTCGGACGGCGTGGTGTCGGCGATGTCCAGCTCGTCCTTGTCGCCGTAGCTGCTGGTGGCCACGAGGCTGCCGAAGCCGAGGTCGTAGCGGCCGGTGACCGTCGCCAGATAGTATTGCGAGTTGTAGGGCTCCTGCGACGGCGAATGGTTCTGATAGGCCGGGAACGGTCCCAGCTCCGGTCCGCCCGGCGCGGCGAGCGGCCCGACGTATTGGGTCCAGGCCTGCGTTCCGTCGACCCGGGTGTTCTGGTAGTTGAAGGTGGCCAGCAGCGAGAAGCGGTCGGTCGGCTTGAACAGCGCCTCGAACCGGCCGCCGTAGAGATGCTCGTTGTTGACGTTGTTGCGGGTCGTGCTCCCGATCGTCTGGTCGATGAAGCCGCCGCCGTCCTCGCCCCAGACCACGGCGCGCACGCCGAACACGTCCTTGACGATCGGCACGTTCAGGGCGGCGTCGCCGTCGAAATAGCCGGAACCCCTGTCGACGGTGGCCAGCCTGGCGTCGACCGAGCCGCCATAGGTCTCCAGCTGCGGCTGGTTGGTGATCACCCGCACGGTGCCGGACATCGAGCCCGCGCCGAACAGGGTGCCTTGGGGTCCTTTGAGGACCTCGACGTGGTCGACGTCATGCAGCCGAAGGCCGGGGGTGTTGTCGCCGTAGAGATTGGCGTTGAAACCGCCCTCCAGGGGCGCCTCGTCGACATAGATGCCGGCGGTCTGGCCGGTGGTGGAGGAGATGCCGCGGATGATGACCTGCTGCTGGTTGACCCCGAAGTTCTGGATCGACAGCGACGGATCGATCTTGCTCAGATCCTGCAGCGAGGTGACGTTCAGCCGCTCGAGCGTGCGGCCGGAATAGGCGTCGACCGCCTCGGGGATGCTCTGGACGTTGGTCGCGCCCCGACGGGTCGCGGTGACCACGACGTCGGAGCCCGGGCCCGCCGCCGCGCTGGTCGCCGCGGGCGGCGGCGCCGATTGCGCGTGCGCCGCGGTGGCAGCGACGGCCAGCGCCAGCGCGCTCGCGCCCAGCAAAATTCGAGATGAAGCGCCCCGAGACGCGCTCCGTGAAACGCCAATGGCGCCCTTGCGACGTGATGCGTGCATGCCAGCCCCCTTACCCTGCGCGTTTATCGCGTCAGTCCAGACCGCGCCCCGGGGACACCTCGCCCGTACGCCTCGAAGACCGGCTGATCCGGAAACCGAAACGTCGAAGGCCGACATCGGCCGTTCGGACAAGTGTTGTCCCTGCTACGCCGTCACCCTTTGTACACAGCACACAGCATTCTGGTTAGCAAGCAAAATTGCGGCCTTTTCATCGCTCCGCAAACGGATGCCTAAAAAATGATTTCCCGTGTGATATTAATGTCTTGGGACCCGGGCCACGGTCCGAAGCGGGATTTTGGGCGGCCGGTCGCCGCAGGCTCCGAGCGCGCCCAAAACGGGTCCAGGGCGCCCACTGTATACATCGGCGCCGGCGGCGCGAATCGAAGCTGCCGCGCCGGCGATCAGGGCTTGAGGGCGATCTTGCCGAGAACCTCACCGCGGTCGAGCAGCCGGTTGGCCTCGGCGACCTGGTCGAGCGGCAGGACGAGGCCGGCCTCGATCATCGGACCGGACCGGAACCATTCGTGCATGGCCGCGGTCGCCGCCGGGAACATCGGGGTGGCGAAGAAGTCGTCGGCGGCGAAGGTCTTCAGGGCGATCGACTTGCCGACGCGGAACACGTCGAACTGGGTCTTGCCGGCGACATAGCCATAGGCCTGGATCTCGCCGAACGGCGCGACCACGTCGAAATCCGAGTTGACCGTGTCGCCGCCGACGCCGTTGAACACATAGCCGACCCCTGCGCCGCCGGTGATCGCCCTCACCTCGGCGACATAGTCGGTCTCCGTCACATTGATGACGTGGTCGGCGCCGAGGCCGCTCAGGAACGCCGCCTCGGCCGGCCGCCGGCAGGTGGCGATCACCGGGCAGCCGTGCGCATGGGCCAGTTGGGTGACCATCGAGCCCATGCCGCCGCTGGCGCCCTGCACCAGCACCGTGGCGCCGGACGGAACCTTGCTGGAGCCATGGAACAGCAGGTGCGCCAGGCGGAAATTGACCAGATAGACCAGGCCTTGCGCGAACGAGACGCTCTCCGGGAGCGCGATGATGTCCGCCGGCGGGATGCTGTAGCCGTTCGGCAGCGTCTGCGGCCGGGTCGAGGCCAGCACGTATTCGGCGCAGCAGCCGAGCGAGAGCACCAGGGCGATCACCCGGTCGCCCGGCTTCCAGGCGGTGACATTGGCGCCGACCGCGGCGATATGCCCGCCGGCTTCCCGGCCAGGAAACCAGGGAGTCAGGGTCTTACTGAAATAGGTGCCGCGCCGCGCCTCGGCGTCGCCATAGATCAGGCCGGCGAGCTCCACCTTTATCAGCACGTCATCGGGCCCGACCTCCGGGATCGGCTTGTCGACCAGCTTGAGGTTCTCCGGCGGCCCGACCTCGTCCAGCCTCACCGCGCGCATCGTTCCGGCCACGTCAGATCCCCACCTTCAAGCCAGTCCACTATGCATACAGTATGCTAACGAGCGCCGGAGGCGCAACAGAGGACCGATCCTTCGACCGCGCCCTATTCCCAATAGGCGAAGGCCATGGCGCAGCCGGTGCCGGCCGGACTGCGGTAGCAGGGCACGTAGTCGATCAGGGTCATGCTCTTGCCGTCGACCGCCCCGGCCAGGGCCGACCAGCAGCGCAGCTCGGAATTGCCCGATTGCAGCTTTTCCAGCGGCAGGGCCGCGTGACCCTCCGAGCCGCCTTTTTCCATCAGATCCAGGAAGTTGCGGTCGAACTCCTCATCCACCACGAAATGGCTGAGGCCGCCGGTGGCCATCACCACCACGCGCAGGTCCTCCGGCCAGGATTCCACCGCCTCGCGGATGGCCTTGCCGATATGATAGGCGCGCAACGGCGTCACCTGGTTGGGCGGGAAGTAGGTGTTTATGTTGACCGGGATGATCGGGTAGATCTTGTCGGTCATGATCCGCCGGTAGACGTAGCCGAACGAGTGGCTCATCCCCTGGTCGGGCGGATAGTATTGCGAATGGGCCGGGTCGAAATCCCGCGCCATCAAGTCGCCGATCAGCCGCCTGGCGAACTCCGAGGCTACCGGATAGTCGCGCGCGTCCTGCCAGTACCAGTAGTCGGGCTTCAGCTTCGGATCGTACTTCCACTTCATGATCCCCTGCGGCTTGTAGGGGATGGTCTCGCCCCAATAGACCGAAAGGGCCGGCATGTTGTCGTCCTGGAAGACTTCCTTGTGGTCGTCGCCGATGATGATGACGATGTCCGGGTCGGCGCCGTCGAGCACCTCGGAAATGCGCGCGATGGCCTTTTCATTGGCCTGGTGGCGGCCCTGCAGCACGTCCGGATCGATCTCCTTCAGCATCGACGGCGGCGTCTTGACCAGCAGTTCCTCGTAGCTGACCCGCCGCCCGTCGAAGTCGTGCAGGGCGTGCAGCTTGACGTCGTCGACCTCGGCCCGCGCCAGCCAGCCGGACGGCTCCATCAGGAGCGCCGGGCTGTGGGAGCTGCCGATCCCCATCACCACCTTGGCCATATCTCAAGTCTCCCCTCGCCTAGGCGATCTGCATGCGCGACATGGCGCCTTCCTCGAAGTCCACACCCTTGGGCAGGACGATGCCCACCGACCGCACCCGGTAGAGTTCCGGCTGGTTCGGCAGCGCCAGCTCGCCGGTCTCGCGCAGGTGGCGCGCCTGGGCGAGCATCATCCGGCGGAAGGCGACGATGGCCGCGTCGCCGGAGCCGAGCAGCTCGCGGGGGCGGTCGACGATCGGGCCCATGGTCTCCTGGATCGCCGAGTCCTGCAGGCCGATGCCCTCGATGCCGGTCGAGCTGGACAGGCGCTGGATGTCGCGGCGGATGCCGTAGTCGTTGCTGCGGTTGTCGATTGGCCGGTAGGAGCCGTCCTGGTGCACCGGCACGTTGACCTTGCCGACGTCGTAGCTGTCGTCGTCCGGCAACGGCGCGTCCGGGTTCCAGTGGATGGTGAAGGTCCAGGTGTTGTGGTCGTCGATCGGCGTCCAGGCGTGGCCGGCGATCGGGCCGGTCTCGTCGCGGCGCGCGATCATGGTGTAGAAGGGCGCCAGGAACTGGGTGACCCGCCAGTAGTATTCGTCCTCGGACGCCACCCGCCTGGCCCCGATGCGCATGCCGTAGGCGGTCGGCCGGATGAAGAACCGCGGCGCCGTATCGGACGCCAGATACTTGACCTTCGGATCGATCGCCCGTTGCCGCTCGCGGAAGGAAAGGCCGGCCTTGGCGGGGTCCAGCAGGCTGTGCAGGATGCCGACATGGCTGGAATCGATGCCGCCCTCGACGCCCTGCGCGTAGTTGTTCTCCTGCAGCCGCTTGCCGATGTGGCGATGGCTGGGCGGCACCATGCCCCACTCCAGCTCCGGCGGCTTCGGCGGCATGTGGGCGCGGTCGCCCATATAGGCCCAGATCATGCCGCCCCATTCGACGATGGGATAGGACTTGGTCTTCACCTCGTCGCGCATCGGCGAGTTGGCGGGCTCGGCGGGCATGTCCAGGACGTTGCCTTCGACGTCGAATTTCCAGCCGTGATAGACGCAGCGCAGGCCGCACTCCTCGTTGCGCCCGAAGAACAGGTCCACACGCCGGTGCGGGCAGTAGCGATCGAGCAGCCCAAGCCGGCCGTTGGTGTCGCGGAAGGCGATCAGGTCCTCGCCAAGCAGGCGCACCCGAACCGGCGGACAATCGGGATTGGGCAGCTCCTCCGGCAACAGGAAAGGCATCCAGTAGCGGCGCATCAGATCGCCCATCAGGGTGCCGGGCCCCACCCGGGTCAGAGCTTCGTTGTCCTCTTCCGTGAACATCGCCGTCCCTCCTTGAAGTCTTGCGAAAAAGGCGCGCCACCGTGGGCGTCAGCGCCGGCCAGCTCTTATGGGAGGCCAAGGATGTTGCATACAGTACACTATGTCAACGCGGCTGGACCCGCCGGCGCCCGCTTTTTTGGCGGCGCCCGGCGATGAGGCGCCAAAGCCGATCACAGGGGTAGCCCTGGCCCGCAAAGCATGCAGTATGCATTGATCAGTATCGGGAGGGTGGATCTTGGAAACTGCTGCCGTCAGCCTGTCCGGTGACCAGGCCATCCACTCGGGCGCGGCGTTCAATCGCGCGGCCTGGTTCACGGTCTGGATGGCGATGCTGGGCACCATGTGCTGCTCGACCTCGGTGGTGCTGATCAATGTCGGCGTCTTCATGAAGCCGCTGAGCGCGGCGTTCGGCTGGGGCCGCGGCGACATCGCGCTTTCCCTGTCGATCGGGGCCCTTTCGATGGCGGCGTTCAACCCTTTCGTCGGCCGCCTCATCGACCACTACGGCGTCAAGCCGGTGCTGGTCACCTCGCTGCTGGGCTACGGCACGGCCACGGCGGCGGTGCCGTTCATGGTCCAGGCCGGCGGCCTGCCGGGGCTCTATTTCGGCTACATCCTGATCGCCGGCATCGGCGCCGGCTCCAATGTCATCGCCTATGTGCGGCTGCTGTCGGGCTGGTTTTCCGGCAGCCTGGATGGCTCGCGGGGCCTGGCCCTGGGGATCTCATCGGCCGGCGTCCCGCTGGGCGCGACCATCACCGCCCCGCTCGGCGTGCTGCTGATCGAGCATTTCGGCTGGCGCGGCGGCTATTGGGGCCTGGCGCTGCTGCCGATCTGCATCGGCCTGCCGGTCGCCCTGTTCGCCATCCGGGTCGCCCCGGGCGAGCACGGCGGCGCCCGCGCCTCGCTGAACGAGGGCCGCGGCGAACTGCCCGGCATGACGGTGACCGAGGCCATGGGCACGCGCGCCTTCTGGCTGATGATCGGCGTGGTGCTTTTGATGTCCAGCTGCCTGCAGGGCATCAGCATCCACACCGCGCCGTTGCTCTCGGATTTCGGCCTGAAACCGGAAGGTCTGGCCCTGGTGCTGGCCATCAACGGCGTGCTGGGGATCAGCGGCCGCGTCGGGGCCGGCTACCTGTTCGACCGCTTCTTCGCGCCCTGGGTCTCGGTGGGTATATTCGGCGTCGCCGCCGCCGCCTCCTTCGCCCTGGTCGGCATCCCCGGCCTGGTGGTGGCGGTGGCCTCCACCATGCTGGTCACCGTCGGCAGCGGCGCGGAATCGGACTTCGTCGGCTATCTGGTCGGACGCTATTTCGGGCTCAGGTGCTACGGCCAGATCTTCGGGGCCATCTACGGCATGTTCATGGTCGGGATCGCCATCGGCCCCTACCTGTTCGGCGTCGCCTTCGACCATTTCGGCAGCTACAAGATCCCCTTCACCCTCGCCGGCCTGGGCCTTGTTCTGCTGTGTGTCCTGCTGGTGCTGCTGCCCAGGTTCGAGACCGAGGCCGCGGCGGAACTGGCGCCGGCCTAGGCCGACTCGGGCCGGCCGGTCCTAGGTCGCCGTAGACCTTGGCGGCGGCGATGACGTGTCCGCCGTCGCGAGTTCCGCCGCCAGGTCTTGCCGCCACTTTTCCAGCGCCTCCGGGCCGAGCGGCGCGACCGGACTCTCGGCGACGATCCGGTCGACGAACGCCACATAGGCCGCGGGAAACGATCCCCTGTGCATCTTCCAGGCGACCCGCAGCGCCGGGCTGCGAAACGTCCAACTGAGGGCGAGGACAAATCCGTCAAAGTCGTCCGGATGCAACAATGCGCGGCGATGCTGAGAAAATGTGTCTTCGCCGTTCTGGAATATGGCGCGCGCGTGCGCGTTGAAGCGAGACCAATCCGCCAGTGTGAGATCCTCGGCGTTGGCCATGATCCTCAGGTAGACCGAGGCAAAATCGGCATCGGTGAGCCGCGCGTTGACCTCCATGACCCGGCCGGTCCTCGCCTGTTTGACCAGCGTCTGCTGATATTTGTCGGCTTGCCTGACCTGGGCGGTCAGTTGGCGGAGCTGGTAGTACAGCAGCACCAGCGAAATCAGCACGGCCACGCCGCTGACGAGGCTGCCAAGTGCGGCGAGATCGGAAAATGACATGGCGGGCCCCCTAGCAGCCTTGGGGCGAGCGAAACATGTCATCCGGCCAACGGGCAAGGCCGTTTGAGCATCACATCCGCCGCGGCCTTAGCGCGCTCTCTTCGGCGCGAGGACGACTTCGGTCTCGATCGGCTCGGTGAAGACGCCGGTCGGATTGAGGTCAAGCAGCGCCTTGGAGAGTTCCGCCTCGAACGCTTCGGCGCGGTCGCCGAACAGCGGCCTGGCGGAGTTCGATATCGAATAGAGGCAGCCGATGATCGAATGGATGTCGCGGGTGATCGCGCTCGTAAACTCACGGGCTGAAAACTCGGAAAAGCATTCCGATCGGCGTAGCGCCGGTTCGTTTTCAGGCTCCTGCGGATTGGATTTCGCGTGCCGGGTTCGCGGCCCGAGGAATTTGGCGACGATCTGACCCGCCAGCGGCTCCCAGCTCTCCTGCGGGCGCCGCCTGCCCGGGTTCACCAGCGCCAGTCCGCCGCCGTCCGCGACCAGGAACGCGAGCTTCCGCAGCACCGCGTCGCGATCCATCCAGTGGAAGGCCTGGCCGATGGTGGCGACCTGAAAATGCCCCGCGCCGGGTGAAATGTCCTCGGCCCTCGCGTGCAGCCACTGGATGTTCTTACGGCCCCTCGATGCGGCCAGGCGTCGGCCTTCGGCGATCATGTCCGCGTCCGGGTCGACGGCGAGGACCTCGGCGAGCCTCTCGGACAGCGGGATCGCGACGCTGCCGGGCCCGCATCCCAGATCGAGCGCCCGCGCGTCCGAGCCAAGGCCGAAGCGTTCGACAAGAAAATCGAACGCCGCCGGCGCGTACGGCGCGCGGAACCGGTCATAGTAGCGCGCTGTGCCGGCGAACGGCGAGGCGTCTGGGGAAACGGGCATCCCCGACGGGAAGCACAGGTTTCTCTCCGGAACAATACCGGCCCGGCGGTCCTAGACGGTCTCCGGGACCCGCTCGCCGGTGAGCAGGCGGCCGTAGCCGAAGCGGGAAAGGTCGAGGGTGCGGTATTCGCCATGGACCAGCAACTCGGCGATCGCCCGGCCGGCGGCCGGCAGGTGCTGGGCGCCGTGGCCGCTGAAGCCGTTGGCGAAGACGAAGCTGCGGCAGTCTGGATGCGGACCCAGCACCGGATTGCCGTCGAACCTGTTCCACTCGATGTGCCCGACCCAGGACCGCATGGGTTTCAGGGTCTCGAACGCCGTCGAGCGGTGCGCCAAGGCCGGCCAGACCAGGTCCTCGAATAGGCCGTCCTCGACCTCGAAGTCCGGATCGGGCTGCTCGGACTCATGCGGGCGCGCGGCGACGAAGATCGGCCCCTCGGGCTTGAACTGCAGCGCCTGGACGTGGTCCAGCACCACCGGGCAATCCAGCGGCTCGGGCAGGCGGAAGGCGAAGGTGTGGGCCTTGACCGCCATCACCGGCAGATCGAGCCCGGCCAGCCGCGCCACCGCCCCGGCGCGCGGCCCGGCCGCGTTGACCAGCCGCCCGCACGGCGAGCGGCGGCCGTCGGCGAGGCGCACGGCGGCGACCTGGCCCGTGGCGTCGCGCTCGACGGCGACCACCTCGGCGGTTTCGAAGACGGCGCCGAGGGCGATAGCCTTGCGCCGCAGCGCCTGCAGCAGGCCGTAGGGATCGAACAGCCCCTCCCCGGCTCCGCCGAGCACCGCCAGCGCGATGTCGTCGACGCTCATCCAGGGATAGAGCTGCTTGAGTTCTCCTGGCTTGAGCAGCCGCGGCGTCGAACCCAGGCCGCGCTGCATCTCGACCTGCGCCCTGACCTCTTCCACCGCGGCGTCGGGAACCAGACGCAGATAGCTCAGCGCCTTCAGGCCGAGGTCGGGCGCGTCACCGTCGACCGCCAATTCCTCGGCCGCGCCCAGCATGAAGGCATGGCCGAACTGCGACATCAGCACGTTCTCAGGCGTCGAGAACTGCTGGCGGATGCCGCCCGCGGCCAGCGTGGTCGAGGCCTGGGCATAGGTCGGGTCTTTCTCGTAGACCACCACCCGCAGGCCCGGCCCGGCGAGCCGCATCAGGAAATAGGCGATGGCGCTGCCGACCCCGCCGCCGCCGACAATGACGATATCGACGACGCTATCGGCCAAGCTATCCGCCATCCCCTAGGCCTCGACGGGCGCGAAGCTGTCGAGGAAGTCGAGCAGCACGGCGTTGAACGCCTCGTGGGCCTCGAAATAGGCGGAATGGCCGGCGACCGGGATCATCTTGAACCGCGACCCCGGCACGGCCTCATGCAGGACGCGGACCAGGGCCGGCGGACAGATGATGTCCTTCTCGCCGACCACGAATAGGGTCGGCACGCCGCTGGCCGCCAGTTCGGCCGGCGACCATTTCGGCATCTCGCCCTTCACGGTCTTCAAGGAGACGCTGTTGAAGCTGGCGATCTGCAAATAGAGGAAGGTCTGTTCGGGGCTGCGCGCGCGGATGTCGGGGCCGAGGACACGCTCCACCTGGGAAAGGCCCCAGGTCGCCGCGTTGAGCTTGGCCAGCGCGTTGTCATGGGGCGGCGGCAGCACAACGCCGGCCAGGGAATCGGCGTGCAGCAGCGCTCTGACCCGCTCGGGCCAGCGGCAGGCGAAGGCGGCGCAGGAGCCGCCGCCCATGGATTGCCCGACCAGGAAGACCGGCGGCAACTGAAGCTCGTCGAGCAGCAGCGCCAGATCGTCGACATAGGCCGAGCGGCCCAGTTCCTCGACATCGTCGGAATTGCCGAAGCCGCGATGGTCGATGACGATGGTCTGGTAGCGCTGGGCAAGGGTCGGGACCTGGTTGAACCAGCTGGCGTGATTGCCGCCGACCCCGTGCGCCAGGATGACCGGCGGCCCCTCGCCGTGCACCTCGTAATAGAGCCTGCTGCGACCCGCTGAGACGTAAGGCATCGGTCGAACTCCCGCGCGGGCCGCCAACCAGCGGCGCGTCCATTTGCATACAGCATGCAGTCGTTTCTTGGCAATTCCTTCGGCACGGAATGAACGGCCGTGGCGCCCTGGATTGCGGCGCGGGCCTGGATTTTGTATACACCGCTCTAGAGTGACGCCCCTCGGATCGGGGGTTGGCGAGGGTTTGAATGGCGCGGGCCGCGAATGTCGTTGTGCAGGTGGAACGCCTGCGGGACCAAGTTTATCAGCTCATTCGGGACGACCTGAAGTCCGGGGCGTTCGTCCCCGGCCAGCGGCTTTTGGAAGTCGAGCTCGCCGAGCGGTACGGGGTCTCGCGCACGCCGGTCAGGGAGGCGCTGTTCCAGCTGTCGCGCGACAGTCTGCTGGCCGGAAACGAACGCGGCTACACCGCCCCGATCTATACCAAGAAGGACGTTGTCGACCGCCTGGAGGTGAAGCGCCTCCTGGGACCGGCGGTCGCCGCGCACATCGCCGCGGCGTCCAGCCCGCTGCAGATCAAGCGGCTGAGCAAGTTCCTCGAACAGGAGAAATCCGCCAACGCCGCCGGCAATCTGCGCGCGTTCAGCGCCGCCAACCACGAATACCGGTCCTACTATTATTCCATCTGCGAGAACCGGCTGCTGGCCCGCTGCGCGCTCCTGGTCGACGACCAGTTCGAAGTGGCGCGCAATCGCATCCATGAGCTGGAGGAGAACCGGCTGCTGTCGATCGATCACGATCAGCGGTTGCTGGCCGCCATCGCCGCCCACGACGCCCAGACCGCGGTCGCGGTGATCAAGGACTTCGTCGATTTCCTCGACGTCTACTACGCCGAACACATGCCGATCGACTGATTCCAGACCTAGCTGCCGACTCGCAGAGGGCCCGTCAGGCCCTGGAGGGCGGCGATCATCGACAGGGCGGTGATGCGGCCGGTGCCGGGCTTTTCCAGCGACGGGATGTTCTCGATGGTCATTTCGAAGCGGGCGGAATCGGCGTCCACCTTGATGGTGTGCGTATTGCGCTCGAGCGAGGGGTCGGCCCAGATCTGCAGCCGGGTGCGATCCGGCCCGATCCCGGCCAGGGCCAGGGCCGCGGCGACATTGACGTTGGCCGGAAAGCCCCTGGCCCCGTCGCGGGCGCTGCCGTCGAACAGAAGGGTCGCTTCCCGGATCGCTTCCAGGTCGACGTCGATCACCGCAAGGTGCGGCGCCCCTTTCAGCGAGCGCGGCGGCTTGCGCGTGACCATGGTCACCGAATGGATCTCACCCTGGGCCGCGGCCCGCACGGCGTCCAGGCCCAGGAGGGCGCCGGTGGCCATGATCACCCGGCCGCCGTTTTCGCGGGCGCGGTCGACCACCTCCATGTGCTCGATCAGCGCCGCGGCGCTGACCGTCACCAGCTGCCGGCCGGCGTCCATGGCCGGCTCGGCGATGCTCAGGAAGGCGGCGGTCGGGGCGCATTCGACGATGATGTCGCAGCGCTCCGCCAGTTCCCGCGCGGAGACCACTTCGGCTGTCGCGCCCATTTCCGCCAGGGTGCGTTCGGCCTTTTCGCGGCCGCCGCTGACCACCGCGGCCAGCGTCATGCCATCGAGCCCGGACGTCAGCCGCCGGGCCACCGCCGTCCCGATGACGCCCAGTCCGGCAATCCCCACCCGATAGCTCACGCCCACGCCCTCGCTCCAAACAATGCATACGGTATGCCTTGAGCGGCTCTTTGACGCAAGCTCGGCAAGCCTCGCGGCGTAGGCGCCTGGGCTCGAACGGCGGCTTGCAGGCGGATGGATTCCAGCATACTGTATGCAGTATGACTCAGACCGCCGGACCCGTGCTATCCATGCAGCAAATGCTTACCCGACTTTGCAGCATATCCGACGTCCCCGAGCAGGGCGTCAAGCAGGTCGCGCCGCCGGGGCTGGACGCGGAATACGCCGTCTATCGGCTGGACGGCGAATTTTTCGCCACCGACGACATCTGCACCCACGCCCTGGTTTCGCTGTCCTACGGCGATGTCGAGAACGGCCAGATCTTCTGCCCGCTGCATGGCGGCGCCTTCGACATCCGCACCGGCAAGGCCACCGAGCTGCCCTGCCGTCTGCCGCTGAAGACCTACACCGTGGTGGTCGTCGGCGACGAGTTGTTCGCCGACTTGAGCTAGGAGATCCACTCAAAACGTCGGGCCTGCGCCTCGAGACTCGGCTGTGGACGGCTAACGCTCTACGCCAGCGCGGCGAGATTGGCGGCCGGATCGGCCAGGGCGGAGAGGTCCGCCGGCTGCGGGGCGCCGATCAGGCGCTTGGCGGCGCGCAGTTCGCGCACGGCGTTGACGGCGCTGACCCCCTCGATGCGGCCGCTCGCCAGGTGGAAGACCAAAAACCGGCCGCTGGCCAAGTCGCCGCGCACCACGTCGCGCTCGCCGAACGGGGCGCCGACCACCTGCAGATTGATGTCGTACTGGTCGGTCCAATAGGAGGTGACCTGGTGATAGGCCTCCGACGGGGCCGCCAGGGCGCGGCCGACGTGCTCGCCATGGGCCGCGGCATGGGCCCAGTTCTCCTGCCGGTCGTGGCGGCCATAGGCCTGGTTGAAATGCACCGCGACCTCGCCGGCGGCGTAGATCGCCGGATCGCTGGTGGCGCCGTGGCCGTCGACCATGACGCCCCCTGCCCCCGCTTCCAGTCCGATGCCGCCGATGAGATCGAGATTCGGCGTCACGCCGACGCCGACCACCACCACGTCCGCCTCCAGCACCTCGCCGGTGGATAGCCGCATCCGTACGGGCGCGCCCCGCTGGATGTCCGCCCCGACGACGGTCAGGCCCAGCCGCAGGTCGACGCCTTCGCGCCGATGGCGATCCTCCATGAAGGCGGAAATGGTCGGCGACGCCGCCCGCGCCATGGCCCGATCGCCGGCCTCGATGACGGTGACCGCGCAGCCGCGCGCCCTGGCCGAGGCCGCCACTTCCAAGCCGATCACCCCGCCCCCGACGATCGCCACCCGAGCCCCGCCGGTCAGCGCCGCGCGTAGCGCCAGGGCGTCGTCGAGGCCGCGCATATAGTGGACGCCCGGTGCGCCCAGAGGCAGCGTCTCCAGCGTGCGGACGCTGGAGCCGGTGGCCAGCACCAGCCGGTCGAAGCCGATCCGCTCGCCGTCCGAGAGTTCCAGTTCGCGCGCCTGGCGGCGGATCGCCACCCCCGCCCGCCCCAGCTTCAGCTCGACGTTCAGGGCGGCCATCGCCCCCTCCGGCGACAGGCCGATGGCGTGCTCCTGGCCCTCCTCCTGCAGCACCGCCTTGGACAAGGGCGGGCGATCGTAGGGGGCGTGCGGCTCGTCGCCGACCAGGACGATGCGGCCGGGAAAGCCGGCGGCGCGCAGCCCTTCGGCGACGCGCACCCCGGCCAGGCCGGCGCCGACGATCACGACGCTCTGGTCCGCGCGCTCGAGCGGTTCGACGGAAACGGCCACCGGTCAGCTCGGCCTAGGGTTCGACGGGCGACAGGCTGAGGCCGCCCATGCCCGAGATCCATTCCGGGATCGGCTCGTAGTAGAGCTTTTCGCCGCGCGCCCTGGGAACGGCGCCGGCCATGAACAGCCAGGCCGTCAGCTCCAGCCCGCCATTGCCCGACGCCGCGAGGACATCGTCGGCGCTCAGGGCGGCCAGTTCCTCGGCGCGGCCGGCGACCATGCGCTCGATGAAGTCCTGGTCGAAGTCCGCGGCGACCCTTCCCTGCTCGGGCAGGCAGAGCCAGTGCGACAGGCCGCCGGTTCCGACGACGACCACCCGCTCGCCCTCCGGCCGGCCGGTCTCGATGAATTCCTTCAGCACGCCGCCGAGCCGGTAGCAGCGGGCCGGCGAGGGCGGCACGGGCATGTTGGCGTTGATGTAGACCGGCACGATCGGGATGGCGTTTTCCGGGTCGATGATCAGCCGGGGGATGGCCATGCCGTGGTCGGGCCGCAGCTCCTCCATCTGCACCAGCTCGAAGTCGCGGCGGCCGGCGTGGCGGACGAAGCCCTCCGCGAAGGCCCTGTGGCCGCGGAAGCTGGTCACCGGCGCGCCGGAATCGCCGAGCGTCGTGTAGTCGTCGGCGACGCCGACGGCGAGCGTCACCTGCATGGCCAGGCTGAAATTGTTCAGATGGTCGCTGCCGGCCAGCACGATCAGGTCGGGCTTGAGCGCCTGGATGCGGGCGCGGATTTCCAGCATGCCTTGCAGCACCCGCTCGGCCTGGTCTTCGACCCCGGTCGGCGGGAACAGCACGTGGGAGGTGGCGAAACCGCCGGCGATCACGCCCATCAGCGCTGCTCCAGGCGGGCGAGATAGACGGCCAGCGGCCCGCCGCCAGGCGGCGGCGCACCGGGCGGGATGCGCAGCCGGACATATTTCATCTGCAGGTTGGGATGCACGCCGAGCTGGTTCAGCGCGGCGGGTGAGCCGTCCCGCAGCAGCGCCTTTTCCGCATCCGCCAGCCCGTATTTCGCGAATGCCGGCTCCGGGTCGGCGGCGAAGGCGGCCTGGCCGGCCGGATCGCGCATCAGGTCCTGGATCAGCCGGTGCACGCGGTAGGGGGCGACGCTCATCGCGGGGCGACAAACATGTCGTCGGCGAGGAAGGCGGTGGTCACGGCGACGAACTCGCGCGGCGCCTCCATCATCACCCAGTGGCCGACATGCGGCAGGATGAAGCCCCAGGAATTGGGCATCAGCTCGAGATAGCCATAGTTGCGCGCCAGGACGGCGATCTGGTCCAGCTTGCCGCCGACCACCAGGGTCGGGGTCTTAACGCCGGCGATGGCCTCGCGGTCATAGGTCATCCCGTCGGTGCGCATGTGCGCGTTGATCGCCCCCAGCGCCTCGCGCGCGCCCGGCTGCATGGTCAGCTGATGGCGATAGGCGACCAGCTCGTCGCTGATCTCGAAGTTCGGCCCGGCCAGCACGCCGACCAGCCGGCGCATGCCCTCGGGCGTATAGTCGTAACTGCCTAGGGCCTGCCGCGGCGCCGGATCGGGGTTGGAGATGTCCAGGCCCGCGGCGCCCATCAGCACCAGCTTGCGCAGCAGGTCCGGCCGCTGGATCGCAACGCCGAGCGCCGTCGCGCCCCCCATGGAATTGCCGATCAGATGCACCGGCTTGCCGCCGCCCACCGCCTCGATGAAGGCGATCATGTGCTTGTTGCGGTTGGTCTGGCCGTAGTTATAGGTCGCCGGATCGGGCTTGGCCGAGCGGCCGAAGCCGATCATGTCGACGGCGATGACCCGGAAATGTCCGGCATAGCCGGGAATGCAGCCCTGCCAGTTGCCCCGCGCATCGGCGCCCGATCCGCCGCCGTGGATCAGCACCAGGGTCTCGCCCGTCCCCGCCTCGAGATAATGGGTCTCGACGCCCCCGACCGAAACCGTGTGGCTTTGCGGCGTCATGGCGTCTCCCGACGGTGGTCAGCGAACCGGCGCCTCTATCGGCGCCACTTTGCATACGGTATGCGCTGATCCCGGGCGCGTCAACGCCGCGCGGCGGCCGGCGGCGCTATTTGTCGAGGCTTGGCGGGTCGGGCGGCATGTCGACCAGATGCCGCCGCACCGTGGCGACATAGGCGTGCATGGCCGCCTCGGCGCCCGGGCCGTCGCCGGCCAGCACGGCGTCCAGCAGCCGCCCGTCATAGTCGACCTCGAGGGCGCGATATTCCGGCCGCGAAAAGGCGGCGCGCCGCGCCCACTGCGCCTGGTCGTCCACCAGCGCCGAGCACTGGACCAGCAAGGCGTTGTCGCACATGGCCCGCAGCCGCTCGCGGAAGTTGGCGTTGGCCTCGAAGAAGGCCGCCTCCTGGCCCGGCTCCATGCAGGACTTCTGCCGCTCATGGGCCTTGGCGAAGGCCTTCTTCTGCTCTGCCGTGCCAGCGATCGCGGCGTGCCGGGCGACCTGCGGATCGACCAGGTCGCGCACTTCGTGGCGATGCTCGGTGGCGGTCGGGGTGTCGATCACCACCGAATAGCCCCGGTCGGGCGCCGACATGATCAGGCCGTCGCGGGAAAGCTGGAACAGGGCTTCCCGCACCGGCGTGCGAGAGACCCGGTAGCGCTCGGCCAGTTCGCCCTCGATGATCCTCTGCCCCGGACCCAGCTCGCCCGCCTTCAGATCGTCGCGGATCAGGCGATAGACCTGATCGCGCAGCCGCTCGACCTGCACCACCGTTCTTGGCCGCGCCATGATTGCCGTTCCGCCTCCCAGCGACAGACTTGCTGCCCGGCGGCGGCGCCGCGGGCGTTCGTTGCCTTACACAGGCCGGCGCGGAGTCGTCCAGTTCAACCGGTGCGGGCCTAAGGCGCCGCCTGGCCGGCCTGCGCGGCTTCGCGCTGCCGCACCAGATCGAGCGCGACATCGGTGATCATGTCTTCCTGGCCGCCGACCATGCGCCGGCGGCCCAGCTCGACCAGGATGGCGCGGGTGTCGAGGCCATGGTCGGCGGCGGCCTTTTCGGCGTGGCGCAGGAAGCTGGAATAGACCCCGGCATAGCCGAGGCTGAGGGTTTCGCGGTCGACCCGCACCGGCCGGTCCTGCAGCGGCCGAACCAGGTCCTCGGCCGCGTCCATCAGTCCGAACAGGTCGCAGTCGTGACGCCAGCCATAGACGCTGGCGGTGGCGATGAAGACCTCAAGCGGCGCGTTGCCGGCCCCCGCTCCCATGCCGGCCAGCGAAGCATCAACGCGGATCGCGCCGTTCTGCACCGCCGCCACCGAATTGGCGACGCCCAGGGACAGGTTGTGGTGGGCATGGATGCCGCGCTCGGTCTCCGGTTTCAGCACCCGGTCGTAGGCCAGCAGCCGCGCGGCGACGTCGTCCATGGTCATCGCCCCGCCGCTGTCGGTGACGTAGACGCAATGGGCGCCGTAGGATTCCATCAGCTTTGCCTGCTGGGCCAGCGGCTCCGGCGCGCTCATGTGGCTCATCATCAGGAACCCGGCCACGTCCATGCCGAGGCCGCGGGCGTATTCGATGTGCTGCCTGGCGACGTCGGCCTCGGTGCAGTGGGTGGCGATGCGCACCGAGCGGACGCCGAGGTCGAAGGCGCGCTTCAGGTCGTGCACCGTGCCGATGCCGGGCAGCAGGAGGGTCGTCAGCCTGGCGTGGCGGATGACCTCGGCGACCGCCTCGATCCAGGCCCAGTCGGTATGGGCCCCGAAGCCGTAGTTGAACGACGAGCCGGACAGGCCGTCGCCATGGGCGACCTCGATGGCGTCCACCCTCGCCTCGTCCAGCGCCCTGGCGATCGCCTTGACGTCCTCGACGCCGTAGCGATGGCGGATGGCGTGCATGCCGTCGCGCAGGGTGACGTCCTGGATATAGAGCTTGGTGCTCTTCGGGTCGAAGCTCACGCGGCCACCGCCCGGTTCATGTGTTCGGCCATGCGCTCGGCGGTGACCAGGGCGGCCGAGGTCATGATGTCGAGATTGCCGGCATAGGCGGGCAGGTAATGGGCCGCGCCCTCCACCTCCAAGAAGACGCTGACCTTCAAGCCGGTGAACTCCTGGTCCATTTCCGGGATGCGCAGCGGCTGGTTGTCGCCGATGCGCTCGAACTGCACCTTCTGCTTCAGGCGGTAGCCGGGCACATAGGCCTGCACCTCGCGCACCATCGCCTCCACCGACCGCTCGATGGCGGCGGTGTCGGCGTCGCCGGTGAGGCAATAGACGGTGTCGCGCATGATCAGCGGCGGCTCGGCCGGATTGAGCACGATGATCGCCTTGCCGCGCCCTGCGCCGCCCAGCACCTCGATGGCCTTCGAGGTGGTCTCGGTGAATTCGTCGATATTGGCCCGCGTCCCCGGCCCGGCCGACTTCGAGGCGATGGAGGCGACGATCTCGCCATAATGGACCTTGGCGACGCGGTTGATCGCCGCGACGATCGGGATGGTCGCCTGCCCGCCGCAGGTGACCATGTTGACGTTCGGCTCGTCCAGATTGGCGCCGGCGTTCACCGAGGGGATGGTGTAGGGGCCGATCGCCGCTGGGGTCAGGTCGATGATCCGCTTGCCGTGCTGGCGCAGGATGGCGTCGTGGCGTGCGTGGGCGCCGGCCGAGGTGGCGTCGAAGACGATCTCGATGTCGGCGAATTCCGGCATGCGCACCAACCCGTCGATGCCCTCGGCGGTGGTCGCCACGCCCAGCAGCCTGGCGCGGGCGAGGCCGTCCGACTGCGGATCGACGCCGACGAAGGCCGCCATCTCCAGGGCGCCGGACAGCCGCATGATCTTGATCATCAGGTCGGTGCCGATATTGCCGGTGCCGATGATCGCAACCCGGGTCTTGCTCGCCATCACGCTGGACCTTTGTAACTGAACGAGGCCTCGCCGAGGCCGCCGACGATCGCCTTGATCTGGTCGCCATGGCTGAGTGTCACCATGGGGCCGAGGGCGCCGGTGAGGACGATATCCCCGGCCTTCAGCCCCTCGCCGATCCGCGCCAGGGTGCGGGCGAGCCAGGCCGCCGCGATCAGCGGATGGCCCATGCAGGCCGCGCCGGCGCCGAGGGAGGCGACCCGGCCGTTGGCCTCCAGCACCATGCCGCAGGTGCGCAGGTCCAGGCCTTTCAGCGCCTTGCGCTCCGCGCCGAGGACGAAATAGGCCGACGAGCCATTGTCGGCGACGGTGTCGGCGAAGGTGATCTTCCAGTCTTCGATGCGGCTGTCGACGATCTCGATGGCGGCCACGGCGTGGTCGGCGGCGGCGAGGACATCGTCGGGGCTCGCCTCGCCCAGGTTCAGGTCGCGGCCGAGCACGATCGCCACCTCGGCCTCGGCCTTGGGCTGGATCACCTTGGCGGCGTCCAGCACCCCGCCGTCGGGGATCTGCATGTCGTCGAACAGCACGCCGTAGTCGGGACGGTCGACGCCCAGCTGCCTCTGCACCGCCTCGGCGGTCAGGCCGATCTTGCGGCCGACGATCCGCCGCCCGCCGTCCAGCCAGAAGCGGGTATTGATCGACTGCACCGCATAGGCGCCGTCGACGTCGGTGGGTTCCAGGACGTCGCGCAGCGGGGCCAACGCGCCGGTGCAATAGGCCTCGCGCAGCCTGCGCGCTGTGTCCGCATGGGCCGGGGTTTGCGGTTCAGCCAGGGTCTTCGCCAGGGTCTCGGAGTCCATCATGCGTCTGTTTTTTCCAAGCTTGGCGGGGGGTCCAGCGCCTCAGTGTTTGCGTACGGTATGCCAAAGTCAATTGCGCTGATCTCAGCCAGCTGGCTTAGAAGGTCAAGGCCGGGAGTCGAACTGCAGGACCGCGAATTTTTCGCCGCGATTCGGGAAAAGCGCGAACCGGACGCCTCGGTCGCCCGGGGCGTTGCCGGCTTACCGGACCCTTGAAAGGCTGCGCCAGGATCTCGTTTAGCAGCGCGGGAGCCGGCGGTGGTTGACGAACAATTTGCAGGCGCGTACGGCATGCCGTATACATTGAGACGGCGATATCGACCTTGCCAGTGACGGGCTCCCGGCGTCGGTTCAGCCGCTGGAGACTTCCGAAGGTCGAGACCATCGCCGGGGCTGCCTCGGTCGAACGCTGGAGAAGATGATGAACGATGTTTGGAGCGAAAACCCTCTGAAACTCGCCGGATCGAGGGTGATCAACCGGAACATCTACGTCGATCCCGCGATCTACGCCGCCGAACAGGAAAAGCTGTTCGCGCGCACCTGGCAGTGGGTCGGGCACGAAAGCGAAATCCGCGAATTCGGTGATTACATCACCGCGACCATCGCCGGGCGCCCGATCGTCATCGCCCGCGGCGAGGAAGGCCGTATCAGCGCCTTCCTCAACACCTGCACCCACCGCGGCGCCCTGCTTACCGCCCACGCGCGCGGCAACAACGCCGGCAGCTTTGTGTGCATGTATCACGGCTGGTGTTTCGACACCGAAGGCCGGCTGACTTCCGCCCCGATTTCAGCGGCTTATGGCGAGAACCTGCGGAAGGCCTGCTACGATTCGCCGACCGTCCGGCACGAGGTTTTCGCCGGCAATATCTTCGTCAGCCTCGATCCGAACATCGAGCCGCTGGTCGATTTCCTCGGCGAGTCCGGTCCCTATATCGAGCGCTTCACCGGCCGGCACGAGGCGCTCGGCCGGGTGCGCTGGGCGCTCAAGGGCAACTGGAAGCTCTGGCACGAGAACTTCCGCGACAACTATCACCCGATGTTCACCCATGCGGTGATCGGCGCCAACTACCAGGGCGTGAAGATCGAGGGGGTCAACCGCGACCTCGCCCAGGGCCACAGCCTGCTGGCCTTCCCGACCCAGGGAAACCAGGACCATATCCGCACCACCATCCGCCGCATCACCGGCAGGTCGCTCGACGCCAACGTCGGGGTGCGCCCGGCCGGCTCCGGCGGGGTGTTGAACCACCACATCATGGCGGTGTTCCCAAACCTCGATTTCCAGAATTCCGGCGACGGCAGGATCCAGAACGTGCTGCAGGTCGTGCGGCCGGTGGCCATCGACAAGGCGGTGGTCGAACTGGTCGCCTTCGGCGAGGTCGGCGAGCCGGCGGAGGCGCGTCAGGCGCGGCTGGACCGGTCGCTCGACGGCCAGACCTCGGCCGGCAAGATCAGCGGCGACGACACCGAGGCGGTGCGGCGCTGCTCGGCCGGGTTCGGCGCCGTCCGCGAGGTGGGCTGGTCGAACATGGACCGCGGCCAGGTTCCCGGCCCCGAGGGCGGCAAGAACGACGAATATTCGCTGCGCGCCTTCTACGACGCCTACAAGCGGCGCATGGGCGACAGCCTGCTGGTCGCCGGCTAGGCGCCGGCCGGTCGCAGCCCTGCATTTTACCCCCTCCGAGAGAAGGTTTCATGGCGCTTAAACCGGAAGAAGCTGGAGCCGCCGACGAAGGCGCGCTGGTCCTCACCTCGGACCTGGCCATGGAGCGCGCCATCGTCGCGCTGATCTACCGCGCCGCGCGGCTGTCCGACGAGCAGCGCTATCTGGACTGGATGGAGCTGTTCACGGCCGACGGCGAATACTCGGCCATCACCAACGAGAACCTGGCCTACAAGGGCCTTCGCCTGTTCCGCGACATGGGCCGCAACGCCCTGCATGAGCGCGCGGCCTTCCTGATGGGCCTGTTGCAGGTTCCCAGGGGCAAGACGCTGCACCTGGTCTCCAACATCGAGGTCAGTGACGGCGAGCGCCCGGGGACCGCCAGCGCGGCCAGCCATTTCCTCATGACGCGGACCGCCGACATGGAGCATTCGATGCTGCACGCCGCCGGACGCTATCTCGACCGTTTCGAGCAGCGCGACGGCGTCTGGCTGTTCAAGGAGCGGCTAGTGGTTGTCGACAGCAACCTGCTGCCGCCCGAGTTCACCGAACTGCTCTAAAAGCCGTCGATCTCAGCTGGCGTGCGCCTTGGCCAGGGCCTGGCGCGTCCAGTCGACGATCTGGCCGGCCGGCATGGCCCCCGCTGTCTGCGCGACGACCTTGCCGTCGCGAAACAGGAACAGCGCCGGAATGCCCTGGACGCCGAGGGCGCCGGCGGCCGCGGGTTCGGCATCCGAATTCAGCTTCAGCAGCCGCACGTCCGGCTCCAGCATCTTGGCGGCCGCCGCGAACTGCGGGGCCATCGACTTGCACGGGCCGCACCAGGGCGCCCAGACGTCCAGCAGCAGGGCCGCGCCGACCGTGCCGTTTCGGTGCGCCGCGAGCTCGGCGCCCGTCACCTCGACCGGCGCCTCGGTCAGGATCGGTTGATGGCACTTGCCGCACTTGGCCTTGCGGGCGTCGCGATCGGCGGGAAGGCGGTTGGCCGCCCCGCAGGACGGGCAGACAAACTGTGTCATCGGTCAAACTCGGTCGGCAGCCGCTGGGCGGCGTTCAGCACCGATATAGGAACTCCGCCGACAAGCGTCAGGCGCCTAGGCGCGTTCGAACACCGCCGCTATGCCCTGGCCGCCGCCGATGCACATGGTCTCCAGACCATAGCGGCCGTCGCGGCGCTCAAGTTCGCGCAGCAGGTTGGCCAGGATGCGGCCGCCGGTGGCTCCGATCGGGTGGCCGAGCGAGATGCCCGAGCCATTGACGTTCAGCCGCTCGCGGTCATCCCAGCCCCAGCCCTTCAGCACCGCCAGCACCTGCGGCGCGAAGGCCTCGTTCAGCTCGACCAGGTCGATGTCGTTCCAGGTAAGGCCGCTGCGGGCGAACAGCCGCTCCACCGCCGGCACCGGGCCGATGCCCATCCGCGACGGATCGCAGCCGGCCGCCGCCCAGGAGACGAACCAGCCCATCGGCTCGAGGCCGAGCTCCTCCAGCCTGTCCTCGGCCACCACCAGGCAGGCGGCGGCGGCGTCGTTCTGCTGTGACGCATTTCCGGCGGTGACCACGCCGCCCTTCTCGATCGGCGACAGCTTGCCAAGGCTCTCCAGGCTGGCGTCCTCGCGCACCCCCTCGTCCTTCAGGAAGTCCACCGGATCGCCACGCCGTTGCGGCACCGGGACAGGCACGATCTCGTCGTCGAACTTGCCGGCGTTCCAGGCCGCGGTGGCGCGCTGGTGGCTCATCACCGCGTATTCGTCCGCTTCCTCGCGGCTGATCTGGTAGTCGCGGGCCAGGTTGTCGGCGGTCTCGATCATGCCGCTGATGACCCCGAACCGCTCGATCGGCTGCGACATCACCCGCCCGCGCGCCAGCCGGTCGTGCAGGGTGACCGAGCCGGCGCGCGCGCCCTTGCGCATGTCGGTGGTGTAGTATTCGGCGTTGCTCATGCTCTCGACGCCGCCGGCGACCACCACGTCGGCCGCGCCGGTCTGCACCATCATCGCCGCGTCGATCACCGCCTGCAGGCCGCTGCCGCATCGCCGGTCCAGCTGGTAGCCGGGCACGCTGACCGGCAGGCCGGCGGCCATGGCCGACCAGCGGGCGATGCACGGCGCCTCGCCGCTGCCGTAGCCCTGGGCGAAGATCACGTCGTCGATCCGCTCCGGATCGATCCCGGTGCGCTCTACCAGGCCCTTGAGGATGACCGCGCCAAGATCGCCGGCCGTGATGGAGGACAGGGCCCCCAGATACTTGCCCACCGGGGTGCGGATCGGGCTGACGATTGCGGCGCGGCGAAGGGTGCTGGTCACGGACGGTCTCCAGATAGCGGCCGCCGACGATTGGCGTCCCGCGCCGGTCTTGTCCATAGGGACAAACGACAAACCGCGGCTCGACCGGCCCTCGCCGCGCCCCGCTTCAGCCAGCCTCCGAAGCCATGGCCAGATCGCGGATCAGCCGCCGGGCGGCGCGGGAGGTGGGCAGCCGGATCGAGCCGGCGAACCCGCGCGGCCCGGCCTCGACGATCATGATCAGCCAGAGATAGGCCCGGTACAGCGCCAGACGCCGTTCGTCCTCGGGCGAGACCTCCGCCGCCTCGCCTCGCCCGTCGCTCAGGCCTTGCAGCAGGGCGGCGCGCTCCGGCGGGCTGTCGAACAGGGTCAGGCTGACCACGTCGGCCAGCGGGTCGCCATAGAAGGCCCGCTCCCAGTCGATCACGCCGCTGACCGCCCAGCCGTCCGCATCCTGGCGCACCAGCACATTGCTGTCCCAGAGGTCGAAATGGGTGAGCCTGGCCGCTTCCACCTCGCCCAGCAGCGGCGAAGCGCGCTCGAACGCCACGCGGATCTCATCGATCGGCAGGGGCAGCACGGCGTCAAATCGGACCGCGTCATCCAGCAGGGCGGCGATCATCAGGCCGAACGCCTCGGGCCAGGTCGGCGCCTGCAGCCGCGGCTGGCCGGGATAGCCGAAAACCGGCGCGCCGATCCGATGGGCCGCGCCCGCGATGCGCCCCACCTGCCGGCGCAGCTCGACGCGATCGGCCAGGTCCAGCGACGGGCCGACCTTGGAAAACAGCGGCCCGTCCAGCCAGGCCATGAACAGGCAGTCGCGATCGACCCGCCGGCGGCTCAGGTCCACGGCCTGGATGGCCGGGACCGGCTGGACGCCGGCTTTGGCCAGCCCGCGCATCACCTCGATCTCGGTGCGCATCAGGTCGTGCTCATAGGTCAGCACCGGCAGGGTCGGCGGCGGCGCGACCTTCAGGAAGCTCCGCGCCGGACCGGAGCCGGCGAGTTCCAGGTAGTAGCCGGCGTTGTACTTGCCCTCGGTGGCGGCCCGGACCGACGCCACGCGTGCGGCTGTCCCGAAAGCCTGCCGAACCAGATCGCCGATCTCGGCCTCGGACAGCTCGACCTTGGTCAGGCTCATTGCCGGTCTCGGAGCGAAGGAAACGGCGCCGGCTCGCCAGTTGGGGGCCCGTCGATCAGCGACCGTCGCCAATAGCCCACATCCCGCCAAGCCCCGTGTTTGAATCCGACCTCGCGATAGGTTCCGAGGTGAACAAATCCCATGGCTTCATGCAGGCCGATGCTGTTGTCGTTCGGAAGCGTGATCCCGGCGAACGCCGCGTGGAAACCCTGGCGCTCCAGCAGGCCGAGCAGTTCGGCGTAGAGCGCCCGGCCGACGCCCCGGCGATGCGCTTGCGGCGCCACGTAGGCGGTGACGTTGACCGACCACCGATAGGCGGCGCGTTCCGCGTGCGCGCTCGCATAGGCGTATCCGATGGGTCCGCCCCCCTGGTCGAACACGAGATAGGGCAGCCGCTCGAGCGTCGAGGCGATGCGCGCCGCCATGTCCGCGGCTGACGGGGGTATTTCCTCGAAGGAGATCACCGTGTCGCGCACATAGGGCGCGTAGATCGCCGCAATGGCCTCGGCGTCGCCGACCGACGCGGTGCGAACATGGCCCATGGTTGACTCTTCCATATTTCCGGAATTATAGAATCGTTGTCGGACTCGGAAGGGAGCCTCAAGTGAAACGGCTGCGCTTGCACGTTGGCGTTCCCGACCTCGCCCAATCGATTCGGTTCTATAACATCCTGTTCGACGCGCCTTCGACCGTGGTCAAGGACCAGCCGTCGGCCGCCGAGCCCACGGCCGCTGCCCGGGCATGCCGCGGCGGGGCCTGCGCCTGACCATGGACAAGACCGCCGCCGTCGATGGCCTGTCGGCCCTTGCCCACGAAGGGCGTCTGGAGATCTTCCGGCTGCTGGTCCGGGCCGGACCTGGGGGTGTCGCGGCCGGCGAGATCGCCCGCCAGACCGGCTCGCTCGCCAACACCTTGTCGACGAACCTGGCCATCCTCAGCCGCGCCGGCCTGGTCGCCTCGCGCCGGGACGGGCGCTCAATCATCTACGCCGCCGCCTATGGGCGCATGGGGGCGCTGCTGGCCTTCCTGCTCGAAGACTGCTGCTGCGGGAACAGCGCCATCTGCGCGCCGCTCGCCGCCATCACCGCCCAGGCCGCGTGTTGCGCGGCCGAAGAGGCGATTTCACAAGGCGCGCCCGCATGACTGAACATCTCGCATCACCGCTGAGCACCTTGTTCCTCTGCACCGGCAACTCGGCCCGCTCGATCATCGGCGAGGCGATCCTCAACCGGATCGCACCCGGCAAGTTCCGCGCCTATTCCGCCGGCTCCCACCCGAAGGGCGCCGTCCATCCGGAGGCGATCCGGCTGCTGGACCGCCTCGGCTATCCGACCGCCGGCCTGCGGTCAAAGTCCTGGGACGAGTTCGCCAAGCCCGGCGCGCCGAAGCTCGATTTCGTCTTTACCGTTTGCGACAACGCCGCCGCCGAGGTCTGCCCGATCTGGCCGGGCCAGCCGATGACCGCCCATTGGGGCATTCCGGATCCGGCGGCGGTAGAGGGCTCGCAGGCCGAGATCGCCCTCGCCTTCGCCGAGGCCTATCGGGTGTTGAACAACCGCATCACGCTGTTCGCCAGCCTGCCGATCGCCGGCCTGAGCCGCCTTTCGCTGCAGCGCCGGCTGGACGACATCGGTCATACGGACGAAGCCGCCGCGTCGGCATGAGCGACGGCGATGCGAGCCTGGAGCCGCCGCTGGAGCCTTTCGGCCTGGCCCGACGCCTGGCGGCGGAGGGTCTGGGCACGGCGCTGCTGCTGGCGATCGTCGTCGGCTCCGGAATCATGGGCCAGCGCTTGGCCGGCGGAAACGACGCCATCGCCCTGCTCGGCAACACGCTGGCGACGGGCGCGGGCTTGGTGGTCCTGATCACCATATTCGGCCCGCTGTCCGGCGCGCACTTCAACCCGGCCGTGACCCTGGCCTTCGCGCTACGGCGCGAGATCGGTTGGCCGACTTCGCTGGCCTACATGGTCGTCCAACTGATCGGAGCCGTCGTCGGCGTCTGGATCGCCCACACGATGTTCGCCGAGCCGGTTTTCCAGATATCGACCAAGCTTCGCGACGGGCCAGCCCAGGGGTTGGCCGAACTCGTGGCGACCTTCGGCCTGGTCGGAACGATCCTGGCCTGCCTTCGCTTCCGGCCCGACGCCACGCCCTGGATGGTCGGGCTCTACATCACGTCGGCCTATTGGTTCACGGCCTCGACCTCGTTCGCCAATCCGGCGGTGACCGTGGCGCGAAGCCTGTCCGACACCTTCGCCGGGATCGCACCCGCATCGGCGCCCCTGTTCATCCTGGCGCAGATTTTCGGATCGACCCTCGCCGTGTTCGTGTTCGGCTGGCTACTGACCGAGCGCCGCTGACACGCCGCGGGGATCAGGCGCCGGCGGATGGGGCGCCGTGACGGCGGGCGCGGCGGGCATAGGCCGGACGCCAGAGGGCGAAGATCATCGCCGGCAGCACCAGCAGGCTGCCAAGGGCCCCGGTGATCAGGCCGCCGATGATGACGATGGCCATCGGGCCGAGGATTTCCCGCCCGGCGTCACCGGCCTGGATGGCCAGCGGCGCAAGCGCCAGGGCGACCAGCACCGTGGTCATCACCAGCGGCGTCAGCCGTTCACGGACGGCCAGGATGACCGTCTGCAGCGACCAGTGGGCGTGCTCCGAAAGGATCAGGTCCTCAAGCCGGCAGAAGATCAGGATGGCGCTGCGCATCGAAAGCCCGAACAGGGCGATGAAGCCGACGATGGCGCCCACCGACAGCACCCCGCCCATCAGCGCCACGGCGAGGACCCCGCCGACGAAGGCGAACAGGGTCGAGGCCAGGATCAGCGCGCCGGTGCGTCCGTCGAAGGCGATCGCCAGCAACGCGAAGATGGCGAAGACGGCGAGCGCGGCGTTGACCAGGAAGCCGTTTCGCACGGCGGCGGCGGCCGGGCCGGCGCCGGCATATTCGACGAAGGCGCCCGGCGGCAGGGTCACATGGGCGGCGATGGCCTGCCGCGCCTGGTTCAGGAACCGGTCAGGGTCCGCCGGGCTGGCGGTGACCACCTGCCGGCGCAGACCGTCGTCGTGGGCGATCGTGCGGCGGTCATCGGTGAGGTAGACATTGGCCACCGCGTTCAAGGGCTCGGAGATGCCCTGGGTCGAGCGCAGCAGAAGTTTGCCCACCGCTTCAGGATCACGCCGCAGCGAGGCCTGGGCGCTGACCGCCAGATCGATCTCGCGGCCGTTCTCATAGATCCGCGCCACCCGCTCGCCGGCGAAGGCGGCCTGGACGGTGTCGAGGATGTCCGCCGCCGAGAGGCCATAGAGCGCCAGCCGCTGGAAGTTGATGTCGGCCCTGACCACCGGCGCGCGGGCATGCTCGGCGACCCGCACCCCGTGGGCGCCCGGCAGGGTCTTCATCACCGCGGCGATCCGGCCCGCGGCGGCGTCCAGGGCGTCCAGGTCCTGGCCGAAGACGCTGACCTGCACCGGCGCGACCGGCTGGCCCCCGTCCTGGGTCGCATCGAAGCGCGAGCGGACGGTCGGGTCGACGCCCGGGAAGCGCTGCAGCCGGTCGAGCACCTGGTTCGCCAGATGCTGCTGCGCCGCCGCGTCCAGGCCCGGCGCCAACTCCAGATCGAAGGCGCTGCGTTCGGGACCGGCGGCGTTCTCGGCGGTCGGATCGCGGCCGATGCGCTGGCTGATCGCCTTCACCCCGTCGAGCGAGGCGAGTTCGGCGGCGATGCGCGCGCCGTAGTCGCGGGAGACCGCGATCGACGATCCCGGCGGGGCGCTGATCTCGGCGATCAGATGGCCGTCGTGGACGCTGGGCAACAGCTCGAAGCGGTCGAGCGCCAGCGCCGTCATGGCCAGGATCGCCACGATCATGCCGACGACCAGGATCGGCCACGGCCTGCCGCTGAGACCCGAAATCCACCCGCCGTGCATATCCTTCAACCGATGCAGCAGCCTCGGCTCCGGCGAAGGCCTGACGTGCTGCAGGAAGAGCAGGCAGAGGGCCGGCGTCACCGCCGCGGCCACGACCAGCGAGGCGAGCGAGGCGGCGATCACCGCCACCGCCAGGGGCGCGAGCAGCGCCCTTTCGGTCACCGGCAGCGCCAGGATCGGCAGCAGGGCGACGATCATCGCCAGGGTGGCGTAGACCACCGGCCCGCGCACCTCGATGGAGGCGGCCAGCACCGCCTCCAGCCGCGAGGCATGGCGCGCCTCGGCGTCGCGCAGCCGGCCCAGCACGTTCTCCACGTCGATGACCGCATCGTCGATCACCACCCCCAGTCCGACCGCCAGACCGCCCAGGGTCATCGCGTTCAGCGTCCAGCCAAGGGCGTTGAGGGCGATGACGGCGGCCAGCAGCGACAGCGGGATGCTGACCAGCGAGATCAGCGCCGCGCGCCAATCACGCAGGAAGACCACCAGCACGACGGCCGCCAGCACCGCGCCGACGCCGAGGTCCCAGGCGATGCCGCGCACCGAGGCCAGGGCGAAGCTGGCCGGCCGGTCGAGGTCGGTCCGGACCTCGATGCCCTCGGCCTTCAGCGCCGGCGTCAGCGACGCCAGCGCCTGCTCGACGGCCTGGGTGGTCTGCAAGGTGTTGGCGCCGTATTGCTTGGCGACGTCGACCAGCACGCCGGGCTTGCCCATGATCAGGGCGTCTCCGAACGCCGGCGCCGCCGTCTCCGACACGTCGGCGACGTCGTCGATGCGCACCGGGGCGGCCCCGGGGGTCTGGATCTGGCCGGCGCCGACGTCCTCCTTGGTCAGGGCCTGGCCGTGCGGCTCGATCACCACCCGCTGGTTGTCGGTGTCGATGAAGCCGGCGCCGGCCACGCTGGTGGCGCGCTTCACCGCGTTCAGGATGTCGAGAAAGCCCAGGTCGCTGTCGGAGAGGTCTCCCGGCCTCGCCTGCACCTCGATGCGCCGGATCGCCCCGCCGAAGACCCCGACGCGCGCGACGCCGGCCGCGGACAACAGCCGCGGCCGCACCGTCCACTGCACCACGTCGCGCAGGGTCATGGCGTCGAGCGTGCCGCTGGTGAAGCCGATCTTCAGCACCTCCGCGCCCGACGAGGTCAGGGGCGCGATGTGCGGCGGCGAAACCCCGTCCGGCAGCGCGCCGGCCAGGGAGGCCAGTCGTTCGGACACCGCATCGCGGGTGCGGAAGGGATCGGCGGCGGCGGCGAAGCGCACGGTGATGGTCGAAAGCCCCTGGGTGGACTCCGAATGCACCTGGGCGACGCCGGGCGCGCCGATCAGCGCCGTCTCGATCGGCTGGGTGACGGTGGTTTCCACCTGCTCGGCGACCAGGCCCGGGGCCTCGGTCTGCACGATCATTTCCGCCGGCGCGATGTCGGGCAGCAGGTCGAACCGGGTGTCGCGCGCCGAAAAGACGCCGAAGGCCAGGAACAGCAGGCAGGCCAGCGCGATCAGCCTTGGCCGTTCCAGCGACCAGCGGACGGCCCGCGCCAGCATCAGGGCGCCGAGCCTGGCGCGCTCTGCTCGGCGTTGAACAGCGCCGCCGCACCCTCGGTCACCACCTGGTCGCCGGCCGAAACGCCCTGGGAGACGAAGAAGCCGTCCTTCTGGGAGACCGGGTTTTGCAGCATCCGCCGGTCGAACCCGTCCGGGCCGTCGCGGACATACGCCCAGTCCAGCCCGCGATAGCGGATGATCGAGGCCAGCGGCACGATGTAGCCGGTCTGCGGGCTCTTGGACTCGATGTGGGCGCTGTTGGTCAGGCCGACCGACAGGAGGATGGCGTCGGGGCCGGTGACCTCGACGATCAGCCCGGACGACTGCAGCCGCGGCTCGGCCGCCCGCGCCGGCCCGAGCATCACCCCGGCCACCGAGTCGTCGCCGATGTCGACCTTGACGGTCCGCGCCCCCGCCTGCCCCTCATTGTTGTGGGTGTCGACATGGACCAGGGCGACCTTGCCGGCGACCACCCCGCGCACCAGGGCCGCCCGCGCCGCGCCGCTCATATGGGCGACTCCGGGACCCCATTCGAGGCTCAGCCGGTTGCGCAGCATCGCCACCTTCAGGGCGTCGGACCTGGCCTGGGCCACCGCCGCCTCGAGGTCCTTCGAGGCGATGCTGCCGTCGGCGGCGTGCAGCGCCCTCGAACGCGCCGCCTCGGCCCGCGAGGCCTCGGCGGCGGCGACGGCGGTGGCCAGGTCGGAATCCAGCTGCACCAGCGGCTCCGGATCGAGCACCTTGGCGAAGGCGTCGGTCTCGGAAGCGCGCTGGGTGGAGCTTAGCGCCTGGGTCTTGATCCCCAGCTTCTGCTGGATCGCCGGGCTCATCCGCACCCCGGCCGCGTGGACGGCGCCGGCGCCCAGCACCAGGCACAAGCCCGCGGCGGCCATGCTGAAGAGCGACCTGGTCATCCGAGCCCCGAACCGTCCCAGCCCCCGCCCAGCGCCTGGTAGAGGGCGACGGTGTCGGCATAGCGGGCCGATCGCGCCTGGGACAGCGCGATCAGCGCCTGGACGTCGGCGGTCTCCGCGGTCAGCACCGGCAGCGACCCGGCCTGGCCATGGGCCAGCTGGTCCTGCGCCAGCCTGAGCGAGCGCGCCGCCGCCGCCTCGGCCGCGTTCGCATGTTTCAGCGTCTCGGCGTCGTCGACGATCGCCTGCAGCACGTCGGCGGTGTTCTGCAAGGCGCCGAGGACCGTGCTGCGGTACTGCGCCTTGGCCTGGTCCAGCGCCGCCTCGGCGGCTTTCTGCTTGTGGCGCAAGGCGCCGGCGTCGAACACGGTCTGGGCGATCGAGCCGGTGATCGACCACAGGTCGTTGCCGTTGGAAAACAGCGTGCCGATGTTGCTGGAGGCGCCGCCCGGCGAGGCGGTGATGGAGAAGCTGGGCAGGCGCGCGGCGACGGCCACCCCGACCAGGGCCGAGGCGACGTGCACATTGGCTTCCGCGGCCCGCACGTCAGGGCGCTGGCGCACCAGTTGCGAGGGCAGGCTTACCGGCAGGTCCAGGGGCAGCTGGAAGTCGGAAATCTCCAGCCGATCGGTCGGCGCTTCGGAGGGCGGGCGTCCGACCAGCGCGGCCAGCAGGTCGCGTTCCTGGTCGATCTGCTTCTGCAGCGGCGGAGCGAGCTGCTCGGCCTGTTCCAGCGCGGTTTCCGCTCCCGCCACGTCGACGGTCGAGGCCTCGCCGAGCCGCTGCTGCCGGCGGGTGATCTCCAGGGTGCGACGATCCGTCTCGATGATCCGGCCCGTGTCGTCCATCTGGCTGTCCAGGCTGGCCAGCTGGACCGCGGCGTTGGCGACGTTGGCGGTGAGGGTCAGATAGACCGCCTGGGTCAGGAAGGCCTGGTTCTCGGCCTGGGCGGCGGCCGATTCCGTCTGTCGCCGGACGCCGCCGAAGACGTCGATGACGTAGGTGATGTTCAGCTGCGCCGTGTACAGCGAATAGGACTCGGCGTTGGAGGCGAGAGGCGGCGCGATGGTCGCCGAATTCTTGGCGCGGACGCCGCTGGCGGCCAGGTCGACGGTGGGGAACTGCGCCGCCCGCTGGGCCAGCCAGGCCTCGCGGGCCGCCCGCAGGGCCGCCTGGGCGGAGGCCAGGTCGGCGTTGTCCTTCAGCGCCTCGTCCTCGAGCGCATCGAGTTTTGGCGAGCCGAACAGCGTCCACCAGCGGCCGGCGACCGGGGCGCCGAGCGCGAAACGCTGCGCCGCATCGCCGCCGCCGGCGGCGGTTTGCGCGGGCAGCGGCGCGGGGGTGTAGCGGTCGACGCTGGGGGCCGGCGGTATATGGAAATCCGGCCCGACCGTGCAGCCGGCCAGGAGGCCGGCTCCCGCGGCGCCGAGCGCGACGCTGCGGGCCAGCCTTTTCAAGCGCCGGTCGGCCCGGCCGGCGCCGTTTTGCCGTTGCGCAGCAGCTCGGTCAGTTCGGTGATGGTGTTGGTCAGGTTGAGCACCTCCTTCTCGCGCAGCTCGTCGATCTTCTCGTGCAGCAGTTCGATCTCCAGCTCGGCCTTGATGTTCACCTGGTAGTCGTTCTCGGCCTCCTTGCGGTCGATGTCCTGCTGGCGGTTCTGCGCCATCATGATGAAGGGGGCGGCGTAGGCGGCCTGGAACGACAGGGCCAGGTTGAGCAGGATGAACGGATAGGGGTCCCATTTCTGAACGAAGGCGGTGACGTTCAGCACGATCCAGATGGTCAGCAGCGCCGACTGGACGATGATGAAGTTCCACGAGCCCATGGTCGCGGCCACCCGGTCGGCGATCTTCTGGCCCACGGTCAGGCTGTCGCGCGGTTTCTCGCCGGCGGCCTCGCGCTTTCCGCGCCGCAGGCTCCTGAGTTCGGCGAGCAGCCGTTGCTCGGTCTCGTGCAATTGCTGTTTCAGCGTCACCGTCGCCATGACGTCCCCTCCGGGTCGGGCTGCGGATCGGCACGCTCCGCTTCGCCCCCGAGCAACGCAGCGGAATCTGTTGATGCAACTGGGCCGTAGTGTTGGGCGTCGGCCGCGCGAGGTCAACCGCGACTCCGCGACGCCTTATGCCGCGCCTAACTGCGCACGAAGGCGCACAGCTTGTTGCCGTCCGGGTCGCGCACATAGGCAGCGTAGAAGACCGGGTTCATGCCTTCGCGCACGCCCGGCGGGCCCTCGTCGGCGCCGCCGGCGGCCAGCGCCGCGGCGTGGAAGGCGTCGATCGAGGCCCGATCCTCGGCCAGGAAGGCCAGCATGGTCCCGTTGCCCGCGGTCGCCGCCGCCCGGTCGAAGGGCCGGGTCAGGAAGAACTTGCCCCGGTCGCCGGCCCGCGAATAGCCGGTCCAGGTCTCGCTGGTCGTGTCGCGCACCGCGCCGAGCGCCGCGAACACCGCATCGTAGAAGGCGATCGCGCGCGTCATGTCGTTCACGCCGACCGTGGAATAGGCGATCAAGGGCCGTCCCTCCCCCTCGCGGAGCAGCAACTTCCGTGAAGCTAGAACAGACCGGCCATCGGCACGACGCCTTTTTCGGTGTCGGCGGCGTGGCCGAGATGCTCCGAAAGGCCGAAGGCGTCTTCAATGGTGCGCAGCAGCGAATAGTGATTGTACGGGGTATCGTCCCGGACCCCACGCGGGCCGTGATTGGTGATGACGATGGTCGGGATGTGGCCGCCGCCGAAGTTCGACGGCGCATCGGGGGTCACGGCGCAGCAGCCCTCCCGGGTCTTGCCGGCGCCTTCGTCGAAGGTGATGACGATGGCGAAATTCTCACGCGAGGCCCAGGCGGGCGTCGCCTGGATCCGCCTGACGAGATCACCGGCGATGCGGTCGCCGCGGGCGATCAACGCCGTCGTGTCGCCGCTCTGGCAGCCGGGCGGCAGGTTCGGCCCGTGCAGTCCATGCATTTCGTTGCACTGGTTGGGGACCACCAGCGCAAAGCTCGGCAGCCTGTTCGACGCCAGATCGGCCTGCAGCTGCTGAAAGTCGACGATGTGCTCGGCGCGATCGGGATCATGCTGCACGGCGTCGAAATTCATGAAGCCCGAATGCTTGGCGGCGTAGAGCGCCGTCTTGCGGGTGTGGTCGTCATAGGCAGGGTCACTGGCGGTCACCGCCAGCGAGCCCGCCGCCGGCAGGCTTTCGTAATAGCCTTTCCAGCTCAGGCCCGCCGCCTCCAGCTGCTGGCCCAGATGGCGGGCGCTCACCGTATGATCGGCATAGCCCGGCGCCGCGGCTCCGGCGCAGGCCGGATCGGCCAGGCCGGCGTGGCAGAAGTAGCCGTCGTCGTCATGGATGCCGAAGGTATCGCCCCCGAGCAGCGCGACGTAGTTGGGTTCGCTCGGATGCACCTCTCCGAAGAACTGGGTGGCGTTGCCGTATTTGGCGGCCAGGGCGGCGATGTTGGGGGCGGCGGCCGGGTCGAGCACCTGGGCGTAGTTCTTGTTCTCCTCGAAGATGACGAGGATGTGGGCGTATCGAGGAATCGCCTCGTCGCGCGCCGTCCGCGGCCCCGCACCGGCCGAGCCGGCCAGCAGGGCCGCCGCGGCCAGACCGAACAACGCTTTATTCCACATAATCTTGTTTCCTAAGCCCTGGACTTCATAAGCCGTCGCGGCGGAGTGGCTCAACGGCCGGGCCCGACCACCAGGATGGTGAAGGTTCCGGGCTGGGCGATTGGGCGCCCGCCGGTGGGCGACGGCGCGTAGCTGGCGGTCGGCAAGTAGAGGTCGCCGCTACGGGGGTCGAGGGCCCCCACCCGCGCGCCGCGCTGGGTTTTCAACGATTGGACGATGGCGACGCCGCCAGGCGCTCGGAGGTCCAGCACCTCAAGAAGGCCATCCTGGCCGCATGGGATGAAGGCCAGATGGCGTGCGGCGTCGTAGATCACCGCGTCGGGGCCAGCGCCGATCGCAAGTGTCGCCAGATCCTCGCCATCGGCGGCGCGGATGACCTTCGCCGTCTTGTTGGCGCAGGCGGCGATCAGAACACCGCGATCGGCCGCATAGGCCAGGCCGGTGGGGCCTTCGCAGCTTTTCAGAGCGTAGCGGCCGACGACGGCGCGGGCGCGGGTGTCCAGCACCGCGATCTGGTTCTGATCCTCTATGTTGACGAAGACCCGGCCGAGGCCGTCGGCGACGGCGAATTCCAGCGCCCCGCCGACCGGGATCGCCCCCACGGCCTTTCGGGTCTGGGGGTCGATCAAGGTGACGTCGCCGCTATGGCCGTTCATGACCATGGCCAGTCCGGTCGCCGGATCGAACAGCGCCGCGTCCGGCTTCTGACCGGCGGGGATGTCGGCCAGCAACTGCCCGTTCAGGGCGTCGACCAGGTGCGCGCTGTTGGAGCCGCTGTCGGTGACCAAGAGCGTGGCGCCGCTGTCGAGCGGCAGGCTCTCATGGGCCTTCTGCGCGTCGGCCAGATGGCCGACGACCTGCCGGGTGTCGACGTCCAGCGCCAGCACGCCGCCGGTGCGGCTGACATAGACCCTGCGATGGGCCGGATCGAAGCTGGCGTAGTCGAAGCCGCCGTCCGGGGCGGCGATCCGACCGATGACGCCGTAGGTCGGCGGCGTCTGCGCCGGCGCCGCGCCGGCCGCCACGGCCGCGGCGGCGAAGGCCGCAACCCCGAACAGGCTGATATCCATTCGAGACATGACGCGCTCCACCCCAGGCTGACTAGAAATGAAGCCGCACGCCGGCTTCGTAGGTGGCGTCGTAGAACTCGCGCTGGATGGGACGATCCGGGCTGCCTTCGTAATAGCGCAGCGGCGTGTTCAGCAGGTTCTTGACGTTGAAATACACCGTCCAGTTCGGGGTGAACTGATAGCTGGACGTGAAGTCCAGGGTCAGGCGGTCGTCCTGGAGCGTGTCGAGCGACTTGTCGCCGCCGAGGCCGAACAGGCTGTGGCTGACATACTCGGCCGCCAGCCGCGTCTGGAACCCATAGGCCTCGTAGAAGCCGGCGAGGTTGGCGGTCACCGCCGAGGTGCCGGGAAGCATCCCGTACTCCGCCTTGCCGGTAAGCGACTGGTCGGCGGTGTATTCCAGGATGCGGGAGTCGACGAGGGTGGTGTTGGCGTCGATGCCCAGTCCGTCGAACGGCGCCGGCAGGTTGATGAACTTCTGGTGATAGGCCGCCTGGAACCCGCGCGCGTAGGCGGTGGGGATGTTGAGGAAGGTGGTGACATCGGCGGTCTCGCCGGGCGGCGCGAGCGGATCGGCCACGCCATGCTGGATGCGCGGCGCGATGTAGTTGGTGAACTCCTTGTCGAACAGGCCGAGCTGGATGATGCCGCCCTCTGGCAGATAATCCTCGAACGAAAGGTCGAAATTGTTGCCCAGCGTTGGCTTCAGCTCCGGATTGCCGCGGGTGATCTGAACCGGATCCTGGGTCTCGTCGACCGAGGTCGCGGTCGTATTCTGGTTGAAGCCGGGTCGGGCGATGCCGGTGGAGTAGGTCGCCCGCAGGACCATCCTCGGCGTGAAGTTGTACCGCAGCTGCACGGTGGGAAAGGCGTTGATGTAGTCCTCGTTGCGGTGAGCCAGCACCAGGGTCGACGGATCGCTGGGCGGCGGCACGAACCCGCCGTAGGTGGCGTCGGTCGCCTCGACCCTCACCCCGGCCAGCAAGCCCCAATTGCCGATCTCGGTCGTGAACTGGCCGTAGCCGGCATAGATGTCTTCGCGGGCGGTGAAGAAGCTGCCCTGGTTGAAGCCCGAGCTCGACGGATCGAGCACCGCGACGCCGCTGCCGATCAGGCCCCGGATTGCGTCGATGCTGATCTGCGGGCCGTTGGTGTAGTGGCCGTTGTAGTAGGTCAGCGCCGGCCCGGACAATCCGGCCAGCGACAGCGGGGGCACGTCGTAGGTCTCGTCGTACTCGCTGGCGGTCTTGTCGCGCAGGCGGGCCTCGACGCCGAACTTCAGGCGATCGCTGTCGTTGACGAGGTGGAGGCTGAGGGTCGCGTTGATGGCGGCGGAATATTCCTCGTCGACGTCGTTCTGCTGACTGTTGCTGAGGCTGCTCAGACTGTAGATGGAAGGATCGTTGAGGTTGATCCCGTTCGGAAACGAGAAGCTCGGATAGGTCGAATTCGACAAGTTGTCGTAGTCGATCGGCGTGTGGCTCGGCCCGTTGAACTTGGCGCCGATATTGTGGTCCTGCACAAAGGTGGCCCGGCTGTAGGCGGCGTGATAGTCGAGCAGCAGATTGCCGAAATTGTCGCGGCCGCCGATGACGTAGATCTGGTTGGTGTGGGTCTCCCGCTCGTCCGTCGAGGTGATCATCGGCGTGGTGGTGGTGGCGTAGAGGTTCGGATTGGCCGGATCGGTCCCCAGCACCGGATCGTCCATCTTCTTGAACAGCAGGAAGTTCTTGGCGACGGACTCGGTGTAGCCGGCGACATCGCCCCGCAGGTACCAGGCGTGATCCTCGTTCGGCTGGAAGTCGAATTCGCCGCCGTAGCCGAAGCGCGTCCGGTGATAGTTGTATCGCCGCAGGTCGTACTCGGAGATGCCGGTGCTCGGCGCCACGCCATCGTCGAGATAGCTCTCCTCGATATCGTCGACCGCCCGCCGGTCCTCTTTTTCCGATGCCGACAGCACGAACGAGAACGGCGTCGGATTGGAGAAGAAGCCGACCCGCGGCGCGTTGTCCGCCGCCGGACCGTCGGGGGTGATCAGCCCGTGATCGCCGACACCGAACCTGGCGCCGACGGCGATGTCGCCTTCGAAGGGTCCGCTGTGATTGTGCAGCGGCTCGTAGCCGCCGCCGAGGGTGGCGTCCACGAAGGGGGCGACGATGTTCGCGGCCGTGCGCGGCGACAGCTCGATGGAGCCGCCCAGCCCCTCGGCCTCATGGTCAGGCAGGCCGGTGAAGGTGACGATGATGCCGTCAATCGCGCCGGTCGGAATGGTGTCGAACTCCACGGCGCGGCCGCCGCCGCCCGACTCCGTCCCGCCGGGGTTGGTGTTCAGCAGCGGCACCCCGCCATAGGTGGCGCCGTCGAGGTTGGCGTCGATGCCGCGGATCTGCACGAAGCGGCCTTCGCCCGTGTCGCTCGAAAGCGACAGGCCGGGCATGCGGCCCAGCGCTTCGGCGGCGTTGAAGTCCGGGTACTTGGCGATCGTCTCGGCCGATTGCACCTCGATGATGTTCGGAGCCCGCATCTGCACCGCGCGCGCCTTGACCTCGTGGCGCGGGGCGGTGACCACCACGTCGGGCGGGGTGGGACCGGCCGGCGCCGCCGGCGCGTCGTCCGCCCATGTGGGGGCGCTCATGCCGAACAGGCTTGCCGTCGAAAGCAGCGTTACGAGCAGCGTGGAGTGCGGAACGGAACGCGCCAGGCGCGCGCCAAGACTCCATAGCCCGTGGGCTTGTTGATCTGACATGACAGTCCCCTGTTGCCGGCCGAGCCTTTGCGCCGCGTTCGACGCGGCTTCGGATGGCGGCCTTGCGACGACGTTTGATCGTCAGCCTGACCCCTCGCTCAAGCAAAGGTTTCGAGAACGAAAAACTGCAGATTTATGTCAGTCGCCCCAGGTATTTAAATTCGTTGGAGAAAACTCCCAGCCCGCGATCTGCCGAAACGTGATCGGCGTACGTTGAGATTTCTCAATATTCAGAATACTTCTGAACTGGAGTTGTTGGTGTATGATGCGGCGGCCAACACATAGTCTTTGAGCGGATGAAATTATCGGGTTGGCCATGCGGGTTCTCGTTGTCGAAGACGACCTCAAGACCGGCGCCTATGTGCGCGAGGGCCTGGGCGACGCCGACTGCAGCGTGGATCTGGTCCTTGACGGCGAGACCGGGCTGGTGCGGGCGCGTCGGTACCCGTTCGACGTCCTGATCGTCGACCGCATGCTGCCCAAACTCGACGGCCTCGCCCTCGTCCATGCCCTGCGGGCGGAGGAGGTGCGTACGCCGGTGTTGTTCCTCACGGCCATGGGGGCGATCGCCGACCGCGTGGCGGGACTGGAAGGCGGCGGCGACGACTACCTGGTCAAACCCTTCTCGATGGAAGAGCTGAAGGCCCGTGTCGGCGCCCTGGCGCGCCGGCCGGCGATGCAGGCGCGGGACTCCACCACCCTGTGGGTCGGCGACCTGCGGCTCGATCGGCTGGAGCGCGCCGCGCGGCTCGGCGCCCGGGACATCGACCTCTTGCCGCTCCAGTTCAAGCTGCTCGAGTTCCTGATGCTGAACGAAGGGCGGGTCGTCACCCGCACCATGCTGCTGGAGCGCGTCTGGGGCTTCAGCTTCGATCCGAGGACCAACATCGTCGAGACCCATATCAGCCATCTTCGGGCGAAGATCGACACGCCTGGCAGCGCATCCCTCATCACCACCGTGCGCGGCACCGGATACAGGCTTCGTGCGCCTTAGCCGGTTGCTGGCCTCAACGGGGGTGCGTCTCGCCTTCGTCCAGGCCCTCCTGCTGATCACCGTGTTCGCCGTCGCCGGGTCGCTGACCAAGGTCTCGGTCAAGCTGGTCTATCGCCAGGAGCTCCACACACGAATCCTCGGCGAAGTCTCGGCGTTGAGCGCGATCTCGCGCACCAAGGGCCTCGACGCCGTGGCCAGGGTGGTCGACCAGGACGCGCGTCATCCGGGCGGCCTGGAATACCGGTTGACCGACGCAGCCGGCAGGGCGGTGGCGGGCGACCTGCCCGCGACCGGCGCCGCGCCAGGCTGGACCTACCTGGACTGGGACGACGAGGTGGTCCCCGGCCGCCCGTTCGAGGACCTGATCGTCTACACCCAGCCCCTGCCCGACGGCTCGACCCTGACCGTCGGTCAGGGACTGGCCGAGGAGTCTGCGCTGCGTCACGCGCTTAAGCGGACCTTGTTCTGGTGCGGCGCAGCCGGCGCGGGCCTTGGCCTTATCCTCTCCTATCTCTTCGCGCGCGGCGCCCTGCGGCGCATCGACGGGGTTGTCGTCGCCGCGCGGGCGGTTTCGGCCGGGCAGATGCAGGTGAGAGCGCCGCGAAGGACGCCGCTACTGCCCGACGACATCGACGAACTTGGCGCGACCTTCAATGTGATGCTGGACGAGATCGCCACCCTGGTCAGCCGCGTTCGCTGGGTCTCGACCGACATCGCCCACGATCTGCGCACGCCCCTCACTCACGTGCGGCAAAAGCTCGAGCGGATAAAAAGGGACGCTGACGGTCAGGCGCTGGCCACCGCCAACGAGATCGAGACGGATGTCGACGAACTGTTGCGGACCTTCGATGCGATGCTGCGCCTGGCCGAGATCGAGAACGAGACCGGCGGCCCGCGCAGCGAAAAGGTCGACCTGGCCGAAGTCGCCGGCCAGATCGCCGACGCCTACCGCCCGGACATAGAGGCCGGCGGACGGAGGCTTGACCTCGATCTCCAGCATGTCGAGGTCGACGGCGAGGTCGACCTGCTCACCCAGGCGATCGCCAACCTGCTCGACAACGCCATGCGCCATACGCCTGTCGGCGCCCGCATCCGGCTGCGGACCGGCATGCTCGCCGACCATCCGTCGATCGGCATCGCCGATGACGGGCCGGGCATTCCCGAAGACCAGCGCGAGGCGGTGCTGCAGCGATTCTACAGACTGGAGACCAGCCGCACGACGCCCGGCTCGGGCCTCGGCCTTGCCATTGTCGCGGCGATCGCCCGGCGCCATGGCGCGACGCTGCGGCTCGCTTACGCCGGTCCCGGACTGGATGCGGCGTTGCTGTTCCGCTCGCAGACCGCCTTGGCCGATCGCCAGCCCTAAGCCGGCGCCTTCGCCCGCGCGATCGCCGCGAGGATGCCGGCGACGACCTCGCCCTGCACCGGGATGGGCGTCTCGTGGCCCATGCCCGAGATCATCCTGAACTCCGCGCCGGGGATGTTGGCGGCGGTGTCGCACCCGCCTTCGGCGGGGACCAGCGGATCGGCGTCGCCATGAATCACCACGGTGGGCGCGGTGATGGTCTTCAGCTTCGGCCGCCGGTCGGGCGAGGCCATGATGGCGGCGTACTGGCGCTGAAAGCCCACCGGATAGTAGCTGCGCTCGAAGTCGGTCAGCGCCTGCTCGCGCACCGCCGCCGCGTCGACCGGGTAGGCGGAAGCCATCACCTTGGCGCCCTCGACGGCGTTGGCGAGATAGCCTTCGAGGTCCGCGGTCGGATCGGGCGCCGGGGCGTTCAGCCTTGCCATCGCTTCCGGCGTCGCCCGCGGCAGGTCCGGATTGCCGGTGGTCGACATGATCGAGGTCAGGGACAGGGTCCGCTGCGGATAGTCGGCGGCGACCAGCTGGGCGATCATGCCGCCCATGGAGGCGCCGACAATGTGGGCGCGCTCGATGCACAGAGCCTGCAACAGGCCGGCGGCGTCGGCCGCCATCTCGTCGAGCGTATAGGCGACCGGCGGCTTGCGGCCCTCGCCCACCGCCTTGACGACGGCGCCGATGTCCGGCGCGCCGGCGGCATCCAGCTTCTCCGAAAGCCCGACGTCGCGGTTGTCGAACAGGATCACGCGATAGCCGGCGTCGACCAGCCGGCCGTAGAGATCCTTTGACCAGCGGGTCATCTGTGCGCCAAGGCCCATGATCAGGAGGATCGGCTCGGCAATGGCTTTCCGTACCCCAAGGCCGCTCGAGCGCCGCAAAGCCGCTTGAGGCTGGGCGCGAAATATGTGATCGCCGTTCAGTTGACATGATCCCCGCGTAAAGAAGATCGCACCCATGACCGACGCCGCGACCCTCACCCGCCCGACCCAGGCCGCCGAGACCCGGGCCGAGCATTTCGACGTGCTCATCGTCGGCGCCGGCATTTCCGGCATCGGCGGCGCCTATCACATGCGGACCCAGTGCCCCGACAAAAGCTTCGTGGTGCTCGAGACCAAGCCCAGCTTCGGCGGCACCTGGCACACCCACCGCTATCCCGGCGTCCGCTCCGACTCGGACCTCTTCACCTTCGGCTACCGCTTCAAGGCCTGGGTCGGCGCGCCGATCGCCAGCGGCGACGAGATCCTGAAATACATGGGCGAGGTGATCGACGAGAACGATCTCGGCCGTCACATCCGCTACGGCCACACCATCACCAACGCCTCCTGGTCGAGCGAGGACAACCTCTGGACCGTCGAGGCGGTGCGCAAAGACACCGGCGAAGAGGTCCGCTTCACCACCGGCTTCCTCTGGATGGCGCAGGGCTATTTCCGCCAGTCGGAAGGCTATACGCCGGAGTGGGAGGGCATGGCCGACTTCAAGGGCCGGATCGTGCATCCCCAGACCTGGCCGCAGGACCTCGACTACAAGGGCAAGAGGGTGATCATCATCGGCTCGGGCGCCACGGCGGCGACCCTCGCCCCCTCGATCGCCGCCGACGTCGAGCACGTCACCATGCTGCAGCGCTCGCCGACCTATTTCGTGCCCGGCCGCAACGTCAACGAACTGGCCGAGACCCTGCGGGCCTTGAAGATCGACGAGAACTGGATCCACGAGATCGTCCGCCGCCAGGTGCTGGCCAATGGCGGCGCCTTCACCCAGCGGACCTTCGAGCAGCCCGAGGAGGTGCGCAAGGAACTGCTCGGCCTGGTCGCGACCTACCTGCCACAGGACCAGGTCGACAAGCATTTCACCCCCAGCTACCGCCCCTGGCGCCAGCGCATCGCCTTCATGCCCAACGGCGACCTGTTCGAGGGGATGAAGACCGGCAAGGTCTCGGTGGTCACCGACGAGATCGACCGCTTCACCGAAAAGGGCATCCGGGTGAAGTCCGGCGAGGAGATCGAGGCCGACATCATCGTCACGGCCACCGGCTTCAACCTGAACGTGCTCGGCGACATCGATTTCGTCATCGACGGCAAGCCGCTGGATTTCGCTGAGACCGTCACCTACCGCGGCATGATGTTCACCGGCGTGCCGAACCTCGTCTGGGTGTTCGGCTATTTCCGCGCCAGCTGGACCCTGCGCTCGGAGCTGATCGCCGACTTCGTCTGCCGGCTGCTCAACCACATGGAAGCCCGCCAGGCCCATCGCGTCACCGTCGCCCTGCGCCCCGAGGAAAAGGACATGGAGCTCGGCAGCTGGATCGACCCGGAGAACTTCAACCCCGGCTACCTGATGCGCGGCATGCACCTGCTGCCCAAGCGCGGCGCCACCCGCGAATGGCAGCACACCCAGGACTATTGGACCGAGAAGGACGAATTCCCGGCCATCGACCTGGACGACGAGGTGTTCGTCTACGGGTAAGCAGCAGCCGGCCCGCAATCCGCTCATCCCGGACAGGGACTGCTCCGGCCCCGTCTGCGACCGGCGATGACGACAAGGCTGCAGACTCTCGAGGGCACGGGTCGAACCCGATGCAATTGTGGATCCATTTTTAGGGGCGCTCAACCACACGTCGATCGGTTAGCATCAACCACATCGACGGAAGCTGGCATGAACACGTATTCGCCGCGTCCACCCCAAGCCGCGCGTCTGTTCAGGGAATCCCTGAACCCCTCCGCGCCGTGTTTAACTCTCCGCATGTTCCGCCGTCATAGCCTCGGTCGACCGATCCGCTCGAACAGCGCGTCTGCAGCGCGCGTCGGGCTACCGGTTGGGGTGCTCTGATGGCTGGCCAGGCGTGGAAAGCGCGAGCGGACGATCAAGTGCGGCTGAACTCGGACGGCGTGGTCATGACCGCCGAACGGCTCAATCGAGGCGCCAAGTCTTCCCTCGCGCGCTGCATCGGCTCCACGCACGAACGGCGCTCTACGGAGGCGTGCACTAGCACCGATTGTCCAGAGGCAAGGATGGCTGGCGGCAACCACCACCACCACCACCACCACCACAACGACTAACTACGCTAGCCATCCTTTCCTCTGGACAAACGACGCCGCACGACCGAGCCGGGCCACCGGGCGCGGCCGCGCGGCCGCGAGATCGTGAGCGGGTCCTTCTGGAGCTTGGCGGCTTGCTCAGTCCCGTTTCAAGCGTTCACCGTCGCCTTTTGCCCCGCCGGCGCTAACATGGCTTCCAGGCGCTGGCGGAGGATCTGTTCGGCTTCGGCGACGATGCCTTCGATCAGGTCCTTGCAGGTCGGGATGTCGTGGATCAGGCCGGCGACCATGCCGCAGGACCAGGCGCCGGCGTCCATGTCGCCCTCGACCATGACCTTCGGATAGACCCCGGAAACCTCGGCGATAATGTCCTCGAACTTCAGGTTGGCGCCCTGCTCGCGTTCCTTCTGCAAAAGGCGCTCGACCCCGGCGTTGACCAGCACCCGTTCTGTGTTGCGTAGCGAGCGCATGACCAGGCGCGTATCCAGCTCCGAAGCCGCGACCAGGGCTAATTTGACGTTCTCATGCACCGGCGCTTCCTTCGTGGCGATGAAGCGGGTGCCCATGTTCATGCCTTCGGCGCCCAGGGCCAGCGCCGCCACCAGCGAGCGTCCGTCGGCCATGCCGCCCGAGGCGACGAACGGGATCTTCAGCTCCTCGGCGGCGCGCGGCAAAAGGATGAAGTTGGGGATGTCGTCCTCGCCCGGATGTCCGCCGCACTCGAAGCCGTCGACGCTGACGGCGTCGCAGCCGATGGACTCGGCCTTCAGCGAGTGGCGGACGGCGGTGCATTTGTGGATCACCTTGATCCCCGCCTCCTTGAGCGCCGGCATCCATTTCTGCGGGTTGTTGCCGGCGGTCTCGACGATCTTCACCCCGCCGTCGACGATCGCCTGCACGTAGCCGGGATAGTCGGGCGGATTGACCGACGGCAGGAAGGTCAGGTTCACCCCGAACGGCTTTTTGGTCATCTCGCGGCAGCGCGCGATCTCGTTGGCCAGATGCTCGGGCGTGCGCTGGGTCAGGCCGGTGATGATGCCGAGGCCGCCGGCTTCCGAAACCGCGGCCGCCATCTCGGCCAGGCCGACAAAGTGCATGCCGCCCTGGATGATCGGATGTTCGATGCCGAACAGCTCGGTGATGCGCGTCTTCATGTGATCGCCTTCTTCCTGGCGCGGCTTGAGCCCGCCTCTCCCTGGGCGCACCTAGACCCATTGACGCCGCGCGAGGCAAGCCAGACTTTGGCGAGGCTCCACGAGGAAAAATCCCCGGGGTTCGCCCAACCGGCGAAGGGAGGCAAACGCCGATGGCGACCTATGACTATCTCACCCTCACCCTCGCGCGCGGGCCGGCGGCGCGGGCCGCGTTCGTGAAAGCCATGGACGCGTCGGGATTGGCGGCCGGCGGCAAGGCGGTCGGCCTGTTCACGCCGCAGCTCGGCTGGGAGGCGGCGCAGGCGGCGCTGCTGGTCGAGCGCGCCGACGACAGCGGTCCTTCCGCGGCGGTGGAAGCCCTGTCGCGCGCATCGGAGGTCCAGTCCTGCGCCTTCCACGAGTTGGCGCCGACCATCCGGCCCGCTCCAGGGGCGGCGCTGAAAGCCGGCGGCATCTATGTGCACCGCTGGTTCGAGGTGGAAACCGCCGCGTTCGACGAGTTCATCGCCCTCTCCGCCGAGGCCTGGCCGGACTTCGAGAGCCGGTTCGACGCGCAGATCTTCGGCCTGTTCGACCTGACCTCCGGCCGCGCCGGCGAGCCGCCGGGCCGCCGGCATCTTTTGCTGATCACCCGCTACGCCAGCCACGGGGTCTGGGAGGACTCCCGCGACCCGTCGACGGCCGCCATGCAGACCTTCGCGCGCCGGGCCGTGCTGACCCTCAGCACCACCGGCGCCAGCACCCTGCTCACCCTGCCCTAGCGGCTCAGGTCGATCTGGGAAGCCGACTGGTGAACCACAGCGCACCGGGATATTCGGCCAGCTCCAGCTGCTGGAAACCGTAGGCGCGATAGAAGCGCACCGCCCGCTGGTTGGCCCAGCCGACTCCCAGATGCACGCCCTGGGCGCCCATGGCCCCGATCAGGTCCAGCCAGCGATCGATCAGCGCCTTGCCGAAGCCGCGGCCCTGGAACCTGGGCAGCATGTCGATATGCAGGTGGGCGGGAAAGGGCTCGACCACTTGGCGCGGCGTCGCTTGCGGCCGGTTGATCAGCCGGCGCATCCGCTCGTCCGGGCTCAGGTCGCCATAGCGGCCGGCCGGGTTGGAATAGGTCTGGCGCAGCCTGGGCCACCACTCGGCCTCCAGCCGGGCCTCGAAGGCGGCGGTGTCGGCGACGCCGACGATATAGCCGCCCACCCCCTCTTCGTCCTCCAGCACCAGGGCGCTCTCCGGGCTGAGGACGCCGTAAGGGCCGGCATAGACGTGGCCGACCAGCCGGGGGTCCTGATAGAGGGCCGAAGCGTCGGCGCCGCTGTCGCCGGTGGCCAGGCAGACATGATAAAGCGCCTCCAGGTCGTCGGCGCGATAGGGGCGAATTTCGGCCATGCCGTCCTCCTGGTCCGCCGCCCGTGGCGCTATCCAGGATGCGAGGCGAGCCAGTCCTTCGAACCCTGGTCGCCGCCGGCCGCGCCCTGCACATACCATTTGCGCGCCTCGACCGGGTCGGCCGGCACCCCTAGGCCGTTGGCGTAGAGATAGCCGATCCAGCCCTCGCCGGTGGCGTCCCCCTGGGCGGCGGACAGCCGGAACCACTTCATCGCCTCGGCATAGTCCTGCGTGACGCCGTTGCCGTTGGCATAGAGCGAGCCGACATTGGCCTCGCCGCTGGAATTGCCCTGGTTGGCCGAGAGCAGATACCACTTCATCGCTTCGGGATAGTTGATCGGCACGCCGTAGCCGTTGTCGTAGAGGTTGCCGATGCTGTTCTGGGCTTCCTGATTGCCCTGGGCGGCGGCGAGCTGGAACCACTTCATCGCCTGGGTATAGTCCTGCGGCAGGCCGCCGCGACCGAAGTAGTAAAGCGTGCCGATGCCGTTCTGGCCGTCCGCGTCGCCCTGCGAGGCGGACTGGCGATAATAATTCAGCGCTTCGTCATAGTTCTTGCCGTTCCAGGCCTGATCGCCCAGCCGGTTGGCTTCGGCGACCGACATGTTGCCCAGCGGCGCGGTGGCGGACGGGACCGAAGAGTCGGCGGCGGCCGACATCGAGGAGTCCGGTGTCGAGGAGTCCGGCGCCGAGGAGTCGATCCTGGGCCTGGTGAGCACGCCGGCGATCACCGCCAGCAACAGCAGGCCGACAAGCGCGCCACCGGCGATGACGAAGACCCTGGAGCCGCCGGTCAGCAGGCTGGGGGTCCCGCCGGACGGCTTGCCGGCCGAGGGATTGCGCGCGGCGACGGCGGCGGCGCGATCCCTGCGGGCTTGGTCGTGCATGCCCTTGCGGTCATAGGCCTTGGCGCGGTTGTCCAGGGCGACGGCCAGGTCGGGCTTCAACTGCAGCGCGACGCCATAGTCGCGGATCGCCCGGTCGAACTCGCCACGGTCCTGATAGGCGTTGCCGCGATTGGCGTAGGCGGTGGCGAAGTCGGGTTTCAGCGCGATCGCCTTGTCGAAATCGGCGATCGCCTGATCGTAGCCGCCCTTCGCCAGATAGGCGTTGCCGCGGTTGTTGAGCGCATTGATGTTGTCCGGATCGAGCCGGATCACCCGATCGTACTGCTCGATCGCATGGTCGAATTCGTTGGCCTTGGCGTGGGCGTTGCCCAGCGCGTAGATCTCTTCGACATCGGGCATGCCGTGGCCGATATCGGCAGCCGCGGTGGTCACCACGTCAGGACCGCTCGAGGCCGCGGCCTGGCGGATCTGCGCCCGTTCGGCGGCGGTGGGCGGCTCGGTGGTGTTGCCGCCGGTGACCAGCGCGGTCACCGCCTGGATCTGCGCCGTCAACTGCTCGAGCGCGAACTCCCAGTCCTTGTAGAGGTCGATCCACTGGCGGGTGGCGAACTCGTAGGCCAGGGCCTCGTTGGGAGTAACGTCCTCGACCCGGATCGGAATGACGAACAGCTTGTGCTGGCCGGCCAGCGAGATCTCCTTCTTCACCTCGTCCGAATTGTTGGAATTGGCCGAGAAGACGAACAGCATCACCTTCGCCGCGCGGATCGCCCGCACGATGGCTTCCTGGAAGTTCTCGCCGGGATGGATGTTGCGGGCCGCCATCCAGCACTCGAGACCGCGGCCTTCGAGGGCCTGGCAGATGGTCTCGGCCACCTTCTGGTCCTTCGACGCGTAGCTGAGGAATATGGTCGCGGCCATGATTAGCTCACCCAGGCTTCATCGGTCTTGGTGGTCGTCTGATCGCCGGAAAGAGGGTCGGCCCCGTACTGGTTTTCGCCGATGGTGCCACGGGCGCACAGCCAGATGATCAGGGGTATCAGCCCCACGATGGTGAAGGCGATGAAATACCACCAGCCGCTTCTGTTGGTGTCGTGAAGTCTTCGAACGATATTGGTCAGCGTCGGCAGGGCGAAACCGGCCCAGAACAGAAGGTATATGAGCCCCTCGAAGGTTCTGTAGCCGGCGCTGCGGCCGGCGATGGCGGCACCGATCTGCAGCACGATCAGGACGCCGAACCACATGGCGTAGTAGAATAGGATCCAGTACCAGAATTCAGCCCGTGACGATCTGCCGTTGAAGTCGACGTAGCGTCTGAAACCGCTCTCGACGGCGCTACTGAAGTTCATAAACGCACCCCCACCCCGCAAAACGGCCAAATCCTGCCGCCCCAGGCGCCAGCCCTGGCGAATCGGGCGACGGCCGGTTCCCCAGTCCTGCCCCGGTCCCGACCCGGAGCCTATTGCTGTACTCGACCCCCGTGACACACGTGCAAAAACACCAGCGAACCTAGCAGAGACAGTCAACACCGCCGAGGGTCAACGATATTCTTGGCGGCCGCCAGGACCCGCCGCCGGCTTGCTCGTCATCCCGACCGCGACGCGATAGTCTCAGCCGACCAACAGGCTCGAAAAGGGGCGCCGCGACGCCATGAGCGCACTCGAACCACTGCTCAACCCGGTCCGGATCAAAAGCCTGCGGCCGACACAGATGTCGCTCGGCCTGCGCGAGGTGGAGGAAAAGCGCCGCGAATGGCGCGAGCGCGGCGGCGAGAAAGGCTCCGAATACCTGGGCCGGCACATGATCCCGGTGGTGATCGGGCCGAAGGGGCGCCGCTACCTGATCGACCACCACCACCTGGCGCGCGCGCTCGAGGATGAAGGCGTCAAGGATGTGCTGGTCAATGTGGTGGCCGACCTGAGCAACCTGGCGCCGGCGGAATTCTGGATCTTCCTCGACAACCGCGGCTGGTGCCACCCTTACGACTGCGACGGCCAGCGGCGGGATTTCGACGCCATCCCGAGCACGGTGGCCGAGATGAAGGACGATCCGTTCCGAAGCCTTGCCGGCAACCTGCGCCGCACCGGCGGCTACGCCAAGGACGAGGCGCCGTTCAGCGAGTTCATCTGGGCGGACTTCCTGCGCCGGCGCCTGAAACGCAAGGGGGTCGAGAAGAACTTCGTCAAGGCGCTCGGCGAGGCCCTGACCCTGGCCAAGAGCCAGGAGGCCAACTACCTGCCGGGATGGTGCGGGCCGAGCCCGGAGAGCTGACCGCCTCGCCGGCTGTTCAGGCGAGCTATTTCAGGGTCAGGGCCAACACGGTGGTCAGGACGATGAACACCGACGACCAGGCAAGGCAGAACACCCCGACGCGGTCGAAGGGCGTTGTGCGCGGCGCATCCAGGGGGTCCTTGAGGGAGTCGGTCACGCGGTGGGATATAGGGGTGAAGGCGCCGCGATAAGTTAACGGATGCCGCAATGCAGCAATTTGCCGCGCCCTTTCCACGTCGCGCTCGACAGACATGAAAAGTTGCCTTTCGGCGGCGCCCGCTGGCAAATGAGCCATTCGCCTCATATGCAAACGTTCATCTTCACCGTCTTGTTCCCGCAATGATTGAAAGCCGCACCCTTTGACCCGCTCAACTCACGCCATGGTCGAACCCGCCTCCGACCAGCTCAGCTCCGTCGAAGCCATCACCCAAGGTCTCGCCAGCGTCGGCTATATCGCCTCGCGGCGGATCGCCACCGCGCTTCTGATGGCCAACCACCTGCAAAAACCCATCCTGGTCGAAGGCCAGGCCGGCGTCGGCAAGACCGAACTGGCCATCGCCACTGCCACCATGCTCGGCCTGCCGCTGATCCGCATGCAGTGCTACGAGGGCCTGGACGAGGCCAAGGCGCTGTACGAATGGAAGTACGGCAAGCAGCTGCTCTATACCCAGATCCTCAAGGATCGGATGGGCGAGACCCTCGGCGACGCCAAGACCATGGCCGCGGCGATGGACAAGCTGCACGACATGGGCGACCTGTTTTTCTCCGAGCCCTTCCTGGAGCCGCGGCCGCTGTTGAAAGCGCTGCAGCAAAAGGGCGGCGCCATCCTTCTGATCGACGAGATCGACAAGTCGGACGAGGCGTTCGAGGCCTTCCTGCTGGAGATCCTGTCCGACTTCCAGGTCTCCGTGCCCGAGCTCGGTGTGATCAAGGCGGTGACGCCGCCGATCGTCTTTTTGACCTCCAACAATGTCCGCGACCTGGGCGACGCGTTGAAGCGCCGCTGCCTGCACCTGCACATCCCCCTGCCCGAGCCGGCGCTAGAGGAGCGCATCGTCGCCAGCCGCGTGCCGGGCATCGACAAGCGGCTGAACCAGGAGCTGGTCGGCTTCGTGCAGAGCCTGCGCGGCCTCGACCTGCGCAAGTCGCCGTCGATCTCCGAGACCGTCGACTGGGCCCGGGTGCTGATCCTGCTGCACGCCCATGCGCTGGAGCCGGAACTGGTGCGCGACACCCTGAACGTGCTGCTCAAGTTCGAGCAGGACATCCTGGCCGTCGAACCGCAGATCGGTGACCTGATCCGCACCCCGGTGCGCGCGGCGGGGGAATAGGGGCTCGGGACATGCGCGGACCCTCCCTTAATCCGGGGTTTTAATGCAGCGCACCCTGGAAAGCTTCGTGCGGGCGTTGCGGGCGGCGGACATCCGGGTGTCGCCGGCCGAGACCATCGACGCGCACCGGGCGGCGGAGGCGGTGGGATATGCCGACCGCGAACTGTTCCGCGACGCCCTGGCCGCCACCCTGGCCAAGACCGCCTCGGAGACAGCCAGGTTCGACACCCTGTTCGACACCTTCTTCAGCCGCGACGAGTTCCTGCAGCCGCCGCCTGACCCGGAAGACCGGGCCATGGCCGAAGAACTGGCCCAGGGCGAAGCCGGCGGCGAGCCGGACCTGGCGCAGATGCTGCTGGAGCATGACGGCGCGGCCTTGGCCCAGGCCATGGAGGCGGCGGCCGAGCGGGCCGGCGCGGCCAATATCCGCCTGTCCAGCCAGCGCCGGCTGCTGACCCGCCGGGTGCTGGACGAGATGGGCCTCGGCGGCCTGGAGCGGCGCATCGCCGAGGCCGGCAAGCGCGGCGACGAGACCGGCGCCAAACTGGCCGAGCGGCTTGGCAAGGCGCGCGAGGAGCTGTTCGCCGAGGCCGGCCGCTATGTCGAGCGCCAGCACGAGCTCTACGCCGCCGAGAGCGGCCGCAAGCTGCGCGAGGACGTGCTGGCGCAGCAGAAGCTGACCGCCATCGACGAACACGAGCTGGCCACCATGCAGCGGCTGGTGCGGCGCATGGCCAAGCGGCTGGCCTCGAAATACAGCCGCCAGGTCCGGCGCGCCAAGCGGGGCCAGCTGGACGTGCGCCGCACCATCCGCAAGAGCGCCGGCCACGACGGCGTGCCCTTCGACCTGATCTGGAAAAGCAAGCATATCGACCGGCCGAGCATCGCGGTGATGTGCGACGTCTCCGGCTCGGTGGCCCAGGCGGCGCATTTCCTCCTGCTGTTCCTCTACAGCCTGAACGAGGTGGTGGAGCGGCTGGACGCCTTCGCCTTCTCCAATCGGCTGGTCGCGGTCGGCGACATCCTGAACGACGAGGCGGTCTCCGACGCCATCGCCTCGGTGATCAAGCGCATCGGCATGCGCTCCACCGACTACGGGCTGGCGCTGGAGGATTTCTGCGCCCTGGAGCTGGCCAAGATCGACCGGCGGACGACGGTGATCATCCTTGGCGACGGGCGGACCAATTACGTCAATCCGCGCCTGGACCTGATGCGGGCGATCAGCGAGCGGGCGCGGGCGGTGATCTGGCTGAACCCGGAGCCGGAGAGCCTGTGGACCCGCGGCGATTCCGAAATGGAACGCTACCGCCGCTTCTGCAACGTCGCCAAGAGCTGCAACAGCCTGGCCGAGCTGGAGCGCATCATCGAGGACGTGCTCAGGACCTACATGCCGCGATAATTTAAACCGTCATCCCCCGCTGGAGCGCAGCGGAATGCGGGGGATCCATACGCACTGATCCAAGACGGTGACCATGGATGGCCCGAACAAGTCGGGCCATGACGGGAAATTCAGGCGCGGAGAACGGCATCGACGATCTCAGCGCCGTCGCCGCAGCGCTCCAGTGTGACCACTCGGACACCCGGTAGCCGGCTCCTGATCTCGTCCACTACATCGCTCAGCGACGGCGCGCCCTGGCTTTCGTTCACCACCACGGCGGCGATCTGCAGGCCGGCGGCGTGGATCACGGCGGCGGCGGTGAGGGTGTGGCTGAGGGTTCCGAGGTAGGAGCCGGCGACCAGCAGCACGGGCGCGGCCAGGGTCTTGGCGAGGTCGAGCATGGTCGTGGCCTCATCCAGCGGCGACATGATCCCGCCGGCGCTTTCGATGAAGACCAAGCCCCCCTCTGCGTCAGCGATGCGCGAGCGGCAGAAGCCGATGACCGCCTCGGCGTCGACCGCCCTGCCCTCCAGCCGCGCGGCCTGGTTCGGCGCCAGCGGGGCGCGGTAGCGCCAGGGGGAGATACGGTCGAGACTCTCCGGCGTCAGCGGCCGGCCCAGCGCCTGCAGCAGCACCGCCGGGTCGCTGCCGGCCGGGGCGGCCTCGTCGAAGCCGCTGACCACCGGCTTCAGCGCCTCCGCGGTCCGGCCGGAGGCGGCCACCGCGCGCAACAGGGCGGCGGTGACATAGGTCTTGCCGATGTCGGTGCCGGTCCCGGCGACGAACAGGGCGTCCATCAGCGGCCGATCAGTTCGCCGACCGCCCGCGCCAGCCGGTCGACCTCGGCGTCGGGGTGGCCGGCGGCGAAGGCGACGCGCAGCCGCGCCGTTCCCGGCGGCACCGTCGGCGGCCGGATCGGCGCCACCAGGAAGCCCTGCTCGGCCAGCCGGCGCGAGGCGTCCAGCGCGTCTTGCGCCTCCCCCATCACCACCGGCACGATGGCGCTCGTCGCCGGCGGCAGGCCGAGCGCCGTGGTGAAGCGCCGCGCCTGGCGCACCGGCTTGGCGCAAAGATCCGGATGGGCAGCGATGATGTCCAGCGAGGCGATGGCCGCGCCGATCGCCGCCGGCGGCAGGCCGGTGGAATAGATCAGGGTGCGGGCCCGGTTGACGATCAGGTCGATCACGGCCCGCGAGGCGCAGAGATAGCCGCCATAGGCGCCGACCGCCTTGGAAAGGGTGCCCATCTGCAGCGGAGCCGTCGCCTCGGCCTGCACGACGCCGAGGCCGTGGGCGTCGTCGGTCAGCAGCCAGGCGTCATGCGCCTCGCAAAGCGTGATCAACGCCGCCAGCGGCGCCAGGTCGCCGTCCATGGAAAACACCGTGTCGGTGGCGACCAGCGCTCGGCCGTGGCCGCCGCGATGTTCGGCCAGCAGCCCGGCCAGGTGCTCAACGTCGTTGTGCCGGAAGCGCAGCAGGCTCGCGCCCGACAGCTTCGCTCCGGCCCAGATGCAGGCGTGGGCGAGTTCGTCGACCAAGAGGAGGTCGCCCGCCCCGACCAGGGTCGGGATGATGCCGGCGTTGGCCAGGTAGCCGGAGCCGAACACGCAGGCGGCCTCGGTCCCTTTGAGCTGCGCCAGCCGCGCCTCCAGCACCGAGAGCAGCGGATGGTCGCCGGTGACCAGCCGCGAGGCGCCCGCGCCGGCGCCATAGGCCTGCACCGCCGCACAGGCCGCCGCCGTCACCGCCGGATGCTGCGACAGGCCGAGATAGTCGTTGCAGGAGAACGACATCAGCCGCCGTCCCTCGCGCTCGACCCAGACCCCGTCCAGCCGATGGGTCGGAACCAGCGAGCGGTCCAGCTGGCGCGCCTTGAGGCCGTTCAGCTTGGCCGCGGCGAATTGGTCCAGACTGCGCATGAAATCCCCTTGGCGGCCAGGCGGCGGCTGGCATACCAAGCCCCGGCCGGCGCGCAAGCGATGTCGAGCGGCGCCGGCGTTTCGGAGATCCCCCATGCCCTCCACCCCTCCCGCCTGGCTGCAGCGCGGCCAGCCCCATGTCTGGCGGCCCTATTGCCAGATGAAGACCGCGCCCGCGCCGCTGGCCGTCGCCCGCACCGACGGCGCGCGCATCGTGCTGGAGGACGGCCGCGAACTGGTGGACGGCATCGCCTCGTGGTGGACCGCCTGCCACGGCTACAACCACCCGCACATCCGCGCCGCCGTGCAGGCGCAGCTGGAGCGCGCGCCGCACGTGATGTTCGGCGGCCTGGCGCACGAGCCGGCCTATCGGCTGGCGGAGCGGCTGGCCGCCCTGCTCCCCGGCGAGCTCGAGCATGTCTTCTTCGCCGAATCCGGCTCGGTCTCGGTGGAGATCGCGATGAAGATGGCGGTGCAATACTGGATCAACCGCGGCGTCCGGGGCCGCACGCGGTTCGTCTCGTTCCGCGGCGGCTATCACGGCGACACCCTGGCGACGATGACCATCTGCGATCCCGAGGAAGGCATGCACAGCCTGTTCGCCGGGGTGTTGCCGGCCCAGCACGTCACCGGCCTGCCGGTCGACGCGGCCTCGGAGGCGGCGCTGGACGCCCTGCTCGGTGAGCTGGGCGGCGAGATCGCCGCCATCGTCGTCGAACCGCGGGTCCAGGGCGCCGGCGGCATGCTGTTCCACGAGGACGAGACCTTGCGGCGGCTGCGCGGCCTCGCCGACCGGCACGGGGTGCTGCTGATCTTCGACGAGATCTTCACCGGCTTCGGACGCACCGGCGAGCTCTTCGCCTGCACAGGATCGGGGGTCACGCCGGACATCGTCACCCTCTCCAAGGCCCTGACCGGCGGGACCCTGCCGCTGTCGGCGGCGGTCGCCAGCCGCCAGGTGTTCGAGGCCTTCTGGTCGGACGACGCCGGCGCGGCGCTGATGCACGGCCCGACCTACATGGCCAATCCGCTGGCCTGCGCCGCCGCCAACGCCTCGCTCGACCTGTTCGAGACCGGCGACTGGCGCGCCGACGTGCGCCGCATCGAGGCCGCCCTGACCGCCGGCCTCGCCGCCTGCCGCGGCGCGCCGGGCGTGGTCGACGTGCGCGTGCGCGGCGCCGTCGGGGTGGTCGAGTTCGACCGCGCCGTCGACGCCGGCGATCTCTGCGCCCGCTTCGTCGACGAAGGCGTCTGGATTCGCCCCATGGGCAAGGTGATCTACCTGACCCCGCCCTTCGTGATCGGCGACGAGGACCTGGCGCGGCTGACGGGCGCGATCGCGCGGGTGATCGGCCGGCCCGGCTGAAGCCGCGTCCACCTTTTCTATTGGCATGCGGCGAAAAAGTCGGCCGGCTTTGCAGTTCCCGGCGTGCGGCGCCGCACCATGTTTCGCCGAGGCTGATCCCCAGCAAATCCAAGGAGACTCTGCATGGCCAAGCTCGACGGAAAGATCGCGCTCATCTCGGGCGGCACCAGCGGCATCGGCGCGGCGACGGCGAAACTGTTCCAGTCGGAAGGCGCAACCGTCATCGTCACCGGCTCCAGCCAGAAGTCAGTCGATGCGGCCGCGACCGAGCTGCCGGGCATCGAGGCGATCGTCTCCGACGCCGGCGACATCGCCGCCACCAAGACCCTGGTCGATCAGGTCACGGCAAAGCACGGGCGCATCGACGTGCTGTTCGTCAACGCCGGCATCGCCAAGTTCGCGCCGATCGCCCAGGTCGACGAGGCCTTCTTCGACAGCCAGTTCGACATCAACGTCAAGGGCGCCTTCTTCCTGATGCAGCACGCCATCCCGGCCATCCCGGACGGCGGCGCGGTCATCCTCACCGCCTCGGTGGCGGGCGCCAGCGGCGGCCTCGGCGGCAGCACCGTCTATGGCGCGACCAAGGCGGCGGTGCGCTCGCTCAGCCGCACTTTCGCCAAGGAGTTGCTGCTGCGCGGCATCCGGGTGAACACCATCAGCCCCGGCCCGATCGTGACGCCGATCCTGGACAAGAACGGCTTCACGCCGGCGCAGAAGGACGCCTTCATCGAGGGCGCCAAGACCCGCATCCCGCTCGGCCGCACCGGCACGTCGGAAGAGGTGGCCGCCGCCGCCCTCTATCTCGCCGCCGACGCCACCTACACCACCGGCGCGGAGCTGTTCGTCGACGGCGGCCTCATCGACCTCTGATCCGGCGCCCGAACCGGAGCCTCCGCCGAACCGTTCAGGGCGGATGCTGCAGTTGCTGATCGCCTACGCCTACCCGCTGATGATCCCGCTCTCGCTGGTCGAGGGCCCGATGGTGGCGCTGGCGGCCGGCGTCGGCGCGGCGATGGGGCGGATCAACCCGTTCTACGCCTACGCCATCGTCATGGGCGGCGGCCTGTTCCAGGACGTCGCCTATTACTGGCTCGGCCGCTGGAGCATCAGCTCGGCCAGGGTCCGCGCCTTCGCGCAACGGACCCGGCTGATCTCCAAGGCCCTGCGGCCGATGGAGGAGGCCTGGCGGCACAGGATGTTCGCGACCCTGGTCGCCTCCAAGTTCGCCTATGGGCTCTATGCGCCGATCCTGATCTCGGCCGGCGTCGCCAAGGCGCCGTTCTGGCGCTTCCTGGGCCAGTCGATGGCCCTGTCGGCGGTGGTCCTGGCCGGCTGGCTGGCGGCCGGGTTCGCCTTCGGCCGCGCCTACGGGACCCTCGGCCACACGGCGTCATGGATCATGGCCGGTCTCGGGATCGTCGCCCTGGCCGGGCTGTTCTTCATCGCCCGCCAGGCCCGAAAGCGGGTCGCCGGCCAGCCGGCCGGGCCGCGAGAAAGGAACGACCCCGGAATAACTGCGTTGGCTGTTCCACATCGTCTTCAAACCTCAGGCAAGGGGCCAGTCATGCGATCGATACTTCTGCTTTTCCTGGGCGTGCCCATTCCGATCATCCTTCTGCTGGCCATGTGCACGCACCACTTCTGAGGCGGCTTCACCACCTCAGGGCGAAGCGGCCGATCAGAGCGCCGATAAGCCCGCTCGCCGCTACGCCAAGGGTGTACCAGACACCGACGAAGACGAAGGTCGCCTCGGTGCAATGCAGTCCGTAGACCGTCGCCGCGACCGCGCCTGAAAAGGCTCCGGCTCCGAAGCCGGCGAGCATCGGCCTGGTCGGCGCCAGTTGGCGAACCACCCACAGGCAGATCAGCGTCATGGGGACGGCGAGCACGACGATGTTGCGGGTGCAGACCTGCCATGAGGCGCCGCGCAAGGCGCCGAGCCGGGCGCTGGGGTCCATCGGCGCGAACTGCAGCATGGCCAGGATCTCGAACGCCGCGACCACCACGATCGCCACGAGGGCCGCGGTCCGGGCCGAGACCCCCGGTCGCGCCAGCCGCTCCGTCGCCCAGAAGCCGGCAAGGCCCAGCGCGGCCGTGTAAGCGGCCTTGACCCAGAAGAAGCCGCCCCGCGCCGCCTCCGAAAGGTCCGGCCGCGGTTTCAGCCAGGCCAGGACCAGCACAAGGGCGATGGCCGCACCGGCCGCCGCGGCGAGCGCCAGCCAGCGTGGCGGGGCGGCGGGCGGAACGGGCCGGGCGTCGGCGGCCAGGGCTTCGATGAGTTCATGCGTCCGCACGGCGCATCCTCTCGGCGAGCAGCTTCAACGCGCGATGCAGGGCCACCTTCGCGGCGCCGGCGGTGAGGCCCGCCTTGGCGCCCGCTTCGTCGAGGCTGAGGCCCTGGACCTTCACGTCCTCGATCAACGCCTGCTGGCGAGGCGGAAGGGTTCGCAAGGCGCGGGTCAAATCCAGTCCGTCGTCCGAGGAGACCAGCTCGGCCGCCAGAAATTCCTCGGCATCGCCAAGGGGCGCCGTCTCGCGGATCTTCCGCCGTCTCAAGTGATCGATGAGCTTATAGCGCGCGATCGCGAAGGCCCAGGCGCTAAACGGTTGCGCGCGGTCATAGGATGACTGGCGCAGATGTACGGCCAGCAGCGTCTCCTGCACCAGGTCCTCCACGTCCGCGCTCGCCGACGACATCCGCCGCGCGAAGTAGGCGCGCAAACGCTGGCTCAACAGGCTGAGCAGCTGGCGGTGCGCGTTGGCGTCGCCGTCCAGTCCATCCAGCATCAAGCGCTTCAGTCGCGCCTCGAGATCGTCCACGCACGCCCTCAGTTCGCTCGAACCGGGCGCACGGTTACACGGGCGGGCGCGGCGATCCAGGCCGCCAGCGATTTTGCGCCGGTGGCGCGACACCGATCGCCCGAAAACCGTGGAACTTTTTTTGTAACCGCCGGTCGCCGACGCGCGAACTGGCCTGCGAGATGACCGGAAGGGGACCAGTTGGGACCGGGCCGGCCGTCCGATCCCGCCCTTCGGCCGGATCCATCGCGGTCGCCCTGCCGGCCAACTCACAACTGGAGACACCTATGATCAAGTCGCTTTCCGTCGCCACCAGCTCCGCCCTGCTCGCCTCCTCGGTGCTGGGCGCTCTGGCCTTGGCGGCAACCGCCGCCCGCGCCGCCCCGGTCGCGCAACCGGCCGATTCCGAGAAGTGCTACGGCGTCGCCAGGGCGGGCCACAACGACTGCGCCGCCGGCATCCACTCCTGCGCCGGACAGTCGACCCGCAACATGGACAAAAGTTCGTTCGTCTTCCTGCCCGCCGGCGCCTGCGGCAAGCTCTCCGGCGGCAGCCTGACCGCGAAATAAGCCCGTACCGGGTCTCGTCATGCCAAGCCCCCAGTCCCGCGTTGGCGAGTCCCGCTCGGCGGACCCGATTCCGGCCCTCGCCGGGATCGGGCTGCGGTTTCCCCACCACGACCATGTCCTGGCCCGACGCCCGGACGTGGCCTGGTTCGAAGTCCATCCAGAGAACTATCTCGGTTTCGGCGTGGCGGCCGAAGACCTGGAAGCGGTCCGGCGAGACTATCGCGTATCGCTGCACGCCACCGGCCTTTCCCTCGGCTCGGCCGATGGGTTGGACGCCGAGCACCTGGCCGACATCGCCGAGCTCTGCCGGCGCATCCAGCCCGGTCTGGTCTCCGACCACCTGTCGTGGAGCGCGGCCAGCGGCCTGCATCTGCCGGACCTCCTGCCCCTGCCCTATGAGCATGAGACGCTGGCCGTGGTCGCCCGCAATGTCGATCAGGCGCAGTCGGCGCTCGGCCGTCCGATCCTGATCGAGAATCCCTCGACCTATCTGGCCTTTGCCGGCGCCGCGCTGACCGAGGCCCAATTCCTCGGCGAACTGGTGAAGACCGCCGGCTGCGGCGTGTTGCTGGACATCAACAACATCGCCGTCTCGGCCGCCAATCTTGGCGAGTCTCCGGCCGAGCGCCTGCGAAGCCTGCTCGACGGCGTTCCGGCGGCGGCGATCGGTGAAATCCACCTGGCGGGGCATGCCCTACGCAGGCTCGACGACGGGACCGTGCTGCGCATCGACGACCACGGCTCGCCGGTCAGCCCGGCGGTCTGGTCGCTGTTCGAAGAGGCCGTCGCCCGGATCGGCGCGCGGCCGACGCTGATCGAATGGGACACCGACATCCCCGCCTTCGCCGTGCTGGAGGCCGAGGCCGCCATCGCTCAATCGATCCTCGCTCAGACCGTGCGGAGGTGGGGTCATGCCGCCGCTTGCTGAACTCCAGCGCCGGATGGCCATGGCGCTGCTGCGCGGCGACGGCTGGGACGCCGAGGCCCCGCCGGCGCGGCGCGCCGACGCGGCGTTCGACGTGCACCGCGATACCGTCCTCAGCGTCCTGTCGAATGCGTTGCGGCTGACCTTCCCGACTGTCGACACGCTGGTCGGCGAGCGTTTTTTCAACCAGGCCGCCCACGCCTACGCAGCGGCGCGGCCGCCACGTCGGGCGCGGCTCTCCGAATACGGCGAGACTTTCCCGGCCTTTCTCGGCGGCTACGCACCGGCGCAGGCATTGACCTATCTGGCCGACGTGGCGCGACTGGACATGGCCGTCGCCGGCGCCCTGTTCGCGCCCGGTTCGAGCGTCCGCCGCCACGTGGCGATCGAGGACCGCATCGACCTGGCCTTGCCGCTCTCGCTGACCACGCTGGCGCTTCGCCATCCCGCCGACCTGATCCGCGCCGCCATCGAAGCCGACGACGACCAGGCGCTTGCGGCGATCGACCTCGCCCCACGGCAGCGCCGCATCGCGGTCTGGCGCGACGGCCGCACCGCGGTCGTCCAGCCGCTGAGCCTGGCGCCGGGCCAGTTCCTGAGCGCCATCCTGGACGGCGATCCGGCCGAGCTGGCCCTGGCGGACGTCCTGGCCGAGGCCGCCGCGCCGCAGGCGGCGCTCACCGCGATCCAGACCGAGGTCTTCGCCGCGCGCTTCGCCCAGATCACCCACACCCCTTGCCCGGATCACACCCCATGACCAGCGCCGCCACGGCTTCGTTTCCACCGCGCCCGGTTCGGCGCGTGCTTGCCGCCCTGGACAGCGTTCCGTTCAGCGTGCTGATCCTGGTCGCCCGCGCGGCCACCTTCAGCGTCTTCATCCATTCCGGACTGCAGAAGCTGTCGGACTGGAACTCCACCCTGATGCTGTTCCGGGACGAATACCGCGTGCCGATCCTGCCGCCGGACGTCGCCGCCTATATGGCCGCGAGCATGGAGCTCGGCCTTTCCACCCTGGTGCTGATCGGTCTCGCGACCCGGCTGAGCGCGCTCGGCCTGCTCTGCATGGTCGCGGTCATCCAGGTCTTCGTCTACCCGGACGCCTGGCCCGACCACATCCAGTGGCTCGGCTTCATGATCTTCATCGTCTGCCGCGGCCCCGGCGCCTTTTCACTCGACGCCCTGATCGGCCGATTCATGAGGAAGAGATTGCGCCCCGATGGGCGAAGGGTCGGCGCCGAGGCCGGACTCCAGCGTTCCGGCTGATGCCTACCGCGCGGACTCAGGCCGATTCCCAACTCGCCGGCGGCGGCGGCAGGTTGGCGATCAGGGCCGCCAGGCCTTCGCTGAAGCTCTTGCGCAGGACGCTCCAGTAGGGGTCGTCGCCGTCGACAGTGATCGGCGTCCCGGCCGAGAAGCTGTCGGCGCGATAGATCAGCAGGTCGATCGGCAGGCCGACGGAGAGGTTGCTGCGGATGGTCGCGTCGAACGACAGCAGGGCCAGCTTGGCCGCCTCGTCGAGCGTGCTGCGGGACGAGAGTTCGCGGTCGAGGATGGGCTTGCCGTACTTGGTCTCGCCGATCTGCAGGAAGGGCGAGCGCTCGTCGGCCTCGACGAAATTGCCGGCCGAATAGATCTGGAAGAGGCGCGGCGGCGCGCCGGCGACCTGCCCCGCCACCAGGAAGCTGGCGTTGGCGCCGCCGTCGGGATGGACGAACCGGCCGTCGCGGGCGATCACCTCGCGCAGCTGGGCGCCGACCATGGCCGCCGCCTCGAACATGGTCCTGGCGGTCTCAAGGTCGTGGAGCTTGTCGCCGGACCCCATCGCCTCGCGCAGCATGGTGACCACCGACTGGGTGGTGGCGAGGTTGCCCTGGGACTGGATGACGATCACCCGGTCGGCGGCGTCCGACAGCACCGCCAGCTTGGAGACCCGCACGACCTGGTCGACGCCGGCGTTGGAGCGGGAGTCCGAGGCCAGCACCAGGCCCCGCGGCAGAATGATCCCCAGGCAATAGGTCATGCGAACCCTGTCAAAATCGACGAAACCGATATGGCCTTGGCCAAATCCCCGCGCGGGCGGCGAGCCCGTTTCTTAGAACCACGAACGCACACGAACAAACACGAACGGGGCAAGACCGGCGGGGCGGCTGAAGCTGAATGTTCGTGTGGGTTCGTGTTCGTTCGTGGTCAAATTTCGGATCGGCCGGCGCGCCAAGGCCGAAAACAAAAGCCGGAATCCCCCCTTGCGGGGATGAGCGGGGTTAGCCGGCGAAGCTGCCGGCGGAGGCTCTGGCCCAGTTGTCGGCGTAGAAGTCGTGGCGGCAGGTTCCGTCGAGCAGCTGGCCGGGCTTCAGGAAGGTGTGCAGCTGGCTGAACTGCATGATCTCGGTGGCGCTGACCCGGCGCACCAGGTGGTGCGGCCCCAGCTGATCGGGGTGCTCCAGGCCGGCCGCGGCCAGCATGTCGGCCAGGGCGCGCAGGGTCAGGCGGTGGAAGTTGTAGACCCGCTCGGCTTTGTCCGGCACCACCAGCGCCGCCTGGCGGCCGGCATCCTGGGTCGCCACCCCGGTCGGGCAGCGGTTGGTGTTGCACTGCACCGACTGCACGCAGCCGACCGCGAACATGAAGCCGCGCGCCGCATTGGCCCAGTCGGCGCCGATGGCCAGCACGCTGGCGATGTCGAAGGCGCTGACGATCTTGCCGGCGACGCCGATCTTCAGCCGCTGGCGCAGGCCGGCGCCGACCAGCACGTTGTGCACGAACAAAAGCCCCTCGCGCATCGGAACGCCGATGTGGTCGCTGAACTCCGTGGGCGCCGCGCCGGTGCCGCCCTCGGCGCCGTCGACCACCACGAAGTCGGGCGTGACCCCGGTCTCCAGCATGGCCTTGACCATGGCCATGAAGTCCCAGGGATGGCCGATGCAGAGCTTGAACCCCACCGGCTTGCCGCCGGAGAGGCGGCGCAGCTCGGCGATGAAGCCCATCATCTCGACCGGGGTGGAAAAGGCCGAGTGCCGCGCCGGCGAGACGCAGTCCCTGCCCATCGGCACGCCGCGGGTGCGGGCGATCTCGGCCGTCACCTTGGCCGCCGGCAGCACGCCGCCGTGACCGGGCTTGGCGCCCTGGCTGAGCTTGATCTCGATCATCTTGACCTGGTCGGTGCGGGCCTGGGCGGCGAACGCCTGCGGGTCGAACCGGCCATCCTCGGTGCGGCAGCCGAAATAGCCGCTGGCCACCTCCCAGACGATGTCGCCGCCCATCTCGCGGTGATAGGGCGAGATGCTCCCCTCGCCGGTGTCGTGGCTGAAGCCGCCGCGTTTGGCGCCGGCGTTCAGGGCGCGGATCGCGTTGGCGCTGATGGCGCCGAAGCTCATCGCCGAGATGTTGAACACAGAGGCCGAATAGGGCTGGGCGCACTGGTCGCCGCCGATCTTGATGCGGAAGCTTTCCGGATCGGCGGCGATCGCCGGCATGGTCGACTGGCCGATGAACTCGTAGCCGTCGCGGTAGACGTCGAGCAGGGTGCCGAACGGGTGCTCGCCCGCCTCGCCCTTGGCCCGCTCGTAGACCAGGGAGCGCTGGCTGCGGGAAAAGGGCGTGGCCTCCTCGTCCGCCTCGACCAGGTATTGGCGGATCTCCGGTCGCATCAGCTCGGCGATCCAGCGCACGTGGCCGATGACCGGGAAGTTGCGCAGGATGGAATGGCGGGTCTGGACGACGTCGTAGAGGCCGAGCAGGCAGAGGGCGGCGAAGATGGCGACCGCGCACCACGCCTCCCAGGCCAATGTCCGCATCCAGGCGCCGGCGATCGCCAGGGCCAGGAGCAGGATGCAGAGGACGAAGGCCGTGTAGCGGCCCGGTCGAAGCGGCGCTCCCATCGACGATCCTCCTGCCCGCGACCCCATCGCGCGGCAGAACTAGCACGCACGCGGCGGCGGCTCAGCCTTTTCAGGCCGGCGCATCAGGCCGGCGCGTTCAGGCTTGGGCGCGCAGGCCGTCCATCAGGATGTCGATCAGCCGCCGGGCGCTGGCCTCCCAACCCGGATCGGAATTGCCGTAGGTCAGGCCGACCAGGGCGCGCAGCACGTCCATCGGATCGACGTCGGGGCGGATGTCGCCATTGGCGACGGCGCGCTCCACCAGGAGCGTGACCGCCTCGGTGATCCGGGCGCCGGAGGCGGCATAGAGCTCCGAGGTCCCGCCGACCATCGCCGCCAGGGCCGGCCCGACGAGCTTCTTGGTGGCGATGTAGTCGAGGAAGAGGCGCATCCACTCGTGAAGCGCCCGGCCCGGCGACAGCGAGCCGAGCAGCCGTGTCGCCCCGTCCGCCAGCTGCTGCACCTCGCGGCGGTAGACCGCCTCGACGATGGCGTCGCGGGTCGGGAAATGCCGGTAGAGGGTGCCGATGCCGACGCCGGCGCGGCGGGCGATCTCCTCAAGGCTCACCTCCGGCCCGGTCTCGGCGAAACCGGCCTTGGCCGCCTCGACCAGGCGCTCGCGGTTGCGCAGCCCGTCGGCGCGCGGCTTCCGCCCAGCTTCCCCGCTCTCGACGCTCACGACCACTGACCTCTTGCCAAACGGAGGGACCCTCCGTATATAAATCGGAGCCGCCCTCCGTTTATAGCGGCGATCCCCGCCGCTTGGCAAACCCCGCCTTCCCACCCCCTATCAGGAGACGCCCATGACCGGACCCTTTGGAGCCAAATCCACCACCGACGAGGTGCTCGACGGCGTCGACCTGAGCGGCAAGCGCTTCCTGGTCACCGGCGTCTCGGCCGGCCTCGGCGTCGAGACCGCCCGCACCCTCGCCGCCCACGGCGCGCAAGTGGTCGGCGCCGCGCGCGACTTGGCCAAGGCCAAGGCCGCCACCGAGGAGGTCCGCGCCCAGGCGACGAACGGCGGCGGGCTGGAACTGGTCGAACTCGACCTCGCCTCGCTGGCCAGCGTCCGCGCCTGCGCCGACGGGCTGATGGCCGATGGCCGCCCCTTCGACGTGATCATCGCCAACGCCGGCGTCATGGCCTGCCCGAAGAGCTATACGTCCGACGGCTTTGAGACCCAGTTCGGCACCAACCACCTCGGCCACTTCGTGCTGGTCAACCGCATCGCCTCGTTGCTGAAGTCCGGCGGGCGGCTGGTCAACCTGTCCTCGTCCGGCCACCGGTTCTCCGACGTCAATCTGGAAGATCCGAACTTCGAGCACACCGAATACAGCGAGTTCGGCGCCTACGGCCGCTCGAAGACCGCCAACGTGCTGTTCGCGGTCGAGTTCGACCGCCGGCACAAGGCGGGCGGCGTCCGCGCCACCGCCGTGCACCCTGGCGGCATCCAGACCGAACTGGGCCGGCACCTGAAGCCCGAGGTGATCCAGGGGATGATCGAGGACATGGCTCGCCAGGCGGCGGCGGGCGGCGTCCCGGCCTTTGAATGGAAGACCATCCCGCAAGGCGCCGCGACTTCGGTCTGGGCTGGCGTGGTCGCGCCGGCGGACGCGGTCGGCGCGCACTTCTGCGAGGACTGCCACGTCGCCGAGGTCATGGAAGGCTCCGACATCCGCGCCGGCGTCCGCGCCTACGCCCTCGACCCCGAACACGCCAAGGCCCTGTGGGCCAAGAGCGAGGAAATGGTCGGCGAGCGGTTCTAGAGCAGCGTGCTGGAGGCCCATGGACACCGATCCTAGACGGTGTCCATGGGGCGCCCGGATAAACCGGGCGATGGCGGTCTGCCCGCTCATCCCCGCGTAAGCGGAGAACAGATTTTTTGACCACGAAAAACACGAAAAACACGAACGGGCCAGATTGGCTGATGCGGTGACGCCGAACGTTCGTGTGGGTTCGTGTTTTTCGTGGTTCGAAATTCTTTCGAACACCAGCCAAGCTCGAAAACAAAAAACGCCTGGGTCCCCGCGTTCGCGGGGATGAGCGGTTTTTTGAGGGCTGGCGCTCGCGGCGCAGGGCCTTCCAGCCGCGTCGGATACGATACCGTCATCCCCCGCTGGAGCGCAGCGGACTGCGAAGCAGAGGCGCGCAGCAGCCAATGCGGGGGATCCATACGCACTCGCGTTCGACGGTGATCAGGGGTGGCCCGAACAAGTCGGGCCATGACGGTAAAAGAAGGATCGCTAGCCGGAAAGCGAGGCGCGGGCTCGGCCCGAGGCCACATTCCGGCCACACGCGCTTCACGCGGGTGTTGCGCGGGCTCGCTAGGCTCTCGGCGCAACGGGAGAGAGGGCGATGGCCAACCAGCTTGCGAAGATCGACCATGTCGTCGAGCTGATGCTCGAGAACCGGTCCTTCGACCAGATGCTCGGTTTCCTTTACGCCGACCAGGACAACAAATCGCCCGCCGGCGACCCCTTCGACGGCCTCACCGGCGCGGAGTCCAACCCCGACGACACCGGCCGGCAGATCACGGTCTACCCGATCAAGGCGGACGATCCGCATCCCTACCTGATGCCTGGCGCCGATCCCGGCGAGGGCTTCCAGAACACCAGCTACCAGCTGTTCAACACCGACGATCCGGGGCCTGGCGCGGTCCCGGACAACCAGGGCTTCGTGCTGAACTTCAAGTCGGCGATCGCCTCGGACCTAGCCAAACACTACAAGGACACGCTGCCGGGGACGGAAGCCTCGCAGATCATGGCCATGTACACGCCGCAGCTGCTGCCGATCCTGTCAGGCCTGGCCAGGGGTTTCGCGGTCTGCGACGCGTGGTTCTCGTCGGCGCCGACCATGACCATGCCCAACCGCGCCTTCGCCCTGGCCGGCACCTCGCAGGGCCACCTGGACGACCACAACAAGATCTTCACCTGCCCGAGCATCTTCGGCCGGCTCTCGGACAAGGGGGTCGACTGGGCGATCTTCGGCTACAACCGCGATCCGCTGACCCGCCACGACTTCTCCGACACCCAGAGCGCCGACGACAGCCATTTCGGCCATTTCCGCGATTTCACCGACCGCGCCGCCAAGGGGACCCTGCCCGCCTTCACCTTCCTCGAGCCGAGCTGGGACGCGTCCGGCAACAGCCAGCACCCCAACTACGACGTCGCCAAGGGCGAGCAGCTGATCTACGACGTCTACCAGGCCCTGCGGGGCGGCAAGGCCTGGGCCTCGACCCTGCTGATCGTCACCTATGACGAGCATGGCGGCAATTACGACCACGTCGCCCCGCCGTCCGGCGCGACCCCGCCCGGCGACAACACCGTCGGCGAGTTCGGCTTCGACTTCACCCGTTTCGGCGTGCGCGTGCCGGCGGTGCTGGTCTCGCCGTTGATCAAGGCCGGCACGGTGTTCCGCGCCGACGAGGGCGTCATCGACCACACCTCGGTGCTGAAGACGCTGCAGGAGCGGTTCGGCGTCGAGCCGCTGACCGAGCGCGACAAGGCGGCCGCCTCGCTGGCGGACGTCGTCACCCTGCGCGCCGCCCGCGCCGACGACCCGCTGGAGGGCGTCGTGCCGCCGGTCTCGAACGGCCACCATCCCAACGCCTCGATGCCGTCCAAGCTCGACAAGATCCACGCCGCCAAGGTCGCCGCCCTGCCGATCCGCAACGAGAAGGGCCACTACGAGGAAGCCGCCGATCCGACGCCGACCCTGACCTCGACCGCCGACCTCACCGACTTCATCCGCGACCGCAGCGCGGCCTGGGACCAGCACGTCCAGCGCCAGCGCCGCCGCCGCGGCCACAAGGGCTCCGGCCACGCGCCGACCTCGTCGACCTGACGGCGCCAACGCAAGGACAACCCCATGAACCGGCTGATCCTGGTCCGCCACGGCGGCAGCACCGGCAACGAGGATGGGAGCTTCTACAATTACAGCGACAGCGCCGTCTGCCTGACCACCAACGGCATCCGCCAGGCCCTGAACACCGCCGGGGTGCTGGCGACGATCGACCCGCGCTGGGCTAGGCCCGGCGACTTCACGCTGGAAGTGTTCGCCTCGGAATACACCCGCGCGCAACAGACGGCGCGGATCACCCTCGACCAGATGGGCCTGCCCGCGGCGCGGCCGACCATCCAGCCGCTGCTCAACGAGCGGGACTACGGCACGGCCTACGATCCGCGCATGGACTCCGACGCCGCCTTCGTCGCCAACGACTGCGAGAGCGGGCTGCGCGCCAGGGTGCGGGTGCGGGGCTTCCTGGCCGCGGTCGCCGACCTGCTTGACCGCGCCGACGTCCTGGCCTTCAGCCACTTCGGCGCCATCCGCGCCCTGGTCGCCAACCTGGTCAACCTGAGCGACGCCGAGATGATGAGCCTGGCGGTCCCCAACGGCGGCGCCTTCCTGTTCGAGCGCCGCTTCGACGCCGCCGGCGCCGCGCGCTTCACCCAAGGGACCCTGCCCGACCACGTGCTGCCGAAAACCGCCGCCCCGATCACCCCGCCGCCAGCCGCCCCGCCGCCGGTGGGGTAGAGGCGGCGAAATGCGGCGAACCCCGTAAATACTCGCGTTCGACGGTGATCATGGGTGGCCCGAACAAGTCGGGCCATGACGGAAGAAACAAGCACAGGCCGGAGATCGCGGCGCGGCCAGGATAGATTCGGCCAATCGGGGGCATTTGAACAATCGATTTTACATTGGCGCCAAGTGGGCATTGCCTGTCGGTCGCGGTCGGAGGCTCGCCCGGACCTCTCGGTGGCGGCGCGGCCGCGATGGGAGAGACTCGCCATGGATGCGAAGGTCGAAGACAACGCCCCGGGCCAATGCCCGGTGGCCCACGGTCGTGCGGGCCGCGGCAACCGAGACTGGTGGCCGGACAACCTGCGGCTCGAGGGGCTGAACCAGCATTCGCCGCGCTCCAACCCGATGGGCGAGGCGTTCGACTACGCAAAGGAATTCAAAAGCCTCGACCTGAACGCGGTGATCCAGGACCTGCGCGCCCTGATGACCGACTCGCAACCCTGGTGGCCCGCCGACTTCGGCCACTATGGCGGCCTGTTCATCCGCCTGGCCTGGCACAGCGCCGGCACCTACCGCGTCTCCGACGGCCGCGGCGGCGCCGGCGGCGGCCAGCAGCGCTTCGCGCCGCTGAACAGCTGGCCGGACAACGCCAGCCTCGACAAGGCGCGGCGCCTGCTGTGGCCGATCAAGCAGAAATACGGCCGCAAGATCTCCTGGGCCGACCTCTTCGTGCTGGTCGGCAACGTCGCCCTGGAGTCGATGGACTTCAAGACCTTCGGCTTCGCCGGGGGGCGGGCCGACACCTGGGAGCCGGAAGAGCTCTACTGGGGTCCGGAAGGCAGCTGGCTGGGCGACGAGCGCTACAGCGGCGAGCGTCAGCTGCACAAGACGCTGGGCGCCGTGCAGATGGGCCTGATCTACGTCAACCCCGAAGGGCCGAACGGCAATCCCGACCCGGTCGCCGCCGCCCGCGACATCCGCGAGACCTTCGCCCGCATGGCGATGGACGACGTGGAGACGGTGGCGCTGATCGCCGGCGGCCACACCTTCGGCAAGACCCACGGCGCCGGCGATCCGTCCCTGCTCGGCCCCGAGCCTGAAGGCGCCGCGATCGAGGACCAGGGCCTCGGCTGGCGCAGCAAGTACGGCACCGGCGTCGGCGCGGACGCCATCACCGGCGGCCCGGAAGTCATCTGGAGCGAGACGCCGACCAGGTGGAGCAACCACTTCTTCGACAACCTTTTCAAGTACGAGTGGGAGCTGACCAAGAGCCCGGCCGGCGCCCAGCAGTGGCAGGCGAAAGGCGCGCCCGCCGACATCCCCGACCCCTACGACGGCGCCAAGAAGCGCGTCCCGACCATGCTCACCACCGACCTGTCGCTGCGCTTCGACCCCGAATACGAGAAGATCTCGCGGCGCTTCCTCGAGCATCCGGACCAGTTCGCCGACGCCTTCGCCCGCGCCTGGTTCAAGCTCACCCACCGCGACATGGGGCCGATCCAGCGCTACCTCGGCTCGCTGGTGCCGAAGGAGCGGCTGATCTGGCAGGACCCGATTCCGGCCGTCGACCACCCGCTGGTCGACGCCGGCGACATCGCCTCGCTGAAGGCCGAGATCCTCGCCTCGGGCCTGAGCGTGGCGCAACTGGTCGGGGCGGCCTGGGCTTCGGCCTCGACCTTCCGCGGCTCGGACAAGCGCGGCGGCGCCAACGGCGCCCGCGTGCGCCTGGCGCCGCAGAAGGACTGGGAGGTGAACAACCCGCCCGAACTGGCCAAGGTGCTGCAGACCCTGCAAGGCATCCAGGCGCGGTTCAACGGCGGGGCGGCCGGCGGCAAGAAGGTGTCGCTGGCCGACCTGATCGTGCTGGGCGGCTCGGCGGCGGTCGAAAAGGCGGCCAAGGACGCCGGAAGCCCGGTCGAGGTTCCGTTCACCCCCGGCCGCATGGACGCCTCGCCGGAAGAGACCGACGCGGCCTCCTTCGCCCCGCTCGAGCCGATCTCCGACGGCTTCCGCAACTACCGCGCCGGCGGCGAGCAGTTCATGGCGCCGGAGGAAGCCCTGGTCGACCGCGCCCAGCTGCTCAGGCTGAGCGGGCCGGAGATGACCGTCCTGGTCGGCGGCCTGCGCGTCCTCGGCGCCAACGCCGGCGGCGCCCCGCAGGGGGTGTTCACCAAGCGGCCCGGCCAGCTGACCAACGACTTCTTCGTCAACCTCCTCGACATGCGCACCGAGTGGCAGGCGACCGGCGAGGAGAACCGGTTCGAAGGCCGCGACCGGACGACCAGGGAGCCGAGGTGGACCGGCACCCGCGTCGACCTGATCTTCGGCTCGCACTCGGAACTGCGCGCCCTGGCCGAGGTCTATGGTTGCGCGGACTCGCAAGAGAAGTTCGCCAAGGACTTCACGGCCGCGTGGACCAAGGTGATGAACGCGGACCGCTACGACCTGGCCGCGGCGTAGCGGGCAGGTCCGGCGAAGGCCGACCGGCTGACGCCGCCGACCATCCCGCCGCGGTCGCCGCCGAAAAGCCCCTTCCCCCTCGCGGGGAAGGGGTTGGGGATGGGGGCGCCGGCGCACAGCTTGCTGATTTCGCTGATGATCGAGCAGCCGACCGGAGAGGCGGCGCTGCACCCCCACCCCTGACCCCTCCCCGCAAGGGGGAGGGGAATTCAGCCTTGGCCGAGGCAGGGGGCCGCTGGGGCCTCCGAAGCTTGCCGCGTCTCGCGTCGGCAAGCCGCGTCTCCGGGCCAACCTGAGAGCGGCCGCGCACGGCATCGCGCCCCCTCCACCGCACTGCGTGCGGTCCCCCTCCCCCAACGGGGAGGATCAAAAGGTCGTGACCGATGGCGTGTTCGGGCGTTTAGCTGATCGGGCCGGAATGGAGGTCGCGATGGGCGGACCGACAGTTGTCGTGCTTTACGTGCTGGTGATGATCGCCGTCATTGTCGGCGTCGATTTCGCCTTCTTCAGGTACCACCTGCTGGAGCGGTGGATGGTGAACATCGGCATGGTGCTGGTGGCGGGGGCCTTCTATCTGCGTTTCTACGGCCGTCCTTGGCCGCCCTGGCAGTGAGGCGCCCCCATCCCCAACCCCTTCCCCGCGAGGGGGAAGGGGCTTTGAGTGGGCGGCCTTCCAACCTCCTCATTTAAGAGATGGTCGACAGCAGGGCGCGGGTCTCGGCGACGACGCGATCCTGGAATTCGGGGTCGCGGACCAGCGGGGAGCCGAGCATCGGCTTGCCGGACTCGCCGTAGTAGACGCCGGTGGCGCCGGAGCCGTCGGTCAGGATCCGGGCCAGCACGCGCCCGGCCCGCCGCGGGGTGCTCAGGAAGCTCATGAACGGCATGAACAGCGGCACGAGCGGCGGGATCACGTAGGCCGCGAGGAAGCGCACCGCGGGGCCGGCGTCGCGCGCCAGGCCGGTGGCCGGCGTCACGCCCGGCTCCACGGCGTTGAACCGCAGCCTGGGGGTCTCGCGGGCGAAGGCCAGCGCCGCGGCGAGCAGCGCCTGTTTCGAGGTCGCATAGGCGTCGTAGCCCGGATGGGTCGAGCCTCCCGCCCGCCATTCGCCGCGCGCGCCGGCTTCGGCGGAGATATAGCGGCCGCCGCGGAATCCGGCGGCCTTGGCCGGCTGGCGTTCCGGATCCTCGACCGCGGAGACCACGAAGACCACGTTGGTCCCGTCGGCGAGATGCGGCGCCAGAGCCTCGGTCAAGGCGAAGGGGCCGAGGTGGTTGGTGGCGAAGGTCACGTCCCAGCCGCGCGCGGTCCTGGTCGGGCGCACCTGCCGCAGGCCGGCGTTGTTGAGCAGGCCGGCGATCGGCAGGTCCAGCCCGACGATCTCGGCGGCGGCCCGCTGCACGCTGGCCATGTCGGCGAGGTCGCAGACCACCGCTATCGCGCGCTGGCCCCGCCGCTCGATGAGCTTGCGGACCTCGTCGAGCCGTCCGCGGTCGCGGCCGACCAGCACGACCTGGCCGTGCCTGGCCAGCTCCAGCGCCGCGCGGCGGCCGATGCCGGAGGTCGGGCCGGTGACGATCCAGGCCTTGGCCGGCGAACTTGAGGGCGGGTTTGGCATGACCGGCCTCAGATCTGGATGCCGCCGGCGACCTTGTCGGCTTCTGCACGATCGGACCGGTAGGTGAAGATCGTGCGCACGCCCCGCCTGCTAAGGCGGAGCAGCGTCGCACGGCCGATGCCGCGGCTGCCGCCGGTGACGATGGCGATCCGGGTGTCTGACATGACGCTGCTTTCCGTTGGCGCCGGCCTGGGCGTACCGGCGGCTTTCGGGTGCATCATGCCGGCCGGGCGGCGGCGAACGGAATGCCGGAACCAAGCCATTTCTTGCCTGATCCTGCTCCGGGGGCTAGATCGAAGACTTCTCCCGGAGGGAGAAGGAGGGGCCCGCGCCCTTTAGGGCGTGGGAGGATGAGGGGTTAGGGCGTGTCCGGGTTGGCGCTCCAGCGGCGGCGATGCCGGAACGGCATAGCCGGAGAGGCCGTAACCCCTCACCCTCCCGCTGGCCTTCGGCCGCGGGCCCCTCCCTCTCCCTTTGGGAGAGGTCTGAAGGAGCGACGAGATGAGCGATCCGTTGGCGCGGGCGCTGTTGCGTTATACTGAGAGCCGGCCCGGGGAGAGCCCGTTCGCGACGGCGATCGCGAGCATGGCCATCATGCGCTCGGACCATCCCAAGCCGCCCAGCCACCAAATCTTCCAGCCGGCCATGTGCATCGTCGCCCAAGGCGCCAAGTGGGCGAGCTTCGGCGGCAACCGGCTCGAATACCGGGCGGGACAGGCCCTGGTGATCGGGGTCGAGACCCCCTCGGTCGGCAAGGTCGTCGAGGCCAGTCCCGGCGAGCCCTGCCTGGTCCTCGCCTTCGCGCTGGACCTTTCGATCATGCGCAGCGTCGCCGACGCGCTGGACCCACCGCCCAGTCCCAGCGGGCGACCGACCCAGGGCGTCTTCGTGACCGATTTCCAGGGCCCGCTGGCCGACTGCGCCCTGCGCCTGGTGCGCCTGCTGGAGACGCCCAAGGCCATTCCGGCGCTCTATCCGGGCGTCATGCGCGAGATCTGCTACTGGCTGCTGACCGGTCCGCATGGCGGCGACATCGCCCGGCTGACCCTGAAGAGCAGCCCGTCGCAGCCGCTGATCCGCGCCATCCATGAGCTGCGCGGCCGGTTTGCCGAGATGGTGCGGATCGAGGATCTGGCCGCCATCGCCCGGCTCAGCCCCTCGGCCTTCCACCGCCAGTTCAAGGCGCTGACCTCGCTGACGCCCCTGCAGTACCAGAAGCACCTGCGGCTTCTGGAGGCGCGCCGGCTGATGGTCAGCCGCGCCTACAAGGTCGAGGCCGCCGCCTTCGCGGTCGGCTACGAAAGCCCCTCGCAGTTCAGCCGCGAGTACGCCCGCATGTTCGGCGCGCCGCCGAAGCGCGACCTGCAACGGCTGCAGGCCGCGGCGGACTGGACCGGCCAGGACATGGACGCGATGACGCGGGACGCGGCGTGACCCATGCGGATCACTGAGGGACGCCAGCGAAATCAGCCAAGATTGCGCTGACGCCCCCATCCCCAACCCCTTCCCCGCGAGGGGGAAGGGGCTTTTTGAGCTAATTTCGCAACAATAGTGGGCGCGCGACCGGCCGCCTACCCAGGCGTTTAGACCGGAAGACGTGAGGGAGCCCATCCATGCAGATCGACCTGACCGGCAAGCTGGCGATCGTCACCGGCTCGACCCGCGGCATCGGCCTGGCCATCGCCAAGGGGCTGGCCGGCTCCGGGGCGACGGTGGTGGTCAACGGGCGGGAGCGGAAGGCGGTCGACGAGGCGGCGGCGGCGATCGGGCGAGGCGCGCGCGGGGTGGCGGCGGATGTCGGGACGGCCGAGGGCTGCGCGGCGCTGGTCGCGGCCGAGCCCCGCTGCGACATCCTGGTCAGCAACGCCGGGGTGTTCGCGCCGTCGGACTTCTTCGCGACCGCCGACGCCGAGTGGGACCGGCACTGGCAGGTCAACGTCATGGCCGGGGTGCGGCTGGCTCGCGCCTACGTTCCCGGCATGGAGCGCGCCGGCTGGGGGCGGGTCATCTTCATCAGCTCGGAATCGGCGTTCAACATCCCGGTCGAGATGATCCACTACGGCGTCAGCAAGACCGCCGACGTCGCCCTCGCCCGCGGCCTCGCCAAGCGCATGGCCGGGACCGGCGTGACGGTGAACGCGGTGCTGCCCGGCCCCACCCTGTCCGAAGGCGTCGCCGCCATGCTGCAGGCCGGCGCCGACGCCTCGGACGAGAGCCTTGAGGCGCTGGCGAGGGACTTCGTCACCGAACACCGCCCCTCATCGATCATCCGCCGCGCCGCCAGCGTCGAGGAGGTGGCCAACATGGTGGTCTATGTCGCCTCGCCGCAGGCCTCGGCCACCACCGGCGCGGCGCTCAGGGTGGACGGCGGGGTGATCGACAGCCTGATGTGAGGGGACCCGGCCGGCGGTTCATCGAACGGCTCGGTGAATCCGCTGCAGCGACGCCTGGTGGGCGGCGTCGCCCATCGCCGGGTCGATCTCGTGCAGGAAGACCTCGCAGAGGCGACCGCGGACGATCGCCGTCTCCCCGGCCGTGAGCGCGCGCCCGGCGTCGCCCAGGAACGCGTCCAGCCAGAGGCAGAAGTCGCGGCTGGTGGTTTGCGCCATCAGCAGAGCGGCGGCTGCGGCGGCACGACGGGCGGACGCGGCCCGGGCTCGTCCCTCGGCGCGGGAGCGGGGTCGGGATGGGGCGCCGGCGGCGCCACCGGGCCGGGCGGGGTCGGCCCTGGCCGGGCCGGCCGCTCGCGCAGATCGGCCGCGGGCCGGCGCGGCGCGATCTCATGCGCGAACACCATGTCCAGGTGCCGCCGGATCATCGCCGCCTGGCCCGCGGAGATGGCGTCGCCCTCGCCGCTCAGCTCGAAAAACCCCTGAAGCCAGAAACAGAAATCCCTGCTTTGCATCGCCGGCCGCCTCGAAACGGCGGCATTAAAGCACGGGTTTTCGGCCTCACAGCGGCTTTTCGGCCAGCTGGCGAAAATCGTCCGGGACGGAGCGCGCGGCGCCGGGCGCGGCCGAGGCGTAGGTCACCGCCTCCCAGCCGAAGCGCTCGCGGATCGCGTCGACGGCCCGGTCGGCGCGCAGGCGCGCGATGCCCCGGCGCGTGCCCGGCCGGCTGCCGTCGTCGGCGAGGCGGAACGGCAGCTCGAACTGCAGATAAGGGTCCTCGCCGAGGTTGGAGGCGGAGATGGCCAGCAGGGAGATGGTCCGCTCATCGCGGTTTTCGGCCAGCACCCCGCGCACCAGCTCGATGGCCACGTCCGCCAGCGCCGCGGTGGCTGAGATCGGCGCCGGCAGCGTCAGCGCCCGCGTGACCGAGCGGAGGTCGGCGAAGCGGACGCGAACGGTCACCGTCCGGCAGGGGCGATCCTTGGCGCGCAGCCGTCGCGCGACGCGGTCGGCCAGGTGCTGGAGCACGGGACGGAAGACGGCCTCGACGGCCGGCCGGCGCCCGAGCGCCGACTGCGCCCCGGCCGAGTGCGCGCGCCGCCCGGTCTGGATGGCGCGCGGATCGCGGTTCCAGGCCAGCGCCGTCAGCTTGCGGCCGGCGGCGCGGCCGAGCAGGCGCTGCATCGCCCAGGGCGAGCTCTGCGCCAGCTGGCCGATGGTGGTGACGCCGGCCTCGGCCAGCCGGGCTCGCGTCGCCGGTCCGACCCCCCACATCAGCCCGACCGGCAGGTCGTGAAGGAAGGCGAGCTCGGCGGCCGGATCGACGACCACCAGGCCATCCGGCTTGGCGACCTGGGAGGCGATCTTCGCCAGGTGCTTGGTGCGCGCGACGCCGATGGAGATCGGCAGCCCGAGTTCGCCCCGCACCCGCGCCCGCACGCGGGCGGCGATGTCGGCGGGGGCGCCGAACAGCTGCACGGAGCCGGCGACGTCGGCGAACGCCTCGTCGATGGAGATGCGCTCGATGTCCGGCGTGAAGTCGGCCAGCACGGCGATCGCCGCGTCGCCCAGGCGCTGGTATTCGCTGAAGTGGCCGCCGGTGAAGATGAGGCCGGGACAGAGCTGGCGCGCCTGCCGCCCCGGCATGCCGCTGCGAACCCCGAAGGCGCGCGCCTCGTACGAGGCGGCCAGCACGACGCCGCCGCCGACCGCGATCGGCTTGCCGCGCAGCCGCGGCTGCAGCAGCTGCTCGACCGAGGCGTAGAAGGCGTCCAGGTCGGCATGGAGAATGGAGGCGTCCATCGGTTCTCACTTTGTTCCGGCCCGTCAAGTCATACATAACGATGGTCTCCGGGCGCGCGGGCGCGGCCGCCGCCCGGCCTGGCCGGTGCGGCGCTGGAGATTGTCCAGGGAAAAGGATGGCTAGCGTCGTTTGTTGTTGTTGTTGTTGTTGTTGCCGCCAGCCATCCTTGTCTCTGGACAATCCGTACGGGTGTGTTGCTCGGGACCCGCGAGCGCAAGCGCGTCGAGCCCGACGCATCGCGCGACGGGATGCTCCGCCTGGTGGTTGACCCGTTCGGCGGTCATGACCGCGCCGCCCGAGTTCAACCGCACCGCATCGCCAGCCATCACAACCCCAACCGGCGCCCCCGAACCGCGCGCTGCAGACGCGCTGTTCGAACGGATCGATCGACCGGGGCTGTGACGGCTGAACATGCGAGAGAGTAAAGCACGGCGCGAAGGGGCGTCAGGGATTTGCTGAACGCACGGGGCCCAGGCGAAGGTCCTACGCCGGGGCGGGCCAGTCCAAAACCCAGACGGCGAGGTCGGCGACCAGCTCGAAGCCGATGCTGTCGTAGAGGCGCCGGCCCGCTTCGCTAGAACCCAGATGGAAGCGCCGCACCCCGCGGCGGCGGTAGTCGGCGATCACCTGGGTCAGCAGGGCGCGGCCCATGCCCTGGCGCTGGCGCCCGGGCGGCGTGGCCATGAGCGAGATCCCCGCCGTGTCGCCGGTGGGGGTCACCGAGACGGTGCACATGGGTCCCTCGTCGCCCCAGGCGATAAAGGTCTCCACGCCCGCGGTCGCGGTCATGCAGACGTCGATGCACCGGGCGATGACATCCCGCGGCGTATCGAAGGCGGCGGCGATCAGATCGCCCGCGGCGCCGACCAGTTCCGGGCCGAGCGCGCGGACGACGCGGATGGGCCGGCCCGGTTGGACCGGAACGTCCTGGCGAAGCACCATCAGCGGCGACGTGCCGACGGCGCTCAGGCCCAGTCGCGCCGCGACCGGCGCCAGGCCCTGCGCCACATGCGGGCTCATGACGGCCGAGAGCGGCCGACCGCGCTCCTTCGCCCGCGCCACGGATCGAACGAGGAAGTCCTCGGCGTCGGGACCGGCGCCCAGGGTCAGCCGGTTGAAGTCGGCCAGCGGCTCGTCGGTCAGGCCGAGGACGCCGCTGCGGGTCATGTGCAGCTCGATCCCGGGGGCGGCGATCATTTGCGTGGCCAAGCAGCGCACGCAAAGCTCGATCAGCTCTTCGGTCTCGTCCATGGCCTCGGCTCCCCCGCGCCCGCGCGCCTGCTTGCCGGGCGGCTTTCCCCTCATATCGGCGGCCTGCGGCTAGTTACACAACCTACTGATATGACGGCAGCTTGCGGATCAAATCTCTGTAGTTCGGCTTGCTCAGAACCGTCCCGGCGCGAGCGAAAATGTCGCTCATGGCTTCCGCCTGTGCGAGGCCCGATACAGCGTCCCAGGGCACACCCGGAAGGTACTGGCCGAGCACGACTGTGTGATTGTTGTTGCGCCAATATCCTTCGTCTGGGTCGCAGTCAAAACCGATTTCCTGGAGTTCCTCGCGGAGGGCAGCGAACTTTGCCCTGCACGTTGTCAGCGAGTTTTGGGACACGCCAGTGGGGTCGGCCTGAATGCGGACACAGATATCCAGCGGGACATCCGAGTTTAGAAACGATGTCCGGTGATCTCTGGGGTCGTAGAGGAAGCCAATCGACGTCTTGAAGTCCCGGCTCATAGCGGAGACGCGGCCATAGCCGACGTGACAGCGGAGATCGGGCGCGAACGCCCTCCGGTCGGCATCGAGCTGATCAATTATGCAAGCACACATCGCTTGCAGTTGGCGTTTGAACTTCTCGTGCGGCTCCTGTCCGGCCTGGGCGTCGTTCTCACCCTTTGCCTTCGCACCGGCGGGTCTTGCGGCGAATGCCCGGGCTGCCGCCAGCGTGATCCTATCGACCGCGCCGAGACCGTTCCGGTCGAGGAATTCCGCAAACTGGGCTGCTGTCGTGCCGTCAGCGGCTACGCCGTCGATGACCTCATGAAGTTTGCTCCAGGTCAGTGCAGTCCGTCCGGTCGTGGCCCGGAATGTCGCCATCTGTTGCTTGGCTAGCTTCACCTGATCCAGGCGCCCAGCTACGAAGGCCAGATGTACCGCGCGACCGCGAGCCAACACCGCGGGGCCAGCAATCATCTGATTGTAGGCCAGAATCTGTTTGTCGTTCCATGGCGCGTGCCACTTGTTTTCTAGCCAAAGTTCGAACGGCTGCCCGGACGCGTCCTTGCCCGTGATAACCGCATCCAGAATGCCGCGGCCGGCGAATGCCTCATCTTGCTGCAGAACCTGCGTCTCGACCTTATCCACATGAGCGCCGCGGAGAGCGCCCCCAGTTAACGCCTCAATGAGTGGAGCTTGAACGCGCCGATCTGTGGCTAAGACGTAGGCGAAGGCCTCGGTAAGAAAGTTCTCGTCCGGACTGTGATCCTTGCGCGGATAATACGAAAAGAGCCGCACAAGCAGATTGTGGCCGGATACTGAACCTGAGCTCATCATTTCTCTATCCATTCTCGGGAGCGTAGGGCGCCCCCTTCATTTACCAGCTCGGAGCCAGACTCCCAGCCATCCAGAGGAAGCGCGCGTTCCCCTGGCACTCCTCGTCCGGGCTTAGCTTAGGTCTCCACACAAGACGGATGTGCATTACCTCTCATTGGGCGCGCACAAGAGTGGGCCGCGCGGTGGGGCCGCAGCCAGCCATGATCGACTGCCCCAATTCAAGTCGGCCGCGCTCCAGAGCCATACGGGCTGCGCCCTGACAATCTCCATCGGCCAACATCTTGCCGACCTTCGTTCGGAACACATGCTCCTCGTATACCTGTTTCCGCTGCGCGTATTCCGGCTGTCGACCGCCGCCAACCAGAAGGGCGTCTCCGATGGCGCCTAGAGTGTCACGCAGTGGATTGTACTGCTTATCCTGCGGGAGCAGACCCCAGAGCCCCGGATTGTCAGCGCCGTTCTGGGCAGCGGGTTCGGCGGGCGACGCGCTTGGATGGTCCGCCGGCGGGCCCGCGGGCGGCGTTAAGTCCACGGTGTCGCAATGGACCATATTCGGTCCCATCGCCATGCAGTTAGAACTGCTCATCTGGGCGTGGGCGGTGCTCGCTCCGAAGGCTGTGAAAATGCTGCAGACCAGAAAAGCCCCGAACAATCCTTTGGTCATGGCATCGCTCCACGGTTGCCGATCCCCTAGACCGCCTAGATTACACGTTTAGGTTAGCGGTTAGCTTATGGCCGGGAGCTAGCTCGCTCTTTCCAACCGGAAGGTCGCAGCCGCCAACCGCCGGGCTGTCCGTTCGGCGCGTCCGTTGCCGGCGCTGACTCTCAAACACCACTAGCCGACCGAGCGCGGCGCCTGCCTTGACCAATAGCCGGGTTCCGCAAGGTCGCGCACGATCGAACCATGGCCGCGGTTCAGCGAACTGTCTGCTTCTCCCTGGGCGCCGAAACCCGGCGCGTCCGGGTCTTGGCCTTTGGCTTCGGCAGCAGCCGGAAGCGCGTCTGGCACCAGGCGAAATCGATGCCGACATCCAGGAGGGCGTCGGAACGCCCGCACGGGCAGGCGAACTCCATGACCCCGACCACCCGATAGGTCTCCCCGGCCACCAGGGGCACCGGCCTGCCCGTGGCATGGTTCGGGGCGGCGTTGACGCAGAGAACCAGATCCCCAGGGCCGAGAGCGTCGCTCATCGCTTCCATCCAAAACACGGCGGCAAGACCACCGCCACGATCGTCGTAAACGCCCCTCGCCCGATTATGTCGCACAGAGGGGATAGAGGTCATTGCCCCGAGGGGAAGACTAGACCCTGACCCGCAAGCGGCAAAGACCGGCCGCCACCGGCCGGGGGGACGGGACCTTGATGTTTGTCCGACCGCTTGCCAATGCCTGGTTTTCTAAAGCCACGGTTCTTGTTAAGGTTGTTGTGAAGGTGACCAATGACCAAGCTCTACTGGGCCGTCCACGACGACCGCGCACCAGATATCTTTGCTCTGCTAGACGCGATGGGGCTTCATCCCCTATGGGTCCCCACCAAAAACTTCATGGCCGTGATCGAGTTGAATAAGCCCGAGGGTGAACTCCTAAGGGAAACTTTCAGTCTGATCCGCAGCGGAGCCCTGCGCAGCGCGGCCTTGGTGACCGAAGCACTCTCGAACGACGATCTTTGGATCGCTTGCGAGTGGTGGGGAAAGCTTGTCGCCGACGTCGCGCAGGCTGACCAACTCAATGAGTTGGGAGCCCAGCTTGAGTATGAGCATGCGGCGGCCGGACGAACCGTCCTGATTTTCCTGCCGCCTGACCCCAAAGGCGCAGGGATCTCAAATCAAGACTTGTCTCCAATCCGGACCCGCCGCGTTAGCACGCAGTCAGTATTAAAAGACCCGTCCGCATTCTATGGCGATCTAGCCGACCCCATCGTGGGGGGGGCCAACGCTCTGTTTGCCGCGGGAGAGGAAGCGGCGAGTATACGAGGAATTGGGTCCAATCATGTTTTGGTCGGTGCACCGGAAGCCTTCGGCTTTGAGGTCGACCCCGGTGCGACGTCGGTAACTGCGTGGCGGCAGAAAGGCGTCATTGCAGTCGAAGCGGTCGGATTTAGCCTCGGCGATTGGGACAAGCCAGTGGAATTAGCGACGGTGCACGGGGTTGCCGAAGGTGTCGCCGAGCAATGGAAATTTCTGCCCGATTGGACGGCAGCCGGCTTCCAGTTCGGGCTAGCAATTGTGCTTAAAGGCTTAGCGGACCCTCCAGTCGTTATCCCTATGGGCTCGGTCTACCAGCAGCCGGTTATGGGCGCTCAAGCTCAGAACCTCGCCGCAGCCCAATCGGTGAACGCGATGGTCGCCGCAGGCGCGACGGTCCCCGTGGTCTTGCCGGCCTACTGCCTCAACCCCTTCTTCGCGCCTCCGTCCGGCCCTATGACACCCACCGCGCTAGTCTACACCGCGGCGACCGGCACACAGTCGGCAATCTGGGATCAAATTGCCCGGGGTTATCGGGGCCAACTGTGAGCGGCGTACCTACACCATTCGATTTCGCGATAGAAACGACCATCCAGGTGACAAGCGTTGCTGGACTCCCGCATTTGGCTGCGCCTGGCCGCCCTTTGGACGAGACGCGCTACATTCTGAAATACACTGGTGCCCAACAGGGGGGCCGTTATCCGCCGTCCCCCAACGCGACCACGGCCCCAGGTCTTTGGGTCTCGCCCAGTCCAGGCTTCACCTGGGGGCCGGGTGTGTATGCTTGTCCGGTCGCCTATCCGATCTCAGGCGCCATCTATGGTCGGTGCGGTGTCGTCGCAGAGCTGCCGAGCACTAGCGGATGGCGCATCTTCGATGCGACCGACCCTGCTAAGGCTCAGCTCTACGTTCAATGGGTTCAGCGCCAACCACTATTTAGCATGTTGACGCTGACTGCGCATGCCAGTTGGGCCAACCATTTGCTTCGCACGCTTTTCAGAGAAAATTTTCAAATCGATGTCGTGGTCTTTTCACCAGACGAGTTTCATGACCAATACACCCAAAGGATGCACGACCGGTGGCTGGCGATCTCCGAATGGAGTGCCTCAGGTAAGCTAGCTAGCGGCGTCACTTCTACTCGAATCATCGCGCCCAAGCTCACTGTCATTCTAGCCGAGGAGTTCGAGTTGACGAAATCCGGCATCCGGCGAAAGGCCCTGATCGGTCCTACTCCCTCCCTAGCCGCCATGGCACCATCCCCCGTGGACGTAGTCCGAGCCTACCAAAACGGCAACCTCTTGTGGGTGGGGGCGTGATGCAAAATGTGCTGCTGCTGCGCCGGTTACTTGAGGCTGTAGTTGATCCGGAGGCCTCCAGAACATCATCCGAGGACGCCGGCGCTGAGATGGCCGAACTCAACGCGCGCCTTGGGGTGGAAGCGGGACGTTTTTTGCCAATTGACGGGTTCGACGGACTAAGGATGAGCGACCTGTCGCCCCAAGCTTGGCTTCTGTTGCTCGAAGGGCGTAGTGAAGACGAACCGGAGGTGCCTCCCGAAGTCCTCGATGCTATATACCTAGGCAGCAGCGATCCAGTGCTACGTTTCAGACTAGTCAGCGGCGCACTGAATCAGCAACGCACGAGAAGGATCTACAAAGAAGCACTCGAAGCTCATCCAAGTCCTGAAGACCTCGAATTTCTTCCCGACTCCTGGCCCAAGCGGCGTCTGATGGCGCTTGATACACTCGCGATGAGTAAGGAAGATGAACCCCAAGCTGTTCAGCAGGGGTTGGCCGAAATGGTTCTCTATTTGCTCCAGGACGGCTCTGAGCCGGCCCTCACCCTCGCCGCTGCCGCTATCAGGCCTGCGGATTCGTGGCGGGCGGCTGCACGCGGTGTCGCCCAGTCGGTTGTTGGGGCCGCCGACCCCAATTTTCTTGAATATGGATGGCGCTTCCGCGGCTTGGGATTCTAATGGCGCCTCAAGGCCCTCCCTAACACCCACGCCTCGCCGCCGAAGTCCCACGGACGCGCGGTCCGTCTGCGTCAAATCCGGTCGCTGGCCTCGCGTCGGAAAGCAGACGTCCGTATGCTCAGCTTTACCGCTGTCCGAACCGGCGCGAGCGATGACAAGGAACGATGACCCAGAGACAAGAAGCCAGCGTACGGCGGTACCGGTCGCCAGCAAGGGAGTGGGATGTTTTCATCTCGCATGCCAGTGAGGACAAGCCATACATAAGGCAGGTGGTCGAGCGGCTCATCTCTGCCGGCCTGACGGTCTTCCTCGACGAGCATCAACTTGTGGCAGGCCGGTCATTGCGGGGCCAAATCGAGCATGCCCTCATCAATTCACGTCTTGGCGTGCTGTTCGTGAGCCACAGCTTTCTTGAGAAGCGGTGGCCACGTGAAGAGTACGACGCCCTCTTCACCCTGGAGGACGATGGCCAGACCCGAATCCTGCCGATTTGGTTGGGCGTGACAGTGCACGAGGTGCGAGATTTCTCACCGATCCTGGCAAGCAGGGTTGCATTGCTGGCCAAGTTCGATCCACTATCTACTGCTGATGAAATAGTTAAACATATTGAAAAGATATACAATGAGGAAGGAAGCTGGGCACAGCTTATCCGCGTTGATACATTATGCTTACCCTGGGTTCAGCGTCCCCTGTTCATGCCGGCTTCGCTCAAGGCGCTCGATGAACATTTTCCGACCTTCTGGAATCCATCGCGAGCCGAAACCGAAATACCAACTTTCCACGAAGCGCCATCGCTGCGGGTTGGTGAACTGGTAATGCAGGCACCGCGGTACGATGGCAAATGCGTGATTGTGATCGGTCGCCAGGAGAAGCTCCAACTGTACGACCAGAGGCTCGAGCTGAGAGCGGAATATGTGTTCCAGCTATTGACGCGAGATCCAGCGCACCAGTCCAGCATCGTATACGTTCGCTATGTCGACGTTCCGCCTGACGGCAGCAAACTGCCTGCCGCACCGGTCAAACACCTTAGCGTAGTGATAGGGTTTATCATTGCCTCCGGCGCAGTGACGCTTTCTGACAATTCAATTGCCAACTGCGCATATATCGTCGCGGCCAAGGTCCATCACGTTCCCGAACTACAGTAACCTTTGTACCTGGGAAGGGACACGCCGCCTCTCTGAGCCCTTCCACATCCTGGTCCTGCGCGCAGACGAGGGACCTCCCTTGGCTGCCGGCGTCAGCCTCACCGAGTAGCGGGGGCGCTCTCGAGCAGTCGCACATTGGCATTGCCGCGCCAAAGACCATTCTGCAGCTGCGGGCCCGCTGACGCCTCAACCTCAAGCGAGACTTGCACCGCTGCAGTGTCATCGCCGTCCACTTGGATCAGTAGGTGATATCGGCCGGGCCCGCCAAACACGCGCTGGTACTCGAGCGGCAATTCTTTGATGTCGCGATAAATCCAGAAGTGACCATGGGAGCGAATGCCTCCGATCCAGATACGTCGCGTCACCCCCGGTGCGAGATCAACGGAAAAAGTGTCGATTGGCGCTTCCTTTTTCCACGACAGATCAAGCGGCTCGACGATCGCTAGCCTGACTTCCTGATCGTCATCGATGTATCGGCTCGCACCCATCAGGCGCGCCTGCAATCGATGGGCAACGCCCTCGCCGACGTTCTTGCACTGAATGCAGACGACATCAGGCTCCAAGCCACGCACTATGGTTTGTCGACTGCCGCCGAACGTCTCTAGAGTATGTCCGCGCGTCTCGATGCCGACAGTGCCGGTTTCCGGAAGGCTGAACTCAAGCTTGGGCGAAAGCCGCTGCTCAAGCTCTATCCGGCGACGCTGTTCCCTCCAGTAAATCTCGAAAGGCGCGACGATGAGACCCGCCGCTACGGTCAAGATCAAAGCTCCCATGCATACGATCGCGGGGACGTCGACCATGATCAGTCGCTCGCTGCGCTGTGATGGGGAGATCAGGAAATCGGCAAATAGGGCAAGCAGTCCAACGCCGGCTGCAACTTCTTCCACCTTCCGGAAGGTGCCACTAAAGGCGCGAACCATCCAAGCGGAATAGAATTTTAAGAGTTGGCTCAGCATTGGGCCAGCCCGGCACCACCCGTGACGGTCTCACCAAATACTGGGCCGGCTGAAAATGGCCTTAGAGACACTCAGGCCTCCGCAGCGCCAAATACCGGCGAATCTCGCGCGTCGGCTGTGTTTGAGGCACCGGCGCGAGCAAGCGAGACCTCCCCTTACCCATACCGCCCCCTCAGCACCTCATACACCGCCCGGATCGCCTGAGCCTCCGCGCCCACCGGGTGCCCCGCCCTGCCCCGCGGGTTCCAGGCGTAGATGTCGAAGTGGGCCCACGACCCCTCCGGCGCGAAGCGTTTCAGGAAGAGGGCGGCGGTGACGGAGCCGGCTTGGGCCCAGGCGTCGGGGTCGTTCTTGAGATCGGCGATGTCGGAGTCCAGGGCGGGCTCGTAGCCGGGCCAAAGGGGCATGCGCCAGAGGGGGTCGCCGACTGAGGTCGCGGCGGCGGCGAGCTCGGCGGCCAGGCCGTCGTCGTCGGTGTAGAAGGGGATGACCTCGGGGCCGAGAGCGGCGCGGGCGGCGCCGGTCAGGGTGGCGAAGTCGAGGGTCAGGGCGGGGGCGAGCTCGGCGGCGCGGGCCAGGGCGTCGGCCAGGATCAGCCGGCCCTCGGCGTCGGTGTTGCCGACCTCGATGCTGAGGCCCTTGCGCGAGGCGAGGACGTCGCCTGGGCGCATGGCGTCGCCGGCGACGGCGTTCTCCACCACCGCCAGCAGCACGACCAGGCGCACGGGCAGGTTTGCGGCCATCACCATGCGGGCCAGGGCCAGGGCGTGGGCGGCGCCGCCCATGTCCTTCTTCATCAGCCGCATGCCGGCCGAGGGCTTCAGGTCCAGGCCGCCGGTGTCGAAAACCACCCCCTTGCCGACCAGGGCGACGAGCGGCGCCGTGGGCTCGCCCCAGGCGATCTCGATCATGCGCGGGGCTCTGGCCGCGACGGCGGCGCGGCCGACGGCGTGGACGGCGGGGTAGTTCTGGTCGAGCAGTTCGTCGCCGATAACGACGGCGATCTGGCCCCCGAAGGCCTCGGCGACCTCGCGCGCGGCCAGCTCCAGCTCCACCGGGCCCATGTCGTTGGCGGGGGTGTTGACCAGGTCGCGGGCCAGGGCGGCGGCGGCGGCGAGGCTGTTGACCTCGGCGAGGTCGACGCCGTCGGGCGCGATGAGGCGGGCGGGGGCGTCCTTGGGGGTCTTGCGGTAGCGCTCGAAGCGGTAGCCGCCGAGCGCCCAGGCCAGGGCGATGCGCTGCGGCGGGACGTTGGCGGGCGCGGTGGCGAGGCGCCAGTCGCCGGCCGGGAGGCGGGTGGGCAGGGCGCGGAAGGCCATGCCGTCGGGGGCCGCGCCGGCGCCGAGACCGAAGACGGCGATGGCGCCGGAAGCGTCCTGCGGGGCGACCAGCAGCTGGCCGGCCTTGGCCTTGAAGCCCTGCATCTCGGCGAGGCGGGCGAGGCTGGGCGGCTGGGTTTCGAGGAAGGCGGCCAGGTCGGCCTCGGCGACGGCGTGCAGCGGGCGCGGCTCGGCCTCGGCCTGGCTCAGGATCAGGTTGGTCATCGGGGTTTCAATCGCCTTCAGGAACAGGGGACGCGGGCGAGAGCCGGTTTACGACGGTTCGCGTGCTTGCGCAGCCTTGGCGCTATCGCGCCGTGAAATCCGCTCGTCCTCGCGAAGGCAGTAGGCCTATGTTTTTTCTGCAACATCGCAGTTGTTTCAACGCCGATATTCGACCACGAAGAACACAAAGTACACGAAGGACACAAAGAAGGCGGGTGCGTTGGTGCGAAAGCTTGCTCTTCTTGGTGTTCTTTGTGTCCTTCGTGTCAAAAAACCTGGGTCCCCGCCTTCGCGGGGATGAGCGGGTTTTAAAAACGCGTCGGCGACGCTCCATTGGCGATCGGTTTGGCCTGCCCGGCGCATCCGCCCGTTCGCCATTGACTCGCCTCACGCGCCCAATTCTAATTTTGTGGGCGAGGCCGGGCGTGGCGAGACTGCGTGCCGGCCGTTTCGACTTGGGCGATAGATTTCTGCACGGTTTCAGGCGCCGGCGTTCATTCAAGGCTGGCGGGACGTTGAATTTGAAGGGTTTTTCATGAGCATCAAGGGCAAGGCCTATGTCGCCGGCGTGTTCGAGCACCCGACGCGGGAGGCCATCGGCTATTCCACGCCGCAACTGCACGCCGAATGCGCCAAGGGGGCGCTGGAGGACGCCGGTTTAGCCAAGGACGACATCGACGGCTATTTCTGCGCCGGCGACGCGCCGGGGTTCGGGGCGCTGTCGATGGCCGACTATATGGGCCTGAAGCTGCGCCACCTGGATTCCACCGAGACCGGCGGCTCGTCCTACATCCTGCACGTCGGCCACGCGGCCGAGGCGATCGCCGCCGGCAAGTGCTCGGTGGCGCTGATCACCCTGGCCGGGCGGCCGCGCACGGCGCGGATGGGCGGCGGCGGCGGGGGCGGCCCCGGGCGCGGCGGACCGCCGCCCGGGCCGGCGTTCAGCGACGTGCCCGAGGCCGGGTTCGAGAACATCTATGGCGGCTCGACCCACAACACCTACGGCATGTGCGCCATGCGCCACATGCACGACTATGGCACCACCTCCGAGCAGCTGGCCTGGATCAAGGTGGCGGCCTCGCACCACGCCCAGTGGAACGAGCACGCCATGCTGCGCGAGGTGGTGACGGTGGAGGACGTGCTGGCCTCGCCGATGATCGCCACGCCCCTGCACCGCATGGACTGCTGCGTGGTGTCGGACGGCGGCGGGGCGGTGATCGTGGTCTCGCCGGAGGTGGCGAAGAGCTTGAAGCGGCCGCTGGTGAAGATCATCGTGGCCGGCGAGGCGCCGAAAGGCCCTCGCGGCGGCAACGACCTGGACCTGACCTATTCCGGCGCGGTCTGGTCGGGGCCGGCGGCCTTCGCCGAGGCGGGGGTGACGCCCACGGACATCAAGTACGCCTCGATCTACGACAGCTTCACCATCACCGTCCTGATGCAGCTGGAGGACCTCGGCTTCTGCAAGAAGGGCGAAGGCGGCAAGTTCGTCGCCGACGGCAACCTGATCTCCGGGGTCGGCAAGCTGCCGTTCAACACCGACGGCGGCGGGCTGTGCAACAACCACCCGACCAACCGCGGCGGCATCACCAAGGTGATCGAGGCGGTGCGGCAGCTGCGCGGCGAGGCGCATCCGAAGGTGCAGGTGGCCAATTGCGACCTGGCCATCGCCCACGGCACCGGCGGCTCGCTGGGCACCCGCCACGGCGCGGCCACCGTCATCATGGAAAGGGAGTAGGCTCAGATGAGCGACGTCCAGGCCGCGGACAAGACCGCCCCGCAGACCCGCCGCATCCCGGCGCCGACGGTGAACAACGAGAGCCAGCCGTTCTGGGACGCGGCCAGGGAGGGCCGGTTCCTGATCAAGCGCTGCGGGGCGTGCGGCAAGGCGCACTGGTACCCGCGCGCGCTCTGCCCCTACTGCTTCAGCGCCGACACGCGCTGGGAGGAGTCGCCCGGCGAGGGGGTGGTCTACACCTTCAGCGTCATGTTCCGGAACACCCCGATCCCCTACGCCATCGGCTACGTCACCCTGGACGAGGGCCCGGCGGTGCTGACCAACTTCGTCGACTGCGACCTGAAGACGCTGAAGATCGGCCAGAGGGTGAAGGTGCGGTTCCAGGACACCGAGGGCGGCCCGCCCGTGCCGGTGTTCGCGCCGGTTTAGGCGCAGCGCGGCCAGGCTCGCGGATAGTATAAAATTCCGCTCATCCCCGCGCAGGCGGGGATCCAGGTTTTTTAGTCTGCTTGGCCGTTGTCGCGGCGAGACCGAAGATTCACCACGAAGGGCACAAAGGCCACGAAGGGCACAAAGGAGAAGGCGCTGATCCTTGCTCTTCTTCGTGTGCAAAAACCTGGATTCCCGCCTTCGCGGGGCGAGCGGATTATGCGAGCGCCGCTGGAAAGAATTGACCACGAAAAACACGAACGGACACGAACGTTCAGCTTCGCCGCGCCGGCCAATCTGGCCCCGTTCGTGTTTTTCGTGTTCGTTCGTGGTTGAAAAAACTGGATTCCCGCCTTCGCGGGGACGAGCGGATTATGCGAGCCCCGCGCGAAAGAATTGACCACGAAAAACACGAAGGGACACGAACGTTCAGCTTCGCCGCGGCGCCAATCTGCCCCGTTCGTGTTTTTCGTGTCGTTCGTGGTTGAAAAAACTTGGATTCCCGCCTTCGCGGGGACGGCGGATTATGCGAGCCCCGCCCGAAAGAATTGACCACGAAAAACACGAACGGACACGAACGTTCAGCTTCGCCGCGGCGCCAATCTGGCCCCGTTCGTGTTTTTCGTGTTCGTTCGTGGTTGAAAAAACCTGGATCGACGCCTTCGCGGGGACGAGCGGATTATGCGAGCCCGCTCGAAAGAATTGACCACGAAAAACACGAAGGGACACGAACGTTCAGCTTCGCCGCACCGGCCAATCCGACCCCGTTCGTGTTTTTCGTGTTCGTTCGTGGTTGAAAAAACCTGGATTCCGCCTTCGCGGCGACGGCGGATTGTGCGAGCCCCGCGCGAAAGAATTTGACCACGAAAAACACGAACGGACACGAACGTTCAGCTTCGCCGCACCGGCCAATCTGGCCCCGTTCTTGAGTCCCCGCCTGCGCGGGGATGAGTGGATTTTCATGAGGCCGGCGTGCGGGTCTGGAGCAGTTGGCGGAAGGTTTGCAGGTCTTTTTCGTTGACGTCGGAGACGGCCCAGAAGGTCATGCCGGCGCGGGTCCAGTGCAGCAGGGTGTAGCCGTCGCCGGGCTTGGCTTCCGCCGGGCCGAGGTCGCCCTGGCTGGGCCAGACGAACAGGTTGATGACGTGGCGGCCGCGGCGATAGACGATCGCCGCCACCGTTCGCCTGCCGATGTAGTCGAGCCGGCCGCCGACGATCGGAAAGCCCTGGTCGGCCAGGTCGACCACCGGCGGCGAGAAGTCGATCTTGCCGCCGAACCAGGGTTTGACCACGTGCTGGTCGGAGGTCACCACGTCGATCAGGTGGCCGGCCAGCTGCGAGCGCACATGGCCGGCGACCAGGTCCTGCTCCAGCTGCGCCGTCCGCATCGCCGGGACGATGGCGATGGCCAGCACCGCGCAGGCGGCCAGGGCCATGCCAGCGCCGCCGGCGCCCCAGAGGGTCCGCTCGATGGGCGCCCGGCCGACGCGCCGCGGGCCGCTCGGCAGCCCGACCCCCTGACCGACCGGCGGGGCCGGCGCGGCGCGCGACGCGGCGCGAACCGCGGCGTCCAGGCGCACGGCCAGCCGGTCCGGCGTCGTGGCGCGGACGCCCTCGCCGCGCAGCAGCGCGCGCAGGCTGAGCGCCTCGGCGTGCGCCTCGGCGCAGGCGGTGCAGCCGGCCAGGTGCGCCTCGACCTCGGCCGTGTGCGCCGCGTCCAGCTCGCCATCGACCAGGCCCTGCAGCCGCTCCCGCCATTCTGGGCAACCGGTCATGGCCGTGTCTCCGCAAACGCCGCCTCGTTGGCGCGCCAGGCCTCGGTCAGCGCCGCCCTGGCCCTGGCCAGCCGCGACATCACCGAGCCGATCGGGCTGGCGGTGATCGCGGCGATCTCGCGATAGCTGAGCTTTTCCATCTCGCGCAGCACGATCACCTCGCGCAGCCTGGGCGGCAACCGGTCGATCAGGGCATGCAAGGCGTCCGCCTGGCTCTTCTTCGCCAGCTGTTCCTCCGGATCGTCCTGTTCGAGGTCGGGAAAGTCCCAGTCCTCCTCATCATCCGCATCGTTGGCCGGCCGGCCCAGCGGCACGGTCGCCTTAAGCCGCTGTTCGCGCAGCCAGTCGTAGAAGCGGTTGCGCACGATGGTCAGGATCCAGCTGCGGCCGTCCCCGCCGCGATAGCTGGAAAACCCGTTCAACGCCCGGACATAGGCGTCATGGACGATATCCTCGGCGACGTCCGCCCGCCGCGTGAGCCTGAGCGCCAGATTGTAGGCCGCGTCGGAATGCGCCAGCACCACGTCGCGAAAACGGCGGGTCTGGTCCGGATCCAAGGCCGGCTTCGACGACTGAGGCGGCGTCAGCACGGCAGTCTCGCCCCCCTCCTGCGCGGGCCAACCCGTTGCGGCCATCGCCGATCGGGCCCCGCCGCGCACCTCAGCGGACGACGATCTTGTCGACCATGCCGGGATGCCCGCTGCAATGATAACCACAGGTTCCAGCCAAGGCGAAGCCGAAGCGGTCGCCGCTGTCCGGCGCGGCCTCCTTGTGGTCGGCGACGAGATCATGGGCATCGTCATCCAGGTTGGTCCAAGTGAGCGCCATCCCGGCCCGCCCCATGGTCGGAACGGCCTTGGCCGGCGTGGCAGCCTCGGCCGCCGCGCCCCCGAAGCTGGGGGCTAGGGACGCGGCGGCCGAGAGCACCGCCAAGACGGCGATGGCGAGACCTTCAACGGATCCCATGGCGGGCGCCGTTCAATGCAGGGCCTGATCGAGACGAAACTTCACTCATGTTCAACCGGACGAACGAGACCGACGACTTATTCCCAAACGCCCCAAGGGGGGCTCGCCAATCTCAGCAGGCCCGGCCGGTCCACTGATACTGCTGGCCCGCCGGATCCCAGCGCCAGTCGCCGCAGACGGTCGGCTTGGGCAGGGCCGCCCCGTCGGCGGCCGCCGCGGCGCCCTGGCCGGCGCTGGACGGCAGGTCATAGATTGGGGCGCCGTAGCCTGGCTGATAGTCGGCCGGGCCGTAGCCGTAGAAGCCGGGGTCGCCGTAGAACCAGGGGTCGCCGTAGAAGGCGAGGTCGAAGCCGAGGTCGTCGTCAAAGACGAAGACGCCGTCGCCGAAGCCGCGGCCGCGGAATCCCCGGCCGCCGCGGTCGCCGAAGCCATGATCACCGCGGCCGCCAAAGCCATGGTCGGCGCGACCGCCGAAACCGTGACCGCCGAACCCGCGGTCAGCGAAGCCGTGACCGCCAAAGCCGTGGCCGCCGAAGCCGCCGCCGAAATGGCCGCCGCCACCGCCGCCGCCGCGGGCTTGAGCCGGCGCCGACATGGCGGCGACAGCCAGGGCCGTCGCGGCCAATACAACAACGCGGGTCTTGATCTTGACCTTGTTCGACATTCCAGAACTCCCTGACATTGCGATCAACTTTAAGTCCGGCGCGGCGGGTGTCGCGCCCGCCGCCAATTCTTTTGGCGGTTCTACTGAACCGTGATGGTCTCTTTCATGTTCGGATGGATGCCGCAGAAGATCTTGTAGACACCCGGCTTGTCGAACTTGAACCTGTAGGTGTCGTTCTGATCGAGCGCGCTGGAGCGGAACAGGCCGGCGTCGTTGACGACGGTGTGCGGTTCGCCGTCGAGGTTTTTCCAGGTGACGGTTGCGCCGGTCTTCACGGTGAGCGCCATCGGCATGAACATGAAGTTCTTGATGGTCACCGCGTTGGCGGCCTGGGCCTGGGCGATCGCCGGCGCCGCCGCCAGGGCGAGCAGGGCCATGGCGCCCAGCCGGGCGGCCCGGGCGCGGGGAGACGTTTTCGAAGTCATGGGATGTTCCTTGAGGCTGTTCCGGGTTGGCCTGGGATGTCAGGCCAGGGTTGAGTCGGTCAGGTGCGCCGCAGCCGGGTGGCGCACGAAGTTGACGTTGGTGACGCCGAGCATGCGCGGCAGCTGGTCGCTGGGCACCTTCAGCGGCATCGGCCCGGGGCCGTTGCCCGCCGTCGGTTGCGGGTAGGCGGTCGAGCGGGCGGTGTGGAAGGTGATGTTGCCCTCCACCTTCTGCACGATCTGGTGGATGTGGCCGTTCAGCACGGTGACCGAGCCGAAGCGCCGCAGGTGGCTCATGGCCTGGTCGGCGTCGCCGGTGCCCCAGCCCCAGGGCTGGTAGATGGTCCACATCGGCATGTGGGCGAAGACCACGATCGGGGTGCTGGACGAGCGGCCCCTCAGGTCCGCCTGCAGCCAGGCGAGCTGGTCGTCGCCAAGGCCGCCCAGGCCGTTCGGCTTGAAGTTCATCACGTTGACCAGGGCGATGAAATGGACGCCCTGGTGATCGAAGCTGTAGTAGCCCTTGTTGGCGGAGGCCGCGCCAAATCGGTTGAAGTATTCGGTCCCGGTCCCGTCCGTGACGTCGTGCTCGCCGGGAACCGTATGCAGCTCGCCGGCGTGCAGGCCCGACAGCAGCTGCTGGGCGGTGTCGAATTCCTGCGCCTTGGAAAGGTGGGTGATGTCGCCGGTGTGGATGGTCAGCGCCGGCCGCACCGGCATGGCGTTGACCAGGTTGATCGTCTGCTTGAGCGTCCCGGCGACGTCGGGATTGGCGTCCTTGTTGAAGCCGATGTGGGTGTCGCTGACCTGCAGGAACAAGGGCAGGCCCGCCATGGCCGCCGCGTCCTTGCGGGAGGCGGCGAGGGCGAGGTCGACGGGCGCCAGAACGCCGCCGGCCAGCATGAACAGCGTGCCCGCGCCGCCGAAGGCGAGGCACTTCAGCGCGCCGCGCCGCGCCGGATCGGATGGGGTCTGTGACGACATGTTCGCCTCGCGATTGGGGTTGGGGAGCGGACCGCCCCCACGGGTGTTGGCTGGCTAGACCGCCGGGCGGTCCGGTTTATTCCCGGGTGCAGACTCGACCGCCGCGCCCCGGGGGTTGGGGGGTTAGGACGCGGCGGCCGAGAGCACCGCCGGGGACGACGATGGCGATAACGGGGTGGGAGACCGGGTTTGGGCTCATGCCAGGACAGACGAACGCCGCCGGCGACTTATTCCGCGCGGGCCGAAAAAGGCCCGCCGATCGCGCGTTCGCCCCAGTCGGCGATGGGCGGACCAGCCGGGACTATGAGGGTTGTGGTGGGCGGGTTGCTGGGCTCGAAAGAATTCGACCACGAAAAACACGAACGAACATGAACCTTCAGCGTCGCCGCACCGGCCAATCCGGCGCCGTTCGTGTTTTTCGTGTTCGTTCGTGGTTGAAAAAACCTGGATCCCCGCCTGCGCGGCGATGAGCGTGTTTTTAGATGGCCTTGTCGCCCGGGCGCGCGGGCTGGTAGCAGCCAGGCATGAGCCTAGACGCCCCGGAGCCGGCCATCGCCATCGCCCGCATGAGCCGGGACGAGTTGCCGGCGGATACGGTGGCGATGGCGCGGTATCTGGTGGGCAAGACGCTCACCCACGACACGCCGGAGGGGCGGGCGAGCGGGCGGATCGTCGAGACCGAGGCCTATCCGGTGGGCGATCCGGCGGCCCATCACATCAGCGGCCTGACCCGGCGCAACCGCTCGCTGTTCCGCGAGCGCGGCCATTGCTACGTCTATCTGGGCTATGGGGTGTCCTGGCTGACCAATGTGTCCAGCGAGGGCGACGGGATCGGCGGCGGGGTGCTGCTGCGGGCGGCCGAGCCGCTGGCGGGGATCGGGCTGATGCGCCAGCGGCGCGGCCGCGAAAAGCTCACCGACCTGGCCAGCGGCCCCGGCAAGCTCAGCATGGCGCTGGACATCCATCGCGGCCAGGACGGCCTGGATCTCTGCGACGGCGACGGCGCGCTGTGGCTGGGCCACGCCGTCCGGCCGACCGGCGAGATCGGCGTCAGCATCCGCATCGGCATCACCAAGGCCGCCGCCGAGCCGCTGCGCTTCTACGAGCGCGGCAGCCCGTACCTGTCCGGCCCGCGCAAGCTGAATCTTTGAGTCGGCGGCTTTGATTCCACCGCTTTCGGCGCGGCCGTCCGACCTGCTATGAGGGCTTCGCCAAGTTTGGGAGCGGCCGCATGACCGACCATATCGAGAAGCCCTGGGCCCTGATGCGCCACCACGCCGGCTGGGCCGACGTCTTCCGCATCGAGGGCGAGAGCGCCGACGCGGTGACCGGCTTCTATCCCGACCGCGAGACGGTGGGCCCGCACGTCAGCTATTCCAACCGCGCGGTCCTGGCCCGCTTTCCGACCTTCGAGGCCGCCCACGCCGCCCGCGAAAGCGGCGTCGCCGAATGGCGCAAGCACGACGCGGCGGTGAAGGAAGCCGAAGCCAGGCTGCGCGCCGCCGAAAAGGTCCGCGAAGACGCCTGGATCGGCTGGCTGAAGGCCGCCGGCGAGCGGCCCTAAAACCCCCTACCTCGATCGTTCGCGGACCAGCGCGATGAAGGCCCGCAGCTTCGCCGGCGCGTTGCGGCGGCTGGGATAGTAGAGCCGCAGGCCCGGATAGGCCGGCGACCAGTCTTCCAGCACCGGCTCCAGCCGTCCCGCGGCGATGTGGCCGGCGATGGCGAAATCCGAGAGGTAGGCCAGCCCCTCCCCGGCCAGCGCCGCCTGCAGCATCAGGTCCGACTCGTCCAGGACAAGGGCGCCGGGCACGTCCAGGTCCAGGCTCTCGCCGCGTTTCTCGAACTCCCACCGGTAGATCACGCCGCTGGCCATCCGGGCCCGGATGCAGCGGTGGCCAGTCAGATCGGCCGGCGTCTTCGGCCGTCCGTGGACGTCGAAATAGCCCGGCGAGCCGACCACGACGGAGCGCATCGTGCGGTTGATCGGCACGGCGATCATGTCCGGCGGCACGAACTCGGCCAGGCGGACGCCGGCGTCGAAGCCCTGGCCGACCACGTCCACCAGCGCCGCTTCAGTGACCAGGTCGACGCCGACCTTCGGGTAGCGGCGCAGGTATTCGAGCACCAGCGGGGCCAGGACGATCCGCGCGGCGCCGAGCGCCATGTTGAGGCGCAGCACGCCGGAGGGCTCGGTGCGGTGCTCGTCGACCCGCTCGATGGCTATGCGGATCGCGGCGAGCGCCGGCGCGACCTCGGCGACGAACTGCTCGCCGGCGGCCGAAAGCGCGACGCTGCGGGTGGTGCGGTTGAACAGGCGCACGCCGAGCCGCGCCTCCAGCGCCGCCACCGCATGGCTGAGCGCGGACGACGACATGCCGAGCTGGCGCGCCGCGACCCGGAAGCCGCCGGTGCGCGCCACCGCCACCACCGCCTCGAGCTCGATCTGGCTGGCGTTCATTGCGCGATTTTCCGCATCAACCTGTGCCCGACTGAGCGGCTTATCAGATCAAGCCGCAGCCGTCACATAGGTCGCCACACCAGAGGAGACCGGCCATGCGCGCCATCGACCAGATCTACATCGACGGACAGTTCGTCACCCCGCACGGGCAGGAGCGCTTCGACCTGCACAATCCCGCCACCGAAGAGACGATCGGCCAGGTCCGGCTCGGCGACGAGATCGATGCGCGGGCGGCGGTCGCCGCGGCCAAGCGCGCCTTCCCGGCCTTCTCCCGCACCGGCAAGGCCGAACGCATCGCCATGCTGCACCGGCTGCACGACGCGGTGGCGGCGCGCGGCGAGGCGCTGGCCGCCGCCATGATCGAGGAATACGGCGCGCCGCGCTATTTCGTGGATTTCTCGGCCCGCCGCGCCGGCGCCGTGTTCCTGGACATGGCCGAAACCCTGGAGGACTTCGCGTTCAGCCAGACCATCGGCCGGGCCGAGGTCACCCTGCAGCCGCTGGGCGTGGTCGCCGCGATCATCCCCTGGAACAGCAATATCGGCTTCATCTGCAGCAAGCTGGCGACCGCCGTCGCCGCCGGCTGCACCATCGTGATCAAGCCCAGCGAGATGAGCGCCATCCAGACCGAGGTGCTGACCCAGGCGCTGCACGAGGCCGGCCTGCCGGCCGGGGTGTTCAACATCGTCAACGGCCGCGGCGACGTCGTCGGCGCCGAACTCAGCACCCATCCCGACGTGGCCAAGATCAGCTTCACCGGCTCGACGGCGGTCGGCCGCGCCATCCTTCGCGCCGCGTCGGAGACCATGAAGCGGGTGACGCTGGAGCTGGGCGGCAAGGGACCCAACATCATCCTCGAGGACGCCGACCTCGACACCGCGATCCCGACCGCGGTGATGATGGGCTTCGGCAACAGCGGCCAGGCCTGCGTGGCCGGGACGCGCATCCTGGCGCCCCGCTCGCGGATGGCGGAAATCCTGCCACGGCTGCAGGCCGCGGTGGCGGCGATCAAGGTCGGCGCGGCCGCCGATCCGGCGGTGATGATCGGCCCGATGGTCAGCCGGAAGCAGTACGACCGGGTGCAGGGCTATATCCGGCTCGGCCTGGCGGAAGGCGCCGAGCTGCTGGTCGGCGGCGAAGGCCGGCCGGAAGGCCTGGACCGCGGCTGGTTCGTGCGGCCGACCGTGTTCACCGGGGTCGGCAACGGCATGCGGATCGCCCGCGAGGAGATCTTCGGCCCGGTGCTGTGCGTGATCGCCTACGAGGACGAGGCCGAGGCGATCGCGATCGCCAACGACACGACCTATGGCCTGCAGGCCTATGTGGCGAGCGCCGACCCCACCCACGCGCGCCGGGTCGCCGCGCAGCTGGAGTCCGGCCGCGTGGTGATCAACGGCGCGCCGCATGAGCCGCTGGCGCCGTTCGGCGGCTTTAAGCAGTCAGGCATCGGCCGCGAGTACGGACGGTTCGGCCTCGAGACGCATCTCGAAGCCAGGGCTATTCTCGCCTGACCGCTGGCGTAACAGGCGGTGACCGCCAGCCGATTTCATGCTGCAATGTCCCGACCCTCGTTGGGCCGGGAACAGGACCATGAACCAGGACCGCTATGGCCTTACGCTTTCGACCGCATCGGACCGCGCGGCGGGGTTTTATCGCGATGGCGTGGATCGTCTCCTGTCAGCCTGGCACGGCGCCGACGACTCTTTTGATCGGGCCATCGCTGAGGATCCCGGCTTCGCGCTCGCTCATATCGCACGCGGGCGCGTCCATCAGCTCAACATGGAAGCCGCAGCGGCCCGTGCCCGGGCGACGCAGGCCCGGCAGTTGGCCGCGTCGGCCACCCCGCGCGAGCGCCAGCACGTTGAAGTCTTGGCCGCCGCCATCGAGGGGCAGCCGGGACTTGCCCTGAGCGGCGCCGAGCAGCATCTCGAGGCGTTTCCGCGCGATGCATTGGTGCTGGCCCTGTTGCTCGGCGCGTTCGGGCTCTATGCGTTCTCCGGGCGTGCCGACCATGATCAGGCCAAGCTCGCGGTCTGCCAGCGCCACGCGCGGCACTATGGCGATGACTGGTGGTTTCTGACCTAT
>DATAYM010000039.1:0-12322 GCA_036272595.1 Caulobacteraceae bacterium
CACGGCGAGCCTTCGTCGCAGGGTGGCGATCGAGTTGGGGATGTGCCGTTCGGGCCGGATCGGCGGCGCCTCTGGGTCGGTAACTGTCGGGAAGGCCAGTCGGCGCGCCTGTCCTGGGGGAATGAGGTCCTGAGGGGGGAATCGTCTCCCGCTCGGAGATCAAAAAGCCGTAGGCGGCGATGCAAAGGCTGGCGTGGTGATGGAAGCCGCGCCAACTTCGGCCTTCGAAGTGGTCCAGACCCAGCTCCTGCTTGAGGTCCTGATAGTCCCGCTCGATACGCCAACGCAGCTTGGTCAGCTCCACCAGGCGCTCGAAGCCGATATCGGCCGGCAAGCTGGAGAGCCAGTACTTGGTCGGCTCGGCCTCGCCATCGGGCCACTCGATCAGCAGCCATTCTTCCTGCAGGGCTTGGCCCTTCTGGCGCTGGTGGGCCGGGTAGAGGCGCAGGCGGGCGAAACGGCCGGACAAGGGCTCGTTCGAGCCCTCGCGCCAGTCGACCTGTCGCCAGGCCCCCGCAGGCAAGCCAAGAGCCAAGGCCTTGGCCGAGATCACCTCGGGCTCGGCGCGCCGTCCGCGCTTGGGCGCCGGGCGATCCGCCTCGATCTCGGCGTCTGGGTCGAAGACCACCGCATTGCCCTGCACCCCAGCAACATAGGCCAGACCTAGCGCCGAAACGCCGGCGCGCAGGCGCCCATCGTGGCCGTAGCCCGCATCCATCAGCACCACGCCTCGCGGCAGACCCGCCGCCAAGGCCTGGCGGATCTGTTCCAGGGCGATCTCAGGCTTGGTGGCGAAGGCGACCTCTTCGGGGACCCCCACCGTCTTGCGCCGTCCGAAGTCTTCGGCCCAGTCCTTCGGAAGATACAGATCAAACGCCACCGGCAGGCTCGCCCAGGCATTGGCCAGCGACAGGCTCACCGCCACTTGGCAGTTGTCCTGCTTGCCAAGCTCTCCCAAATACTGCCGCGCCACCCCCACCGAATGACGGCCCTTCTTGCGGAACCCCGTGTCGTCGATGATCCACGCCTCGATCGGCCCGTGCGCCTCCATCACAGGCAGCACCAACTCGCTAACCTTGCCCAGAACCCCCGCGTCGGACCACCCCGACTGGCTGACGAAGTGCATCAAGCACTGGTGCTGCGCCGAGACCTGGGACGGCGAGGTCGCCGCCGCCAGCGGCTCCACGCTCTTGCGCTCCAACGGCAGCAGCAGTCCCGTGCAGTAATCCCGCATCGGCCCAACACGAGCCGAATGGCCCAGAACACCCGTCAGAGCATCCACATACGCCGAAAACCGAGCCTCAGCCCCCTCAAGCACCGCTACCTCCACGCGATCCACCATGAATCACCAAGGCTGAATCATCAACACCCACAGGCATAGGGGACAAACTGACTCAGTGAGACTAGAGCCCGTTCCGATCAGATCGAATCGATCTGATCGGATAAAAAGGGCTCTAAACCCAATACATCTGAGCATTTTCTGACGACGAACCGGTGTCCACGTCGTCGGAAAATGCTCACATCTAGGGACATTCCAAGACAAGGCGCTGATCTCATTCAAGCGGCGCCGGTTCCCGCGGTCCGCTGCTGAATGATCAAGTTCGGCCCGTTGATTACGGCGAACCTTCGCGGACGGCGGACGCCGTCAACCGGCCGATGGCGCCACCGATTATAGGCAGCCTGACAGGGACCGCCGTGCGCTCGTCGATTTTTCCGAGGCAGCTCAAGGGCTTCTGTCCACGATGGCCGAGTCAACGTGGAGCTTAACCTGAGAGAGGCCCAGACGCGAGATTTTGCGCCTTCGCGGCCGACGCCGGGGTGGCGGCAGGTGTTGTGCTGGGCGGCTAAGAGGAGGATTGGCTGGGCGCCGGCGGGGGCGGCGGCGGGCGTAGCGTCGGCCTCAGAGGCCGGCGGATTCCTCGCGCTCCTCGTGCTCGAGCTGCTCGAGGAGCGCTGCGGCCTCGGGATCGGCCTCGCCGGCGGGCTGGAAGTTGTCGGCCTCGCCGATCGGCCGAGCCGGATGGGTGGCCGTGTGGACGGCTTTCAGCGCCTTGATGCTGACCTGGGTGTAGATTTCCGTGGATTTGAGATCGGCGTGGCCGAGCATGGCCTGGATGAAGCGGATGTCGGCGCCGTTCTCCAGCATCAGGGTCGCCATGGTGTGGCGGAACATGTGGCAGCCGCCCTTTTTGCCGATCTTGGCGTCGTTGATAGCCTCGCGCACGATCTCGGCCAGGCGGGCGGGACTGAAGGCCTGGCCACTCGTGGTCAGGAAGAGGGTCCCGTCGTCGGCGCCGCTGGCCAGCTCGGGGCGCACGTCCTCCACGTACTTGTCCACCCAGGCCAGGGCGCGGGCGCCGATCGGGATGATGCGGTCTTTGTTCCCCTTGCCCTGGCGCACGATCAGGACGCCCCGGTGCGCGTCGATGTCATGGACGTGGAGGTTGACCAGCTCCTGGCGGCGCACCCCGGTCGAGTAGAGGGTCTCCAGCATCGTGCGGTCCCTGATCCCTATGGGGGTCTTCAGGTTGGGGATGGCCAGCACCCGCTCGGCCTCGGCCGCCGACAGCACGAACTTGGGCAGCCGACGGCCGATGCGCGGCATCTCCAGCTCGGAGGCGGGGTTGTAGAGGATGTGGTTTTCCCGCGCGAGCCAGCGGAAGAAGCCCCGCAAGGGATGGGTGTGGGCGAGCTGGCTACGGATCGTCAGCGGCTCGCCGTCCGCCTTCCGGTGCAGATAGAGGTGGCGCTGCCAGCGCTCCAGGATCGGCTTGGTGATCTCCTGGGGCCGCACCAGGCCCCGCTCGGCGCACCAGGCGGCGAACACCCGCAAGGTCCGCTCGCCGTTCTCGATCGTGTGGCGGGAGTAGTTGCGCTCGGCCTGCCAGCGGGTGAAGCGCTGCATGTGGTTCCAGATCGAGTCCGGGTCCGACGAGCCGATCGCCTGACCCGGCGGATGGTAGATGCCCTTATGGGGCTTGCGCCCCTTCTTGGTCCCCTTGCCGCGTTTCCTCGGCATGGGGTCAGGCCACGCGGGCCGCGCCGGCCGCTTGGTGCGGGTACGACAGCGCCTTGCCGTTGAGAGGCTGGGCGTGCGTTTCGGCCGGTTCGGCGCCGTCATCCTCGCAAGGCCTTATGGCAGAAGGCTTTGTGGGCGTTTTGACGGGTCCGACCGCCCCCCGACCAGGCCCCGACCGGGGGCCGCCCACGCCCCGACCGGACCCCGACCGCTTTTCATCGTAGGCATGGACGCCGGCCGATCCGGCCGATCTGGGCTCTGACAGGCCCATAAGGAACCGCCCGCCCGCCTCGCCGGCGCCGTCGTAGAGCAGCTCATATTCCAGGCTCTGGCCGGCCCGCACCCGATGGCCCAGCAGGTATTCCAGCTCCGCCAGCCTCCCCAGATGCACCTTGGTCTGGGTGTCGCCCCAGCCGGTGAGCTGGCGCACCTGGCGGCGGCTGAAGCGGAAGTCGGCGCGTTTCAGGCTCTGGGCCTGGCATTCCTCGGCCGCCCACGTGGTCAACATCTCCAGGAGCCGCCGAGTCTGCGGCGGCAGCTCGTCCAGCGTGCGCCCCAGCACCTCGTGGGCGAGCCGGTTGGCGAGCTGGATGTCGGCCGCCGTCACCTCGATGTAGCGCACCGGCTGGCCCTGGTGGTGGACCAGGTGGACCTTCCGCTGGCGCTGATGCAGCAGGGCGATGGCCCGGATCAGGGTCAGGTATTTCATGTGGTCGCGCCGGGTGCGGGTCTTGTCGTCCAGGAAGGTCAGGCCGTCCGCGAACGGGTTGACCACGGCCAGGCCCTCCAGCATCGCCTGGGCGTTCCTGTGCACGGCCAGCACCCGCCCGCGGTCCTGGACCTCAAGGAGGCCGGCGAGCGTCTGGCGGCGGCGCTGGAGGGCGTGGATCGCCTTGGTCTGCTCGCGGCTCTCATTGACCGTCAGCACCAGGCAGCGATTCAGCAGCTCCTCATCGATGTCGATCGCCGTCGTGGTCAGGAACAGCATCACCGGGCCTTCCACCCGATATTCCTGGGTGACGAGCTGGCCCGTGGCCGCATCCTTGCCGGTCGAGGCGATCGTCACCTCGCCGTCCGACTGCAAGAGCTTCAAGGCGTAGCCGGCGCTCTGGGCGCCTTCCTCCTCGGCGATGGCGAGGATCCTGTGCTTGAGGTTGGTCTCGCCCATGTAGAACAGGCTCTGGCCGGTCATGGCGCTGTAGCGCACGCACGCCTCCGGCGGCATCAGCGCCAGGATCGCGTCCATCAGCGAGCTTTTCCCGGCCGCGCTCGACGACTGGATGATGATGGCCAGCGGCCGCTCCAGCAGCCGCGAGACGCAGGCCAGGTAGCCGGTCAGGGTGCTGGTCGCTTCGCCCACCACGCCGATCGCCTCGAAGTCCCTGGCGATCCGCCCCACCAGGTCCGGGTCTTTCAAGAGGTCCAGGGCCTCGTCCCGGTCGGCCTCGCTCAGGCTCGGCCGCTCGTCCTTCGCGAGCGCCGCCGCCAGCTCGCCGTCCTGCAGGGCCTCCAGCTTGAGCAGCACCCGGCCGAGGTCGTGCTTCAGCACCTCCTCGGATTCGCCCAGCTCGATCCCGGCCTGCTTGACGAAGGCCGCCCGGGCCTTGGCGTTGTAGAGGTCCAGCTTGTCGACGTGGAAGCGTCCGTCCCCGTGGGACTCGCCGCGCTGGACCATGAGGTTCACCGTCATGGAGTCCGGGGTCAGGGGCCGCGCCCAGCCCCGCACCCGATAACGCCGGTCGCCCTGCATCAAGACCAGCTCGTGCTCGGTCTTGGCCAGCACCGGGTCCGGCTCGGGCGCCATGGGCGCGGCCGGCGGCACGGGCGAGGCGATCGTCGGCTCGGGAAGCGGCGAGGCTTCTTCCTCAGCCGCTAAGAGGGAGGTTGGGCCTGGCTCCGGCGCCAGGTCGGCGGGCGCTGCGGGCGCCGCCAGCGCCGCCTCCAGCGGATCGGCCGGCGCGCTTGTCGGGGGCTTGGCTTTGCCCTGGCCCAGCCATGACGCCTTGCGGATCAGCACGCCTAGGGATTTCACAGCCGGCGTCAGCTTCAGCGCATAGGCGTTGGCGTCCATCGCCTTGGGGAACTCGATCCGGTAGCAGGCCAGGCCCTCGGCGATCAGCTTTTCGGCCAGCTCGCCGGCCGCCTTTTCGCCGGGCTCGTCGCGGTCGTAGGCGATCAGCACCCGCTCCACCCCATAGCGGCGGAAGGCCGACAGGTGGTCGGCAGTGAAGCCGTTCGTCCCGTAGGCCGCCGTCACATTGCGGTAGCCGGCGCACCAGAAGGTCATCGCATCGATCAGCGCCTCGGTGAGGATCACCTCGCTCTTGGCGGCGGCGATCCCCTCGATGTTCCACACCCCCCGGTGCGGGCCGGGCAGGTACAGATGCAGCGGCGTTCCGGCCCGCAGAGATGTCCCGATCTTGCGGCCGTACACCTCCTTCACGTCGCCGCGCTCGTCCATCACCGGCACGATCAGCGAGCCGGCGAAGTGCTCGTGCCCGCTCTCCCGATAGACTCCGATCGCCTCCAGCCGGCCGCGCATGTCGGCGCCCGCCTTGCGGTTCTTCTCGGGCAGGCGAAGGCCCAAGGTCCGGTTCGCATAGCCCAGCCGGAAGCGCTCGATCAGCTCGGGGTGAACCAGCCCTCGGGAAGCCAGATAGGCCATCGCCTCGGGGGCCGTTTTGAGGGTCTCATGGTAGTAGCCGGCCACCTGATTCAACAGCGCCTGGTCGTCCGCGTCGAAGCTCACCGGCGCGGCGAGTTTGCGCACCGTCGTCGCCTTCACCGGACCCGCCGATGTCGCCGGCGTCGGCCCCATGGATGCGCCGTCCTTCAGCAGTTCGACGGCGTGGCGGAAGCTCACCCCCTCGTGTTTCATCACCCAGTCGATCACGCCGCCGCCGGCGCCGCAGCCGAAGCAGTTGAAGAGATTTTTCGCCGGGCTCACCCCCAGCGACGGCGTGCCGTCGTCGTGGAACGGGCAGCGGCCCACATAGTCGGCGCCGCGCTTTTCCAGCTTCACCCCCGACGACTCGACCAGCCGCACCAGGCTGATCTCGACCTTCAGCCGCTCGATCTCCGCGTCCGGGATTCTGGCCATCGGCGGGGGTCCCCTAAAAACCTGTCAAGTGGGTCTGAGTAAAAATAACCGCCTTTCGTATTACTCCGTTCGGGAGTACGGTCAAGCGCGGTTCTAAAAACAGGGGTTATGAAGATGGCCGATCTCAGACGGGTTTCGGCAGCCATGAAGACCAAGGACGACGCCTTCTTTAAGCGCCTCGGCGCCCGCATCGCCCAGGCTCGCAAGCAGATGGACATGACCCAGGTCCAGCTGGCTGAGCGCCTCGGCGTCGCCCAGCAGACTCTGGCCCATTATGAGGTCGGCCGCGCTCGCATCGCCGCCGATCTTTTGCCGATCCTGGCCGATGCCCTGGAGCTGTCGTTGGACGAGATGTTGATCGGAGAGCCGGCTGCTCGGCCTGCCGGCAAGCGCGGTCCCGCCTCGCGACTTCAGCAACAGATCGAGGCCATCGGGCAGTTGCCCAAGGCCAGGCAGCGCGTCGTCTCCGAGGTGCTCGACGCCATGCTCGCCCAGCACGCCAGCTAAGGGACAACCCCTCCCATGCCCGCCACTCACAGCCTGATCGAGAAGCTCAACACCCTGCCGGCCGACCGCCTCCACGAGGTCGAGGACTTTGTCGATTTCCTGCGCTCGAAGGACCAGGACCGCGCGCTTTTCCGCGCCGCTTCGGCCGCCAGCGAACCGGCCTTCGCCGCTGTCTGGAACAACCCCGAAGACGACGCCTACGATGCCCTCTAAGGCCGGCGCGGGCGGCGCCCAGGCGCCCGCCAAGCCGCAGGCCCTGAGCTTCGGCGCCATCGTCCTGGTGCGCTTCCCGTTCACTAGCCAGGCCGCCTCCAAGCAGCGCCCGGCCGTCATCGTCTCCAGTCGCGCCTACAACCTCGAACGGCCCGACCTGATCATGATGCCGGTCACCAGTCAGCTCCGGCCGACGCCCGCCCTCGGCGAGGTCTGGCTGCGCCAGTGGCAGGCCGCCGGCCTCATCAAGCCTTCGGCCGTCAAGCCGGTCATCGCCACCTTGGAGCTGAGGCTGGTCATCCGCCGGCTCGGCGCCCTCGCGGACGAGGACCAGGACGCTCTACGCGCCGCCATTAGCCAGATCATCGGCTGATCGAGCGCGCGTAAGATGCGCCCGCCGGCGCGCTGATTCGGCGCCCGGACGCCGCCGGCGACGGCGGCCACATCGCGAAGGATGAGCCCACGGGACCGGCCCAAGTCGGCCCCGTGGCGGAACCTTTCAGCAGCTCTATTCAAGATCACGGCGCGCGGCCGATTGGCCCCGAGGACCGCGCCGGCGCCCGCCGTCCCGGCCCCTGGGCGAGGCGCTTCATCCTGAAGCGGATCGGCCCGCCGATCCGCATGGCGAGCCTTCAGCGGCGACGGACGGGCGGGTCAACGCCTCGGCCGCCAGGCCGAGCCCGAAGGGCGCGAAGCGGCGTTGAGGCGGCCGGCCGGCGCTGCTCCACCACGACCGCCCTGTGCACACCCGCCGCCGCCAAGCCTATCCTGCCATCGGCAGGGTGACGCGCTCCACGGCCCCAGGGAGGCCGCCCTGGCGGCGCTCTTCGGGATCGCTAAGGGCAACGCCCTTGGCTCGGGTCCGGGCGATGGCCTGGTGGGCGTAGCCCAAGCGACGGGTAACTGCGCCATTGTCCACAAAGTTGATTTTGGGGGCGGCCGGACCCCGCCGTTTGGGGTGTCGGGCGGAGCCTGACCGCGAGGGTCGGGTGGGTGTAGCCCACGCGACCCGTATATGCGCCATTGTCCACAACTTCAGCCAAGCTCGGGGCTGGGAACCGCCCGCCTGGTCGATCTTCAAGGGCTGGGGAACACCCCAACGACAGGGCCGGATCAGGGGATGAGTCGGCCGCCTGAGCAATGGTCAAGCTCGCCCCGTGTAGTGATCCGCCGCCACGAAGCCTATCCTGCCATCGACCCTCGCGGCCTCGATCGGCGCGGTTTGGGGGCAAGCTGGAGCGAGCGTCGGCGGGCTCCAGCAAGGACCGACCCGCCATGGCGCCGTCGTTTTCCTTGTGGCGTAAGGGATTGCGCAGATGGACGGCGCCACGGCCGATTCCGGTGGCGCCGTGATCGCGACCTAAAAATCGATGTGCAGACAAGGACTTAACGGCGGCCATCAACCCCGATGGCGCCGTTCCCTTTTATCTTGCTCTCCAGATTCCGCACAATTCCAGACCGGCCAAGCCGGGCCTGACGATCGGCCGGCGCTATCGGGTCAACGGCGTTCCCCGCCTACCTCCGTCGGCAGGGAAGTGTCTCTTGAAGCTCTCTCAGAGAATTCTCAATATTATATTTTTCCGCGGTTTCGGAGTCGATGCATAAACCATCGTAAGTCACGCCGAACCAAACAATATTTGCCTTCTCACCCGCCTTATCTATCAACAAGTAGTAGATATGATTCGGAACGGGACGGGCCATATTGGAGTCAAAGTCAATATCTCTATTATTTACGTGTCCAATTAACGATTTCGATACTCTAAATTTGAGCCTATAAGTTCCATCCACCGATATGGAATTTTCAGAAGCGGCCGACACATCCTCCACCTTTGTAAGGCGAGCCGAAACGAGCGCCACGTTAGGTGATGCGGTGCTCGCTGCGGGCGCCGCGAGACATATGAGTGGCAGCAACAAAACCAAGAACCTCATGTTCATAAGCGGTCCCTATTCACCGTTGGGATAGGCAGGGTAATTGCTGTCACTGTAAATTCTATATCGAGTGGGATCGGCTTGAAATTTCTCCCACTGACCAAAGTTATTTGACGGCTGTATCACTCTAATTGATGGAGCCCCTTGATTGCGTTCTATTTCGAACAAGTTAGAGCCCGTCACACCTATCTCAAAGCTCGGCTTTCCAGTGGCGAATAGATAGCTATCGTCGGCCCCATTTGGAGCCTGGTAAGCGCCGACAGGATGTGTATGCGCAATTGCAACGGCGTCAGAGGGTATCCAAAGATTAGTTCCCCCTTGAGATCCAATGATCTGGACCGAAGTTATAATATATTGTCCCTGGTCGTTTTGCCCAACTGTTATGAATTTCTCTGGGTCGCCGCCGCCAACATTAAGACTTTCCAGAGGTTGCTTTATAGATTGCATGAACGCGTCCAAAGCGGGATTCTCAACGGTATCTGGCCCACCAGGGTCCGTAGGCACCTTTGCCGCCGCAGCAGCAACGCCACTATTGCTATCGATAGTACTCGTGCTTGCAGGCGGCGCTTGGAACCCTCCTTGTTGGTTCATCTGCTTCACCCAGGCCGCGAATTGGTCCGAAGTCAAAGACAAGCCCGTCATTGCAGTGGGACGTTGATTGCCTGAACCTCCGGCGCCCTGCGATTGGGCCGTCACAGCAACCCCATTGTCGGGCGCGATCCCACTGTCCGGCACGTTCTCGTCGATCGTGCCGCCGGTGAAGGTCAGCGTGCCGTCGCTGTTGACGGTGTAAGCCCGCTGGTCGCCCGAATTGTAAAGCGCCTGCTCCTGCGCGATGGCGTTGTCCATCGGCGTGGGCTGTGAGGCCTGCTCGATCCCCCCCGCCACCAAGTTCCCGATGGTTTGGCCGACGGTTGACGTGTCGGTTCCGACAACGCCGTTGGCGCCCCCTCGTCGTCAGTGGCCGGGAGCCACCCAGGTCAAGGTCGATCCGGTCGCGCCGTCCGAGACCGCGGCGAAGCCCGCCGCCGCCGCGGTTCCGTTGAAGTTGGCCGCGGCGAACTGGCCGAACAGGATGACGCTGGCGGTAGCGGTTCCGTTGTTGAGCGTGAGCGTGCCCTGGGTGGCGTTGGCGTTTTCCTTGAAGGTCGCGGAAGCGAACTGCGCGGTGCTGAAATCCGTGACGTCGATCGTATTGGCGGACCCAGCCCCGGCGAACCCCGTGATGGTGTTGGTTTTGAGCGCCGCGACGGTGGCCTTCAAGGTGTCGCCGCCCTGAGCGGATTCGACCAGGGTCAATCCCCCGGTCGGTGCGCCGATGACGGTCTGGTCAGCGCCGCCCAGAGTGATCTTCGTCTTGCCGACCGCGAGATCGTCGACGACCAATCCCGCCTCGGCGTTGGCGACGAAGGTGGTGTTTCCCGTGGCGGCGGTCAGGTTGACCTGGGTGACGCCCGTATCGCCCGCGTTCATGGTGTTGACGCCGCCGGCTTTGATGTCGAGCGTCAGCCCGCCCATCCCCCCGGTCAGCAGCGCGCCGGTCTGGCCGACCGCGTTGGAGTTGACGGTGCTCAAGCCGGCTCCGCCAATCACGGTGTTGCTCGCGCCGGCCGAGCTGAGATTGACGGTGTCGGCGTCAGCCCCGAGCACGATCTTGTCCCCGGCCTTGCTCAAGTCGTTGACGACCAGCGATTCGCCGTTCGCGGTGAAGGTGTAGGCGAGCGTCGACGCCGCGAGATTGACCGTGGCGACGCCGGTGTCGTTCGCGTTGAGGGTCACGGCGCCGCCGCCGGTCAGATCGAGGGTCAACCCCCCGCCCGTCAGAAGCGCGCCAGCCGTGGCCGAGGTGGCGTGGATGAGGCCGGCGCCCGTGCCGCTATCGACGGTTTCGTTGGCGCTCCCGAGCGTGACCGTATCGGAGCCGGCGCCGAGATTGATCGTGTCGCTATTGTTGGCGCCGATGATGACGGCGCCGGGCCCGCTCGCCTCCTGAACGTCGACGGTCAGGCTGGTCCCGTTCTTCAAGGTGACGGTTTGGCCGGCGGTCACATCGACTACCTGGAAATTGACCAGGGTGGCCGGCTTGCCGAGGGCGAAGACGCCGGCGCCGGACAGATCCAGGGTATTGGTCCCGCCACCGCCGTCATAGCTGGCGGCGGCGACGATATTCGTGGCGGTCGCGATCAGCGTGTCGTTCCCCGCGGAGCCGAGCACGTTGTTGGCGCCGGCGGCGAGTGTCAGATCGGTGGCCTGATCCAACTGGACCAACACGGTCTTGTCCGCCGCGTTCAGTGCGACGGCGCCCCCGGTGACGATCTCGAGCACGGTTCCCGAGGAATTACCGACGATCTTGGCGGTCGCTTGGGCCGCGGTCACCTGAGCCGTGGTCGCAACCGTCGGGACGGTGATCGTGGTTATATTATCCAAGCCCGATACGGCGGCGAGATCGAAGACGCCGCCGCCGAGCTTCACCGTCGTGCTGGTGGCGCCGCTCAGGTCGACGACGTCGGCGGGGTTCAGATCGGCCGACGAGGCGATATTCAGCGTTGCGGCGCCTTGCGGTTTGATCGTCTCCGCCAAGGTGGTCAGATAGTAGGTTCCGGCCGCGGCGATGGTTACAGGAACGGGGCTGGACACCGCACTCTGCAGGCCTTGAGAGTCCGTCTCGGAAACCGAGAAGTTGGTGGTCGTCGTCCCGCTTGCCCCTGGCGTTATGGTCGTGGGGGTCTTGATGTCGAAGGCGCCGGTCGAATCCGCGATGGCGGTTCCGATGCTGACTCCGTTGTCGAGCAACTTCACCGTTTCGCCGGCCTCGGCCCCTGTCCCTTGAAACTCAACGGTCCAACCGGCGGTCGGATCGCCGACAAGGGCGGTCAAGGCGGGGGTCTGGGGAATGACTGGAATGGTGGCTTGGATGGAGGGCTGGCTGGTCAGGCCCGACGCGTCGGTCTGGGTCGCCGTCAGCGTATGTTTACCATCCGCGAAGGTGGCGCTGGTGGTGATGTTGAAAGTTCCATTGGCCGCCACCACGCCGCTGCCGACCACCGTGGTTCCGCCGTCGGCGAAGAGTTTGATGGTTTCCCCAGCCTCGCCCGTACCGCCAATCCGGATCGTCGAACCGTTGACCGGCTGACCGATCAGCGCCGTGATGGTTGGAGCGTCGGGGGCTATCGAGACGCCGAAGCCGGTCGAGGCCGGGCTGGTCAGACCCGCCGTATCGGTCTGCGTCGCCGTCAGCGTGTGGCTTCCGTCCGCGAAGTGCGTGCTGGTGGTGATGTTGAAGGTTCCGTTGGCCGCCACCACGCCGCTGCCGACCACCGTGGTTCCGCCGTCGGCGAAGAGGTGGATGATGTCGCCCGCCGCGCCCGTGCCGGTGACGTGTATCGTCGAACCGTTGGCCGGCTGGCCGACCAGGGCGGTGATCGATGGGGCGGTGGGATCCACCGCCACGGCGAAGCCAGCCGAGGCGGTGCTGGTCAGGCCCGCCGCGTCGGCCTGCGTGGCCGTCAGCGTGTGTTGGCCGTCCGCGAAGCTGGCGCTGGTGGTGATGTCGA
>DATAYM010000040.1:0-3312 GCA_036272595.1 Caulobacteraceae bacterium
GCCCTGCGCGATCTCAACACCCTGTTCTGGATCGCCCAGTACCTGCATCCGATCGACAGCCCCGATGATGCGCTGAGCCTGGAACTGTTCGAGCGGCGCGAGGTGCGCGCCTTCATCCGCGCCTTCGACTTCTTGTGGGCGGTGCGCTGCCAGCTACATTTCGCCACCGGCCGGCCGGAGGAACGGCTGACCTTCGACCTGCAGCCCGAGATCGCCCGGCGCATGGGCTACCACGACCGCCCGCGCAAGGACGGCGACAACACCCCCGCCGTCGAACGCTTCATGCGGCGCTATTTCCTGATCGCCAAGGAGGTCGGGGTGCTGACGCGGGAGTTCTGCGCCAAGCTCGAATCCGAGGAGGCCAAGAAGAAACCGCAAGGCCTGTCCCGCTTCCTGCCCGGCCGCAAGGGCGGACGCCGGGCGCTGGACGTGCCCGGCTTCCATATCGACGGCGCCCGGCTCAACGTCGACAGCGCCACGGTGTTCGAACGGGATCCGGTGAACTTGCTGCGCCTGTTCCTGATCGCCGACCGGCGCGACCTGGACCTGCACCCCGACGCCTTCACCGCCGCCACCCGCTCGCTGCCGCTGGTCACGTCCAAGCTGCGCCGCGATCCCGAGGCCGCGCGCGTCTTCCTGGATATCCTGGCGCGCGGGAAGAGCACCTATCGAACCCTGACCCTGATGAACGAGGCCGGGGTTCTGGGCCGCTACGTCACTGAATTCGGGCGCATCGTCGCCCAGATGCAGTTCAACATGTACCACTCCTACACCGTCGACGAGCACACGCTGCGGGCGGTGGGGATCATCGCCGACATCGCCAACGGCAATCTGGTCAAGGACCATCCGCTGTCGGTGGCCATGTGGCCGCTGATCGAGGACAAGGAGGTGCTGTTCCTGGCCATGCTGCTGCACGACACCGGCAAGGGCGGGGTCGGCGGCCAGGAAAAGGCCGGCGCGCGCGCCGCCCGGGCCGCCTGCGAGCGGCTGGGGCTGGAGCGCGAGCGGATCGAACTGGTGGCCTGGCTGGTCGAGCACCACCTGGTGATGAGCGACTATGCGCAGAAGCGCGACGTCGCCGACCCGCGCACGGTCGCCGCCTTCGCCAAGATCGTCGAGACGCCCGAGCGCATGCGGCTGCTGCTGCTGCTCACCGTCGCCGACATCCGCGCCGTCGGGCCCGGGGTCTGGAACGGCTGGAAGGGCCAGCTGATGCGCGAGCTGTTCGGGGCCACCGAGGCGGTGTTCCGCGGCGGCCGCACCGCCGACGCCGCCGCCACCTTCAGCCGCCACCTGCACGCCGCGGCGGACGAGGCGCGCACCCTGCTGATCACCGCCGAGCCGGCGGCGGAGGACTGGGCCGGGGCTATGGAGAACGCCTATTTCACCGCCTTCTCGGCCGAGGAGTATCTGCGGCACGCGGCGCTAGCGCGGCGGGCGGCGGACCAGGGCGGCGCCGCGGCCTCGGCCACCATTCAGCAGGACCGCAACGCCGCCGAGGTGATCGTCGCCGCCCACGACCGGCGCGGCCTGTTCGCCGACCTCGCCCTGGCCATCGCCGATTCCGGGGCCAACGTGGTCGGGGCGCGGGCCTTCACCTCGTCCAAGGCCGAGGTGCTGGACCTGTTCTTCGTCCAGGACGCCCAGGGCCAGCCGCTCGGCAGCGACAGCCCGCGGGCGCTGGAGCGGCTGACGGCGGCGCTGGAGGCGGCGGCGCGCGGCGACGTGGACGAGAGCAAGCCGCACCGGGTCGGCGACCTCGGCCGCGCCGCGGCCTTCGCCATCACCCCGTCGGTGATCGTCGACAACGACGCCTCGGACGACGCGACGGTGATCGAGGTGTCCGGCCGCGACCGCCCCGGCCTCTTGGGCGCCATCGCCCGCACCCTGGCCGAGGCCGGCCTCTCCATCCAGTCGGCCCATATCGACAACTATGGCGAACGCGCCGTCGACGCCTTCTATTGCCTCGGGCCGGACGGGACCAAGTTCACCGGCGCGCGGGCCATCACCGCCCTGAAAACCGCGCTGAGCCAGGTGCTCGACGAGGAGCCGGCCGCGCCGACCGGGCGGCGTCCGCGCCTGGAGCAGGCGCGCGCCAGCGTCGCCCGCTAGAGCGGGCCTACGGAAAAGTGCGAAGCGGTTTTCCGCCCGCAACCCGCTCTAACGATAGGATGCGATCACGTTCATGACTTTGAATTATTTCAATTCAAAGTCATCGTGATCGAGCTCGCTTGACCGTCCAGGCGACCCAGCGTACCGCCGCCTCGTGACCGCCGATCCCGCCGCCGCCGTCCCGGCCGCGCCCGCCCCTCCGAAGCGGAGCGCGCGGGCGGGCATGATCCGCTCGTCGATGATCTTTTCCGCCTTCACCCTGATCAGCAAGGTGATGGGCTTCGTCCGCGACCTGGCGGTCAGCTACTACATGGGCGCCAGCGCGACCTTCGCCGCCGACGCCTTCAACACCGCCTTCGCCTTTCCGAACCTGTTCCGGCGCATCTTCGCCGAGGGCGCCTTCGCCTCGGCCTTCGTGCCGACCTACGCCAAGTCGCTGGAGCACGAGGGCGAGGAGATCGCCGACACCCTGGCCGCCGACGCCATGGCCACCCTGGCGGCGGCGACCCTGGCGATCACGGTCGTGGCCGAGCTGGCCATGCCCTGGGTGATCATGGCTTTCGCGCCGGGGTTCGCGGCCAATCCGGCCAAGTTCCACCTGACGGTCATGCTGACCATGATCACCATGCCCTACCTGCCGTGCATGGCGATCTACGCCCACCTCTCCGGGGTGCTGCAGGCGCGCAACCGCTTCATCCTGTCGGCGGTGGCGCCGGTGCTGCTCAATGTCTGGACCCTGGTGACGGTGATCCCCGCCCATGCGCCGCAGCCGGCGGCGATCGCGGCGTCCTGGGGCGTGCTGGCCGCCGGCGTCTCCCAGGCCGGACTGCTCTGGTACGGCGTGCACCGGTCGGGCGCCCGGGTGGACTGGCGCTGGCCGCGGCTGACGCCGCAGATCCGCCAGCTGATCGGCCTGGCCGTGCCGGGCGCCATCGCCGCCAGCGCCAGCCAGATCAACGTGTTCGTCTCGCAGATCCTGGTCTCGCCGATCAACGGCGCCCGCTCGTGGCTGGCGGTCTGCGACCGGCTCTATCAGCTGCCGCAGAGCCTGGTCGGCGTCGCCATCGGCGTCGCCCTGCTGCCGCGATTGTCCCGCGCCGTCCACCGCGGCGACCACGCCGGCTCGCGCAGCGCCATGGACGAGGCGATCACCTTTTCGATGGCCCTGACCCTGCCGGCGTCGGCGGCGCTGCTGGCCAT
>DATAYM010000041.1:0-11985 GCA_036272595.1 Caulobacteraceae bacterium
TGCCATGATCGCCCTCCTGATCATCATCGTCATCCTGGTCGTGATCGGCCTGATGGTGATGAGCACCTACAATCGCCTGGTCGGCCTGCGGCAGAACGCCAACCAGGCCTTCGCCGACATCGACGTGCAGCTGAAGCAGCGCCAGGACCTGGTGCCGAACCTGGTCGAGACCGTGAAGGGCTACGCCGCGCACGAAAGCGGCACGCTCGAGGCGGTGACCGCCGCCCGCGCCGCCGCCGCGTCGGCCTCCAATGTGCAGGACCGGGTGCAGGCGGAAAACGCCCTGACCGGCGCGCTCAGGCAATTGTTCGCGGTCTCCGAGGCCTATCCGGACCTGAAGGCCAACGCCAACTTCATCCGGCTGCAGGACGAGCTGACCGACATCGAGAACAAGCTGGCCGCCGCCCGCCGCTTCTTCAACAACACGGTCGCCGAGTTCAACGCCGCCATCCAGCAGTTCCCGGCCGTGCTGATCGCCGGGCCGACCGGGTTCACCCCGCGCACCTTCTTCGACCTCGGCGAGAACCGCGCCGCGGCCGAGACGGCGCCGCAGGTGAAGTTCTAGCGGGGCCACCGTGCAGGCCGTCGGCCTTCAGACCTATATCTGGAACAACAACCTCCGCTCGATCTTCCTGCTGGCGGGGTTCCCGTTCCTGCTCTTCTTCCTGCTCTACGCCATCGAACTGGTGCTGCTGGGCGGCGGCTTCGTGCGCGAGCCCTACGACTACGCCATGGGCGGCGGCGACCCGTTCAGCTACGCGCTTGGCCTGACCATCCAGAGCCTGCCGCTGGCGATCGCCGTGGCGATCGGCTGGTTCGTCATCGCCTATTTCGCCAACCAGTCGATCATCGACCTGGCCACCGGCGCGCGGCCGATCGAGCGGCACGACAATCCCGAGCTGTACAACATCCTGGAAAACCTCTGCATTTCGCGGGGGCTGAAGACTCCGACCCTGCGCATCATCGAGAACGAGGACCTGAACGCCTTCGCCAGCGGCCTGCATGAGGGCCAGTTCTCCGTCACCGTCACCCGCGGCCTTCTGGACCACCTGAACCACGACGAGCTGGAGGCGGTGCTGGGTCACGAGCTGACCCACATCATCAACCGCGACGTCCGCACCATGATCATCGCGGCGGTGTTCGCCGGCATCATCAGCCTGGTCGCCCAAGTGCTGGCGCGGGCGCTGTGGTTCGGCCGCGGCGGCCGGCGCGGCAACGGCGTGCTGATGATCATCGGCATCGCCGCGGCGGCCATCGCCGCGCTGCTGGCGGTGGTGATCCGCCTGGCCATCTCGCGCCAGCGGGAATACATCGCCGACGCCGGCTCGGTGGAGCTGACCAAGGACCCCGACGCGATGATCTCGGCCCTGCAGAAGGTCGCCGGCCACGCCCATCTGGACGCGCCGGAGGAGGTGAGGGGGCTCTTCCTGGAAAACCGCGAGGAGGGGATTTTCGGTCTTTTCGCCACCCACCCGCCGATCGAAAAGCGCATCGCCGCCCTGATGCGCTACGCCGGCGGCCGCGTCGGCGAGCCGGCGCCGGGTCGTCTAGAAAGCGTCGCTTCTCCAGAGCCGGCCGCGCCGCCGTCGCCGCCAAGCCCCGATGGTGCGCCGAGCGACCCCGGTCCCTGGGGCGAGCGTCCGAAGGGCCCTTGGGGTTAGTCGCGCCCGGGTTTCTCCCAGAGCGAGAGGCCTGGACGCCTAGCCCCGATCCCTCGCCGCCATCAGGGTCCAGCCGCTGGGGCGCAGGACTTCGATGGGGTTGAAGCGGGCCTTGTAGGCCATCTTGGCGCTGCCGGAGACCCAGTAGCCCAGATAGACGTAAGGCAGATCCGCCTGCACCGCCTGACCGACGTGGTCGAGGATGATGAACGAGCCCAGGCTGCGCTTGGCCATTTCCGGGGCGTAGAAGCTGTAGACCAGCGACAGGCCGTCGGAGAGCACGTCGACCAGCACGCAGGCGATCAGGTCGCCCGGGCCGCGGTCCTTGGACGCCGCGCGATATTCGATCAGGTGGGTGCGGGCGCTGGTGTCCTCGACCATGGCGACATAGTCGGCCCAGGTCATGTCGGCCATGCCGCCCTCGGCGTGGCGGGCCAGCAGGTAGCGGCGCAGCAGTTCGAACTGCTCGACGGTGGCCTCGGCCTCGACCAGATGGCGGCCAAGGTCGGTGTTGCGGTCGAGCACCCGCCGCTCCGAGCGCGAAAACGGATAGTCGGCTGCCGGAATGCGCGCCGAAACGCAGGAATCGCAGCCGTCGCACGCCGGTCGATAGGCGATGTTCTGTGAACGGCGGAAACCCACCTGGGTGAGGGCGTCGTTGATCGCGGCGCCTTCGGAAATCGGCAGGTGGGCGAACACCTTGCGCTCGTGCCGATCGGGCAGGTAGGGGCACGGCGACGGCGCCGTGAGGAAGAAGCGCAGCTGACGAGTGGTGAAGTGGTGTGTCACCGGCGTCCAGAAACCCTGAGTCTTGTCAGGCCGATTAGGACAAAAGCCGGGCCGGACCGCAAGGGCGACGTGGTCGCACCGCCATCAAATCAAGGATTTGGCGGCAATACGGGCGACTCGCGCAGGAGCACGATGGCGATGCGGCGGTTGCCGGGCAGGGTCGGATCGTCCGGGAACAGCGGATCGGACGCCGCCTTGCCGGAGACCTGGTAGATCCGGTCCGGATCGATGCCGCCGTCCTGCATGATCTGCCGCGAGGCGTCGGCGCGGCTGGCCGACAGCGTCCAGTCGCCCGCCGACTTCGAGCCGTCGGAATTGGCGCTGGTGTGACCGGAAATGGTGACGCGGTTGGGCAGGCGCTGGGCGATCTTGGCCACCGCGCGCAGCAGGATCCTGGCGCGGTCGTTGGGCTTGGCCGAGCCCGGATCGAACATCGGCCGGCCTTCCTGGTCGACCAACTGGATGCGCAGGCCCTCCGGCGTCTGGTCGATCAGCACCTGCTTGGAGAGCTCGGCCAGCTCCGGCATGTCCTGCATGGCCTGTTTCAGCGACTCGGCGGCGCTCTGCAGCGAGGCCTGTTCGCGCGCGTTCAGCTCGGCCTTCAGCGCCTGCTCGCTGGCGGTGTCGAGGTTGGTCGCCCCGACGCGGTTGCTGTTCTGGCCGGAATCGTTGGCGTTGGGCGGCGCCTCGGGCGCCAGGTTCTCGATCACCGAGGCCGAGCCGTTGGACTTGACGCCCGCGTCGCCGAGCGCGGTGCCGGCCAGGATGCCGCCGGAGCCGGAGGTGGACTGCGAGACCGACGCCGGCGCGAAATAGTCGGCGATTCCGCGCTTCTGTTGCGGGCTGGTGGTGTTGATCAGCCACATCAAAAGGAAGAAGGCCATCATGGCGGTCACGAAGTCGGCATAGGCCACCTTCCAGGCGCCGCCGTGATGGCTGCTCTGGGTGATCTTCTTGATCTTCTTGACCATGATCGGCCGGTCGCTGACCGACATGCTTCACCCCGCCCGACGCCCGGCCTATTCCAGTCCTCCACCGTGGCGGGTCACGGTTAAGATGCGGTTGCCGCGGGGGCGCCCGCGGTATGGGAGAGTTGAGCATGCGGATCGCTTTCGTCGGCCTTGGCGTCATGGGTTATCCGATGGCCGGCCATCTGGCCGCCGCCGGTCACGAGATGCGCGTGTTCAACCGCACCCCGGACAAGGCCGGGCGCTGGGTCGCCCAGCATGGCGGTGTGGCGGCCGGGTCGCTCGCCGAGCTGGTGAGGGACCGCGAGGCGGTAGGGCTGTGCGTCGGCAATGACGGCGACGTGCGCCAGTGCCTGGCGGAAATCCTGCCCAACATGCCGAAGGGCGGCGTGATCGTCGACCACACCACCACCTCGGCGAAGCTGGCGCGGGAGGCGGCGGGGCGGGCGCGCGAGCACGGCCTCTGGTTCGTCGACGCCCCCGTCTCCGGCGGCCAGGCCGGCGCCCAGGCCGGCGCCCTCAGCATCATGGCCGGCGGCGACGAAGAGGCCTTCGCCCTGGCCGAGCCGGTGATGGCCGCCTACGCCAAGGCCATCCGCCATATCGGCGGGCCGGGCGACGGCCAGCTCTGCAAGATGGTCAACCAGATCGCCATCGCCGGCGTGGTCCAGGGGCTGGCCGAGGCGGTCCACTTCGCCACACGGTCCGGGCTCGATACCGGCGCCGTCTACGAGGCCATCTCCAAGGGCGCGGCCCAGTCCTGGCAGATGGACAACCGCTTCAAGACCATGGTCGATGGCAGGTTCGATTTCGGCTTTGCGGTGGACTGGATGCGCAAGGACCTCGGCCTGGTGCTGGACGAAGCTCGCGCCAACGGCGCGCGTCTGGAGGTCACCGCCCTGGTCGACCAGTTCTATGCCGAGTTGCAGGCCATGGGTGGCCGGCGCTGGGACACCTCCAGCCTGGCGGCGCGGCTGGAGCGGCCGGAATGACGCGGCTCTCATGTACCTGACCGGCATCGAGCGGAAGCCCGGCGTCCGGCTGGATGAATTCCCCTGGACCCTGCCCACTTTCCGCTGGCTGGAGAAGCTTGAATTCAACAGCCCGGTGACCTTCCTGGTCGGCGAGAACGGCTCGGGCAAGTCCACCCTGCTGGAGGGCCTGGCGGCCGGCATGCAGGCTTCCGCCGCCGGCCGCGCCGAGATCGAGGCCGATGACAGCCTGGCCGTGGCGCGGCGTTTCGCCGGCGCCTACCGCTTCTCCCGCCGCCGCCACGCCGCCAGGCGCCTGTTCGTGCGCGCCGAAGACCTGTTCGGCTTCGTGCGGCGGGTAGGCCAGTCGATGCGCGAGCTGACCGAGCTGGAGCAGCATTTCGACGAGACGGTGAAGGGCGACTATGGCCGCCAGCTGGCTAAGGGCGCGGCCGCTGGTCAGCGCCGGGCGCTGGAAGCCTCCTACGGGGCCGATCCAGACGCCCGCTCCCATGGCGAGACCTTCCTGAACCTTCTGGAAAAGCGGCTGATGCCGGACGGGCTTTATTTCCTCGACGAACCCGAGGCGCCGCTTTCACCCTTGCGGATACTGAGCCTGATCTCGCTGCTGAAGGGGCTGGTCGCCGACGGCGCCCAGCTGGTCATCGCCACCCATTCGCCGATCCTGATGGCCTTTCCGGGCGCGGAGATCCTGGTGTTCGAGGGCGACGCCATCACGCCGACGGCCTACGAAGATCTCGACCACGTCCGCCTGACCAAGGCCTTCCTGAACGATCCGGAGAGTTTCCTGCGCCGCCTTTGATCTCCAGCCCGCAAGATTAGCATTCGATAAAGCTTACCGGGTGAAAGTCCCGGTCGAGGTCGCGTGCGCGAGGATCAGAAATCCATGGCCGATCATCTTCACCGCCGGTCGATCGCGCGCCTGTCGACTGAATACCTCGCCTGCATCCTGTGCGAGGCGGTCGCCGAAACCGGGCTCGACATCCTCGACTTCGCCATCGTCATGGTGGTTTCGACCAGCAATGTCGGCCACCTGAAGGGCACGGCGGAAGCGTTGGCGCATGACCATGGCTCGGACGCGGCGGTGCCGCCGGAGCTGATGGCGCCGGTGACGCTCCAGGGAATCGCCGAATCGCTGAAGCTGCCGTCGGACCTGGCCCGCGAGCGGGTGGAGGCCCTGGCCGCCCGCGGCGTCCTCGTCGCCCGCGCGGACGGTTTCATCATCGGAACGCCGGTCACCTCGTCGGGCACGGCCGCCCGCCTGGCCGACAAGAACATCGCCATGGCCCGCCGCTTCGTCCGCCAGATCGCCGAAGCCGGGATCGGTTAGCCGCCCAGCATCCCCGCCACGCGCGGTGCGAAATAGGTGATGACGCCCGCGCAGCCGGCGCGCTTGAAAGCGCCGAGGCTTTCCAGGATGGCGCGCTCCTCGTCGATCCAGCCGTTCCGGGCCGCGGCCATCAGCATGGCGTACTCGCCTGAGACCTGGAAGGCGAAGGTCGGCATCGCAAACGCCTCGACCACCCGCCGGACGATGTCGAGATAGGGCAGGCCGGGCTTGACCATCACCATGTCGGCCCCCTCGGCGATGTCGAGCGCCACCTCGCGCAGGGCCTCGTCGGAATTGGCCGGGTCCATCTGGTAGGTCTTCTTGTCGGGCGGATTGACGGTCGGGCCGAAGCCCAGCTTTCCGGAGCCGATCGCCTCGCGATAGGGACCATAGAAGGCCGAGGCGTATTTGGCGGCATAGGACATGATCATCACGTCCTGGCGTCCCGCGCCCTCCAGCGCCGCGCGCAACGCCCCGACGCGGCCGTCCATCATGTCGGAGGGGGCGAGGATGTCGGCGCCGGCGGCGGCCTGCATCAGCCCCTGTTCCACCAGGCGCTCGATGGTGGGGTCGTTCAGGATGCGGCCGGCCTCGACCACGCCGTCGTGGCCGTGCTCGGTGAAGGGGTCCAGCGCCACGTCGCACATGATCCCGACCTCGGGCGCGGCGTCCTTCATCGCCTTGACCACGTCGGCGATCAGCCCGTCCGGGTTGCCGGCCTCGGAGCCGCGCGCGTCCTTCCGGGCCCCGTCGATGTGCGGAAAGACGGCGATGGCCGGGATGCCCAGGTCGCGGGCCTGCGCCGCGGCCTTGGCGGCCTCGCGCCGGGAGAGGCGGTCCGCCCCCGGCATGGCGGCGATCGGGATGCGGGCCTCTTCGCCGTCATGCACCACCATGGCCCAGATCAGGTCGGCGGGAGCCAGCGTGGTCTCGCGGGTCAGGCGCCGGATCCAGTCGGCCTGGCGCAGGCGGCGCATGCGGAGGGCGGGATAGGGGGCGAGCGGAGCTGTGGTCATTCTTCAGCCGGTCAAGGAAGATCAGCGCGCGGTCTGGCCGATCGACCGGCGCGAGGCAAGCATGATGAAGCCGTAGGCCGACGTGGCCATGAACCAGACGCCGGTCAGCACCACCAGAAGACCGGCCGCCGCGACGCAGGTCATCATCAGGCCGATATGGGCGTGGCCGAACACCTCGGTGTTGAGGCCGCCGAAACCGCCGTCGGCCAGGCCGAAGAAGAGCTCGCCGAGCAGCACCAGCATCGCCGCCAGCCCCGAGAGCGCCGCCAGCAGGGTCAGCGCGAAGCCGACCCAGAAGATGAAGATCTGCCGGCGGAAATGCACCCGCATCGGCCGGGCGGCGGCGTTCCGTCTCGAATAGGCGATGGCGACGGCGATCAGGGCCGGCAGGCCGGCGAAGAAGATGGCCACGAACAGGAGGCCGTAAGCCAGCAGGGCCAGGTTTCGATCCGCGTCGTCGGATGGCCTGGTCCCGGCGAGGTCCGACGCGGCGCCCATCGCACAGCCTCAAAAGATGACGCCGCGCCCGCCCGCGGCTCGCCCGATTGACAGGGTGCGCCCTTGGGCTCAGTTCCTCAACCTCCAAGTCAAGGCCTCGCGCGGACCGAATGGATTTCACCCTCAACGACGACCAGCGGGCGATCGAGGACGCCGCCCGCAGCTTCGCGGCCGCCGAGTTCGCGCCGCATTCGGCGCATTGGGACGAGGCTGAGGTCTTCCCGGTCGAATCGATGCGCAAGGCGGCCGAGCTGGGGTTCGCGGCCATCGTCATCGACCCGGAGATGGGCGGGGCGGGGCTCGGGCGGCTGGACGCGGCGATCATCTTCGAAGCGCTGTCCCACGGCGACGTCGCCACCGCCGCCTTCCTGTCGATCCACAACATGGCCAGCTGGATGATCGACCGGTTCGGCGGCGAGACCTTGCGGCGCAAATACCTGCCCAGGCTGGCGACCATGGAGCTGATCGCCTCCTACTGCCTGACCGAGCCCGGCTCCGGCTCCGACGCCGTCGCCCTGCGCACCACCGCCCGGCGCGACGGCGACCAGTATGTGCTGGACGGCTCGAAGGCCTTCATCTCCGGGGCCGGGGTCTCGGACCTCTATGTGGTGATGGTCCGCACCGGCGAGGCCGGAGCGCGCGGGGTCTCGGCCCTGGTGGTGGAGAAGGGAACGCCCGGACTCAGCTTCGGCGCGCCGGAGCGCAAGATGGGCTGGCGCAGCCAGCCGACGGCGATGGTCAATTTCGATCAGGTCCGCGTGCCGGTGGAGAACCGCATCGGCGACGAGGGCGACGGCTTCCGCTTCGCCATGGCCGGGCTGGACGGCGGGCGGCTGAACATCGCCGCCTGTTCGCTCGGCGGCGCCGGCCTGGCGCTGGAGGCGGCCAAGGCGCAGCTGGAGACCCGCAACCAGTTCGGCCGGCCGCTCAAGGAGTTCCAGGCGCTGCAGTTCCGTCTCGCCGACATGGCCACCGAGATGGAGGCCGCCCGCCTGATGGTCCGCCGCGCCGCCGCCGCCCTGGACGCCAAGTCGCCGGATGCGACCAGGCTCTGCGCCATGGCCAAGCGCTTCGCCACCGACGCCGGCTTCGAGGTCGCCAACCAGGCCCTGCAGCTGCACGGCGGCTACGGCTACCTGAAGGACTATCCGCTCGAGCGCATCGTCCGCGACCTGCGCGTCCACCAGATCCTGGAGGGGACCAACGAGATCATGCGCGTGATCATCGCCAGGGAGATGTTCCGCTCGTGAGCGACGATGAGGTGCTGACCCGGGTCGAGAACGGCGTTGGCCGGCTGACCCTGAACCGGCCGGCGGCGCTGCATGCGCTGAACACGGCCATGTGCGAGGCGATGATCCTGGCCCTGGTCGGCTGGCGGAACGATCCGGCCGTCGAGGCCGTGCTGATCGACCATGCCGGCGAACGCGGCTTCTGCGCCGGCGGCGACATCCGCATGCTGGCCGAGAGCGGGGCGGGGGACGGCGTGGCGGCGCGGCGGTTCTTCTTCACCGAGTATCAGCTGAACGCGCTGCTGTTCGACTATCCCAAGCCGGTCGTCACCATCATGGACGGGGTGACCATGGGCGGCGGGGTCGGGCTGGCCATGCCGTCGCGCTACCGCGTGGCCACCGAGCGGACCAACTTCGCCATGCCGGAGACCGGCATCGGGCTCTTCCCCGACGTCGGCGGCGGCTGGCACCTGCCGCGACTGCCGGGGGAGACCGGCCTATGGCTGGCCCTGACCGGCGCGCGGCTGCGCGGCGCCGATTGCCTGGCGCTGGGGATCGCGACGCATTTCGTGGAGAGCGGGCGGGTCGGGGAACTGAAGGACGTAATGACCTCCGCTCCTTCCCGCGAAGGCGGGGGTGAGCGGATAAAAGAAGCATTGGCGGCCCTGTCTTCCGATCCAGGTCCCGCGCCGATCGCGGCCCAGCGCGCCGATATCGACCGCCTGTTCGCCGGCGACAGCGTCGAGGCGATCTTCGCGGCGCTGGCGGCCGACCCGTCGGACTGGGCGCAGGCGCAGCTCGACATCCTGAAGACCAAGTCGCCGCAGACGCTGAAGGTGGCGTTCCGGCAGCTGCGCCAGGGCGCGCGCATGCGGAGCTTCGCCGAAGAAATGCTGGTCGAATACCGCATCGGCGCCCGCGTCGTCCGCCGGCCGGACTTCATCGAGGGCGTGCGGGCGGTGATCGTCGACAAGGACAACGCGCCCCGCTGGAACCCGGCGACGCTGGAGGAGGTCACCGACGCCATGCTGGACGAAATCTTCGCGCCCCTGCCGGCGGACGAGGAATGGCATGCGCTGCCCGATTGAGATCGTACGGCCCGGCGCCCATGTCTGCTAAGCTCGTATGACGAGCCTGGGAGGAAGCATGCAAAACCTGAAAAGAACGGCCGCGCTCGCCGCCGGCCTGGTCATGGCCTTTACCGTCACGGCGGCATCGGCGCAGCCGGCCTCCATCACCGCCGCGGTCGCCGATCCGGCCCGCCCGGCCGCCCATGTCGCCCGCGATCCCTTTCGCAAACCGGTCGACATGATGGTCTTCGCCAAGGTTAAACCCGGCGATCACGTTCTTGAGTTGATCCCCGGCGGCGGCTATTTCGAGCGCATCTTTTCGGTCGCCGTCGGTCCCAATGGGCATCTCTTCGAGGCTATCCCCAGTCTCGGCGCGGCCGACGCTTCGCCCAAATCCAACGGCGTCGCGGCCGATCCCCACTACGGCAACATCACCGAGATCAGCATGAATGCCGGCAGGGACATCGCCGAACACGCGCCGTACGACCTGATCTGGACCTCGCAGAACTATCACGACCTGCACCTGACCCGCCTGCACCTGGACATCGCCGCCTTGGACGCGGCGCTCTTCAACGCCTTGAAGCCCGGCGGTGTGATGGTCATCGTCGACCACGCCGCCGAACCGGGCTCCGGCACACGGGACACCGACAAGATGCACCGGATCGACGAGGATCTGGTCAAGAAGGAGATGAAGGCCGCCGGCTTCGTGCTGGAAGACGAGAGCCTGGTGCTGCGCAACCCGGCCGACGCCCACACGCTTCTGGTGTTCGATCCGGCCATTCGCGGCCACACCGACCAATTCGTCCTGAGGTTTAGGAAGCCGCTGAGCTGATGAGTCACACCGCCTTTATCGGCCTTGGCCACATGGGCGGCGGCATGGCCGCCAACCTGGCCAAGGCGGGGCTGGAGGTCCGCGCCTTCGACCTCTCGACCCTGGCCGTCGAGCGCGCCGCCGCCGCCGGCTGCGCCCGCGCCGCCTCGGCCGCCGAAGCCGCCGCCGGCGCCGACGTCGTGATCACCATGCTGCCGGCCGGCGCCCACGTGCGGGCGGTGTTCGCCGAGGCGGTGTTCCCGAACGCCGCCAAGGGCGCGCTCTTGATCGATTGCTCGACCATCGACGTCGACTCCGCCCGGGACGTCGCCGCCCAGGCGCGCGCCCTCGGTTTCCGCTTCGCCGACGCCCCGGTGTCCGGCGGCACGGCCGGAGCCGACGCCGGTACGCTGACCTTCATGGTCGGTTGCGACGAGGCGGATTTCCCGGCCGTCGAGTTTGTGCTGCAGCCGATGGCCAGGACGGTGATCCGCGCCGGCGAGGCCGGCGCCGGCCAGGCGGTGAAGATCTGCAACAACATGCTGCTGGGCATCTCCATGCTGGGGGTCTGCGAGGCGCTCAACCTGGCCGACGCCCTTGGCCTGGACGCCGAGCGCTTCTTCGAGATCGCCTCGAAATCGTCCGGCCAGTGCTGGTCGCTGACCAGCTATTGTCCGGTTCCCGGCCTGGTCCCGGCCGCGCCGTCCAACCGCGCGTTCGAGGGCGGCTTCTCGACCGCCATGATGCTGAAGGATCTGAAGCTGGCCCAAGGCGCCGCCGCGACCGCGCGCGCCTCGACCCCGCTCGGGGCCAGCGCCGAGGCGCTCTATGCGCTGTTCGATCGGCTGGGGCATGGCGACAAGGACTTTTCCGCCGTCATCAAGCTCCTGGCCGGGCGGTTGGACGACTTGTCATAGTGGACAGATGGGTTGTCCGGGTGCAAAACGCCCCCCAACTAAGCGGCTGGAAAGGCCGGCGGGCTAAGGTTTTGCGCTGATGGACTACAAGGCCGCATTCGAGACCGCCGTCGAGCAGGTCAAGGGCGAGGGGCGTTACCGGGTTTTCGCCGACCTGAAACGCTATCGCGGCGACTTTCCGCGCGCGGCCTGGACCCGGGATGACGGCGCGCAGTCGGATGTCGTGGTCTGGTGCTCCAACGACTATGTCGGTCAGGGCCAGAATCCCATCGTCACCGAGGCCATGCACAAGGCCATCGACGAGGCCGGCTCCGGCTCCGGCGGCACGCGCAACATCTCCGGCACCACTCATTATCACGTGGAACTGGAAGCCGAACTCGCCGATCTGCACGGCAAGTCGGGGGCTTTGCTGTTCACCTCCGGCTTCGTTTCCAACGAGGCGACGCTGGCGACGCTGCAGAAGATCCTGCCCGGGCTGATCATCTTCTCCGACGAGCTCAACCACGCCTCGATGATCGCCGGCATCCGCAACGGCGGCGGCCCACGCAAGATCTGGCGTCACAACGACCTCGCGCACCTCGAAGCGCTGCTGGCAAATGCGCCGGCCGATGCGCCCAAGCTGGTTGCGTTCGAGAGCGTCTACTCGATGGACGGCGACATCGCCGACCTGAAGGCCACGGCCGCGCTCGCCAAGCGCTACGGCG
>DATAYM010000042.1:0-99023 GCA_036272595.1 Caulobacteraceae bacterium
GGCCTCCCAGGTGCAGGCCAGCGTCTTGTTCGGCTCGATCGTCAATACCCGACCGTCCACGGTGCCCCACTCGGCGTGCATCTTGAAGTAACGGCCGGCCACCGGCTCGAAGTCGTTCTTCATCAGCCACTCCCCGAGCAGGTGTGGCTGGGTCAGCGCGCGCCAGACCTTGTCCGGCGGAAAGGGCAGTTCCCGCTCGATGACGATGGAACGGGTTTCGGTCGCAGGTCCGGTCATTGGTCGATCCTTTGCAGCAAGTTCTCGAGTTCGTCGAAGCGGCTCTCCCAGAAGCCGGCCATCTGGCTGGTCCAGTCGATCAGCGGGGCCAGCGCGGCGAGCTGCGCGCTGTAGTGGGTCTGGCGGCCTTCGTGGCGGCCGCGCACCAGCCCGGCCTGCCGAAGGACGCCCAGGTGCTTGGAAACGGCTGGCTGCGAGACCCCCGACCGGGCCGTCAGGGCGGCGACGGTCTGCTCGCCGTCATGGCAAAGCCGCTCGAAGATCGCCCGCCGGGTTGGATCGGCCAGCGATCGGAAAATCAGGTCGTGAGGGTCTTCGGCGGGGCGCGGCGTCACGATCGATAACCTGTTGGCTATTGATCAATCCATAACTCGGCGGGTATATGAGTCAAGCGGAATCCCCGGGAGCGGCCGCCGCGAAACCCCCGGCGCGGCCGGACGTTTCGACGGAACCACCCCAACCCCGGAGTTCCATCATGCCCGCCAAGTCCGCCGCCCAGCAGAAGGCCGCCGGCGCGGCCCTGTCCGCCAAACGGGGCGAGACCCCGAAGAGCAAGCTCAAGGGCGCCTCCAAGTCCATGGAGAAGTCGATGAGCGAAAAGCAGCTCGAGGAATTCGCCCACACCAAGCGCAAGGGCAAACCCGAGCACGTCGCGAAGTAGCGAGACCTCTTTCAGAGGGAGAAGTCCGGGTGCTCGCGCCTACGGCCTGGCGTCCGGCGGCAACGCCGCGATCTGGCCCGAGGTCAGCTGGGTCATGTTGCTGACGATGCAGCGGCTGGCGACGCCGCCGTCGGAGACGCGCAGGTCCCAGTCGACGGGGCGGCAGAGCTGGGTGGCGTCGGTGCGGGTGATGAGCCTCGCGCCGGTGTGCAGGCTCGGACAGGATCCGGCGATGTCCAGCCGGAACACCCGCTGGCCGACCTTCAGGAAGATCGTGTGGTCGTCGGGCGCCTTCCAGCTGGTCCACTGGTTCGGGTAGAAGCAGCCTTGCGCCTCCGCGACGGCGGGCAGGCCGGCCGCCAGCGCGGCTGCGGCGGCCAATCCAAGAAGACCTCGAAGCATTTGCCTATCCTTTGCGGGCCTCTGCCCCGGCCCGATCGCGTCATTGGGGCGCAGGCGCGCGCTCGCGTCAAATCGGCCCGCCGCGGCGCGCCTGGATCGAACCCCAAGCCCCGGGCCAGCCGCCGCCGCGCTCACGGCTGGCCGGAGCCGCCGGCCGCGCCATAGACCTGGCCGGTCGCGTAGCTGGCGTCGCTGGCCGCCAGCTGGACGTAGATCGAGCCCAGTTCCGCCGGCTGGCCCGGCCGGCCCAGGGGTGTCTGACCGCCGAACTGCTCGAGCTTGTCCATGGTGGCGCCGCCGCTGACCTGTAGCGGCGTCCAGATCGGCCCGGGCGCGACGGCGTTGACGCGGATGCCCTTGCCGGCGAGCTGCTTCGCCAGCGACTTCACATAGTTCATCGTCGCCGCCTTGGTCTGGGCGTAGTCGTAGAGGTCCGGCGAGGGGTCGTAGGCCTGCTCGGAGGCGGTGGCGATGATCGCCGAGCCCGGCTTCAGGTGCGGCAGCGCCGCCTTCAGGATCCAGAACGGCGCATAGATGTTGGTCTTGATGGTGGCGTCGAAGTCCTCGCTGGAAATGTCCAGGATGGACTGGCGGGCCTGCTGGCGCCCAGCGTTGCAGACCACGATGTCAAGGCCGCCAAGGCCGGTGACGGCCTTGTCGACCAGATCCTGGCAGAAGGCCTCGTTGCGCAGGTCGCCGGGGATGGCCAGCCCGCGGCGGCCATCGGCGGCGATCAGTTCGATCACTTCGCGCGCGTCGGGTTCTTCGGCCGGCAGATAGTTGATCGCCACGTCGGCGCCTTCGCGGGCGAAGGCGATCGCCGCCGCGCGGCCCATGCCGGAATCGCCGCCGGTGATCAGCGCCTTGCGGCCGGTGAGCCTTCCGGAGCCGCGATAGCTGGTCTCGCCATGGTCGGGCTTCGGCTCCATCTGGCAGGCCAGGCCCGGCCAGGGCTGCGACTGGCGCTTGTAGGGCGGCCGGGGATACTTGCCGGCGGGGTCCTCGAGGCCAGGCTGCGCCGTGGGGCGGCGGGCCGAGGCGGCGTCGTCCGGGGTCATCGAAGAGTCCTCCATCCGGTTTCAACACAGGAACCGCTGGAGGAAGGGATTGGTTTCTGGCGAAGCTCTTGAGATCGACATCCCCTGTTCGAGGGCTGGGCTCGACCGCCTGGCCTTCAGGCGGCGGGGCGGTTCGATCAGGAACGCCGGCTGGCCTTGAGGATCAGATCGGCGATCTCCCGCGGATGCGAGATCAGCGACAGGTGGCTGGACTTCAGCTCGATCGTCGTGGCGCCCATCCGCTTGGCCATGAAGCGCTCCAGGTCGGGATTGATGGTCCGGTCCTCGGTCGAGACCGCGTAGAAGCTCGGCTTCGAGCGCCATGCGGCGTGGGTGGCGCGGCCGGTCATCAGGGCCTTGTGGAACGGCTCCTGCACCGCATAGAGCACCTTCGCCTGGGCCTGCGGCAAGTCGCCGGCGAAGTCGCGCAGGAAGGCCGCCTCGCTCAGCCGGCCCTCGTCGCCGTCGAAGATGATGCCGGCCGAGGCGGGCGGGGCAGGGAACTTCGCGGCCAGCGCCGCATAGTCCTCGCCGGCGTCCGGCGCCCGCGCCGCCACATAGACCAGGGCCGAGACCTTCGGGTGGATCCCGGCCTCGGTGACGATGATGCCGGAAAAGGAGTGGCCGGCCAGCACGGTGGGCCCGTCCTGCCGATCCAGCACCCGCAGGGTCTCCGCCACCGCCTCGTCCAGTGTGGTCAGCGGGTTCTGCACCGAGGTCGTGTTCAGCCCCGCCGCCTGCAGGCGCGGGATCACCTCGGACCAGGACGATCCGTCGGCGAACAGGCCGTGGACCAGGACCACGTTGTTGGCGACTCCCTGGGCGTGTCCCAGGCCGGGCGACAGCGCCGCCGCCGTTCCGGCCGCCAGGGCGGCGGCGAACTTCCGACGATCGATCATGGCGGGCCTCATCAGCCGACATGCCCGTACGCCGTGGCGCCGGGCCGGATCGCCAGCCAATCCCCTTTCCGCCGTTGCCGCAAGCCCCCCGCCCGACGCGGGACCGGACGCCGCGCTCAGCCCAGTCGCTCGCCCACCATCCGCCCGACATCCGCGAACACCGCCGCGGCCCGCGTCGGCGTCGGCGCGCCGCCCTGGGTGTAGGCGCAGACCAGCACCGGCGCGTCCGGCCTCGGCCAGGCCACGGCGATGTCGCCGAAGGCGTCCTTGCCGTCGTTGCCGGTCTTGTCGGCGATCCGCCAGGCCCTGGGCAGGCCGCCACGCAGCCGGTCGGCGCCGGTCTTGCAGTCGACCATCCAGCCGGTCAGCCGCGCCCGCGAGGCCGGCGACAGCACCTGGCCCAGCAGAAAGCGCCTCAAGGTTCCGGCCATGGCGGCGGGGGTGGTGGTGTCGTGCGGATCGCCCGGCGGCGAGCGGTTCAGCACCGGCTCGTTGTGGTCGAGCCGCGTCACCCCATCGCCGGTGGCGCGCCAGAAGCCGGTCAGGGCGGGCGGCCCGCCGACCCGCGCCAGCAAGAGGTTGGCGCAGGTGTTGTCGCTGTACGACACCGCCGCCGCGCACATCTCGGCCACCGACATCGCCCCCCTGGCCAGGTTCTGCCTGGCGATCGGCGCGTACCAGTCCGGCACGTCGGCGGGTCCGTAGGCGATCGTCGCCTCCAGCCGGTCCTGGCCGCGATCCGCCCGCGCCAGCACCAGCGCCGCCAGCGAGGCCTTGAAGGTGCTGCACATGACGAACCGCTCGTCGGCCCGCCAGGCCAGCTTCGCGCCCGAGGCCAGGTTCTCGGCATAGACCCCGATCCGCCCGCCGGTGTCGCGCTCGTAGGCCGCCAGCGCCGGGGGCGGCGCCTCAGCCAGGGCCGGCCAGGCGGCCAGGGCGGGAGCGGCGGCCAACAGCGTGCGTCGATCGAGACTCATGGGCGATCCTCCAGTCGGGGAAGCATCGCACGGCCTGACCTGCGCGCGCGACCTGCTCGCGGCATGATACAGAGTTCGCCGGCCGCCGAGATGCGCAAGGGCCGACGGGTGCGCAAGGGGAGGATGATGACGAGGATCGCGGGAGGATCGCGGCCCTGCAGCGGATCGGAGCGCGGCGCATGACCGCGCCGCGGCAGAAGGTGCTGGTGCTCTACCTGGCCAACTCGGCGCTGGATTCGCCGGTGATCGCCTGGGCCCGGTACGACGGGACGGGCGATGTGCTGCACATGGCCGGCGACCAGGACGATCCGCCCTATCCCACGGGCCTCGCGGCCCTGCGCGACGGCTGGCGGCTGTTCCAGGCCTCGCAGCTCTTGCCGCATCCGCGCGGCGAAGAGTTTGACCTGGCCTACCTCAAGTACGAATTCTTCTTCGAACAGATCGCCTGAGACCGCGCCATGACCGATCTTCCGCTGCTGAGCTCCGCCCAGATGGCCCGCTTCGTCGCCCGCGGCTTCCTGCGCTTCGACGCGGTCGTGCCGGAAGCGATCAACGCCCAGTTCATGGCCGAGGCCGGCCGGGCGGCCGAGCTGGAGCCCGGCGACAGGTTCATCAAGGCCCAGCGCCAGGTCCTCGCCAGGAGCGCCATCCCCGAGGCGCCCGCGGGAACCCCGCTGGCCGAGGTCTACGACCCGGAGAGCGCGCTCGGCCGGCTGATGGCCCTGCCGCTGGTGCGTGGGACCCTGCGCAGCCTGCTCGGCGAGGCGCCGGTCTTCGACCACCACTTCCTGCACGTCACTTTCCCGCCGCGTTTCCACCAGGCGGCCGGCCACCAGAACGTCTCGCAGCACACGCACCAGGACTCCACCATCGACCCGCGCCTGGCCTTCGACGTGCAGCTCATGTACTTCCCGCACGCCGTCACCCGCGCCATGGGCGGCACGCGGTTCGTGCCCGGAACCCATCTGCGCAAGGTCAGCGAGGTCGCCCTCGGCCGCTACCAGAACATCAAAGGCCAGCAGCACATGGTCTGCGAGGCCGGGACCCTGCTCTTCCTGCACCACGGCGTCTGGCACGGCGGCGGGGTGAACGTGGCCGACGAAACCCGCTACATGTTCAAGATCCGCATGCGCGCTTCCGGCTCCCAGGTGCGCATGTGGGACGTGGACGACACGCCGCAGCGCAACGCCCAGCGCCCGATCTTCTTCACCAGGTCGGGCCCCGAGCCGGACACCGTGGAAACCCTGCTGACCACGCCGGAACCCTGGTTCGAGCAGGACACCAGCCGGCTCGAATACGTCAACCGCATCAAGCTGTGGCGCTACCTGACGGACGATCCGACCTACGACGCCGATTACTGGCTGACCCGGCTGGAGGCCTGAGGCGCGCCTAGCACGGATAGGAGAAGGTGCGGGTCACATAGCCGCCGAGGTCCGAATCCCACACGTATCGGCGGCCGAGACAGCCGCCGGGACTGTAGTCGGCATACTCGTAGCCGGCCGAGACATCGCCGGGCGATACATAGGCGTAGTCGACCGGCGTGACGGGCGCATAGGGGGCCGGCGTCCAGTCATAACCGTCGCCCCAGCTGTCGTCCCAGCCATAGTCGACCGGCGCCGCGTAGGCCCAATCCCAGGGGTAGGCCGGGCTCCAGGGGTAGGCGCCCCCCCAGGGGTAGGCGGAATCCCAATAGCCGCCGCCCCAGTAGGGACCGTACGGAGGCCCCAGGGCGCAGTCGCTCCAATATGTCCAATAGGGACAGGGATCGCCGAAGGCCGTACCGGCGGTGAACGCCAGGAAGCCTAGGGGCCAGGCCCAATCATCCCAGTCGCCCCGGCCGCCCCAGCCATCCCGGCCGCCCCAGCCGCCGCGCCCGCCCGCGAAGCCTCCATCGAAGCCGCCGCGGAAACCGCCGCCACGGAAGCCCGCGCCTGCCGCCGATCCCGCGAAAGCGCCAGCGAACCGGTTCCGGCCAAAGCTCCCGCCGCCACCGCGAAACCCGCCCGCCGCGGCGCCGATCCGTCCGGTGTTGAATGCCCGCGCCGCGCCGAAAGTCCGGCCGTGGCGCGACGCCGCCGAAGCGAAGCCGCCGGCGCCGCGGAAGCGCCCGCCGCCCATGCCGGCGAACCTTCCGCCGCCGCCGCGACCGCCGCCAAAGCTGCGAAAGCCGCCGCCGACGCCGCCGCGCGCACCGCCGAAACCGCCGCGCGCCATGCTGAACCCGCCGTGCGGCGCGGCGAACCCGCCGCGTGCGCCGCCGAAGCCGCCTCCCCCCGCGCTGAACCCGCCTCGCGGCCCGCCGCCTCGCGCGGCGCCAAAGCCGCCGCCTGCTGCGCCAAAGCCGCCCCGCCCCCCGCCGCCCCCAGCGGGCCGGTTGCCGCCAAAGCCGCCGCCGCCGCCGTGAGGCCCCGCCGCGGCCGGCCGAGATACGCCGGCCAGGGGAGCCGCACCGACCAGCGCGGCAAGCAGGATTTTGAAAACCAGGCGCATCGCGACCTCTTCGGCGTCGACTTCGCGCATCCTCAACGTGTCGGCCGCCAATTGGCTCCCCCGGCGCGCGCGGGCATCCAAAACCGGGTTCGCGCGTTTGGAGGCCGTCACGGCGACAGAGGGAGACGGCGCCCGCTCACGGGCGGTCAGGAGGACAGCGTGATGACATCCACCATATCGAGAGCCGGCGGCGTTTCGACGGCCGGCGCGCTGATGGCGCTGGCGGCGTTGCTTTGCGGATGCGACCAGCAGGCCAGCGCCGCGAATGGCGGCCTGAAATTGTCCGGCTCGACCTATTGCGCCCCCTTCAAGGCCAGCACCGTGAACGCCAACGGCGCGCTCTCGACGGCGCTGACCGATCCGGCGGCGGCTTTCGACGACTGCATCCATCGCTGGGGCTATGCCCTGGCGCCGGCGCGCGATCCGGCGGACGTGGTCGCCCAGGCGGCCGTCAACGCCTGCGGGCCGATCATCGGCGCCTGGAGCCAGCAGGCCGAAAGCCAGGGGGCGAACGCCCAGCCGACGGACTACCGCAGCCGCAGACAGGCCGCGCCGCCCAATCCGATGGCCCAGCAGATCCGAATGTCGGAGTCACGAGCGCTCTTCTATGTCGTGCAGGCGCGCGCGGCCGGCTGCGCGCCGCCGCCCGCGAACACGCTGTTCGCCGCGAACGGCCCGACCGGCTAGCGTCGGCGAGCGTCAGGTTCCGGGCGTAATCGAGCCTTCGCTCGCCTCGGCCCGCGCCACGCCCTCGGCGTAGGGGGTCATGTCCATGTAGGGGTAGCGAGCGGCGACGTCGCGCAGGGTCTGTTCGTTCCAGTAGTCCGAGCCCGCCGGCGGCCAGCCGAACAGATCTCGCTGACGCGGCGTCATCATGCTCATGGCGCGGCGGAAGCCCTTCCTCCCGGCATGGTGGGGCCAACTCATCTTGCCGTTCCAGCGCCAGCCGCGCGACTGGTAGTCCATCAGCATGGCGAAGCGCGAGCGCTCCGGCGCCGCGAAGCCGGAGCCGCGGTGCAGCACGCTGGTGCGATAGATCATCAGGCTGCCGGCCGGCCCGGTGATCGAGACCTCGTGCTCCTCGAACGCGCCCTTCTGCAGCTGGTTCGGGATCAGCGGCAGATCCTTGGTGTGCTGCACCGGCACCACCTTGGTGGGCCCGTCCAACTCGGTGACGTCCGAGAGCAGCAGGAAGGTGGTGTACTGGGTATGGACGCCGTCCAGCCGCGGCACCACCAGGGTGTGGTTGGCGAAATCGCGATGGTGGACCTGCTCGTAGTCGATGGCCCCGGCGTACTTCGCCCAGAGCTCGATCTTATAGACCTCGATGTCGTCGGTCCCCAGCAGCCGCTCCATGGCGTCGATCAGGTCGGGATAGACCGCCAGGCGGCTCAAGGCCCATTCGGCATAGGGAAAATGGGTGATGCCGGCGAACTGGCTGTCCTGGTATTCGGAATATTTGGCCGGCGCGGCGAAATAGTCGGCCGGATGCGGGTGGACGTCCCACATGGCCGCCTGCGCCTCGGCCAGCGTCTGCGCGTCGAGAAATCCCGGCACGACCGTGAACCCCCGGTCGTGCACCTCAGCCAGATTGCCGTCGCTGACCTTCATGGGCCTTCCTTTTTCCTACCCCCTGACAAGTCGGCGAGCGCGGCGGCGCGGTCAAGACCCTGATCCGGCGCCCCCGCCAGGTCCGCCCCGGCGCGCGGCGGCGTCTCGTCGGGCGGCCAAGCCGTGAAGATATCGCTCGAGCGGCGCAACCGCCGCGTTTAAAGCTTGCGGCAAGAGAGTGTTGGAGTGGGCATTGGTTTCGCGTTTCGTGTTCGCCGGCGCCGAGCGCGCGCCGGACAAGACGGCTATCGTCTTCAACGGCCGCGCCCTCACCTATGGCGAGTTCGCCAGGGCGATCGAAGCGATGGTCCAGGCCTTTGAGGGTCACGGGATCGCCGGTCCCGGCTATGCGGTGGTGGCGCTTACGGGCCTGCTCGACTTCTGGATCATCAGCCTGGCCCTGCGCGAACTCGGCCTCGCCACGGTGCCGGTTTCGTCCCCGCAGAACGCCGCGACTCTTCGCCTTGGCGACGTGCGGCTGGTCGTCACCGATCCCGAGCCCGCCTGGCCCGGGCTGGAAGCGCTTTGCGCCGGCCGCGGCTGGCCGCGCGTGCGGGTCCGCTGGGACGGCGCGCTGGCCCGTCCTGTCGAGGTCGGCCGCCCACGCGTGGCCGCGCCGGGCGAGCATGTGCTGCAGACCTCGGCGACCACCGGCGCCTACAAGGCGGTGCTGATGGCGCGCAGCTTCGAGCTCGCCTTCATGCGCGAGCGCGCCGCCTGGGCAGGGACCGACGAGGCTACCCGGTTCGCGCTGTTCAATTTCGGCGGCTGGACCGGGGCGGGCTACAAGACCGCCGCCAGCGTCTGGCTCGGCGGCGGCGCGATCGTCCTCGGCCAGGGCGCCGATGGGCGGCTGTGTTTCGCCGAGCCGGACCTGACCCACGCCATCATGCTTCCTGACCAGCTGGCCCATATCCTCGCCGGCGCGGCGGCGGGCGCCATCGCCTACCGGCCGGATCTGCGCCTGATGGTCGGCGGCGCGACCCCGCACCAGTCGCAGGTCGACCAGGCCAGAGCGCTCATCGCCCCGAACATGTACAACTCCATCGGCGCCACCGAGACCCCGACCTTCGCCGAGACCCGGCTGGAAACGCCGGAGGATCGCCGCTGGCACGTTCTGCTGGCCGAGCGCGACCCGCAGATCGTCGACGACGCCGACCGGCCCCTGCCCATCGGCCAGGTCGGGCATATCCGGGTCTCCACGAGGAACGGCCCGACCTGCTATCTGGACGATCCGGCGGCGAGCGCCGCCTTCTTCAAGGACGGCTACTTCTACCCCGGCGATCTCGGCCTGATCCGCGCCGACGGCCGCATGGCGCTGATGGGCCGCACCACCGACGTGATCAACGTGATGGGCCAGAAGATTTCCCCCGCCCCGTTCGAGGACGCGCTGTGCGAGCGTCTTGGGATCAGCGGCGCCTGCCTCTTCTCGCGCCAGAACGATCGGGCCGACGAGAGCCTGCACCTGGTCATCGAAAGCCCCGCGCCGCTGGACATCGCCCACCTGACCGCGGTCCTCAGGCAGACCCTGAGCGGCTTTCCCAGCGCCGAAATCCACTACCGCGCGGCCCTGCCGCGCAACGGCATGGGCAAGCTCATGCGCGCCGAAATCCAGAGGCGGGTGGGCCGCGTTCAGACCGGGTAGGCGAAGCGCCCGTCGCGGAAGCACCCCGGGCCGGTTCCTGCCGGCCCAGCTTGCCGGCCTGAGGCGCGCTAGACCGCGCCGGCCGCATCCGCTTCCAGGGCGGCGCAGGGCGGCGGCGCGCTGGTGGCGGCCTCCATGGCCTGCAGCAGGTGGGCCAGGTTGACCGGTTTTGGGCTGGTGGCGTCCATGCCGGCGGCCAGGTATTCGTCGACCTGATGCGACATGACGTTGGCGGTCAGCGCCACGATCGGGGTCCGCATCCGGCCCTCGGCCGCTTCGCGCGCGCGGATGGCGCGGGCGGCGGCGACCCCGTCGAGGTTGGGCATCTGGACGTCCATCAGGATCAGGTCCCAGTCTTCCCGTCCCCAGGCCTCCAGCGCCTGGACGCCGTCGTCCACGACCGCCGTCGTCACGCCGAGCTGCCCGAGCAGGGTGGTCAGCACCAGCTGATTGACCGAATTGTCCTCGGCGATCAGCACCTTCAGGCCGCCGATGTCGCGCGCCGCCGCCGGCGCGCAGTCGCCGGGTCCCTGCCCCCGCGCCGTTCGCATCGGCGCGTTGACGATGAAGGTCGAGCCATGGCCCGGCTCGCTCTCGACCCGGATCTCGCCGCCCATCAGCCCGACGAGGTCGCGGCAGATGGCCAGGCCCAGGCCGGTGCCGCCGAACTCGCGGGTGGTGGAAGTGTCGGCCTGGGTGAACCGCTCGAACAGGGTCTCCGCCTGCGCCGGATCGATGCCGACCCCGGTGTCGCTGACCCTGGCGACCAGCTCGCCGCCCGCATAGTCGATCGACACCGAAATGGCGCCCTGCTGGGTGAATTTCAGCGCGTTGGAGATCAGGTTGTAGAGGATCTGCCTGAGCCGGGTCGGATCGCCGACATAGGCGCCGTGCGCCTCGGGCGCGACGTCCAGGTCGAAAGCCAGGCCCTTGTCGGCGGCCAGGTCCTTGAAGGTGGCGCAACAGGCCTCCGCCAGGGTCTCGAGGTTGAAGTCGGTCTCTTCCAGCACCAGCATGCCGGCCTCGATCTTACCCAGGTCCAGAAGGTCGTTCAGGATCGCCAGCAGGCTCGCGCCGCAGTCCTGGATCACCTCCAGCTGGGCCCGCTGCGCCTGGCTGGGCTCGGCGTTGGCCATGGCCTGGGCCATGCCGAGGATGCCGTTCAGCGGCGTGCGGATCTCGTGGCTCATGGTGGCCAGAAAGGCGCTCTTGCCGCGATTGGCCGCCTCGGCCTGGTCGAGCGCCAGGGTCAGCTGCTGCTGCAGCGCCGCCCGCTCGGCGATCACCCGCGTCAGGTCGTAGCGCTGGCGGATGAAGTAGAAGACCAGCGGAAAGCCCACCACGGTCGCCAGGATCGAATCGGTCAGCGGCGTAAAGGCGGCCGGATTATGCTGGATCAGAATATTGATCGTGAAGTCGCCGCCCGTCACCGCCGCGATGGCGACGAGTTGCACGACCAGCGTCCAATATATCGTCTTGCGGATCATGGTGCGGCCCGGATTGGCTTGAGGCCAGCATGCAACCATCGCGCTAAGATTTGATTAGTACCGCCCGTTCGGCCGACGACGGCCCGCTACCGCTCGCCCGGCTTCAGCGCCAGGAAGCCGGCCGCCATGAACCTGGCGATCCGCTGCTTGACCGCGGCGAAGTCGTCCGAATGGCAAAGGCCGCCCGACAGGCGATCGATGCGCCCGGTGCGGGCCAGGGTGTTCATCAACGCCCCGGTGACGAAGTGGTAGCCCCAGAAGATGTCCTCTTCGGTATGCTCGGGCAGGGCGCGCTTCAGGATGCCCACCAGCTTCAGCACCACCGGGTCGAAGTGCACGTCCATCAAGGTCGCGCCCTCCGGGGTGTTGCTGACCCGGGCGCAGAATGCGGCATAGTTCATCCACGGCTCGCCGCCCTCGATATAGAGGTCGAGGTCGGTGTCCAGGAAGGCGTGCAGCGCCCCCTCGACGGTCGGGTGGTCGCCGACTTCCACCTCGTAGCGCTCCAGCGCCGCCACGCGCCGGCCGCTGGTGACGCCGGCGCGGCGGGCGAACACCGCCTCGAACAGGCTGGCCTTGTCCTCGAAATAATAGTGCAGCAGCGTGGTGTGCACGCCGACCCGGTTGGCGACGTCGCGCAGGGTGACGCCGGTCAGGCCGGTCTTCGAAAACAGGTATTCGGCCGCGTCGAGGATCTGCTCCAACGTCTCCGCGCGCTGCTCCGCCTTGCTGCGGCGCGTGCGCCTGATCGTTGAATCGTCTGACATCGAGCCGGTCCTTCTTAGACCGCGGGCGAGATCGGCCGGATCGATATCCTTCAAGGATTGGCGTCCTCGCCGACGATCGTCCCCGCTAGGTAATCCGCACGCAGCCTGATCTTGTCAATCTTTCCGGTCGCGGCCAGCGGCATGGCGGCGATCTGCAGTATCTGGTCGGGAAGCTGCCAGTCCGGCGCCTTGCCGCGCAGGAAGTCGCGCAGGGATTGGGCGTCGATGGCGCGGCCCTGGCGTGGCTCGACGATCAGCACCGGGCGCTCCCCCCACCTGTCGTCGGGCCGGCCGATGACCGCCACCTGGCCGACCGAGGGGTGGGCGCCGACGATGTCCTCGATCTCGGCCGGATTGATCCATTCGCCGCCGGACTTGATCAGGTCTTTCGTCCGTCCACGGATAGTCAGGGCGCCAGCCTCGTCGAGGCTGGCCAGATCGCCGGTGTCGAAATAGCCCTCGGCGTCCAGCGAATCCGCATCGGCGCGGAAATAGCGGTCGAGCACGCTGGCGCCCTTCACCTTCAGATGGCCGACCGGACCGCGCTGTTGCGCCAGGGCGGCCCCGTCGGCGTCGGTCAGCTTGAGGTCCAGGCCCATCGCCGGGCGGCCGGCGCCCTGCGACCCCGACGGCGCGCCGGACGCGGCGACCGTGCCCAGCGGCGACAGCTCGGTCATGCCCCAGCTGGTCTGCACAACCACGCCCAGCCGCGCCTCGATGCGCCGGATCAGGGCGTCGGGGCAGCTGGAGCCGCCGATGATCACCCGTTTCAGGTCCGGAAGCTCGCCGCCGACGGCGTCGAGGTGGTCGACCACCCCCAGCCAGACGGTCTGCACCCCGGCGGCGACGGTGACGGCCTCGGCCCGCATCAGGGCCGCCAGGCTGGCGCCGTCGGCGTGGCGGCCGGGCAGGACCAGCTTGGCGCCCACCGCCGGCGCGGCGAAAGGCAGGCCCCAGCCGTTGGCGTGGAACATCGGCACGGCGGCCAGCAGGACGTCGGCGCCGGTCAGGGCGAAGGCGTCGGCCTGTAGCGCGCGCAGGGTGTGCAGATAGTTCGAGCGGTGGGTGTAGAGCACGCCCTTGGGCCTGCCGGTGGTGCCGGAGGTGTAGCAGAGGCCGGCCGGGGTCTCCTCGTCGAAGCCGCCCCAGGTGACCGCCGCGCCCCGGGTCTCCAGCAGGACCTCAAGCCCCCAGACCTTCGCGCCGTCGATCGGCAGCCCGTCCGCCGCGCCTTCGCCGTCCATCAGGATGATGGACTCCAGCCCTGGGCAGAGCGGCAGGAGCTCCCGCACCAGCGGCGCCAGGTTGGCGGCGGCGGCCAGCACCCGGTCCTCCGCCTCGTTGACCATCGCCGCCAGCTGCGTCGCCGCCAGTCGCGGGTTGAGCGTGTGGCAGACAAGGCCCGCCCCCATGGCGGCATAGTACATCTCCAGGTGATGCTGGGTGTTCCAGGCCAGGGTGGCGATGCGGTCGCCGGGCCGAAGGCCCAGCGTCGCCAGAGCCCCGGACAGCCGGTTGCTGCGCGCCCGCAAGTCCGCATAGCCGATGCGGCCGGCGATGCGGCCCGCCTCCGCGGTGACCACCTGCCGCTCGCCCGACCACTTGGCGGCATGGTCGAGAAACTTGTCTACGGTGAGCGCGTAGGACTGCATGAGCCTGGGGGGAAATGGCGAAAACAAAAAAGGCCGGCCGCCGGCTGGTTCCAGCGCGGCGGCCGATTGAAGGAGACAGCCCTTAGAAGGTCTTCATGACGCTGACGCCGAACTGCAGCGGCGGCCCGGCCAGTTCGATCGGCGACAGCACGGCGGCGACATAGTGGTCGTTCAGCAGGTTGGTTCCGTACAGCGTCGTGACATAGCTGCCGTGGGTCCAGGCCAGGGTGGCGCCCAGGATGTTGCGCGGAGCCAGATAGTCCCCGGCCGCCCGGTTGTCGAACAGGGTCGCCCACTGGCTGGAGATGTAGCTGAAGGTGACTCCCGGGGTCAGCAGGTCGCCGCCGGCGAGGTGGAAGTTGTACTGGGCCCCGACATCGAAGGTGACGTCCGGCGCGTAGGTCTGCGGATGGCCCGCCAGGTCGAGGCAGGGGCCGACGGCCGGTCCGGTCTTGATGTTGCAGGTCCCGGACTCCGGCAGCCGCGGGTCCTCGCCGTAGAACCTGCCAAGCGCGCTGTGGCCGACGCCGAGGCCGATATTGCCCGAGAAATCCCCCCAGACCCCCTGGGCCGAGGCTTCGATCCCATAGAGCTTGGTGCCGCTCGGATCGTTCTCCTCCGTCGTCTGCGTCGGATTGTTCGGGATTGGTATGATCACCTGGAAGTGCTGGAAGTCGTTGTAATAGAAGCCGAGCTGGGTGTGGACGTGGTTGTCCAGCAGGGTGGCTTTCCAGCCGCCCTCATAGTCGGTCACATATTCCTGCCCGAACGGCGGCGGGATGACGCCGCCGGCGAAGTACAGCACCCCGTTGAGGCCGCCCGGCTTGGCGCCGGTGGCGACGAATGCATAGAGGAAGTTGTCCGCGTCGATATTCCAGTTCAGCGCCACCTTGCCGGTGAAGTTGGAGCCGTATTCGCTGGCGTTGTCGAGGTAGTCGATGCCGTAGGCGACGTATTCCGGCACCAGCCAGCGCACGTGGTTGACGGTGCCCCAGTTTGAATACCGCGCCCCGAGCTGCAGCTGGAAGCCGTCGGGCAGGTTGAAGCTGAGCTGCCCGAACACCGCCCCGGTATAGGTGTTGTTCACGCCGTAGAGCTCTTCGTCGACGCCTCCCGGCGGGACGCCGATGTCGAACTGGCCCTTCGGGAAATTGTAGTCGTTGCTCTGGTAGTAACCGCCCAGCACCCAGGTGAACGGCCCCTTGTCGGGCGAGATGATATTGAATTCCTGAGACCAGATCGCCTCGTGGACGCCCTCGTCGATGATGTAGTTGGGCGCCGGCAGGTCGGTGCCGTCGATGTCGCCGGTCCAGGCCGAGCGGCCCTGCTGGTAGCCGGTGATGGAGCGGAAGGTGATGTCGCTGCCGGGATCGACATAGTCGATCTTCAGGATCGAGCGGACGAACTGGTCGGTGGCGAAGGTGTGGTAGTTGTTGTTGAAATTGAACAGGCTGCTGGTCGGATTGAGCTTGCCGGTCAGCGGATTGATGATCGCCTGGCCGAAATAGCCGCCGTTGGCGAGATAGTCGTAGTCGGTCTTGAACGACACCGTCAGGGCCGAGGTCGGTTTCCACAGCAGCGAGACGCGGCCGCTGCCCCACATCAGGTTGCGGTCGCCGGTCAGCGGGCCGCCGATATGGTAGAACGGGTTGCGGTATTCGGTGTTGAACGCGATCCGCGCGGCGAAGGTGTCGCTGACCGGCACGTTCACCGCCCCCTGCAGGCTGGTGTCATTGTAGTTGCCGTAGCGGCCAAGCAGGTAGCCGCTGTAGCCGCCGTCGATCACCGGGTTGCGGGTGGTCAGGATAACCGCGCCGCCGGTGGCGTTCTGGCCGGCGAACGTGCCTTGCGGACCGCGCAGGATCTCCAGGTTGGCGACGTCGAAATAGGGCTCTTCCTGGATATAGCCGGGGAAGGTGGCGACGCCGTCGCGATAGGTGACCACCCCGGTGGTGGTCTGGGTGTTGTGCTCGCCCTTGCCGATGCCGCGGATGTCGAAGTCGTTGCCCTGGCCGAAATTGTTGATGGTCAGCGACGGACTGAGGAACTGCAACTGGTCGACCGAAACCACGCCCTTGCGGGTCAGGTCGGCGCCGGACAGCACCGTCGCGGCGATGGCGGTCTTCTGCAGGTTGGTCGTCCGGCGTTCGGCGGTGATGACCACATCCGTGATCCCGCCCGCGCTATTCGAGGCGGCGGCGGGGGCGGCGCTGGGCGCCGGTGCGCTGGTCTGGGCGTTCGCCGCGCCGCACCACGCCAATGCGAACACGGACGCGCTTATCCAGATGGTGGTCTTCATGATCCCTCCCAATGCCCTGCGTTGCGCGCTCTGCGGCGAACAACGTGGCCCAAAGCTGGATCAGGCTCGTTAAGCTGTCAATGCTCACTATCGCTTGAGTGAATATCTTCGCAGGCCGATGCGGGACGGCCACACCGGGCGCCTGAGGGCCCCCGTGGTCTTCCGAGATCGAAGCGAGATTCGCGTTTCGGCGCGAAGTGGTTCCTCCTAGGGACGACCGGGCTCGATCCGGACCAGAACCTTTCTCGTCAGGCAGAGGTTGACCAGCGCCGTCCAATCGAATTCCCCGCTCATGAACCCGCATTCCTACCGCACCCGAGAAAGACGCCGCCGGCGGCCGGCCCGCTCGCGATGTGTGGCGGCCGCCCGATGAGTCCCGCTCCGCCGACGCCCAGGCGGCGCGTCGTCATCGTCGGCGGCGGGTTCGGCGGCCTCGAGGCGGTCAAGCGCCTGGCCGGAGCGCCGGTCGACATCACCCTGGTCGACCAGCGCAACCATCACATCTTCCAGCCCCTGCTCTACCAGGCCGCCACCGCCTCCCTGGCCCCGTCGGAGATCGCCTGGCCGCTGCGGGCGCTGGAGCGCGACCGTCCGGAGGTCACCACCCTGCTCGCCACGGTGACCGGCGTCGACGCCGACGCCCGCAACGTTCTACTCGATCATGGCGCGTCCCTGCCCTACGATGTCCTGGTGCTCGCCACCGGCGCCCGCCACGCCTATTTCGGCCACGACGAGTGGGAGCCCTTCGCGCCCGGCCTGAAGACCCTGGAGGACGCGACCGCCATCCGCCGGCGCATCCTGCTGGCCTTTGAGGCGGCCGAGCGCGAGCCCGATCCGGAGCGCCGCGCCGCCCTGCTCACATTCGCCATCGTCGGCGCCGGACCGACCGGGGTCGAGTTGGCCGGAACCATCGCCGAACTGGCCAGGACCACCCTGCCGCGGGACTTCCGCAACATCGACACCCGTCAGGCCCGCATCGTGCTGATCGAGGCCGGGCCGCGGGTGCTGGCGGAGTACCCTGCGGATCTCTCGGCCTATGCGAGCCGCGCGCTGGAAAGCCTCGGCGTCGAGATCGAGCTGTCGCGGCCGGTTTCCCGTTGCACCGCCGAGGGCGTGGTCTTCGGCGACCGCCAACTGCCGGCCAGGACCATCATCTGGGCCGCCGGCGTCCAAGCCTCGCCCGCCGCCCAGTGGCTGGATGTCGCCGCCGACCGGTCCGGCCGGCTGCGGGTGACGGCGGACCTCGGCGTCCCCGGCCGTCCGGAGATCTTCGCCGTCGGCGATACGGTGACCATCGCGCGGGCGAACGGTAAGCCCGTGCCCGGCATCGCGCCGGCCGCCAAGCAGCAGGGCGCCTATGTCGCCAGGGCGATCCGGGCGCGCCTGGCCGGGCGGACGATCCGGCCCTTCGCCTATGTGCACCAGGGCAGCCTGGCGCAGATCGGCCGGAACCGGGCGATCATCGATTTCGGCTGGATCCGGCTGCGCGGCTCCCTGGCCTGGTGGATCTGGGGCGTCGCCCACATCTATTTCCTGATCGGCGTCCGCACCCGCCTGATCGTCGCCATCAACTGGCTCTGGATCCACACCTTCGACCAGCGCAGCGCCCGCCTGATCACCCGCGGACCGCAGGACGGCGAGCCGGCGAGGCCGATCGACTGATGTCCGCCCCGCGGGGCCGCCAGGCGGCCCGGCTAGGCGGTCGTCGCCGTCCAGGCAAAGAGCACGGCCGCATAGGCGTTGATCAGCAGGGTGCGAACCCGTGGGTCCGCAGGATGACGGCCAGGTAGGGGCTTTTCGGCCCCGCCGGGTCGCGGCTGAGTTTCGCCTGCCAACGTCCCCAGAATATCGCCGTCAGCACGGCTGACGCGGTCTGCAGCCCCAAGGCGCCCCAGATGCCCCATGCCGGGGAGCCCGCGGGATGAAATCCGATCAGACCAAGGCCGCCGGCATAGGCCGCGGCCAGGGGCGCAAAGACCCAGTAGGGCAGCTTGCCCCAGTGGACGCCCTGGATCTCGGCGAACCGATCGGCGCCGACCAGCCGCCACGATCGGAAGATATCGACCTCATGCGCCCAGATGACCCCGACCAGGTAGAAGCTCAATGCCAGGTTGGCGAGCAGGAACAGTTTGGCGGGATTTGCCATGCCGTGCAGCCTATCATTCCCCGACCGGCGATTCGCCGTTTTGAAACCGATGAACGAACAGCTCGCTGCGGCGTTGGTGAGGCTGGCTGTCTGCTAGGGCTGGCATTCGTCATGGACGCTGGGTCATCCGCACCCGATGACGGCAAGGTGGACGAAGGCGACGACCTGCCCTTTCGCCAGCTCGCCCAGCACCTGGCGACGCCGTGCTGGATCTCCGACGCCGAGGGCCGCATCGTCTGGGTCAACGACGCCTGGATCGACTATACCGGCGCCCCCGTCGAGACCATCGAGGCCGAGGGGCTGAAGGGCCTGCACGATCCGGCGGTCTATGGCGACGTCGTACGCAAATGGGAGGCCGTCAGGGCCGCCGGCGTCGCCGACGAGATGGATTTCCCCTTGCGTGGAAAGGACGGCGGCTTCCGGCTGTTCCGCACCCGGGTCACGCCGCTGCGCGACCGCGCCGGCAATCTCCAGCGCTGGTTCGGAACCAATACCGACGTGTCCGCCCAGGCCGAGACGGAAGCCCGCCTGCAGACCAGTCAGGAGCAGCTGCGCGAGGTGTTCGACCGGGCGGCCGACGCCATCTTCATCACCGACCCTGGGGGCAGGCTGGTCGACGTCAACGCCGCCGCCAGCGCCATGACCGGCTTCACCCGCGAGGAACTGCTGGCCCGGTCGGTCTGGCAGCTGATCGGCCAGGACGAACAGGCCGCCCTGGCGCAGGCCAGAGATCGGGACGATTCGGTCGCCGAATGGCGCATCCGGCGCAAGGACGGCGCCTTCCTCGAGCTCGAGGTCAGCAGCCGGCGGCTGTCGGACGGCCGCCGGCTCGGCGTGGCGCGCGATATCTCGGCGCGGCGGCTCGCCGAACGGGCGGCGCGCCAGGCCCTGACCGACCAGGTCAATGTCCAGACCGCCCGCGCCAGCGACGCCGAGCGGCAACTGCAGCGCTTCTGGGACGCCTCCCGCGACCTCTTCGCCATCGTCTCCAACACCGACGGCGTCCCCCGGCTGATCAACGAGCGAGCCTGGCGCGACACGCTCGGCTATCCCGCCGGGCACATCACCAGCACGCGGCTTCTGGATCTGGTCCACCCCGAGGATCGGGCCAGAACCCTCGCCATGCGCGTCTCGCATCTCGACCAGAGCGCCTATTTCGGCTTCGAGAATCGCTATCTGCACCGCGACGGCCATGTCGTCTGGCTGTCCTGGAACGTGGTCCGCGACGGCGAGATGATCTACTGCAACGGTCGCGACGTCACCCTCGAGAAGCTGGCCCAGGACAGCCTGGCCCGCAGCGAACGGCAGTTCGAGCTGCTGGTCTCCGGCGTGGTCGACTACGCCCTGCTCATGCTGAATCCGGACGGCACGGTGGCCAACTGGAATTCGGGCGGCCAGCGCATCAAGGGCTATACGGCCGATGAGATCGTCGGCCGGCACATCTCGCTCTTCTATACCGAGGCCGACCGGGCCGCGGACCGACCGGCCATCGGTCTTCGCACAGCGGCCGCCGAAGGCCGTTACGAGGCCGAAGGCTGGCGGGTGCGCAAGGACGGCAGCCTGTTCTGGGCGAATGTGGTGATCGACGCTATCCGCGACGAGGACGGCAAGCTGGTCGGTTTCGCCAAGATCACCCGCGACATCACCGAACGGCGCAACGCCCAGCTCGACCTGCAGAAGGCCAACGAGCGCCTCGCCCACAGCCAGAAGATGGAGGCCCTCGGCCAGCTCACCGGGGGTGTGGCGCACGACTTCAACAATCTTTTGATGGTGGTCGGCGGCCAGGCCGAGCTGATGCGCGACCGGGTGGGCGAGGACCCGCGCGCCCTCCGCTCCCTCGACGCCATCATGGCCGCGACCCGGCGCGGTCAGGAGCTGACCCGACATCTGCTGGCCTTCGCCCGCCGCCAGCGTCTTTACCCGGCTTCGGTGTCGCTGGCGGCCCAGGCGCCCGACCTGCAGGCCCTGCTCGCCTCCAGCCTGGGCGTCGGCGTCAGCGTCGGCGTGGACTGTCCGGACGACCTCTGGCCCGTGGAGATCGACATCAACGCCTGGGAGCTGGCCATGCTGAACATGGCCGTCAACGCCCGCGACGCCATGCCGGCGGGCGGCCGGCTGACCATCTCGGCGCGCAACGCCAGCCTCGCGGCAGGCGAGATCGACCCCGATCTCACCGGGGATTTCGTCGAGCTGACCGTCGCCGACACCGGTGTCGGCATCCCCGACGACATCCTGCCCCGGGTGATCGACCCCTTCTTCACCACCAAGGGGGCGGACAAGGGCACCGGCCTCGGCCTTTCCCAGGTCGATGGTTTCGTCCAGCAGTCCGGCGGCCGGCTGCGCGTCGAAAGCCGGCTGGGTGAAGGGACCACCATCCGCATCTGGCTGCCGCGCGCCACGTCCGCGCCGGTCGAGCCCGAGGTCGCGCCCGCCTCGGCGACGGTGAAAAGCCTGCAGGTGCTGTGCGTGGAGGACAATGCCGAGGTGGCCGACGCCGCCGCCGGCCTGCTTGAGCACCTCGGCCATATCCCGCGCGTAGTCAGCTCCGCCGCCGCCGCCCTGCAGATCCTGGAAGCCGGCGGGCTGCCAGACCTGGTGTTCAGCGATATCGTCATGGCCGGCGCGCTCGACGGGCTGGGCCTGGCGCGCCGGATCCGGGCGACCTGGCCGGACCTGCCGGTGCTCCTGGCGACGGGCTACAGCCGCGAGGCCGAAGTCATCGGCAATGAGTTTCCCATCCTGGCCAAGCCTTACCAGGCGGGCGAGCTCAGCCATGCCATCAACACGGTGATGGCCGCCGCCGGCGGCTAAGCCGCCCGTCCCTGCACTGGATCACCACCCTTTGCATGCTGCCGCCGAACGCCGCCGAGCCGGCGCGGTAGCCCAAGCGCTCACGGGGCGGCATGCCGCCGCGCGCTCCTGACAGAAGCCGTCACGGGAACGACCTAGGATGTCTTCGCAATCTTGTAGGGAGCGTCCGTCGTGATTGACCATGTGATCCTGACCGTCTCGGATTTCGCGCGCTCGGTCCGGTTCTACCAGCAGGGGCTGAAGCCGCTCGGCATCACCGATTTCGTGGATTTTCCCGGCGAGGACGGCCACGCGCACCTGAAGGGGTTTGGCGAGGGCGGCCGCTTTGTCTTCTGGCTCAAGGAGGGAGAACCCAGGCCCGAGGCGGTCCACGTCGGATTCGCCGCCCGCAGCCAGGCCGAGGTCAAGGAATTCTTCGACGCCGCGGTCGCGGCCGGCGCCGGCGTCAAGACGCCGCCGGGGCCGCAGCTTCAGTATCGCGCCAACTACTTCGCGACCTGGGTGCTCGACCCGGACGGCCACGACATCGAGGTGGTCAACAAGACCGGTCAGGTCGAATAGGCGCGGGCTAGACCCGGGCCGAAACCAGCAGGAACATCGGCCGGTCGCGTCCGGAGGCAAGGGTCGGATCGGCGGCCGCCTCCGCCTCGCTCGGCGCCCATTCGTCCAGCCGGACGATCTGGAAGCCGGCGCCGATCAAGGTGTTGAGGGTGGTGGCGAGGGTGCGGTGGAACTTGACCACCCCCTTGGCCAGCCAGTCGGTGGTCCTTTGGCCCTCGTCCGCATAGCCATTGAGCGGCCAGGACCGTCGCCCATCCGCGTCGGCTGCCCAGTCCGGGCGGGACGGCGCCATGTAGATCGGGTGCTCGATGGTGAAGACGAAAGCCGCGCCCGGCGTCAGGGCCGCGCGCACCGTTCGCGCCAGGCCGGCAAAGTCCGGCAGGTAGTGGAAGGCCAGCGAGCTGAACGCCAGGTCGAAGCCGCCGGCCGGCAGGGTCAGCCGCTCGAGGTCCTCGATGCGGTAGGTGATGGCCGCATCGTCGGTCTCGGCCCTGGCCCGCTCGATCATCCTGGCCGAGATGTCGAGGGCAAGCACGCTGGCCGCCCCGTTCGCCCGCGCCCAGCGGCTGAACCAGCCGAAACCGCAGCCGAGGTCGACGACGCGCCGGCCGGTCAGATCCGGCAACAGGGCGCGCACCGCCGGCCATTCCACCGCGCCGTCCAGCCCGTTCACGGAGCGGTTCATGCGGCTGTAGCCGGCGAAGAAGTCGGGCGTGTCATAGATGTTCTGCGCCACGGCGCGCCTCCTTTGCCGGACCTGGAGCGGGCGATGGCTGATCCTCGCCCGCAAGAGAGCATCGGGCCCCTTCCATCGCCTCCATCAGCGACACGACCCGCGCCGCGTCGGCGGGGGTGGCGGGGTTGTAGACCACCATGCCGAGGTCGGGCCGCCCGTCGACGGCGAAGGTGGAGTGTTCGAAGGCGATCGGGCCGGCGATCGGATGGCGGATGTGTTTGACGCCCGCCTCGGCAAGATCGAGCACGTCGTTGGCGCGCCACATGGCCTCGAAGTCCGGGCTCAGCCGGCTGAGCTCCTCCACCAGGGCGCTGGCGTCCCCCACCGCACCGGCCCGCGCCACGTCGACCCTGAACACCCCGACCACCGCCCGCGCCACGCTGTCCCAGTCGTAGTGCGCCGCCCGCACCTGGGGGTCGCAGAAGACCAGGCGCAGCAGGTTGCGCTCGGCCGGCGGCAGCGCCGCGAAGTCGGTCAGCAGCGCCGCCGCGCCGCGGTTCCAGGCGACCACGTCCCAGGTCGCGGTCTTGACCAGGGCCGGGCAGGGCTCGAGGGCGTCGAGCACCCGCTGCAGCCGCGGCGTGACCCCTTCTTCCGGCTGGTAGCGGCGAACCTCGGGCGGCCGGCCAAGCCCCAGCAGAAAGAGGTGTTCGCGCTCGACCCCGGTCAGCATCAGGGCGCCGGCGATCCGGTCCAGCACGTCGGCCGAGGCCGCGCCGCCGCGCCCCTGCTCCAGCCAGGTGTACCAGGTGGCGCTGATGTTGGCCCGTTGCGCCACCTCCTCGCGGCGCAGGCCCGGCGTGCGCCGGCGCGTCCCGGCCAATCCGAAGGCGGCGGGGTCCAGCCGGGTGCGGCGGTCCCTCAGATAGGACCCGAGCCGGTTCGATCGGGCGGCGGCCGCGCTCATCCTGTTAGCCCCTATACCTCTATAAGATCACTACTTTACCAGGATAGCGCCGGGGTGGACAGTGGGCCGATCAAAACCGGAGCTCATCGTCATGCGTGTTTTTCTCACCGGCGCCACGGGGTTCATCGGCTCGGCCGTCATCCCCGAACTGATCGACACCGGCCACCAGGTGCTCGGCCTGACCCGGTCGGAGGCGGGCGCCGAGGCCCTGGCCGCCGCCGGCGCCGAGCCGCACCGCGGCGACCTCGAGGATCTCGACAGCCTGCGCAGCGGCGCGGCCCAGTCGGACGGCGTCATCCACTGCGCCTTCGTCCACGACTTCTCCAAGTTCCAGGAGAACTCGGAAATCGACCGGCGCGCCATCGAGGCGATCGGCCAGGTGCTGGCCGGTTCCGACCGTCCCTTCATCGTCACCTCCGGCGTGCCATTCGCGCCGGGCGGCGCGATGACCGAGGACACCGACTGCCCGCCCAACTCACCGACCCCGCGCGTCTCGGAGCCGGCGGCCATGGCGCTGCTGGCGCAGGGCGTGAGCGCGGCGGTGGTGCGCCTGCCGCAGGTCCACGATACCGAAAAGCAGGGGCTGGTCACGCCGCTGATCGGCATCGCCCGCGAGAAGGGGGTCTCCGCCTATGTCGGCGACGGCCAGAACGGCTGGCCGGCCGCCCATGTCAGCGACGTCGCCCGGCTCTACCGGCTGGCCCTCGACCAGCACAAGGCCGGCGCCCGTTGGCACGCCATCGGCGAAGACAGCGTGCGGCTGAAGGACATCGCCGAAGCCATCGGCCGCGGCCTGAAGGTCCCCGTGGTCTCCCTCACCCAGGAAGAAGCCGGCGCCCACCTGGGCTTCTTCGGCGCCTTCGCCGGCGTCGACCTGTCGGCCTCCAGCGCCCTCACCCAGCAACGCCTGGGATGGCGCCCGACCGGGCCGGGGATGATCGAGGACCTCGACAACATGCAGTACGTCCCGGCCTGATGCGCGGCGGCTATACGACCGGGCAGTTGATGGTGGTGGACGGCGGGCGGATTGAAGGACCGGCAGGCCCGTCATCCCTCCCCCTTCCGAATCTTCGCCGCTTCCAGGATGGCCGCGAGGCGGGCGGCGGTTTCGTGGTCGGGCCAGGCGGGGTCCTGGGCGGGTTCGGAAGCCGGGTCTGCCGAGGGCCGGTCGCCGTAGCGGCGGGGGTCCCAGTGGGCCAGCAGCTTCAGGTCCGTGTCGATGATCAGCTTGTCGCGCGCGACATTGTCGGTGGAATCGCCGGCGCCGCGGGCGGTCTCGCGCACGCGGACGGCAATGGCGTCGAAGCCGGCGTCGCGGGCCGCGGCGATCGCCGCGGCGACCTCGGGACGGGCCGCCATCGCCTCGCGGACCGCCGCCTCGTCCGGCGACGACGGATCGCGGCAGGCCAGGCTGAGCGGCTCGCCGGCGGCCAGGCGTACGCACAGAGCCGCGAGGCTGGCGTGGCCGAGGCGGCAGGCGTGGGCCATGGCGGCGGAACTGTCCGAGGGTTCGAGCGGACCTTGGCTTAGGGCCGGCGCACCGCCGCCCTGCCGCTGAACAGGCCGGCGTGGCGGCCGGCCGCCTTGGGCGCCGGCCGGGACCTTGGGCCCGAGGCCTTCGGGGACTTGGGCTTGGGGGCGCCCTTGGGGGCCATCGGGATCAATCGCCGTTGACGATCGGGGCGCGGGCGCGAGGGCTCAAGCTCCCCTTGGCGACGGCCGATTTCGGCGGCTTGACGGCCATGATCCGGCCGGCGCTGGCGTTGTCGAGCGAGCCAAGGCGGACGCCCTTGCTGTCAACGGTGTCTGGGGTGGCGTTTTTCAAGGCTGCGCTCCGCTATGGCTCTGACGCCATCATAGGGGCGGGACGGGAGCGGTCAGGGGAAGGCTGGCGACGCGGTGTTACTGTCACGCTTTCTGTGCTTCCCTCGAAGTCATGCCGATCGTCGCCAGACTTCTGTTCGCCGGCGCCCTCGTGGCGCTCTCGGCCTGCACCCCGCCGCCGGCGCTGAAGGAATACGCCTATCCGGCCTGGGGCTTCGCCGTCTCGTTCCGCGCCCCACCGCAAGCGACCGACTATCCCGGCTCGGCCGACGGCGCCAAGGCTCACACCTTCCTGGTCGAGTCCGTGCTGGCCGGCCGCGACAACCTGGTCAACGTCATCGACGGATCGGGCTCGTCCAAATCCGAGGACCAGGCGCTTTCCGACGCGCCGGGGGCCCTGGCGAGCGATGTCGGCGGGACCCTCGGGCCGATCACCTACGCCGCGACCGGCGCCGTCACCGGGCGGGAGTTCCTGCTCAGCCGTCCGAACAAGCCAACGGCCCGCGTCCGCGTCTTCGTGTCGAACAAGCATCTTTACGAACTGATCTCCCAGTCCAGCCTCGGCCCGGACGATCCGGAAACCACCAGCTTCCTGGACTCGTTCAGGCTGCTTCCCCCAGGCTGAAACCCACTGGCGGCCTACGCGAAGCTTCCATTGTCCGCTGTGTTTGACGCCAAAGCTCGCCAAGGCTCCGGGCCGAGCCGCCATCGTCCTGCGTTCCTGGCGTCCTTGGCGAACTGGCGGTGATCTCTTGCCCGAAGATCGAAGCCCTGAAGATCGTCAGGGTCGAGCCCAGCGGCTCGTTCGCGCCCGCGCAGCCCTTGTGTAACAGACGCGAAAACCTGGCGAAATTCTATGAGGCGGTTGTCCTGCTACCGGTGAAGCTGTCTGACCTTGGCGCGGAATCAGGGGGGTCCGGTGGCTCGCTTCGATAGCTTTGAGCGGTCCGGCGCTGCGATCGCGGCGCTGTTCCTGGCGGCCGCGCCGATCGCCCAGGCCCAGACCGCCGCACCGGCCCAGCCGCCGGCTGTGTCGACCGCGCCCGGCGCCGCGAACTGGAGCCGGATCCGCGACGGCGCCCAGTTCGGGATCTATCTGGACCTGAACAGCGTCCGGCCGACCGCCGACGAGGCCGCTCACGCCAGGCTGGTGGATGCGGCTGGACTGCTGGACTTCAAGGTCGCCCAGGTCCTCGGCGACCATCAGGTTTCGTCGGTCAAGTACGTCCTGAGTTTCGATTGCGGTCAGAAACAGCTGAAGCTGCTCGCCACGACCTATTACGAGCGGAACATGGCCGAGGGCCGCCTCGTCAATACGGACCAGGCCAACGACGCCTGGCACGCGCCCGACCCGCGGACGCCCGAAGCGCCGCTTCTGACCGCCGCCTGCTCAACAAGATAGCCGCTCGGCCGGTCGTGAGGGGAACCGTGCTGACATGCTGTTGCACGGCGACGCCTGACGGTCTTATCCTCCGCCCATGACGCGCACCGCGACCTGCTCCTGCGGCCAGCTCCGCCTCACCGCGCCCGACGGTCCGGTCCGCACCTCGGTCTGCCACTGCTTCGCCTGCCAGAAGCGCACCGGCAGCGTCTTCGGCGTACAGGCGCGCTTTCCGAGGGAAAAGGTCAGCATCGTCGGCGAGGCCCGCGTCTGGCGCCGCGTCGGCGAAGACGCCGGCACCGCGTTCGAGTTCCGCTTCTGCCCCAATTGCGGCTCGACCGTCTGGTTCACCGAGGACGACGCGCCGGACCTGATCGCGGTCGCTGTCGGCGCCTTCGCGGATCCGGACTTTCCAGCCCCCCTGCGCTCCTACTACGAGATCCACCGCCATCCGTGGGTCGCGCTGCCCTACGGCATATAGACGGCCCGGCTGAGCCAATCGGTCCCATGGACCTTGGGCGGGCGGACGCTATGATGGAGGCGCCTTCACCACCCAGGGAGCCCGAACCCGTGAGTTTTGATTTTCTTGTCGGAGCAATCGTCGGCTCCGGAATCTTCCTCTTTTTCGGCGGCCCGCCCGCCCGGGTGCTGGCGAAAGCGGTTCAGCAGCGGCTGCGCCGATAAGCAGCAAAAAGGGACTGGCCCTTCAGGCCAGCCCCTCGCCTCGCTTCTGTCGAGTCCGGCCCTTAGAGGGCCCGGCGGCGAAACAGCGCGTGGTAGACGAACAGCACCACCACAGCGCCGACCACGGCGACGAAGATGCTGTATAGATTGATGCCGGTCACACCGGAGTGGCCGAGCATATTGAACAGGAAGCCGCCGACCAAAGCGCCGACGACTCCCAGCACGATGTCCATCAGGATGCCTTCGCCGCCCCTGTTGACGATCATGCTGCCGATCCATCCGGCGACGAGGCCGACGACCAGCCAGGCAAGAATAGACATGCTTTCGCTCCGTCCCATGTTTGCCGCGGGGCCGCCCCTGTGCGGCCACGCCCATGAAGACGAAATCGCCGGGCGCCGACTTGGTTCCTGCCTGCGCGCCTCTATGGCCGCGTAGCGAGCGGCTCGAGCCGGAGCCGACGCACCCACGGCCGGCCAGCGGCCGGGGGACCTTTCCCTTGCCGGGCGCGCCCGATCCTGGCTAGGGTCCTGGCGGGGATGGGCGGCCAATAGAGTTTGCGGAGCGCCCATGACTCCTTCCGACATCGGAACCTCGCCCAGGCGGGCGTCACTCATAGCGACGGACACGACCATCGACGGCGGCGTCAGCGGCGACGGCGAACTGCACGTCGACGGCGTCGTCCGCGGCGACGTCGCCGTGGCCCAGCTGATCATAAGCGACTCCGGCCGGGTCGAAGGCGCGATCAAGGCCGAGTCGGTCGAAGCGCACGGGCGGGTCGTCGGCTCGATCGGCGCCAAGCTGGTGAAACTCTTCGCAGGCTGCCACGTGGAGGGCGACATCACCCACGAGCAGCTGGTGATCGAGGCCGGCGCCGGCTTCGAGGGCAGAAGCCTGAAGTTCCAGCGCTCGGCGCCGGCGGCGCTGTCGGGGCCGTCCGCCCTCACCGCGCCATAAGACGCCCTCGACTGAACTCACTCCGCCGGGTTCTTCAGGAACACCACATAGCCGCGGAACCAGGGGTTGGCGGCGAGGTCGGGGGGCGCTGTCCAGTCGCCGCCTTCGACCAGGCCGATCTTGAAGGGGATCTTCATGCGGCCCAGCCGGGCCAGATAGGCCTGATAGCCGGGGATGGTGCGGCGGCCCTGGTAGGTCTGCAGCACCACCTCGTCCACCACCCCGCCCAGCGCGTCCAGCGCGGCGGAATCCCCCTGGCTGCTCCAGTCCAGCAGGCCGGTGACGCTCAGCTTGCAGCCCGGCGGCAGGCGCGCGCGCAGGTCGGCCAGGAAGCGGGCGTAGTCGTCGAGGTGGCGGGTATGGGCGTCGAAATCGATCTGCAGGCCCGCCACCGGGTCGCCGGCGGCGCGCCAGCGGCCCAGCCGGGCGAGGATCTGGCTGTAGACCTCGGGCGGCCAGCGCAGCGTATCGGCGCGGTAGTCCAGCCAGACCTCGCCCTGGCGCAGCCGGGGGATGGCCCCGCCCTGGGCGACCAGCCGCACCGCCCCGTCGGGACCACGGGTCGCCCGCACCTCGCCCTGCAGCAGGTAGAGGCTGCGCGCCCCGGCCAGGGCCGGCTGCGGCGTGACGCCGCCCCAGAGCCAGAAAGCGTCGTAGTCCGCCGCCCGCACGGTCCCCGCCAGGGCGAGCCTGCCCGGACCCATGGCCAGGCCCAGCGCCAGGGCGGCCAGCGCCGCGCGCCGCCGGCCTACCAATAGTATTTCAGGGTGCGGGCCCAATCGGAGCCGGCGTAATCAGTTTTCAGGCTGTGGAACCAGGCCGCGCGCACGCTCTTGGCGACGCCCTGGCCGTCGCATCCGTTATTGCCGCTCGGCGCATAGCAGTTGATCGCGCGGTAGAGGGCATAGGCCCGGTCGGCGGCCGGGGCCTTGGGATCGGCGAGGACCTGTTTGTAGGCGTCCAGCCGCGCGAAGGTGCGTCCCGGAAACTGGGTCGGCGCGCCGCCCAGTTCGTCGGCCGGGGCGCTGCTGTTCAGGGAATAGCCGTCCAGGCTGTGCTGCCGGGCGAATTCGCCCAGGCACAGCAGGTTGTGCGAGGCGCGGGGATCGGCCGCCAGGGCCCGGACCAGCTTGCTCAGGTCCTCGCAGACATAGCCGTCGCTCGCGCCGGGCCAATCGAACAGGCTCTGGTCGGGCTCATCGGGATTGGGGTTGTTCGGGTCCGCCGGCGGCGGGGCCTTGGGCGCGGCCAGGGTCGCATCGCCGGCATAGGCGGCGTAGCGGGCGCGCATGACGTCCTTGTAGAGCAGCACATAGCGCGCCACCCGCCGCTCCAGCGCCGGGGCGTCCGTGGCCTTGACGCGCTGGACCAGCAGGGCCGGCCCAGCGTCGTTGCGCAGTAGGATCAGGCGCACCTGCGGGTCCCTGATCGGCGTCCCGGCGGCGAACACGTCGGTAAGGCCGCCGTTGCGCTCCTCGTTCCACGCCAGCGCCAGGTCCAGCATCGGCCGCTGGAAGGCCGGCCGCGCCGTGGGCGCCATCCGCAGCCAGAGAGCCTGGGCGCCGGTCCAGTTCTTCTGCGCCTGCAGGGCGAGGCCGCGCAGCACCAGGCGGCTGAAGCCGAGGTCGTTCATGGGCCCCGGCGGCGGCGGTGCGCCGAGATAGCTTAGGGCGCCGGCCGGATCGGCTTCGAGATAGAGGCGGTGGGCGGCCAGCAGGTAGGCGAAAAGGTCCGGATCGGCGGCGAACTTCGGCTTCTGGGCGGCGAGCTCATCGAACTTGATGGCCGAGGGCGGCGGGTCGTCGTTGGGCCCGGCGGTGCGCATGGCCATCAGGTCGAGGGTCGCCAGCAGCATCGGATCGCCGACGTCGGCCGGCTTGACCTTGGTCAGGAGCTTGTTGTCGGCCTCGGTCACCAATACGCCGACCGGGACGTTGCGCTGGTCCGGGCCGGGATGGGCGAAGGCGTAGGCGTAGTCGCCGGCCAGCGCCTGCGGCTGGTCGCCCAGCCAGTCGACCCGGCGCAGCAGGCCGCGCGCCGAGGCGGCGTAGAGGCCCTTCGGATAGGCCTTCAGATAGGCGTCGAACGCCTGGCGGGCCTCGGTGAGCGCCGCCTTGTCGATCTTGTCGGCGCTCAGCGCCCCATAGTCCTCGAAGGCGCCGACCTGGGCCTGGTTCACCGCCACGCGGCCCAGCATGTAGCGCGCGGTCTCCTTCAACCACGGCTGGGGGCTGGCCGCGAGGCTGGCGAAGGCCTTGCGCGCGCCGTCGAAGTCGCCGCCATAGAAGCCGGCCGTGCCGACCAGGTAGGCGCTGAATGACCTGCCGAGCGCCGAGGTGACGCCGGCCGGAGGCGCATAGGCCGCTGGCGGGCCGGAGTCGTCGCAGTTCGGCGACAGCGCCTGGCGCGCGGCGGTCAGGGCGGTCTTCTCGGCGGCCGGCACGCCCGGACTTGCCGCCAGCGCGGCCGCGAAGGCCGCCGCGCCGTCGGCGTTGGTGCGGCAGCGGCTGCCCTCGCCGCTGGCGTAGTCGGAGGAGCCGGGATCGGCGACGGAGTCGCCGCTGTCCGGCTGGCCGGGCGTCCTCGGGCCGATCTGATCGGAAAACGCTTCCCAGGTGAAGGGCGAGGCGCTGGCCTCGATCGGCGGCGTCGGCGGATCGGTCGTCGGCGGCGGCCCGATCACCGCCTTCCCGGCGTCGATCAGCAGCAGCTGCAGATTGACCCGGCTGTCGTTGCCCGGACTGAGGAAGGGCAGGTTGTTGCAGTCGGCGTAAGTCGTCTGGTCGAGCTTCCAGGCGGTGGTGCAGGTGAAGTCGCCGCTGGCCCGCGCCCCGCCGGCCTGCAGCCAGCCGCCGGCGGCAAGGATCGCCAGCGGAAGCATCTTGCGCAACAGGGTCATGGCCGCCCCCGGGTGGAGCGGGATTTACGCACACCCCGCCTTCGCGGCCAAGCTGGCGCGTGTGACGCCGCCCTAGTCCCGCAGGTCGCCCCGGAACACCGCGTCCTGAAAGGACTCGAAGTCCATCGTCTCGCCATCCGGCATGAGCACCCGGACGTTGCGCCGTTTTTCGCGGGCCAGAGCCACGGCGATCCGCGCCGCCGCGCCGACCGACTCCGCGACGTGTTCGACCGGCTCGTCGCCGGCGCCGTGCTGGACGATGTATGTCACATAACTGTCATACATGGCCGGCGACCCAGGCGGAAGCCCGCGAAGCGCGCCGCGGCCGCTTTGACGCCGGCCGGGCCGCGTGGGATGGCTTGGCAAGACAACGGGCGGACGCGATGACCGACAAGACATCGACCGATGTGGCGGCCCGGGCTGACGCCCTGCTGGCCGCCTTCACGCCGGACCGGCCGGGCTTGGCGGTCCTGGTCGCCCGCGGCGGCGAGACGCTCTACGAGCGCTATCTCGGCGGCGCGGACCTGGAGCACGGCGTCGCGGTGAGCGCCGCCACCCGCTTCCACGTCGCCAGCGTCTCCAAGCAGTTCACCGCCTTCGCCGCCGTGCAGCTGTCTCACGCCGGCAAGCTCGACCTGGAGGCGGACATCCGCACCTGGCTGGCCGAGATGCCGGACTTCGGCCAGCCCATCACCGTCTCGAACCTGATCCACCACACCAGCGGCCTGCGCGATCAGTGGGAGCTGATGATGCTCTCCGGGACGCCGCTCGACGGGCTGATCCGGCAAAAGGCCATCCTGGCCATGGCCGCGCGGCAGACGGCGCTGAACTTCAGCCCGGGAACCGACTTCTGCTACTCCAACACCGGCTATTCGCTGCTGGCGGAGATCGTCGCCCGCGCGTCCGGGGTGAAGTTCCACCAGTACCTGCAGGATCAGGTGTTCGCTCCGCTGGGCATGGACGACACGGTGGTCTACGGCAACGCCAACCAGCTTCTGAAGCGCCGCGCGGCCAGCTATGGCCTTGGCGCGGACGGCGCGGTCCGCCTGATGCGCCTCAACTACAGCAACTATGGCGCGACCAGCCTGCAGTCGACGCCGCGCGACCTGCTGAAATGGTCGCGCGAGATCCTGCATCCGGCGGTGTTCGATCCGGCCCTGATGGCCTCGCTGGAAGTCCCGGGCCGGCTGCGCGACGGCCGGGTGCTGACCTATGCCGCCGGCCTGGCGCTCGATCCGATCGGCGGGCGCCCGGCGGTCTGGCACTCCGGCGCCGACGCCGGCTACCGCTCGATGCTGATCAGTTTTCCGGACCAGGACGCCTCGATCGTGGTGCTGTCCAACGGCGCCGCCGACACCGGCAAGATCAGCGCCGACCTGGCCGACATCTTCCTTGGACCCGCCGCGCCGGCCGCCGAGACGGTGGCGGCGGACGAAGCTGCCCTGACGGCGCTCGCCGGCTACTATGTCGGCGACTGGGGAACCAGCCTCGACCTGAAGCTCGAGGACGGCAAGCTGGTCACGACGCTCTATGGCGCCCGGGCCGAGGCGCGCTTTCTCGCCGACGGCCGTTTCCGCCTTGGGCCGGGGTCGGAGCCGTACGCGCGCCGCGCCGACGGCGCGATCGAGACGCGCAGCCTCGGCGGCGTCACCACGGCCTGGCGCCCCGCCCGCCGCGCGGCGCCTTCCGCCGGTCAGCTCGCCGCCCTGGCCGGCGACTACCGCTGCGAAGAGCTGGACGTGACCTACACGCTGATGCCGTCGGAGGGCGGCATGCTGATGTCGAGCCTGCGCTCGAACCCCGTGGCTCTGGCCGCCGCCGACGAGGACCATTTCGAAGGCGGCGGGGTGCGCCTGTCCGTCACTCGCGGCGCGGGCGGCGAGGCCGTCGGCTTCACCATCGCCACCGGGCGGGTCCGCGGCCTGGCGTTCCGCCGGCTGTGAGCCCTGCCGATCAGATGCGCCGTTCGAGCCTGCGAAAGCTCGTGTAGCCAGGAGCCGCCCGATGGCCAACGACTACGACCGGCACCTTGCGGCTCTGCACGGCCGCTTCGAGATTTCGGACGCCCTGATCGCGGAGGCGGCGCGCGGGGTCACCCCCAGCCCGATCGCGGCCAGGACCCGCATCGTCCATGGCGAGGCCAACGAGGTCTATGCGCTCGCCTTCGAGAGCGGGCTGGAGGTCATCGTGCGCATCGCCCGCCAGGTCGAGGGAGTGTTCGACAAGGAGCGCTGGGCCCTCGAGCGCTGCCTGGCGCTTGGCATGGCCGTGCCCCGGGTGCTGTCGATCCAGCGGCTGGCGGATGGGCGCCAGGCGCTCGAGGTCTGCATCCTCGAGAAGCTTGCCGGGCAGCGCCTGTCCGACAGCCTGGATCTGCCGCCGCGGTCCCTGCGCGCGGTGGTGCGGCAGGTGGGCGCGCAGCTTTCGCTGATGCATTCGATCACCGAGGCCGATCTTGGCGACGGCGGCCGCTTCTTCGAGGGCGATACCGACGACTTTCTGGCCACCGAGGGCGAGTTCACCGAGCTGGCCGGCCGCGCCGGGTTGGACGGGGGCGCGCTCGGCCGCGCCTTCCGTTTCGTCGAGGCGACGCTGGCGACGCCCCTGCCGCGCACCCTCACCCACAACGACATCCGCGCCTGCCACGTCATGGTCCACGAGGGCCGCCTGTCGGGCCTGATCGATTTCGGGCAGGTCTCCATCGACTCGCCGATCAACGAGTTCGGCAAGTGGGATTATTGGGAGGCGCCCCAGCTGCCGGCCGCCTGGCTGATGGAGGGCTATGGCGACAAGACCCTGTTCGCCGAGGGCTACGCGGCCAGGTTCGCCGCCTTCCGCATCGCCAACGCCCTCTGGGCCCTGCGCTGGTACGCCCTCACCGGCTATACGGCGGGCGTCGAGCGAGCCCGGGACAGGCTGGTCCAGTATTTCGCGGAGCTTGGCTGAGTTGATCCCCCTGGAGGACCAAGCGTTGCGCATTGCCGCGTCGCCACACCGTCAAGCCAGTTTTTTGCGCCTCGGCGCCGCTTTTTGGCCACGAGCCGCTTGCAATCGTCGCCCAGGTTCTCAACTCATGCCCAATGCAACTTGAGCTTCTGACAAGCCGGGGCTTCAGCGGCGCCGGGCGGCCGCATCCGCGCGAAGCTCGGGGCGTGAAAACGCGTGTGGACCGGCCCGCCGCCCGGCGCGTGCTGGCCGCGGGTCTCGGCGCCGCGATCCTGGCCGCGGCCGCGCCGGCCATGGCTCAATCCGCGCCGGGCCCGGCCGCGCCTCAGGAGGAGCCTCAGGCCAACCCGGCCCAGCCGGTTCCGGCGCAAGCCGCGGCGCCTGCGGACGAGGCGGCGCTGATGCCCGATCCCTGGTCGCGCGTGAACCGCCATTTCTACGCCCTCAGCACCGCCCTCGACCACGCGGTGATCGCCCCGGTCATTCACGTCTATATCCACGTCGTGCCGCCGCCGATTCAGACCGGACTGACCAACGCGGTCAACAATCTCTCCGAGCCGCGCACCGCCGCCAACGACATCCTCCAGGGCCGTTTCAGGCACGCCGGCACGGCGGCGGAGCGGTTCGCGATCAATTCGACCGTCGGCCTGGCCGGCCTGATCGATGTCGCCAGCAAGTCCGGCATCGAGCGGCACGAGTCGGACTTCGGCGAGACCCTGGGCAAGTATGGGGTCACGTCGGGGCCGTACATCTTCGTGCCGCTGGCCGGACCCAGCAGCCTGCGCGACGGCATCGGCCAGCTGGTGGACATCTTCGCCGACCCCATCGGCCTCGGCGTCGGCGGCCTCAACACCACCTTCGGCCAGGTCCGGGCCGGCGTCACCGTCACCCAGGAGCGGGCCAACGCCAACGACCAGCTGAAGGCGCTGAACGGCGAATTCACCGACCCCTATGCGGCCATCCGGTCGGCCTATTCCCAGCAGCGCGCCGCTCAGATCGATGAAGCGCGCGGCCACGCGCCCAACGCTGTCCAGAACCTGCCGGACTTCGGGCTGGAGCCTCAGGCCCCGGCCCAAGACCAGCCCGAGGCCCAGCCTCAGGCCCCGATCCCGCCCGAATCTCCGCCTCAGCCCGAGGTTCAACCCCAGTCTCCGCGGCCCTGAAATGGCCGGATCTGGCGCCTAAGGCCAATTCATTCCCTTGCGTGCATCTGGAGTTCTCATGACCAATCGGCGATTCAGACACGCCCTGTCGCGCGCGATGATCGCGGCGGCGCTCGCGGCAGGCGCGGCCACCGTGGGTTCGGCCTTGCTGCCGGGCGGCGCGGCGTTCGCCCAGTCGACCCGCGATCCTTCCGCCGAGCAGTTCGTCGGCGCCCAGGCGCAGCGCATTCTCGCCATCCTGAACGACAACGATCAAAGCCGGGCCGACAAGGTCGCCGCCTTCCGCAGCATCATCGACCAGGACGCCGACGTGCCGAGGATCACCACCTTCGTGCTCGGCAAGTACGCCCGCAGCATTACCCCGGCCCAGATGCAGCGTTTCGCGCCGGTTTTCCGTGAGTACGCCCAGAACGTCTACGAAAGCCGGATGAGCGAATTCCACGGCGAGACCGTCAGGGTGACGGGGTCGATCGTCCGCCGGCCCGGCGACGTGGTGGTCAACACCCTGATCGTCGGCGGTGATTTGAAACAGCCGCTACCGGTGGCCTGGCGCGTGCTGGGCGCCGGGGGGTCCTGGAAGGTGGTCGACGTGGAGGTCAGCGGCGTCTGGCTGGCGATCACCGAGCAACAGGACTTCGTGTCGACCATCGACAACCACGGCGGCGACATCGACGCCTTGACCGATCAGCTGCAGCAACAGAGACAGCGGCGGACCCGCCCGGCTTCGCGGTAGCGGACTGGGCAGGCGAACGGGGCCGGGGCGTGGCCCACGTCGGATTGAGAGGATCTATGGCGCGAGAACAGTGGGCGGAGACCGGCGTCGGCGCGGTCGTGCTCGTCGCCGCGGCGAGCTTCCTGATCTATTCGCTGAATACGGTCAGCGCCGGCCGCGGCCACGGCTATGAGGTCAGCGCCCGGTTCGGCCAGGCGGGCGGGCTAGCGCCCGGCGCCGCCGTCAGCGTCGCCGGCGTCAAGGTCGGGACCGTCACCAGCATCGCGCTCGATCCCAAGACCTTCGTGGCCGTCGTCCGCCTCGACCTCGACCCGTCGGTCAAGCTGCCGTCGGACTCGACCGCCAAGATCACCAGCGACAGCCTGTTGGGCGGCGCCCACGTCGCCATCGAGCCCGGCGGCGCGGCCGACGACCTGAAGCCCGGGGCGGAGTTCGAGAACACCCAGGGCGCGGTGGATCTGTTCGGCCTGCTCGGCCAGATGCTGCGGCCGCAGGCCCCGAGCGGCGACGCCGCGAGCGCCCAGCAACCGGACGCCGGCGCCAAGCCGGCGGCTTCATCGGCCCCCGGGGCCTAGCGGGTGGGTGCGGTTCCCATCGGCCTGGCGCCGGTAACGGCTGTCGGACGCTCCTTCCTCGGCATCCTGCGCACCGCCGGCGCGGTCGTGCTGTTCGCCGCCCGTGCGTTCGCCGCCTCCCTCTCGCCGCCCTGGTTCCCCGGCCAGCTGGCGCGCCAGCTGGTCGGCATCGGCTACTATTCCCTGCCCGTGGTCGGCCTCACCGCCGTCTTCACCGGCGCCGCCCTGGCGCTCAACATCTATACCGGCGGCGGCCGCTTCAACGCCGAGCAGATCATGCCGCAGATCGTGGCGCTGGGCCTGACGCGCGAGCTCGGACCGGTGCTGGCGGCCCTGATGCTGGCGGGCCGGGTCTCGGCCGCCATCGCCGCCGAGATCGGCGCCATGCGCGCCACCGAGCAGATCGACGCGCTGCAGACCCTCTCCACCGACCCGTTCCGCTACCTGATCGCGCCGCGCCTGGCCGCGGCGATCCTGATGCTGCCGGCCCTGACCCTGGTCGCCGACATCATCGGCATCGGCGGCGGCTGGCTGGTGGCGACGCGGACGCTGGATTTCAACGCCGCCGTCTATGTCCGCAACACCTGGGATTTCCTGCAGACCTGGGACGTGGTCTCGGGCCTGATCAAGGCGGCGGTCTTCGGCTTCATCGTCGCCCTGATGGGCTGCTACCACGGATTCACCGCCGAAGGGGGCGCGCGCGGCGTGGGCCGGGCGGCGACCAACGCCGTGGTTTCCGCGGCGGTGCTGATCTTCGCCTCCGACTACCTGCTGACCACGATGTTCACGCACCGATGAGCGGCTCCGGCCCAAAGCTGCAATGGCGAGCGGTCGAGAAGCGTTTCGGCGAGACCGTGGTCCTGCGCGGCCTCGATCTGAGCGTCGATGCGGGCCGCTCCCTGGTGGTCATCGGCCGGTCGGGCCAGGGCAAGTCGGTGACCATCAAGATCGCCGCCGGGCTGATGCAGGCCGACGCCGGCCATGTGCTGATCGACGGCCAGGACGTCAGCCGCCTGAAGGGCCGCGAGCGCCGGCGCCTCGCCTCCCGCTTCGGCATGCTGTTCCAGGGCGGGGCCTTGTTCGACAGCCTCTCGGTTTGGGAAAACGTCGCCTTCCGCCTGGTCAACGCCGACCACGCGCCCAGGGCCGCCGCCAAGGCCCGGGCGCTGGCGGCGCTGGACCGCGTGCAGATCGCCCGCCAGTTCATCGACCGCTATCCGTCGGAACTCTCCGGCGGCATGCAGAAGCGGGTGGGCCTGGCCCGCGCCATGGTCGCCGATCCGGAGATCATCTTCTTCGACGAGCCCACCACCGGCCTCGATCCGGTCACCGGCCGGGCGATCAACGCCCTGATCGTCGAGCAGGTGAAGAGCCTCGGCTGCACCGCCGTCTCCATCACCCACGACCTCGATTCCGCCCGCACCATCGGCGATGAGATCGCCATGCTCAGCGACGGCGTCATCGTCTGGCGCGGCCCCCCCGCCGCCCTGGAGCACTCCGGCAACGCCGAGGTGGAGCAGTTCGTCGGCGGCTAGAGCGGGCGTCGCCTCACGGGTCCCAACGCCCTTGGAAAGGATGCGCGACCCTCAGTAGACCTTGGGGACGAACAGCGCCTCCGGCACCGGATGGCGGACATAGTCCGGGTGGTGGACCCGCTGGGGAAAGACCACCGGCGGATGTTCGTACTCGTGATAGGCGAACTGGCCGAGCAGGTGGTGGATGCAGTTCAGCCGCGCCCGTTTCTTGTCGACCGCCTCGACCACCCACCAGCGGGCCTCGGGAATGTGGGTGCGTTCCAGCATGTCTTCCTTGGCGCGGGTGTACTCCTCCCAGCGGCGCCGGGATTCCAGGTCCATCGGGCTCAGCTTCCACTGCTTGATCGGGTCGTCGTTGCGCATCTCGAAGCGGAAATGCTGTTCCTCGTCGGTGATCGAGAACCAGTACTTGATCACCGTGATCCCCGCCCGGACCAGCATCCGCTCGAATTCCGGCGCCGAGCGGAAGAACTCCTCGACCTCGGCCTCGCTGCAGAAGCCCATCACCCGCTCGACCCCGGCGCGGTTGTACCAGCTGCGGTCGAACAGCACGATCTCGCCGGCCGCCGGCAGGTGCGGGACATAGCGCTGAAAATACCACTGGCTGCGCTCGCGCTCGCTGGGCGCCGGCAGGGCGACGACGCGGCAGACGCGGGGATTCAGCCGCTGGGTGATGCGCTTGATGACGCCGCCCTTGCCCGCGGCGTCGCGGCCTTCGAACAGCACCACCACCTTGCGCTGTTCGTGGACGACCCAGTCCTGCAGCTTGACCAGTTCGGCCTGCAGCCGGAAGAGGTCCTCGAAATACTGGCGGCGGCTCAGCGCCTCCGGGCTCAGGGCCTCGTCGGCGAGATCGCTGACGATCTCGGCCAGTCGGTTGTCGCCGTCGTCGTCCATTTCCATCTCAAGCTCTTCGTCGCGGTCGTCGGCCCGCTCGGCCGCCACCCGCCTGGCGTGAACATCGTCCGGATCGTCGATACTGGCGCTCATCGCGGTCTCATTCCTCAACTTCGCCAACTCGGGCACGTCTCAGACTATTGGGCCGTCCCGTGAAACCTGGATGACAATGGCTCGAGCCAGCGGCGCCCATCCCGGCTGTCTCTCCCCACCCCCGCTCCATCCGATTTCAAGCGCGACCGCCGACACCCCGGCGTCGGAAATCGGTCCGTCTGCTATCAAGGCCGCCGGGTGGGGGGGCCATGGCGGACTTCGACGGACTGAAGCAGGGCGAGGTCGACCTGGGCCGGCTGGTGGCGCGCATCGGCGCCGAATTCCCGAGCCTGGACCTTGGCCAGCCGAGGCTGAACGATCACGGCGCCGACCATGCGGTGGTCATCCTGGGCGACGCCTGGGTGTTCCGCTTTCCGCGCGGGCCCGAGGCGGCCGCCTGCGCCGCCGGCGAGCGGCGGCTGCTGGCGCACCTGAACCGCGCCGCGGCCTTGGCGACCCCGCGCTACGAACGGGTCGCCGCGGCGGGGGATTTCGCCGGCTATCGGATGATCGTCGGCGATCAACTGAGCCCGGTCCTCTTCGCGCGCCTTCCCCACCAGACGCAGGAAGGCGTTCTCGAGGCGCTCGGCGGCTTCCTGGCCGTGCTGCACGCGACGCCCCCGGCGCTGGCGGCCTCGTCGGAGGGCGCGACCCCGCCGCCGCGCACCGCCGCCCAGACCGTCCGCCGCTACCATCGCCGCCGCGAGCGCCTCGCCGCGGCGTTGCCGGGCGACCTGGGCCGCAGGATCGACGTGTTCTACGAGGCGCTGCCGGCCGCGCTGGACGACGCCCCGACCGTGCTGGTCCACGGCGACCTGACCGAGGACCATATCCTTCTAGCGCCGGAGGTCGACCGCCTGGCCGGCCTGATCGACTTCACCGACGCCGGCCCGGCCGATCCGGCCTTCGATTTCACCTTCCTCTGGGCCTATGGCGACTGGGCTCCCGCCCACGCCGCGCGCCGCTACGGGACCGGCGAAGCGGTCGATCGGCTGCTGCGGCGATCGCGCTGGTGGTTCATCCGCTATGGCGTCGACCAGTTGTGGTGGAACCTCAGCGGCGCTCGTGGCTACGACGTGACCAGGGTGCTCGCCCACATCCGCGCCGGCCTTGACGCCCTGGGCTTCTGACCGCCGAAGCGCGACCGCCTAAAACCACAGGTCCGCGACGCATCGGCCGGCGCGCTCGACCGGCTCCCAGGTGTCGAGCCCGTCCAGGTGCTCGATGGGGATGGCGCCGACCGCGTCCGGTTCGGCAAGGCGCAGGTTGACCCCCATGCGCCGGCGGCTGTCCTCGCGCGGCCGCAGCGGCGACCAGTAGGCGATGCAGCCGCAAGTCTCGCAGAAATGGAACTGCAGGTTTTTCTCGCCGTGGGAATAGGCCAGCGTCGGGCCGGAAACCTCGATGTTTTCGCCTTCGAAACCATAGGCCCACAGGGTCCCGTAGCGGCGGCAGACGCTGCAGTTGCAGGCGGTGGCGGACTGCGGAACGCCGGCGAACCGCCAGTGAACCGCGCCGCAGTGGCAGGAGCCTTCAACCATCGGATACCCTCGCGGCTATGATGGGCTTGCGCACCGCCTTTTAGGATGCGCGGGCCGCCCTTTCCAGACCCCTCCTCCGGGGTTCGACAGGCGCGGGGGCAAGGCCTAGGCTCCCTCCATGGGGACGAGCCGGCTTCAGCTGCGCGGGGCGCGGATGATCGCGGCGGCCTACCTGGCCGCGCCGCTGGTCGCGGTCAGCGCGGCGTGGCTGGTCTGGTATGGGCCTTTCGCGGCGCCGGCCAGCAGCGCGTGGCCGATCGGGAAGGGCGGCGCCTGGCAGCTGATGCTGCTGGTCGGGGCGCCGGCCTGCCTGGCCGTCGAACTGGTGGTCGCAACACCGCTGCTGCTCGGCTTTTCCCGCTGGCGCTGGGCCTGGCTGAATGGCTGGAGCGCCTGCGCTCTCGGCTTCATGCTCGCCTTTCTGCCGGTCTTCGCTCTCGACGCCGCCGCCCCGGCGGCCGGCGATGTGGTCGATGGCGTCGTCCTGGCGGCGCACGGCGCGCGAACCCTTGCCGGTTGGATCAGCCTGGTGAACGCCGACCTGCCCTGGGGCCTGGCCGGCTTGGCCACGGCCCTGGTCTTTCGCCTGGTCGCCGTGCGGACGGCGGCCGAGCCATCGACAGCCGCGCGTTAGCCTTCGCGTAGCCGCGCGCGCTCCGCCGTCGGCAGGATGGTCGGCTGAACGATCGGTCGGTCGGCGTCGGTATCGAAGAATGGGTTCGGACTGAAGTCGCGCATGAAACGCCGCCGGGTGGTGTTGCCGAGGATCCAGAAGATCGTCCTTGCCGCGCCGAACGGCTTCGGCTTCGGTTCGCCGCGCGCCCCTCTGGTGAAGAGGCTGCTGCGCACCGGCCCGAACGATTGCTCCACGGTCGGATCGGCCGCCTCGATGCAGGGTCTGGCCAGCGCGATGAACGGTAACTTGCAGGTCGGCAATGTGTTGCCGATCGGTGTGTTGCAGCAGGCGCAATACCAGCGCAGCAAGCCCTTGCCGGTCAGGCGCATGCAGGCGAGATGCTCCGCGCCGGTCTCGAACCTCACATATTTCGGCACGGTCTGGATATTCTCGCAGCCGCCGCGCGCGTCCAGGATCTCCGCCTCGCGGCCCAGGAAGCGGGCGAAGGCCTGGCAGTCTTTGCAGTAGCAGAGGGAGTGGCCGGTCGGGTGGCCCGTCTCGACCGAGCCCCTCACGGCGCCGCAGCTGCATTTCAGGGGGTGGGTCACGTCCGATTCCAATCCGGGAACGTCGGCTCTCGTAAAAGAGACAAAATATAAAAGAGACTTTCTCTCAAATATTCATCGTTCTACTCTCGAGTCAATGCCATCGGACGTCCCCACCCCGTCTCCCCGCCGGCGGCCCAAGGGCGACAAGCGCGCCCGCACCCGCGCCGCCATTGTCCAGGCCGCCGCCCAGCTGGTGGAGGAAGTCGGCTATGAGCGCGTCACCTTGCAGGCGATCGCCCGGCGCGCCGGCCTGAGCAACGGCGCCATCTACGGCAACTTCAGGAACCGCGACGAACTGTTCGCCACTCTCGGGCCGACCTACTGGCCCAGGATCCGGGCCACGATGACGCCCGGCTCCAGCTTCGCCGAGAAGATGCGGGCCATGGCCGAGGCGACCATAGCCGCCCTGCCCGAACGGCGGCGGGTGGCGACCGGCCGCCTGACCGGCCTCGCCCACACCTTGGCCAATGCCGGCCTGCAGGCGCGGGCGCAGGAGATCGCCGCCACCGGCTACGCCGGCGCGGCGGCCTGGTGGCGCTCGGTCGCCGACGATGGCCCGCTGCCGATGGAGCCGGAAGTGCTGGTGCGGGTGCTCAACGCTCTGGCGGAGGGCCTGACCCTGCAGCGGCTGCTGACCCCCGAGTTGATCCCGGACGAGGTTATCTACGCCGCCTTTGCCGCGTTGGCGCCGGCGGCGCAAGATACGGGACGGTCGAGGAACTGACCGCCCGCCGGGATGCCCGGCGATGCGATTCATGCGAAGTTCGCCTCCGCCTGGCGCGCGCCGTAGACCCGAACAGGAGCCCAGATGAGCGACGGCGAAGGCCCCGAGAACCGGCGCGGCGGGACCGAGGCGCGCGAGCGCGTGCGCCGGCTGGAAAGCTCGAAGGTGCGCGAGGTGGCCAATGCCGGCTTCGGCAAGCCGGGCCTGCTGCGCTTCTGGTTCGGGGAGAGCGACCAGCCGACGCCGGCCTATATCCGCCAGGCGGCGGCCGCTGCGCTCGCCGAGGGGCGCACCTTCTATACCCACAATCTAGGCGCGCTCGAACTGCGCCAGGCCCTGGACGCCTATCTGGCCCGCCTGCACGGGCGCGCCATCGGCGCAGGGCGGCTGGCGGTGACCTCGTCCGGCGTCTCGGCCCTGATGATCGCCATGCAGGCGGTGGTCGACCCGGGCGACCGGGTTGTCGTGGTCACCCCGGTCTGGCCCAATCTGACGGAGATCCCGAAGATCCTCGGCGCGGAGGTCGTGCGGGTCGGCCTGGCTCACCATGAGGGTCGCTGGCGCCTCGATATCGGCCGGCTGCTGCAGGCGATCACGCCCAAGACGCGCCTGGCGGTGATCAATTCCCCGGGCAATCCCACCGGCTGGACCATGACGGCGGAAGAGCAGAAGACCGTGCTCGCCCACTGCCGCAAGCTGGGCGTCTGGGTCCTGAGCGACGACGTCTATGAGCGGCTGGCCTACGACGGCGACCGGACCGCGGCCCCCTCCTTCCTGACCATCGCCGAGCCCGACGACCGGCTGATCAGCGCCAACAGCTTCTCCAAGGCGTGGCTGATGACCGGCTGGCGGCTGGGCTGGATCGTCGCGCCGCCGGCCCTGCTTCCCGGCCTCGGCACGCTGCTGGAATACAACACCTCCTGCGCCCCCGACTTCGTCCAGGCCGGCGGTCTGGCCGCCCTGACCGAGGGCGAGCCCCATGTTCTGAGCCTGCGCGCCGAGCTGCAGCGCAGGCGCGATCGGGTCGCGGGACGCCTCGCGCGGACGCCAGGCGTCGAGGCCAGCGCCCCGGACGGCGGCATGTACATCTTCTTCCGCCTGCGCGGCCAGGACGACAGCATGACCCTGGCCCGGCGGCTGATCGACGAAGCCGGCCTCGGCCTCGCCCCCGGCGTCGCCTTCGGGCCGGAGGGCGAGGGCTGGCTGCGCTGGTGTTTCGCCAATGCCGACAGCGCCCTGGACGAGGGTCTGGACCGGCTGGGTCTCTGGCTCGGCCAGACGTCGGGCGGGCGGTCCGGACGGGTGCAGGACCGCGCGAACGCCTCGTGAAGCCGTCGAACAGACAATGACGGAGGAGCGGGAAAAGACGAGGTGAGGGCCGGCCGCGATGCTGGCATAAGGATCGCCACCTTCCTGAAAAAGAGGCGGAGACCAAGGAGATGTCGGGGCCGAGCTGGGACAGAGTGCCGATCGATGCGCAGAGCATCGACGCGCCGCTTTCGCAGGCCGCGATCTTTCTGGTGGTCACCGTGGCGGGCGACGCCGCCGCCCTGGCGAAGGTGTGCGCGGCGCTCGACGGGCTGGACGATCTGGTCAAGACCGTCGGGTTCCGCGATCTGGCCGGCCGGCTGTCCTGCATCGCCGGCATCGGCTCCGGCCTGTGGAACCGCCTGCATCTCGGCAAGCGGCCAAAGGAACTGAAGCCGTTCGCGCCGATCGCCGGACCGGTGCACGCGGCGCCGGCGACGCCGGGCGATCTGCTGTTCCACATACGGGCCGAACGCGCCGACCTGTGCTTCGAATTCGAGCGGCTGCTGCTCGACAGCCTTGGCGAAGCGGTAACGATCGCCGACGAGGTCTTCGGCTTCCGCTATTTCGACGCGCGCGACCTGCTCGGCTTCGTCGACGGCACGGCCAACCCGACCGGCCCGGACCTGCCCGCCTCCGCCCTGGTCGGCGACGAGGACGGCGACTTCGCCGGCGGCAGCTATGTCGTCGTGCAGAAATACCTGCACGATCTGAACGCCTGGACGCGCACCCCGACGCCGCTGCAGGAGGAGATCATCGGCCGCACCAAGATCGACAATGTCGAACTGGCCGACGACGCGACGCCGCGCAAGTCGCACAAGACCCTGACCACCATCGTCGACGCCGACGGCGCCGAGCGCGACATCCTGCGCGACAACATGCCGTTCGGCCAGCCGGGCCGGGGGGAGTTCGGCACCTACTTCATCGGCTATTGCCGATACCTCTGGGTGATCGAGACGATGCTTCAGCGCATGTATCTCGGCGATCCGCCGGGCGCCTATGACCGGCTGCTCGATTTCTCGACGCCGCACACCGGCGCGACCTTCTTCGCCCCCGCCCGACCCGTGCTGCAGGCCCTCGCCCAGGCGGCCGAGGAAGCGCTGGCGACCGCTGCGGGCGCCGCGGCCGGCGCCTAGTCTAGGAAGGCGACGTGTTCGATCGCCGATCGCAGGTCCTCGATTCGAAAGGGCTTCTTCACCACGTGCGCCTTGCCGCGATAGTGCTCGCCGAGTCCCGCCGAGCCGTAGCCGGTGGCGAAGACGAACGGAACGCCGCGGCCCCTGAGCAGGTCGGCGACGGGAAACGACATGTGCCCGTCGAGGTTCACATCGAGGATGGCGAAGTCGATCACGGCGCTCGCGGCGAGCTCCATCGCCTGCGGAAGCCGCATGGCGAGGCCGACCACCTGATGGCCGAGGTCGGTCAGCATGTCCTCGATGAGCAGGGCGATGGTCATCTCGTCTTCGACGACCAGGATGCGAAGCGGATCCATCGCTCTAATCCCCGCCGGCCAGCGGCGCGTCCAGCACGCAGACCAGGCCGTCCGGCTCAAATTCCAGCCGGGCCGTGCCGCCCATCTCGGTCGCCAGCCCGCGCTCTATGAGTCTCGAGCCGAATCCGCGCCTTGCCGGCGGCGCCACCGGAGGTCCGCCGGACTCCCGCCATTCGAGACGCAGCCGCTGCCCGCGCTCCGCGGGCGACACCTGCCAGGTGATGGCGATACGGCCTGTCGCGCTCGACCAGGCGCCGTGCTTGGCGGCGTTGGTCGCCAGCTCGTGCAACGCCATCGATACGGAAAGCGCCGTTTTGGCGGTGAGCTGAACGGGCGGACCGGCCACGACGCACTGGCCTGCATCGGCGGCCGAATAGCCCTCCAGCGTCATCTCGATGACGTCGCCCAGCGAGGCGCCGACCCACTTTTCACCGGTCAGCAGGTCGTTGGCGCGGGCCAGCGCCATGATCCGCCCGGTGAACTTCTCCTGCGCCTGGTCGAGGTCGTCGGCGCTGCGAAAGGTCTGCGCGGCGATGGCCTGCATCATCGCCAGCGTGTTCTTCACCCGATGATTCAGTTCGTTGATGACCAGACGCAGGTGCTCTTCCGCCTGTCTCCTCGGCGTCACGTCGCTGGCGGCCCCGAACCATCGCTCGATCTCACCGTCCTCGCCGAGCAGCGGTACGGCGCGGGAGAAGGTCCAGCCCACCGCCCCATCGGCCTGCCGGACCCGATGCTCGAGCTGGAATGTCGCCCTGTCGCGAATGGACGCTTCGATCACCGCGAGGATTTGCGGCTGATCCTCCGCGAGCAGGTACTCGTCGACCCAGGCGATCGACGGGCTGTCGGTGTCGGCGAGGAAGCCTTGTCCGGCGAGCTGGCGCATCTCTCGCCAATCCGGGCTCATCTGGTAGACCACGTCCGACGTCGCCGTCACCAGGGCCCGGAACCGTTCCTCGCTGGCGCGGACCTTGGCCTCCGCTTCGGCGCGCTCGCGTTCCGCCCGGACCTGGCCGGTGGTCTCCACCACGATGGCCAGCACGCCGGCCGGCGTGTCGTCATCGCCGAGCACCGGCCCATAGTTGAGGTCCATCCAGACCTGCTCGGGGCGATTGTTGCGGTAGAGGGTGAGCTCCTGGTCCTTGAACGACAGTGTGCCGCCCGCCAGGCCGACCTCGAGGACGTGGGCGTTGAACTCCGCCACCTCCGCCCAGCCTTCCAGGACCTTCGAGCCGAGCAGCCGCGGGTGCCGCTGTCCGGCGAACACCGAATAGGCGTCGTTGTAGATCATGACGCCGTCGGGGCCCCAGAGCATGACCAGCGGCAGCGGCGATTGCAGCACGATGTTGGTCGCGGTCCGGAGCGCCGGCGACCAGGCCGAGATGGGGCCGAGGCTGGTTTCCGCCCATGGATGGCGCCGGACCAGCTCACCGAGTTCGCCGCCGCCGACCGGAAAGGTCTGGTCCGGAGCGGCCGCATCGGCCGCGGCATCGCTTCTTGAATGCAATTCGCACGCTCCGCCATGGCCGCGACGCGTCACCGCGCCCCCGCCGGTCCCCTCCAACGTGGCCTGGTCGGACCACAAAACCAATGAGACGCCCCCGCACCTTGATAAGGGCGCCGCGAGTCCGTTGACAAGACGGACGAGCGCCCCGCCGGTTCCCCCACCACATCTCGCGCCGCCAGAGCCCGGTGGTATGCGCCGTTTCAACGAGTCGTCGCGGCGCCGGCGGCCGACAGTCCGTGCAGGGTCTGGAACGCACGCTCCAGATGGACCCCCAGGCCGAGCGAGGGGTCCTCGCGCCAGGCGCTGGCGGCGTGGCTGAACGCGGCCATGCCGGCCCGGGCGGCCAGGATCGCCAGCTTCTCCTCGACCCCGCGCCGCTGCAGCGCCGTGGCCAGAACGGCGGTCATCGCGGCCGCCTTGGCTTCGGCGCGTTCCATGAGCGCCGGCGTCTTGGCGATGATCTCCAGCCGAGGCTCCGTGAACGGACGGTTGTCCTTGAGCATCTGTTCGAGCGACCGGAAGGTCAGGAGCAGGATCTCCAGCGGGCTCAGGCCCTCGGGCGCCCCGGCGACCGCGTCGGCCAGGGCCGGACGCAGGCGGGGGTCTTCCGCGAACAGGATTTCCCGCTTGTCCGGGAAGTGACGGAAAAAGGTCCGCTCGGTCACCCCCGCGCGCGCGGCGATCTCGGCCGTGGTGGTCCGATCGTAGCCGCGCTCGCGGTACAGCTCCAACGCCGCCTGCTGCAGGCGGCCGCGCACATCTTCCCGGCTGCGAGGCACCTGGACTCCCGTTGCCTCCTATTGTCAGTCACTGACAGGCCGTTTATAAGAGTCAGTGACTGACCTTCTCTATCAGTTGCCGCCTCAACATCAAACATGCGGCACGGGCGCACGCGCCAAGCCCCGGCTGGAGATCGACCATGAGCATTCCCGCCTCTGCCGCCGGCTCCATGAAGGCCATCCGTTTCCACGCCTACGGCGAACCCGCGGACGTGCTGCGCCTTGAGGAGGCCGCCGTTCCGAGCCCGGGCGCGGATCGCATCCGGGTGCGGGTGCACGCGTGCGGTCTCAACCCAGCGGACTGGGCGCTGTGCCGGGGCCTGTTCGCGGGCGATCTGCCGCGCGGCGTCGGGCTGGATGTCTCCGGGGTGGTCGACGCGGTGGGCGACGGCGTCGTGGACGTCAGCGTCGGCGATCCCGTGCTCGGGTCGGCCGACTTTGGCGGTTATGCGAGCGCCGGCCTGGCGGACTACGCGGTCCTGAGCCACTGGACGCGGGTCCCGCCGGGCCTCGACATGACCCAGGCCGCCGCCCTGACCATGGCGGTCGAGACGGCGTTTCGCAGTATCGAAGGCCTGGGCGTGGCGAAGGACCACACCCTGCTGGTCCACGGCGGCGGCACGATGATGGGCTTCGCGGCCGTCCAGATGGCGCTGATGCGCGGCGCGCGGGTGATCGCGACCGCCGGCGACACCTTCACTGAGCGGCTGCGCGCGATCGGGGCGAAGGTCACGCCTTACGGCGTGGGGATGGTCCAGCGGGTGCGCGAGATCGCCGATGGATCGCCCGATCTGATCCTGGACACCGCCGGCGGCCACGACGTGCTGGTCGATCTGATCGAGATCGCCGGCGGCGATCCGAGGCGCGTCCTCACCATCAGCAGCGACTTCCAGGCCGCCAGCGCACTCGGCGTCCGCCACAGCTTCACCGAGGGCGTGCCGCTCCAATACGGCATGCTCGGCGACTTCGCGCGGCTGGCCGCCGAGGGCCGGTTCACGGTGCCTGTCGCGCGCACCTTCGCCTTCGAGGAATGGCGCGAGGCTCTTGCCATCAGCCTGAGCGGACACGCGCACGGCAAGCTGGTGATCGTTCCCGCCTAGTCGTCCTGGGTCGAAGGCGGCTGCCCGCGCCGAGCGGCCGCGAGGTTGGTTCTTGACAACAGGGCGGGCCGCGAACGTCCTTGTCGCACAGGGGACCGAGGTTCGGCTTGAGGAACAACCCCAATGGTATCGGGCGGGCGCAATGAGGCTTGAGGGCAAGGTGGCGCTGATCACCGGCGGCTACGGCGGCATGGGCCGCGCGTCCGCCCGGCTGTTCGCGAAAGAGGGCGCGACCGTGTTCATCGCCGGCCGCGACGAGGAGCGCGGAGACGGCCTGGCCGCGGAGATCAACGAAGCCGGCGGCAAGGCCCACTTCGTCGAACTGGACGTGGTGAATCAGGATCAATGGGACGCCGCCGTCATCCAGGTCAAGGCGCAGGCCGGAGGCCTGCACATCCTGATGAACATCGTCGGCAGCAACGCCCTGGTGCGGCTGCCCAAGGTCGACATCGACGAATGGAACAAGCTCTTCGAAATCAACGTCACCGGAACCTTGAGAGGCATCCAGACCTGCGCGCCGCTGATCAAGGACTCCGGAGGCGGCTCGATCGTCAACATCGGGTCGGTCGCCGGCATCACCGGCAACTTCAGCACGGGCTACTCCTCCTCCAAATGGGCGCTTGAAGGACTGTCGCGATCCGCGGCCTATGTCTACGCCGACTGGGGAATCCGCTGCAACGTCATCCAACCCGGCTGGATCGAGACCGACCTCACGGCGTCGATGAGCTCAAATCCGCTGATCAAGAAGATCCAGTCCAGCGCAATGAACAACACGGTTCTGCTGCGCAGGAGCGGCAAGGCCGACGAGATCGCCTACACCGCCCTGTTCCTCGCCAGCGACGAGTCTTCCTACATCACTGGAACCGACATCGTGGTGGATGGCGGATGGTTTTCCTCCGCCCCCTACCTCGCCAACGAGCGCTCCCATCACATGCTCAAGCTGCTGGACACCAAGGACAAGGCCGAACACCTGATGGAGGATTTCCTCAGGCACTTCCGTTAGCGGTCGACAAGATCAGGGAGACCAGCCGTGAGTTCGCCTGCGCCACGGCTATCCGTACACGTCCTACCCCAGGATCAGGAAGTGTCCGCGCAACGCCGCCACGGGGCTCCCGCGGTCGTCCTGCCAGGCTTCGACGCTCAGGTTGGCGGCGCGACGGCCGAGCTTCAGGATACGGGCCTGGGCGAAGGTGGCGGTCGGGCGCGCTGAGCGAAGATAGTCGACGGTGATGTCGATGGTGCGCGCCGGCCGGCCCTCCGCGTCCAGCCTGGCCAACGCCGCCAGTTCGAGGAACGACGCCAACGCGCCGCCATGCAGGGCCGGCAGCACCGGGTTGCCGATCAGCCGTTCGGCGAAGGGCAGGACGGCGATCGGGCCGGAGTCGCCCGCCTCCAGCCGAACGCCGAGGAAGCGGGCGTAGGGCCAGGCGTCGAGCAGCGCCGGCCCCGAGGGCCGCCCGTGAGCCGGACCATCGCTCATGCCGGCGTGTTGATGAGCATGAAGGCGGCCTGGGCGGCGGCGACGGGATCGGCCGGGTCGTCCTCGTAGGCCCAGGCGCGCACCACGGCGACGTCGCCGGTCAGCCGCAGGCACTCGGCTTCGCCGATCACCGCCGCCCCGGCGCGGGGCGGACGCACGTGGTCGAGCCGGAAGTCCAGCGTCGCCATGCCGCCGAGCCTGGGGGCACGGCCCTCCGCCTCGGCCCGCGCGCGCAACGCCCGGCCGATCGCCATGCCGCAGGTCTGGTCCAGCAGGGCGAAGATCACGCCGCCGGCGAGCGCGCCGACCGCCGGATCGCCGACCAGGTCCTCTCGGAAGGGCGCGCGCATGGCGCAGGCGCGGTCGGCCAGCGTCTCGAAGCCCAGCGCCAGGGAGAGGGCGGTTCCGCGCTGGGCCAGATCGCCAGGCGCGGCGTCGCTCATGGGTTCTTCGCCGGGGCGTGGTTCGTCGTTCATGCGGCTGCTCATCCCCAATCGGGCGACCGGGCGCAAGACGGACCATTGCTTAAAGGGCAACTTTAACGCGGCGCCGGCCACGCCATCTTAAGAGCCCTGGATTTGAATTGGAGCCACCGATGAGCGAAGTCCGAGTCGAGCAGAAAACCTATCAGATGCCGCCACGGGAAGGGATCAGCGTCGCGCACTTCATCACCGTCGCCGACATCCAACGATCGCTCGACTATTATGAGAAGGTCTTTGGCGCCCGCATCCTCAGCAGAGGCGACGGCGACGCCCCGGGCTACCTGCAGCTCGCCAACACGTGGATGATCGTCAATGTCGGGGGCGGCCCGACGCCTGACAAGCCAACGGTGACGCTCCACGTCCCCCAGCCCGACTCATTCAGCAGCTTCATGAATCTCCGCGTCGCGGATATTCACGCCTGCTATGACCTGTGGCGAAGCCGCGGCGCCGAGTTCATCACGCCGCCCATTCCCAAGTACGGCGAAACGCGCTGCTACATCCGCGATCCCGACGGCTACATCATCGAAGTCGGACAGAGCGACCCGGGCGTCAGCTACGGGTAGCGGGCCTTCCCGGTTCCCTCATCGCGAGCCGCGACGCGGACGGCCCTGATCTTCGCGCTATTCCGGCGAGCTCGACGGATGCGGCGAGGCGGCGGTGAACTCGAAGCGGCAGCGCAATCCGTCCGGCTCGAAGCTGAGCGTCGTCGCCCCGCCGCGTTCGCTCGAGACCGCCGCCCTTATCAGGCGGCTGCCGAATCCGCTTCGCTCCGGCTCGCCGCGCAGGGGCTCGCCCCCGGTCTCCTTCCATTCGATCCGCACCCGGGTCCCATCCTCGTCAGGTCGGGCGGTCCAGCGGATGGAGACTTTTCCGGCCCGGGTTTTGAGCGCCCCATATTTCAGCGCATTGGTCGCCAGTTCGTGCAGCGCCAGGGCCAGGCCCCCGGCGGTCCGTTCGGAAACCGACAGCGGCGGCCCGCCGAGGCTGATCGCACGAGCATGGGCCGGGTCGCAAAACGGCCTGAGCGCGGTTTCCATCACCTGCCGCAGGTCCGCCTGGCGATCCGCGGTGGCGACGACCAGTTCGCCTGTCGAAAGCAGCGCATGCACCCGGCCCAGGAACACCTCCAAGAAATCGTCGACCGCCGGCGCCCCAGCCGGTCTCGACTGGCGCGCCAGGGCGTCGATCACCGCGGCGAGGTTCTTGGTCCGATGCTGCATTTCGAGCAGCATCAGTTTCGCCTGCTCGTTCGCCCGACGACGGTCGGAGATGTCACGCGCGATCTTCGACGCGCCCACGACGGCGCCGTCCGAACGCCGGATCGGAGAAACCGTGAGCGAGATGTCCACCAGGCTGCCGTCCTTGCGGCGGCGGACCGTTTCGTAGTGATCGATCGCCTCGCCCCGGCGTATGCGGGCCAGAATGGCCGGCTCCTCGTCCAGCCGGTCGGCCGGAATCAACATGGTCACCGACTTACCGATCACCTCCTGCGCCGTGTAGCCGAAAAGCGCCTCGGCGCCGCGATTCCAGCTGGTGATGACGCCGTCGAGATCCTTCGAGAGGATGGCGTCGTGGGAGGACTCGACGATCGCGGCGAGAAAACCGCCCGGCATGTCCGAAGCGCCGATTGGGTCATGGGGCATTGAAAAATCGGCCAATCGTTTTCGGCGCCGGCAAACCTATTCGCGCACCCGCACGGGGTCAAATTGCTCATGGCCCGCATGGCCCCACCCTGGCCCGATCGGTCCGCTAAAGTCCCAGCGGCTTTAGCCAGAAGCTGCAGACCTCGCCCTCTTCGCCGATCTCGCCGGTGACGCGGTCGATATAGTTCCAGGTGACCGGATAGTCGGGGATGGCGGCCGGCCGGTAGCCCAGCTTGCGGTAGAGGGCCCGCGCCGGCGCGTTGTCGACGCCGACGGAAAGGCCGACGTCGGCCGCCGGCCTGGCGCGGATTTCGGCCTCGTGCATCAGGGCCCGGCCGACGCCCAGCCGCCGCGCGCCGGTCTCCACCTCCAGCCCCTCGACATAGGCGCAGTCCGGGAAGTGCAGGTGCGACAGGTGGTGCCTGGGATGGCGGAAATGCACCAGCACGAAGCCGACCCGGCGGCCGTCCCGCCAGCCGATCAGGTAGGCGGCGTCGCCCGCCTCCTGCAACGCCAGCCGCTGGCGATGGACGTCGGGCATGCCGCCGCTGGGCTGGTGCGCGTCCAGCCAGGCGGCGTCCTCCGCCGTCGCCAAGGTGACCTCGGTCATCCGATCGGATCAGCTCGCCGCGCCGCTGCCGTACGGCCGGGTGAGGACTTCGAGGAAGTGGCCGTCGGGGTCGGGGAAGTAGACGCCGCGACCGCCGTCGTTGCGGTTGATCTCGCCGGGCCGCCGCCGCCCCGGATCGGCCCAATGGTCAAGTTCGCGCTGGTGAATCCGGCCGAGCACCGCGTCGAAATCCGGCTCGGCGATCAGGAACGCATAGTGCTGGGGGGCGATCTGGCCCTCGGTATCCATGAAATCGAGCGAGACGCCGTTGTCCATCTCGACGACGTGGAAGTGCCCGAACCGGGTCGGCGCCGGCCGGCCCAGCATTTCGGCCAGGAAGCGCGAGGACGTCTCCTGGTCGCGGCAGAAGACGATCGTGTGATTGAGCTGAGCCGTCATGGCCGCGCCTCTCATCTGCGAACTGAACGGCGCAAGCGTACGACCTCAACCCAAGTTGAGGTCAAGCGGAACAAGCGGAATCGGTTGGTCCCGGATTCCTTCTCCCTCGCCCGGCGTGCGCATGATCATGATCAGGCAGGGATTCTCGGGGCCCCAGATCGCGGTCAGCTCTTCCAGGCTCTGGAAGCCGACCGCTTCGTAGAAGGCTCGCGTCCGCTCATACGGCTCGTAACCAGCCGAAGGGCCTTGGGTCTTCACGGTCAGATAGGGCTTGCCCAGCTCCCGCGCGACCGAACAGGCTTGCCGGATCAGCGTCAGGCCGACGCCTCGCCTATGCACATGCGGACGAACGGCCAGCAGATAGATCTCAAGCGCGGCGAAGCCGGGATCGACCAGGGTGATGAGGCCGAGGGCCTCGCCCGCATCCTCCGCCACCCAGGTCGGCGCCTGCTCGGCATGGGCGGCGTAGTCGGCGTTGGACTCGGGGATGCCGAACCATTCGGGCAGTTCGGCAAGGATCGACGTGCAGTCGGCGCCGGCGGCCCGGCGAGCGATTTCAAGGGACATGGGATGTCTCGACAGTCAGCAATGGCCGCAAGCGGCGGTACGCGCGCGAGGCGCGGCGGAACGAGGTGGTGAGTCAGGCTTTCCTGTCGCCTCAAAGCTTACCGGCGGACCCGAAGCCTGGCAACGCCTTCCTATCCCCGCGCGCGCTGGGCGAAGGCGGCGATGCGTTCCTGCATGTCCGGGCCGCGGCCCTCGCCGCGATAGATCTCGTGCGCCAGGCCGGCGGCCAGCGGCAGGCCGTCGGTGCGGTCGAGCAGCCGCTTGTTGGCGGCGTGGCTGAAGGAGGAGTTGGCGGCGATCTCGGCGGCCAGGGCGTCGATGGCGGCGTCGAACTCGGCGTCGGGGACGCAGACATTGGCCAGGCCCATGGCCTCCGCTTGGCGGCCGGAATAGGTGCGGCAGGTGAACATCATCTCGCGCGCCCTGGTGGTCCCCACCCGGCGCGGCAGGCGCTGGCTGAGGCCCCAGACCGGGGTGAGCGCCCACTTGGCGTGGGTGTCGGCGAACTTGGCGCTCTCGGCGGCGACGATCAGGTCGCCGGCCAGGGCCAGCTCCAGCGCCCCGGTGTAGCAGTGGCCGTGCACGGCGCTGATCACCGGCAGGGCGAGGCTCGCCAGCCGCTCGATCACCTTGGACTGGAAGTTGGGCTCCGGCAGCCGCTCGCCGGCGGCGATGTCGCCGAGATCGTGCCCGGCCGAGAAACAGCGGCCGGCGCCGCGCAGCACCACCACCGCCGCATCGCCCGGATCGGCGGCCAGGGCCCGCACCTGGGCGTCGAGCGCCTGGAACACCCCGACATTGAGCGAATTCAGCTTGTCCGGCCGGTTCAGGATCAGATGCACCGCCGGTCCCCGGCGTTCGTTCAAGACAAGCTCGGTCATGCGGATCGTGCTCCCGGTGGTTATCGGCGCGACCAACCCAGTCCGTATCGGCGGCCTTGTCAAAGGCCGTTTTTGCCGGCCTTCACGGCGAGGGACTTGACCCAGCCGCCTGCCATCCGCGGCACAGGCCTCCTCCGATGAGCTTCTCGCGCACCACCTCAAGCCGCATCTGGGTGAAAGAGACCCCGCACCAGGGATCGATCTCCGCCTCCGCCTCTTCCGACCGGCCTTCGGAAAGCAGGATTCCGGCCAGATGCAGATGCAGCTCGGGGACGATCAGCGCCGGCAGATCGTGCGGGCTGGCGTCATAGGCGTTGATGGCCGCCCGCGCCTCCTGCTCGGCGTCGCCCATGTCCTGGGCCGACAGAAAATACAGGCTGCGAATGAAGTGGGTCCGGGGGTCGCGTGGAAACTGGCGCACCAGGTCAGCCGCACGATCACCGAAACCAGGCGCGCGCAGGGTCTCGGCCGTGACTTTCGGCAGGGTCGTCGCGTAGGGCTCGCCGACCGCCGCATAGGCGGGATATCGCGCCGCCACGAGGGCGAAGGACAGGACCGCCAGCAACAGGCCGCCGAGTCCAATGCCGGTGGCGACGCGCTCGCCGCCGGGATGGGCGCGGCTCTCGGGCCAGACCTTCAGCATGATGAAGCCCAGGGCGAGGCCCGCCAGAAAGCCGCCGCCGTGGGCGTTGTAGTCGATATTGACGCCTTGGACGCTTGAGAAGGGGATGAGAGCCGGCACGGCCAGGCGGGCGACAACAAAGAGATTGCGTCTCCGCTGCAGAATGGCGTGCGGATGAAAGCTGCAGACCAGAGCCGCGCCCAAAAGCCCAATGATCGCTCCGGATGCGCCGACCGTCGGCTCTGCGGCGGGATTTATCAGGACCGAGGCCAGGGCCCCGGCGAGACCGCAGACGACGAACAGGGCGGCGAACCAGGCGCGCCCCACCAACCGTTCCATCGTCATGCCGACCAGCAACAGGACAACGCCATTGCCGACTATGTGGGCGAGATTGGCGTGGAGCAGAACGGCCGTCACCAGCCGCCAGGGTTCGAAATCCGAGAACACCAGTTGCCGGCTGGCGGCGCCGAGCGCGACCAGGCTGTTCGGGCCAGGGCTGTCCCCGGCGATCGGGCCGATGTTGAAACGGCACTCGCCGGCATAGACCAGCGCGAGAATGCCGATGATGGACGCGGTGAGCACGGGCAGCGGCCTTGGCGCCGACCGCGCGTCCCAGACCGCCTTGGTTTCCGCATCGAGCGGAGTGGGCATGAAGTCCCGCGGCTGCGGTCGGCTATCGCGCGGCGGCGGCAGGGGCCGGCTGTCGCGCGGCGGCTCGGGAGGCCGCGAGACAGGCTTCACGCCTCGCCGTCCAAAGCTGGCCTGATCGGCCATTTGCCCGCCCCGTGCTGTTAGCCGTGAAGCGCGGATGCGCGACGAATACCCCACATGCGTGCAAGCCCTTAACTTCGCTTTACCGCGCGTCATTAACGCGGCTCTGCGCCGACTGGGCACGGACATGGGCGGCTGCCTCGAAAGGCCGCCCTTGAGGGAAGGGTTCTTACAGCGTCGGGTCCTCGCTCACCTGGACCAGCATCTTGCCGAAGTTGTCGCCGCGCAGCATTTCGGTGAAGCAGGCCGGAACGTTTTCAAGGCCCTGGCGGATGTCCTCGCGGTATTTCACCTCGCCCGACGCCACCCAAGGACCCATCTGGCGCAGGAAGTCGTCGTGGTGGCCCTCGACGAACTCGCCGACGAACAGGTCGCGCACGGTGACGCCGCGCGCCTTGAACACCGCTTCGCCGCGGCTCATCAGGTCGGCGCGGGCGTCGCCGCCGACGTCGCCATAGTGGGCGATCAGGCCGCAGATGGTCATCCGCGCCCCGGGGTTGAACAGCGGCAGCACCGCGTCGAACACCGCTCCGCCGACATTCTCGAAATAGACGTCGACCCCCGTCGGGCAGGCCGCTTTCAGATCCTCGGCGAAAGTCGGGCTGAGGTGCGAGACGCAGGCGTCGAAGCCGAGCTCGTCCACCACGAAGCGGCATTTCGCCTCGCGCCCGGCGATCCCCACCACCCGCGCGCCTTTCAGCCGCGCCAGCTGGCCGGCGATCTGCCCGACCCCGCCGGAGGCCGCCGACACCACCGCGGTCTCGCCGGGCCTGGGCGCGGCCTGCAGCACCATGCCGGCATAGGCGGTCAGGCCCAGCATGCCGAGCACGCCGACCGCCTGGGAGATGCGCCCCTGGGCCGGGTCCAGCTTGCGCGGGATCATGTAGGACGGCCGCGCCACGCCCTCGCCCATCAGCCCGTATTCGGCCCAGCCGTTGGTGTTGAACACCAGGTCGCCGGGCGCGAAGCCGTCCATCCGGCTCTCCACCACCTGGGCGACGGTGCGCGCGTGGCAGGGCGCGCCCGGCGCCTCGACGCCGCGCTTCTTGTAGCCCCACTGATAGGGGTCCAGGGAGACATAGATGGTGCGCGTCAGCGCCTGGCCGGGCTCCGGTGCGGGCATGGGGCTATCGCGCAGGTCGAAGGTATCGGCGTCGGGCCAGCCGCCGAGAGGCTTGTCCGACAGGGTCCAGTATCGGTTCATCGGCGCCTCCGCGCGGTCCAGCCCCCTCTGTACGAGGCCGGCGGCGCGGTTGGCAATCGAGGCGGACCCCCCGCGGGCGGCGCTGCTCTAGCGCGCGCCCGCGCCCCGGCGGCGCGCTGGATGATCCGGCTGGCGGTGCAGGCGGCTTTCGAGGCCGGCGATGTCGGCCTTCAGTTTCGCCATCTCCCGTTCGGTCACGTCCTGGTCGTTTTCCCAGACGGTCATGGCTTCGGACCTGAAGGCTTCGAGCAATTGACGCAGTGGGGTGAGTTCGTCTGGCCTGGTCATAAGATCATCACGAGGTTCGCGCCGGAAGCGGCGCCTTCAACCGGGTCGAATCTTGGCTGAGTGCATTACCAACTGGTGAATCATGCTTAACGAGCGATCAACCTTTGCTGTTGGCCGGGCCCGCGAACTATGATGCCGCCGGAAATTGAACAGCGTCTGGAGAGACCCATGAAGGCGCTGCAGGCGGCCCGGCTGGACACGATCGACGACTACCGGGAGGTCGATCTGCCGACACCCGAGCCCGGAGCCGGCCAGGTCCGCATCAAGGTCGCCGCCTGCGGCGTCGGCTATGTCGACGCCCTGGTGTCGCTCGGCCGCTATCAGGTCAAGCCGCCGCTGCCGCACACGCCGGGCGGCGAGGTCGGCGGGACCATCGACGCCCTCGGCGACGGCGTCGACCACCTGGCCGTCGGCGACCGGGTGATGGCGCAGGTCGGCGGCGGCTTCGCCGAATATGCGCTGGCCTCGGCCCAGGCGGTGGTCCGCATCCCCGCGGCGATGAGCTTCGAACAGGCCTCCGGTTTCCGCATCAACCACCTGACCGCCTTGCACGGCCTGCGCGACCGCGCCGGTCTGCAAGCCGGCGAGCAGCTTCTGGTCACCGGCGCGGCCGGCGGCGTCGGCATGGCCGCGCTGCAAGTCGGCAAGCTGATGGGCGCCCGGGTGATCGCCGCGGCGTCCACCGAGGAGAAGCGCGCCTTCGCGCTCGCCAACGGCGCCGACCTGGCCATCGACACCGCGCCCGACGGCTGGCGCGACCGGCTGAAGGCGCTGACCGGCGGCAAGGGCGTCGACGTGGTCTTCGATCCGACCTGCGGGCCGCTGTTCGAGCTGGCCTTCCGCTCCCTGGCCTGGCGCGGCCGCCATCTGGTGGTCGGCTTCGCCGGCGGCCCGATTCCCGCCCTGCCGGCCAACCTGCCGCTGATGAAGGGCGCGGCGATGGTCGGAGTCGACGTGCGGCAGTTTTCGCTGTTCGAGCCGGAAACCGCAGCCACCTATCTGCAGGAACTGCTGGACTGGGTCGCCGATGGCCGCCTGATCCCGCCGACCGGCCGCGCCTTCGCCTTCGACCAGGCCCGCGAAGCCCTGACCTTCGCCCTCAGCGGCGCCGGCCTCGGCAAGACGGTGCTGACCATCGGCTAGGGTCGCGTAACCACGCCGGGCTTTTCCGGCGGCGCCCTTCTTTTCCGTCAGCTCAACTTTGAGGTTGGGGCGTCCCGTGTTTTCAGCGATGATTCTGGCGCACGCCGGGGGGAGTGGTCATGATGCTATCGAGACTGGCGGGTGTCATCGCCGTGTTGGGCCTATTGAGTGGCTGCGCAAACCATCCCGTCGACTGTACCGTCGGCATCCACCACTCAGATTGTGCGCCCGGCACGCCTGGCTATGACAACCCCGACAAGTTCGCGGTTGCGGATGATCAGGAGTGCCGGAGCTACGGGCTCACCCCCGGCACGTCGCAGTACGCCGACTGCCGCGTGAAGCTCAACGCCGCTCATCAAGCACCGGCCGGCCTGCTCCAATAGCTAATCGCGAGCGACGTACCGTTTTTGTGAAAGTCCGGGCCTCAGAGTGGCCGCTTCATGGCCGCCTCACTGATGGTGCCCCAACTCGCCTTGCCGGGTGCGCTGCTCGCCGACCGCCGCCCGCATCAGCTCATCGCCGATCTCGCGGATGGCGGCCAGGCATTCGGCGCGGCCGGTTTCGGTGAGGTTGTAGCCGCGGCCGTCGAAGTCGACGGCCTCAGTGTCCATGGCCTGACGGATCTGCGGGATGTGGTGGCGGCGCATGGAGGCGGGGGTGTGGCCGGTCTCGCGGGCCAGTTCGGCGGCCGGCGCCGAGGCGCCGCCGCAGCGCCGCCACAGGGCCAGCAGCACCCGCCCCGAGCCCGGCTCCAGCCCGAACCAGTGCTGGAAGGCCATGGCCGCGGCGGCGTCGGCGGCGCCGCTCATGACGCCCTCCCCGCCTTCAGCGCCCTCACCGCGCTGAGCTGCGCCTGCAGCAGGGCGCGGACGAAGTCGGCGTCGCGCTGCTCGGGCGCGCCGGGCAGCTCGGGCCAGCCTTCGTCGGCTTCGGGCCCGTCATCGTCGGCGTCGGCGGTTTCGCGGTCCACGATCGCCCCCTCGCCGCCGGGGTGGCGGCATAGGCCGAGGGCGCGGCGGCGGGAGGAGACGGCGCTGGCGGTGCGCGGCGGGCCAAGGCCGCTCGCCGCCTCCGCCGCGGTCCGGTCCGGCCAGTGCGGATGGTGGTACAGCACCTCGTCCTGGGCCTCGGTCCAGGCGTCGCTGCGGACGAGGGGGCGGGTGGTCGAACAGGTCAGGGAGCGATGCGTGTTCATGGCCGGAAGTTGAGCACGTTTTGTGCTCTGTGCAAGCACAAAATGTCGTTAGCAAGAAATTTGCTGAACGGCGACACTGTCGCCCATGACGGTGGGGCAGCGGATCAAGCATGCGCGGGAACAGCTGGGCTGGTCGCAGACCCGGCTGGCCGCCGCCGTGCACCAGGCCCAGACCACCATCTCCTCCTGGGAGCGCGACCGCACCGAGCCGACCCGCGAGGACGTGGCGCGGGTGGCCGCCGCCCTGGGGGTCACCGTCGGCGCCCTTGAGCGCGGCGACGAGGCCGGCCTGCGCGCCACGCCGCTGGTCGGCTATGTCGGCGCCGGGGGCCAGTTCTACTTCGGCGCGGCCGACGAAGGCCTTGGCGAGGTGCCGATTCCCGAGGGCGGCACCGAACAGACCCGCGCCGCCGAGATTCGCGGCGAGAGCCTCGGGCCGCTGTTCGAGCACTGGCTGGTCTATTACGACGACGTGCGCACGCCGGTGACCCCGGACCTGATCGGCCAGCTGTGCATCGTCGGCCTGCCCGACGACCGGGTGCTGGTGAAGAAGATACAGCCCAGCCGCACGCCCGGCCTCTACCACCTGCTGTCCAACACCGAGGCGCCGCTGCTGGACCAGGAGGTGGTGTGGGCGGCGCGCATCCGCAGCATGGCGCCGCGATAGAGGCCCTCTTCCCGCCATAATACAAATTGTGCTTGACCGGCTTCAGCACGTATTGTCATGTCCGGCGCTCCCACCGGGAGACCGCCCATGCCGCTCGCCGCCTCCGAAGCCGCCCTGATCGCCGCGCCGCTGCTGCCCGGCGAGCGTCTGCTGCACGGCCGGGTCTGGATCTTCGACCACGAGCTGCGCAACGACTTCCTGGCCGCCCAGGCCATGTGGCGGGCGCTGTGGGAGCCGCCGCGGCTGGCGAGCCTGAGCGATGCGGCCCTCACCGGCCTCTTCTACCGCACCCTGCGCTACGACACGATGGTCAGCCGCGACGGCGGCTCGATGGAGCCCTTCCTGGTGACCATCGCCACCGAGCGCGCCGCCCGCAAGGCCGCCGCGGCTGGAGCACCGGCCGCCGAACCGAGGGCCGCGTGATGCGCGCCTTCGACCGCTACGCCCTCTCCCGCGCCGCCGGCCGCGTCGTCGGTCTCCGCGGCGGCGACAGCGATGGGACCGCCGACCGCCAGGTCGAGCTGGACCCGCGCTTCGCCGCCGCCCTGCACGTCCTGCACCTTGCCGAACTGCTTCACGCCCGCCGCCGCGGCGAGCGCCCCGCCGCCGAACATCACCGCGCCCGCGCCGCCGAACTCGCCTGGGCCCTCCACCAACTCGACGCTTGGCGCAGGGCTGCCGGAGGGCGGCCGCAGGCGACGCCGGCGTGAAGAACCCGTCACCCCGATGGCGCCCCCGTGCTAGCCTCATCGCAAAGGCGGAGGAGCTCCCATGGCCCGGCGGTATGTGGATCTGTCGATCGCCATCGAGGTCGGAATCCCCTCCGATCCGCCGGGGATGGAGCCGCGGATCACCTATACGGCGCACCGGGACTCCGTGCCGCAGATGGCCGTCTCCTTTCCCGGCCTGACCGCCGACGACCTGCCTGACGGCGAGGGCTGGGCGGTGGAGCGGGTGCAGCTGTCCACCCACAACGGCACCCACATGGACGCGCCCTGGCACTTCCATTCCACCACCGACCACGGCGCCCGCCGCGCCCCGACCATCGACGAGACGCCGCTGGACCAGTGTTTCCGGCCCGGGGTGAAGCTGGATTTCCGCGACTTCCCCGACGGCTATGTGGCCGCCGCCGATGTCGAGGCCGAGCTGAAGCGCATCGGTCACGAACTCGCCCCCTACGACATCGTGGTGGTCAACACCCGCGCCGGAGAGGCGTTCGGCCAGCCGGACTACATCCACGCCGGCTGCGGCATGGGACGGGAAGCGACCCTCTACCTCACCGAGCGCGGGGTGCGGGTGGTCGGCACCGATGCCTGGTCGTGGGACGCGCCGTTCAGCCACACCGCCCGCCGATGGGCGGAAAAGCGCGACCCGTCGATCATCTGGGAAGGCCACAAGGCCGGCCGCGAGATCCCCTATTGGCAGATGGAGAAACTCGCCAACCTGGCCTCGCTGCCGCCGGACGGATTCGACATCTGCTGTTTCCCGGTGAAGATCAAGGCCGCCTCCGCCGGCTGGTCCCGCGTGGTGGCGATCTTCGAGGACTGACTACCAGGACCCCAACCGCCGCCGGGCAACGGCGAAGCTTTGGTCGCGGAGCGATCAGCGCCGCGTCGAGCGCTGATCGGCGAACTCGATCAGCATCAGCACCACGAGGGCCAGGCACAGCGGGCCGAGGACGATGATGAGGCCTATGTCTGCGTTGGACATCGACGGGATTCCTTTGCAGGCGACAAGCGCGAACGCCCAAGTCGTAGCGCCGGGCCCGCGCAAGGCGCCATCTGCCTTTGTCCCGGCCGTCATCAAGGCCGCATAAACGCCGGCCCTAGGCCCCGGGCATGCCGAGGGCTTTGCGCAGGGGCCGCAGGTGACGTTCATAGCGGCGCCAGCGGCTGACGGCGCTGTCGTAGATCGGCCGGCGCACCTGGGCGACGCTGGCGGTCCTGACCGGCCGCTCGGTCTTGTGGAAGGCGAGGCAGCGCGGGTCCCAGTCCAGCCCGCAATGGTCGAGGATCCGCCGCGCCTGGCCCTCGGTGTCGGCCACCACCTCCTCGTAGCGGACCTCAAGCAGGACGCCGGCGGGCAGCGTCTCGCGCCAGTGGTCCATCAGCTCGGCGTATTTGCGATAGTAGCGTCCCAGCTCGCCAAGCTCGTAGGCGAAGTTCTGCTCCGCGGTGAACAGCTTGGAATAGCAGGACAGGCAGGTGTCGAGGGGATCGCGCCGCACGTGGACGACGCGCGCGCCCGGCAAGGCCATATGGATCAGCCCCAGGAAGAAGAAGTTGGCGGGCATCTTGTCGGTGACGCGCGCGGCGGCCGGCGCGCGCCGGCGCAGGCCTTCGACATAGGCCTCGCCGAGCCCGCGCAGCTGGCCCGGCGTCAGGGCCGGCGCGGCCTCCGGATAGCGGAAGGGCTCGCCGGCCGGCCCGGCGAGTCCGGTGGTCAGCCGGCTGAACTCGGAGAGCTCGCCGGCCCCATGCACCTGCGGATGGCTGGCCAGGATCTGCTCGACCAGGGTGGTGCCCGAACGCGGCATGCCGACGATGAACACCGGCAGCGACGAGCCGCAGCCCGCGGTGGCGGCCTCCATCAGCCGCCGGTCGAAGACGGCGCGGATGCGGTCGAACAGCGCCAGCGCGGCGGCCTCATCATAGGAGGTCTGGCCGCGCTTCAGCCGGTTGCCCCGGCTCATGCAAGCGAAGGCCTCGTCGTAGCGGCCAAGGTCGTCATAGGCTTTGGCCAGGGCGAAATTCAGCCGGCTCTGCGCCATGACCGACAGCCCGGCCGGGACGCCGGCCAGCGCCTCCATGGCCGCGAGACGGGAATCGCCCTTGGTGAAGGTCTGGGCGTCGGCCAGATTGCCGTAATAGGCCGTCTGGCGCGGATCCAGCTCGATCGCCCGCTCATAGGCCTGGCGGGCTTCCGCGAGTTGGCCGTTCTCCTTCAGGACGTTGGCGATGTTGTTGTAGGCGTCGGCCAGGTCCGGCTTCAGCGCCACGGCGCGGCGGAACAGCGTCAGCGCCGTCTGGGCGTCCTGCTGTTCGAAGCGCACCAGGCCCATGGCGTTGAGCGCGTCGGCGTCGTCGGGCGCCAGGGCCAGGGCCCGGCTGGCGGCGGCCTCGGCATCGGCGGTCCTGGCCTGCTCGAGCCTGACCAGCGCCAGATAGGTCAGGGTCCTGCCATTGTTCGGGTCGGCCGCCAGCGAGCGGGTCAGGAGCGCGGCGGCTTCGTCGAACTGCTCCTTCTCCTTCAGCGCCAGCGCCAGGTTGTTGAGCACCGCCGGGCTGTCGGGCATCATCGCCTGGGCTTGCCGATAAGCCGCCTCGGCGTCGTCCTGCCGGCCCATCTCACGCAGGGCGGTGCCCATGTTGTTGAGCGCGTCGGCGAAGCCCGGGCGCAGCCGCAGCGCCTGGCCGTAGGCGGTCAGCGCCTCGTCATAGGCCTTCAGCGCCCGCAGCGCGTTGCCGAGATTGCTCCAGGCCTCGGCGTAGTCGGCCGCCCGCGCCGTCGCGCGGCGATAGTGCGCGACCGCCTCCTCGTACTCGCCGCGCTCGTAGTGGACGATGCCGACATTGTTCAGCGCCTGCGGCAGATCGGGATCGAGCGCCAGCGCCTTGCGGCCGGCGGCCAGGGCGGCGTCGAGGCGGCCGGCGCGCCGGTGCATCTCGCCGAGATTGCAGTGGAAGAGGGCGACGCCGCCGTCGGCGGCGACGGCCTGGCCGACCAGGCCGACGGCCGCGTCCAGGTCACCGGCGCTGTAGGCCACGACGCCGCGCAGGTGCAGGGCCGGGGCGAAGTCCGGCCGGCTGCGCAGGATGTCGCCGCACACCCGGTCGGCGTCCGCCAGCCGGCCGGCGTTCAGGTGCTGCTGGGCCAGGGCGAAGGCCTGTTCCAGCGTCATCATCACGGGATTTTGCGGCGCGCCGGCGCTGGCTCTGCTGTCGCTCTGGCTCATGTCGATCGAGACCGCGCGGCGGCGGCTGGCGGCCTTTCGCAGGGGTGGGCGGCGGATGCTATCGCATGGGCTTTGAACGCGGCAAGCCGCTCCGCCGGCCGCGCTCGCGCCGGGGCAGGCCGCAAACGCAATCGGCGAGACGCGGCGGAAATCCACTGCAACCATGAGGCTTGCGGCCGCCTCGGCGGCGATGCGGCGCGGTCACACTTCGAAGGGTTTTATAATCAAAAGCATCGCTCAGAAAAATATATCCGCCGTGACATAAATAACCGGCGAATCAGCCGCATGGATGGCAGGCGGGCGCCCTGGGAAAGACTCCTGTCAGGTTGCAGGCCTCCAAAGCGCGCGTTTTGACAGCGTTGTCCTGGGGAGCTTCCATTCCATGAAGAAATACGCACTGCGCGACACCCTGCTGGCCGCCAGCTCGGGTCTGGCCTTGCTGGCCGTCGCCGACACGGCGCAGGCCGCCTGCACCGTCGTCACCAATCACGCGCTGCCCTACTCCTATTCGGGCGACACCTGCGCGGTCTACAACGCCACGCCCACCGGAACCGGCGATGTCACCAGCAGCGGCACGGTGACCGCGACTGCCGGCACGGCGATCAGCATCGGCACGTCGACGATCACCGGCAACGTCACCAACGCCGGCAACATCTCGGCGCCGGTCGGCATCGGACTGACCGCGGGCGCCAACATCACCGGGGCCGTGGTCAATTCCGGAGTGATCACCTCCACCGGGCTCTATGGCCTGGACGTCGGCGGCGCCACAGGCAATGTAAGCGTCCCGCAGATCACCAACAGCGGCACGATCAGCGGCGGCTCCATCGGCTCGCTGTGGATCGCACAGAACGGCGTCGGCAACGTCACCAACGCCGGCACGATCACCAACGCCAACGCCCAGGGCATCGAGGTGACCCAGGCGACCCTGAACGGCAATCTCGTCAACACCGGCAACATCACCACCGGCGGGACGATCGTCGCCGGGACGGGCTCCATCGAGCTGGTCAACGGCGGCGGGGTCGCCGGCTCGGTCGAGAACTTCGGCAACATCACCAACACCTTCAGCAACGGCGTCCCCGGGGCCGGCGATCTGGGTGCGGGAATCTTTGTGTACACGTCCAACGCCGTGACCCCCGGCGAAACCGCCGAGACCATAGGCGGCTCGATCGTCAACGAGGCTGGCGGCAACATAACGGCTGGATATGGTATCCAGATCTTCGCCACCCAGGCAGCTCATCCCGCCACCGTCGACGGCAATGTCACCAACGCCGGAACGATCACCGCCAGCCACACCGGCATCGTGGTCGGCAGCGCCACGGTCAAGGGCGGCGTCAACAACAGCGGCGTGATCACCGCGGCCGGCAACGGCATCCAGGTGTTCAACCTCAGCAGCGGCACTGCCGGAGCGCCCAGCATCCAGGGCGGCATCAACAACAGCGGCACGATCACCAGCACCGCCAACACCACGGGCTTCGCCGGCGTCGAAGTCATCAACGGCAACGTTTCCGGCATCAGCAACAGCGGCAACATCACCGCCGCCGACGGTATCGGCATCCTGCTGGACAAGATCGGGACGTTCACCTCCTCGGGCGGCACGAGCGTCACGACAGGCGCCGGCCCGTCGGTGATCGCCGGCAACATCACCAACAGCGGCGCCATCACCGCCCAGACCGGCATCAAGATCGCCGGCAACTCCACGGTCGGCGGCGCGATCGTCAACAGCGGTACGATCACGGGCAGCAGCGGCACGGCCATCACCCTCGCCGGCGAAGGCAATGCGACGACGATCACCCAGTCCGCCGGCGCCATCAACGGCAATATCCTGCTGACCACCAACGCCGACGTGGTCAACGTCGGCGGCGGCGCCATCCACGGCAACATCGTCGGCGCCGGCGGGAACAACACCATCAACTTCACCGGCTCCAGCACCTATGCCGGCAACTTCACCGGCATCAACCAGGTCAACGTCACCGGCGGCACGACGGTGCTGAGCGGAAACAACACCGCCACGCACCTGGCCAGCACGGCCGGCGGCACGCTGACCTTGGAGGGGTTGATCAGCTCGCTGACCAGCGTCAGCAACGCCGGAACCCTGGGCAGCCAGGGCGAGGCCGCCACGCTGGCCTTCGGCAACACCACCACCAACACCTTCGCCAACACCGGGACCATCAAGGTCGGCTCGGACGGCGCCCCCTCGACCCTGACCCTGACCGCGGCCGGCAACGGCACCATCGCCCTCTCCAACGCCGGCCTGATCGACCTCAGCACCGGCGCGGCGGGGACGCAGTCGCTGGTCGGGACCGCCACCGCCTTCACCGGCGTCGCCGGCGGGGTGGTGGCCACCAAGGCCGACCTGGCCGGTCCGGGCGCCGCGGCCAACACGCTGAACGTGGCTTCGACCACGGGCGTGAACGGCATCCGGGTGGTCGACGGCGGCGGCGTGCCGACCAACGTGTCGCTGGCGTCCGGCGGCATCGTGCTGGTGCACACCGGCGGGGCGGCGGCCAACAACGCCACCTTCACCCTGAACCCGGGCTCGACCGGCTATGCGACCTTCGGGCCGAACGCCGCCGGCCTGGTCAAGGGCCTTTGGCTCTACACCCTGGCCAATACCGGCCAGAACGAGGTGCTGGTCAGCCAGGCGGGACCGGGCGCCTTCGAGGCCCCGATCGTCGCCACCGCGGCCCAGGACATCTACTTCGCCAGCACCCCATGGCAGGACCGCCAGGCCGATCTGCGCGACTCGGCTCTGCTCAGCCCCGGCGACCTGGGCAGCTTCACCCCGGGCTTGTGGATCAAGGCGTTCGGCGACTGGGGCTCGCGCACCGACAAGATCGACCCGCCGGCCGGCTTCACCTATGACCTCGACTATCGCCAGGACACCTACGGCGTCGTCGGCGGCATCGACGGGGCGACCCGCATCGGGGACGGCGTCGGCCTGATCGGGGTCGCCGGCGGCTACCTCACTTCGCAGGTGGATTTCGCCAATCACACCGGACTCGCCGACCAGAACTATTCGGGCGGCACCGCGAGCGTCTACGCCACCTACCTGCAGGGGCCGTTCTTCATCGACGGCCAGGTCAAGGGCGACTTCCTGACCCTCAGGGTCAACGACTTTGGCGGCGGCGGCTCGATCAGCGTCGACACCTGGGGCGGCCAGCTCGAGACCGGCTACCGCATCCCGATCGGCATCGCCACCCTGGAGCCGACCGGCACGCTGGCCTACGCCACCACCGACATCGGCAACGCCAACGTGCTCGGCACCGTCGTGCACTACGGCAACGAGGACAGCTTCCGCGGCGCGCTCGGCGGCCGGATCTCCGCGCCGGTGATCAGCAACGACAGCTACCTGGTCAAGGCGGCGATCGACGGGCGGGTGTGGGACGAGTTCGAGGGCGACAACCGCGCCACCCTGATCTCCTCCGGCGCGCCGGTCGCGGTGAACGACAACTTCCGCGGCGTCTTCGGCGAGGTGGGCGGCCAGCTGGACCTGTACAGCCACGACGGCCATTCCTCGGCCTTCATCTCCGGATCGTACAAGTTCAAGACGGACTACAACGAAGGCAAGGTGGCGATCGGCTATCGGTATCAGTGGGGCGCTCCGCCGCCGCCACCCCCGCCGCCGCCTCCGCCGCCACCTCCCCCGCCGCCTCCGCCTCCGCCGCCTCCCCCGCCGCCACCCCCGCCGCCTCCGGCGCCCGTGGCCAAGGACTTCGTGGTCTACTTCCCGTTCGATCAGTATGTGCTGACGCCGGAAGCCCAGGCCGTGGTGCAGCAGGCGGCGGGCTACGCCAGGTCGGGCAATCCGACCTCGGTGACGGTGGTCGGGCATACCGACACCTCGGGCGGCTTCGTCTACAACATGCGGCTCTCGGAACGCCGGGCCAAGGCCACGGCCGACGCCCTGGTCGGCCAGGGCCTCAACCAGTCCGTCATCAAGGTGGACTGGAAGGGCAAGACCGACTTGGCCGTCCAGACCCCCGACGGCGTCAAGGAGCCGCTCAACCGCCGCTCCACCATCTCGATCAACTTCTAGGTCGAGACGACAGCCAACCCATCAAGGCGCGGGCCGGTCTGATCAGACCGGCCCGCTTTTTTGTGTCTGGGGGTCAGCCGGCCATCGCCCCAAATCCGCCGTTATTCAACCTGAACGACGTCCCTTCAGGGCAATAGCGAATAGGCTGATAGATTTCAGGCAACATTGCGACAGCCTGTAGCAACATTGCTACAGGCTGGAAAAATTATAATAGTTTTTCTTCAGGAAATAGAGTGAAGGCCCCGCGCTCGAACACGGGGCCTTCGGCCAAATCACACATGGGGACTAGGGGTAGCCCTTTTGATCTGGAGCCCTAGTATCCCATAAAACGATAGACTTGTGAATACCTTATAGCCTCAACCGATGCCGTCCGCGCGGGGCCCACGCCGCATCTCTTAGCCGCAATGGCGGCGAAACGGCGCCTGGGCTAGGCTCCGAGCATGGCCGCCGCGCCTGACCGCGGCCAAACCGACCAGGGGGCCTCTGCAGCGATGAGCGACGCCGGCGAAGACGACCTCGGCCCGTTCAGCTTCGAGGCCAGCGTCATCCATTGGCGCGGGCCCTCTCCCTTCTTCTTCGCACCCATCCCGGAGCCTCACGCCGAAAAGCTGCGGCAGGTGGCGCGATTCGTGACCTACGGATGGGGCATGGTGCCGGTGGAGGCGCGGGTCGGCGACGTGGTCTTCACCACCGCCCTCTTCCCCAAGGACGAGACCTATCTCCTGCCGCTCAAGACCGTGGTCAGGCGCAAGACCAACATCACCGCCGGCGATGTGATCACCGTCGAGATGACCATCCAGCCGGCCCAGAGATAGCCTCAGCTATGGCGCTCGGGGCGCTCCTGTCGATCCGGACGCCGGTCGGCTTCCACCGGGCTGTCGCCGCTGATCGCCACCGGATCGCTGGCGGGGAAGGTGGCCTCCAGCGCGGCGTCGAGCCGCTCGTCCAGGCCGCGTGACGGGCGCGGCGGCGCGGAGGGCGGGAGGGCGGCGCCGCGAGCCCGCCGGGACCGGCGCGCCGGCCTCTCCGACCCCGCCCCTGTCGCGTTGTCCATGGCCTTGGCCTTCAACGCCGGCGGTGTGTTCAGCGCCGGCTCGCATCGCGTGAAACTACGCCCGTCCCGCGACGGCGTCGACCCGGAACCCCTATACGCCGATGCGGACGCAGACGACGCGTTCGGCCAGGCGCCAGGAGAGGCCCGCGCGGCCGGCCTCGGCGGGCACGCCCTCGACGCGCCAGCCGGTCCCGGCGCCGTCGGGATAGGAGCGGATCTGATTCAACCCCTCCTCGTGGTAGGTGGCCGCCGCCACGCCCGGCTTGGGCGCATCGCGCACGATCGCCGAAAAGCCGTTGCCGAAGGCCTTGTAGCCGGTCGGGCAGACGACGGTCAGCGACTGCCAGGCGGTCTGGGTTTCCGGGTGCTCGCCCTGGACCACCATGTAGCCGGGCTGCGGGGCGCGCGCCGGCGCCGGCGTCTGCGCCAGCGCCGCTGTGGCCATCGGCGGCCCGGCCAGCAACAGCGCGGCCAGCGCCAAGGTCGCGATCTTCATGCCGATCGGGCTCCCGATTGTCGTGTCTTTTCCGACGCCTGTCCTCGCACGAACAAGCTCGGCCGTCGACGGTTTCCTGCGGCCGGGCGGCCCCGGCGCTCCGCAAATACCTGGCGATGAGGGTTCGACCCCTTCCCGCCCGAACCATGTTCCGGGCGAAGGAGCCCGCCTGTCGAAGTCCGGCCAGGCGCTGGAGCGGGCGGCGAGAATCGAACTCGCGACATCCAGCTTGGGAAGCTGAGTGCCTGTCCATTTCAACCAATTTCACGCGGTTGTGCTCGGCGAGGATTTCCCTCGGTTTGTTAGGCCTTGCGTGGTTCAGATCGTTTCAGCCATAGTCACCTTGTTTCCAGTTTTCGGGACCCCAGCGGGACCCGACCGGAGCGGGGTCCCGAACATGCCCAACCTCACTGATCGGACGATCCGTGCACTGACCGCAAAAGGTGACCGGCTGGCTGTTCGCGACGAAGGGACGCCGGGCCTTGAGCTGAGGGTGTCGAAGGGCGGCGCCAAGACGTTTGCGATCCGCTACACGCTCGCGGACGGAACGCGTCGGCGCATGAACCTTGGACGCTGGCCGGCCCTGTCCCTGGCCGATGCCCGCGAGGCCGCCCTTGGCGCAATGCGCGATGTTGCCCGAGCGGGCGACCCCGCGCAGACCAGAAAGGCGGAACGCGACCGAGCCCGGTCGCGCGACGTACGCACGCTCGACGACTTGGCAGAGGCCCTTTTCGAAGTGGGCGGGGTGCGAGCATCGACCGATGCATACCGTCGGTGGCTTTGGAGCAAGCACCTGAAGGGGCGCCTCGGCGATGCGCGGCTGGAGGACGTAGCGCCCGGCCGCGTGCGGCGCGCAGTGCGGGAGATAGGAGCCGGTGCCGGCCCGACGACCGCCAACAGGGCCCTATCGCTGCTCAAGCGGATCCTCAACTTCGGAGTCGACGAAGAGCATATTTCGGCCAACCCGATTGCCAAGCTCGAACCCATGTTCGACGAGCAGAGCCGGGCCCGAGTTTTAAGCGACGACGAGTTGAAGGCGCTTTGGGGCTTGGCCGAAAAGACGGCTGAAGCTGCCCGGCAGGGCGCCGGCGATCGAGACGCTTTGTGGGCCTCTCGACCCATGGCCATTGGTGTCCAGCTCTGCCTGATCACCGCGCAGCGAGGCGGGGAGGTTGCTGGGCTGCGCCGCGGCGAATTGGACCTGGAAGCGCGGACTTGGCTGTTGCCTGCTGAGCGGTCGAAATCGAAGCGCGAGCACCTGGTGCCGCTGTCGGACAGAGCGGTCCAGTTGCTGAACGAAGCCCTTGCGTTCGCCGATCTCCGGTTGGCCGCCCTCAAGCCAGAGGGCGAGGCCGAGCGAAAGCCGCAGCCTAGCGATCCGGTGTTTCCTAGCCCGAAGGGCCCGTCGAGGCCGGTTGCCCGACTGAGCTTAGGGCGGGCGATGGCGCGCTTGAATAAGATCGCAAAAATCGAGGACGCCTCACCCCACGACCTGCGGCGCACTGCGGCCACGGCGATGGCGAGCGAGCGAATCGGCGCGCTCACGGAAGTAGTCGGGCGGGTGCTGAACCACGCACCTCCCGGCGCTGGCGTGACCTCGATTTACAACCGGCATGCCTACGTCGCAGAAAAACGGCGGGCGCTGGACGCTTGGGAAGGGCTGTTGCTGGAGATCGTGGGCGAGCGCGTCCGGACCTCCAATGTCAGCGATCTGCGCGGAGCGGCGGCGTGACAGATGAGCCGACGGACGGGGGCGCCGCCGAACGCGAGGCGAGGGCGCGCGAGCATGCAAGGCGCGCGAAGCTTGCTGCAGTGTCCATTATCGGCAGCGGTGGTGCCGGCATGATCGAGCGGGAAAGGACTGCGCTAAGCGCTTGGGCAAATCCGGGCTCGTGGCCGAGAACCACCCGCACCAGAGTCTTCTTCGCAGAGGCCGTTCGGCGGCTTGGCCAGTCCAGGCACGGCGACAGTTGGCCCGGGGCCGACGCCGCAGCTCGCAGACCGGTGGCCGGCGTATTGATAGACGCGTGCGCAGACGGTGACCTAGTCGCGTTCGGGATCGAAAAGGACAACGGGTCCGAAAGGGTCATCCCCGCCAGCCGGTGGCGCGCCGCCGACGCTGAGAGGATAGCCGAGGCGGCTGAATTCGCCGCTGAGGGCGCTTGGGTTTTTGTGGACGCCGAGGGGCTGGCGCGGCTCATCGGTGCCAGTGCGGAAAGCTCACCCCCGGTAACAGCAAAGCGCCCTCTGCGGTCCCCCACCCCTCTTGACGCGTCTGCATTTGTTAGTTGGGCAAATGGTCTGTTCGATAGTCAGGGCCGCGCCCCGACCAGGGCCGAATCTGAGGCCTACCGTGCGAATGTAGGGCTCTCGCGCGCATGGGTCAGGGAGCAACTGAAGGCCTATGCGCCCGAGCGACGTTTGCGACCTGGCCAGCGAAGCTTGCGCTCGCCGTCCTAAATAGGCCGCATATACGCCGCGAATTCCAACCGCCCATCTGGCCTATCTGGACGGCGCATTTCGGCGTCCATGACGGTGCATCCCATCGCGGATCGTTTCAGGCGATCCCTAGATTGGGAATGAAAACATGGAATCGCCGAACGCTCAGGAAAGGCTGTTGCCCCCAGCGGTGGTCATGGACCGCACCAGCCTCAGTCGCACAACGCTCTGGCGGCTCGTGCGGGCCGGAAAATTCCCAGCTCCCATTCAGGTCTCAGCAGGTCGCGTGGCATGGAGCGAAACGGCGCTCCAGCAATGGATTGCCTCCAAGATCGCTCAGCCGGCCCGCGCGGCGTGAACCAATGGGGGAGATCGTTTCGTTCAGGCCGCGACGGCCCACGCTGGTGGTCTCTGCGCATTGCGGCGTCTACCGGCTAGGCGCTCTGTGGCCCGATGGACGCCGCGAGGCGATCGACGCCAGGGCAACCCCGCAGGCGGCGATGGATCTGGCGCTAGAAACGCTGAAGTTTGGTTTCGGCGCGGTGGTCGGCCCAGGTCCTTTTCGCCAGGCCGTCGCCATCATTCATAACGCTCGGCGCAGGTGTGCCTGATGGGCGCCGCGCTGGCCGAGGCCCCTGAGCTGGAACCAAGCCCTGAGGCGATGCGCAGTCACCTCGACTGGCTGACAGAGGGCGCGCGTGGGGCCTACGATGACGCGCTAGTGGAGATCGCCCATGAGGGCTGGCGCAACGGGGGCGCAATCGCCAACGCTCGCCTGTTCGGTCTGGATGAGCTCGACGAGGCCGTCACGTTCGCGGCCGAGACGAACCGAAAGGGCCTGAACGTCTATGTCGGCGCGGCCCTGCGCCTGCCGGACGCCCCGCGCGACAAGCGGGCTCGGACCGAGCACTTCTATGTCGCGACCGCCGTTCCGATCGACATCGACGAGGACTATGACGCCACCCGATCGCGCGCCGCCGCCGTGGTCGAGGATGGCTTGGTCGTCACCACCGGCCTGACGCCGGCCCGGCGTTCCCAGCATTGGGTTCGCCTGGACCAACCATGCGACGACGACCTGGAATTTCAGCAGGCTTTTGAAGCGCTGGTCCACTGCACTGGCGCTGACCAGAAGGTGAAGGACGCCGCCCGCGTCATGCGCCTCGGCGGGACGGTCGCTTACCCCTCCCCTCGCAAGATCGCGAAGGGCTACAGCACCGAGCTGACGACGGTCACCATCAATCCGCATGCGGCCCCCTCAGCGGCCGAGGCACTGCAGCGCCTCGCGCCGGCCGCGGTGCTGTCTGTTCGCACAGCCGCGCCCAGCGAGCGCCCATCTGGCAACCAGGGGATCGTGCGAGGCGGTGGCAACTACGGGCAGCTCGTCACCGATGGGCGCGAGACTTTCTTTCGGGACCTGCTGCTGGAGGAAATCCGAAAGTTTCAGGAGTCGAACGGTGCTGATCCTACGAGCCAGGAGCTTTGGGAGACGGCGTTCGCGAGATTCCAGGCCGAGGCCGACAATGCCGATGGTCGTTGGACTGACGACAACGGGCAGCGGGAGCTGGTCGCGCGGGTGAACCGGACGCTCGGCCGGCTACGCGCAGGTCGCTTGGCCGTCGCGGGGCTGTACTCGATCGACACCGAAGCGGGACGCAGCGAGGCAGAGAGCGCCAAGGACGCCCGGCAACGGTCCTGGCTGCAACGCATCGCCTCTGCTGCGGAGCCCGCCAGCACGACGCTCTCTGGAGGTGGACTAGTCCAGAAACTCGCGCGGCAGCAGGAGGCGGCTGGCGCTGCCGACAGGGACCTAGACAGGGCGGGCGACGCAGACCCGCTGGCGCGGCCGTTCCAGTGGCGCGACCCGTCGACCATTCCAGCTCGCCAGTTCCTTTACGGCCACCATCTGATCCGCCAGTTCATGAGCTGCACGTTCGCGCCCGGCGGCGTCGGCAAAAGCGCGCTCGGCCTTGTCGAAGCTGCGGCGATGGCCAGCGGCAAGCCTCTGCTCGGCGTTCGCCCGTCGGAGCGGCTGAAGGTTTGGGTGTGGTCAGGCGAGGACCCGGCCGAGGAGACCGGTCGGCGGCTAGCGGCCATCTGCCTGCATTTCGGTCTGGAGCGCGCGGACCTCGAAGGATGGCTGTTTCTCGGCTCCGGGCGCGAGGCAGATATCATCATCGCCGAGCAGACGAGGGACGGTGCGCGGATCTCGGTTCCAAGTGTCGAGCGGGTCGTTCGCGTCATGCGGGCCAGGGCCATCGACGTGGCCGTGATCGATCCGTTCGTCTCCTCGCATCGCGTGACGGAGAACGACAACAACGCGATCGACGTGGTCGCGAAGGCCTGGGCGACTATCGCCGGCGCGACCAATGCAGCCGTCGACCTGGTGCACCACACTCGCAAGACCACCGGCGCGGAGATGACGGTCGAGGATGGCCGCGGCGCGACGGCACTTCTCAATGCCGCGCGGTCGGCCAGGGTCCTGAACCCGATGAGCGAGGCGGAAGCCGCCAAGGCGGGTGTCAGCCGCCGGCGATCGTACTTCCGGGTCGACAATGGCAAGGCCAACCTTGCGCCACCGCCGGACGGGTCGGCCTGGTTTCGGTTCGCTTCCGTGCAGCTCCAGAACGGCGGCCTCGAGGGCGGCGACAACGTCGGCGTCGTCGAGCGGTGGCAATGGCCGGATGCGCTCACGGACGTGACCGTCGACCATCTGCTGGAGGTTCAGCGCCGGGTATCGACCGGATCATTCCGCGCCAGCGATCAGGCCAACGACTGGGTCGGCCATGTCGTCGCCGACGTGCTGGAGGTCGACCTAAGCGACCCAGTCGCCAAGGCGAAGGTCAAGGGCGCCTTTGCCACCTGGACCAAGAACGGCCTGTTTGGAACGGAAATGCGGGCGGGCCCGAAGCGGGACCTGCGGCCATATGTGAAAGTGCTGAAATGGGCCGAGCAATGACCTGCCCCACCTCAAAGCAACATGGTGGGGCAACGGTGGGGCAGTGGGGCATATTCACCTTCGCAACCGTGCCCCACCACCCCCACCACCCTTTAGGGTGGGGTGCGTGGGGCGGTGGGGCGAACCGCCGACTGGTGGTGGGGCGAACCGTCGCGAACAGTACGCGCCCGCGTGCGCGAGGGGCTCGCCGGGGCCCGCCCGTTTACCGCCCGTTTCGCCAGCAGTTCGCGCGCGTGCGCGTGCGAACCCTTCGCCAGCATTGGAAATCGGCATGACCCAATCGATATCGCGCCGCGGCGGCCGGCCGACCAAACACACGCTCAAGCTTGAGCGCGCGATCTGCGAGGCGATAGCCCGGACGCCGCAGGGCCTGCGCACCGTCTGCGCCGATCATGAGGACTTTCCGGATCCTCGAACCGTCTACCGTTGGCTGGCGGACAATGAGGACTTCCGGCAGGCGTACGCTGGGGCCTGCGAGCGACGGGCCGACCTATTGGTCGACCAGTGTATCGACATTGCCGACGACGCCCGCAACGACTGGATGGAGCGCCAGGTCGCTGACGGCACGATCGTGATGGTCCCAAACCCGGAAGTCGTGCAGCGCTCCCGACTGCGCGTTGAAACGCGCCTGAAGATGGCCGCCAAACTCGCCCCGAAGAAGTACGGCGAGCGCATCGAGCATCAGGGCGAGGTCGGGGTGAAAGTCGAGATCGTTCGCTTTGGAGCGCAATCGGGGAGCGATTCTGAGCCCCGCCTTCAGGCAACTGTCGCGCCGATCGCCGCGATCGGCCAGGGGCGTCGTTGATGGCCAGGGCGAAGATCAACGGCATCGTGGCCGTTGAGACGGGCGACCAGAGGTGGGACCGCTGCGCCGGCTGGCTCGCCGCGGCATTGGCCTACGAAGACGGGCGTCGATCTATGGCCGACCTGTTTTCCGCCTACCGAACGGGGCAGATGGTCCTGTTCGATGCGCCTCAATCAGCAATGCTCGTCGAGCTTCTGCCTAGCAGCAACGGGCGGTTGCTGAACATCCTCCTCGCTGGCGGGCGCATGGACGAAGTCGACCAGCTACGGGCGCAAGCCGAGACGTGGGGGATCGCTCGAGGGTGTGTCGCAGCGGTGGTCGTGGGGCGTCGTGGCTGGCTTAGGGCTTGGCGGCGGTATGGCTACGTTGCTGCGCCAATGATCGAGCGCTGGCACGTGGCGACTAAGACCCTATCGCAGGGAGGAAGGCACCGGGAAGCGCAAGTGACCGCCATCAATGTTTCACTTTCCCCATATTGGGCCGGCGTTGCATCAGACACATTGGTAACCGGGTGCGGAGATCGGGAGTTCGCGCCCGTGGCCTTTAGCTCCAAGGTTCTCTACCTGCCTCACCTGAAGATGATGCTGGCTTCGACCGGGGCGATCACCATCCCTTGCCATCTATTGGCGGCGGCGCAGATGTGCTGTGGCCGGGACGTGACCGAGATCCTCTCGATGGCCTCAGAGCTTTGCCGGCGGGAATTCGCGAACTCCCGTGATTTCCTCTTCGGCTTGCATCCTGAAGACGATCGAGCATGGATTGACGACGCGACCGCTTACCTGATCGGGTGGAGCAACAAAGCTGGCCGGTTTGTCGGCTATCGGCTTCAAGCGAGATCAGACTTTGCTCCGCAGCCGATGACCGACGGGCTGTATCTGCACCCGCAGGTGCCAAAAGTGCCCCCTGACTTCGCAGTTGACGCCGCCGCGCTGGTCGCGTTGACCCGCCATCAATGGACCGCTGAGCTTCGGAAGCTCCGCGATGATCGCAACGCTATCGGAGGCGATCTCTGCGTGCAGAGCCTGCGCTGGGATTCTCAAGCCGGCGTCGTGTTTGAGAGCCGAATTGCCGAACGCTTTTCGACTTATGAAGCCGACCTGACCGAAATGCGCGCAAGGGAGCCGGTTCGTTGAAACTCAAGGGACCTTGCGTTTGCGCCGCTATCGCCGCCCAGCTCGGCCAAGCTCTTGCCGATCGGCTGGAGCTGTCTGCCCAGGTTGATGATCGCGACATCGGCGAAGCTCTCATGCGGGCGCTTGCCCCCAAGGTGACGGCCGGAGGTGAGCTCGACCATGTGATCATCAATGGCACGCCGGCCGGTGCGGAGTGCACGCTGGACGCTCGCGACATCGAGGCCCACCCGCTCTTTCGTGACTGGATCATGCCGACGCTGGCCGAGCTGCTGAGCGCGATCTTTGTTTCCGGCAGCCAGGACCGGGCGGCGATCAGCTGGGTTCCGCTCCTCGGCTCGGTCCAGCTGATTGACGAGGGCCGCGCCGACGGGATGCTGCGAGGGGTAGCGCAGCTCACCTGGCAGGCTGCGCCGAACGCTATCTCGACGATGGCGATCTATGGCCCCGTCTCGATGCAGCCCGCGTTCGCTGTCTACACGCTGATCAGCGGTCAGGCGCTCTGCGCAGCGGGGCGCCAGGCCCGTGAGATGAGCTTTTCAGGCAAGGCGGATTCGCCCGGCTCTCGCCGGCGCGCGGCGACGGGAGAGCTGCTGAACTGAGCTGCGGAGGACAGCGTGATGCTGCGCAAAGTGTGCAGGTCTGCGCATGGGGGGTAGAACCAGAACCTCCGGCCAAGGCAGGCCGCGATTTGCGCGAAACTAAGCCCCCTTTTTCTGTGCGAATATCTCATTCGATCGACAGGCACACCGCGCATCGCGTGACCAGCGCCCTGAAGGTTCCAACGTTGCGCCCATAAGGGCGGATGGGAGCAGCTCACGCGATGGCGGACGGCAACCAGCCCTACAACCCGGCGAACTACCTCTACGACCAGGCCGCCCAGGCGGGCGGTCCGCTCGCCGCCGGGCCGATCATGCATAGCCAGATGCTCGCCGAAGCGCTGGCCAACATGCGCACCAGCCCGCCGTCGATCCGCACGGCCGGCGCTCTCGGCTCGAACCTGCTGGCTGAGGCGTTGATGCAGTGGGGCCAGCAGCGGGCCAACCAGCAGCTGGCCACGGAAACTGGCCAGTGGCAGGGCCAGAACGCCGCCGCGGTCGCCCGGCAGATGCAGGGCCCAGACGACACGTCGCCTTCGGCGTCGTCCGATCCGACGATCACCACCGCTCCAACCTCGATCTCCAACGGGGCGAGCCCAGGCATCACGTCGCCGAACAATCTGCCCTCGCCGCCGCCCAGCCCCGATATCGGCTCGAGGATTCTGCACTGGGCGTCGTCGCTGGTCGACGGTGGCGGTGCTCCCGCTCCGCCCAGCGTCGCGCCGACGCAAGCTGTCGCTCCCCCAGCGGCCGCAGGACCTGCCTCAACGCCGGCAAGCCCCCAGATCGCTCCGAGCATGGCGACAGGCGCGGGCGGTGTCCCGCCACCCCCTGCCGGCCAGACCGCATCGCCTGTTCCGCAAGCTCCGTCGCCGGCCTCGCAGGGCGCGCCAGGATCTGCGGAATCGCCAATCGTGCCTGCCATGGCGAAGGCCGCCGGGAGCGATGACGGCCAGCCGCGCCTTCAGGAGTCGGACTTCTTCCGCAACTTCTTCGTTCCGCACGAAGGCCACATCAACCCGGCCGACGCCAACGGGGCGATGAGCGTCTATGGGCTGAACACCGCCGCCAACCCGGACGTGAGCGCCAAGACGACGCTCAGCCAGGCGCAGCAGAAGTTCTACGACCGCTATTGGGTTCCGTCCGGCGCGGTCAACATGCCCCCGGCGCTCGCGGCTGCGCACGCGGACACGTTCGCGCTCAATCCGTCCTGGGCCAACTCGATCCTGAAGCAGTCGGGCGGCGATCCGGCCGTCTACATGCAGCTGCGCCAGCAGCTCATGCAGCGCGACCAGGCCAACAACCCGGCGGTGCGGCCCTACGCCCAGGCCTGGGCCAACCGCAACCGCGACCTATCCAGCTACATGGCCCAGGTCGGCGGCCAAGGCCAAGCCGGGCAAACCCCCGCTCCGGTCGATCTGAACTCGGGCGCGCCGGCTGGCTCCTACCAGATCGCCTCGAACGGCCCGGTGCCGCCACCGCCCAGCGGCCAGGGGCAGGCGTCGCAAGCCGCTGCCCCGATGCCGCAGGGTGGCCCGCAACAGCCGCCGCTGCCAGCCCAAGCCCAGCCGGCGCGCGCGCCTGTTGCGCCCCCGCACGGCCAGGCGGCAACGCCGTACGAAATGGCACAATACCGGGCGCTGATTTCGAACCCGCGCACCTACCAGGAAGGCCTTGCCTTCGGGCGCCAGATCGCCGCCCGCGCCAACTCCATGCTCGATCCGGACAAGCCGGCGTGGAATTCCGCGACGGGGCAGTGGGAGGCGCAGCCCGGCAACGGCCAGGTTCCAGAGCCGGGAATGTCCACCCCTGACTCGATGGTCGTCTACAGCCCCGCGAAGGGCGAATATTCGGCCGTTCGCACGACCGGCGGCGTCCAGGGCAACATGGGCTGGGACCCGGCGACGGGCCGCTTCGATCGCGATGTCGGGCTGGGCCAGCGCCCGCTGACCAGTCAGGCGGAGCGGGCCGCGCAGGGTATCTCGCCAGCTGACCGAACCGCCTACACCATCAGCCCGGACGGCAAGGTCAGCACCGCGGCAGCAGACGCATTCGGGCCCGACAAGCAGTTGGCCTACACAGCCCAGGTGACCGGCATGGAGCCCTATCAGAGCTACCAGCAGGTGCGCGGCTACTGGAACGCGGCTCAGGGCCTCATGAAACAGCCCGGCGGTTACAGCGACCTGGGCCTGATCGATATGGCCGGAAAGTCCGTGAACCCCGCTCTGTCGATCCGGCCGAACATGATCGAGCAGTTCGGCAAGGAACGCGGCTTCACCGACCAGGTCATCGGCAACCTTCAGAGCGCAATGAACCACGGGGGCGCCCTCAGTGGTGACGCTCGCAACGCGCTGATGAACACCATCTACAGCCAGATGCAGTCGCACTATCAGGCGCTGCAGCCGATCCTCGCGAAGGTCGACCACGACGCCCAAAGGTTCGGCCTCCAGCGCGAGGACCTGGTGCCAGATCTCCAGCCACTCCCGTCTCCGCCTCCGGGCTCGTATCCGGGGACGCCAGCGCCGCAGCCGTCGAACGCCGGTCCGGGCCAGCCGCGAGCCGGAGTAAACGTCGCCGGCAGTCTCGCCGCGGCCAGGGCGGCCATCGTGGCCGGCAAGGACAAGGGGCTGGTAATTCAGCGCCTCCAGGCGGCTGGCATCAATCCGGCGGGGCTCTAGGGTGGCCGACGTTGCTTTGACCTTTGATGATCTGCCCGCCGCCGCGCCGCCTGGACCGGCACAGCCCTCCGGCCCTGGCGCGCCGGCGCAAGCGCAGCCCCAACAGGCCGGCCCTCAGCAGCAGCCTGTCGCTGATCCGCCTTATCCGGTTCAAGGCGGCGGCTCGCTCACGCCCGAGCAAAACAGCATGGCGTGGAGCCTGTACAAGACCGGCGGCATCAAGCCGGGCGGCCAGGGAACCGCTAACTCGCCCTACATCGTTCAGCCGGGACGGCCGGTGCCGGCAGGCAGTTACATCATCGATCAGGCGGGCCACTACGGCCCGGTTGGCGATGATGGGATGACGGTGCATGGGGCCGATTCCGGCGTCCTCAAGTTCGACGACTTGCCGACGCCCGGCCAGGACTTGGGCCGTTCCATCGTTGGCGCTGCAGAGCATTGGGCGCCCGACCTGGTCGGGTCGATCGGCAATATGCGCCAGGGTGTGGGCGCGATCGCGGACTGGGGCGACAACGCGTTCCTGCACGCTGTCGGCATGCTGCCCAAGGACCAGGAAAGCCACGTGGCTAGCGCGATGCTGGCCCCGACGCCGGGCAATGTCGGCACGAACCCACTGTTCGAACTCGCGCCGACGACGGCCCAGCTCGACGCCCCCCAGCAGGCCGCCTACGGAAAATATTACGCGCCACAAACCGAAGCCGGCAAGCTGGCGGCATCCGTTACGCGCTTCGCTCCCAACGCACTGTTCGGCGAGGGGGAAGTGCTCCCGCGCCTTCTGAGCGTCGCCGGCAGCGGTGTGGGCTCGGAGCTGGCTGGCGAGGCGGGCGACGCCTACCTGCAGCCTCAGTACAGCTGGATCCCGCGGGCCGCCGGCGCCGTCGCTGGCGGTGGTGGGACTTCGCTTTTGACGGCTCCAGACAAGGCCTCGTCCGTCTTGGCCTCGACCGCGAAAGGCGTCACCCCGGAGCACCTGGTGGCGGCCCAGGATCTTCGCGCGACCGCTGAAGGGCTTGGCGTCCCGCTCACGACGCCAGAGAGCCTGCAGGCCGTGAGCGGGAACGCCTATCCTGGGATGGCCCAGCTTCAGCAGCGGGTCGAGGGCAGTGCGAATGGCGGCCCGGTCATGCAGCCGATGATGACGGCCAGGCCGGCGGCCGCGCATGCCGCGCTGACCGACGCGCTGGCCAAGGTCTCCCCTCCGACCGATCAGCCGTCCATGGTCGGCGCGAACGCCCAGGCGGCCGCGCAGGGAGTGATCGGCGGCCTGAAGGGCGAGAGAACCGCGCTCGTCAACCCGTACTATACGGCGGCCGGCCCCGTGACGGTCGACCCCGCGGGGATGCGGGGCCTGCTAGGGTCGATCAACGCACAGATCGCTGGTGACAAGACCGGCATCTTGGCCGGGCCCCTGGGCAAGATGCGCGATTTGATCACGGATCGCGAGGCTACTGCCGCACAGGACCAGTCCGCGACGCCGGCGGCTTCTGGGAGCCCCCGCGATGACCTGGAGCGGACATGGGCCGAGATCACAGGCCAAGCCGCCCCAGCGCCCCCAGGCGCGCCCGCAGCTTCCGGTCCTGTCCCGCTGCTCGACATCGAATCGCTCGATCGCGCTCGACAGTTTTCGCGGGACCAAACAGCGAGCCAGGTCGCGAGCGGACGGATGACCCCGGAGCAGGGCGCGGCCGTCGGTCAGCACCTCGATCAGCTCGACCGGCTGATGGAGGCGGCCAGTCCGGACTATGTCGGCGGCAAGGCCAACTACGCCGACTTCTCCAACAACGTGCTCCGGCCCGTCGAGGCGGGCCCCGTCGGCAGGATCGCGGCGACGGGCAACCCGGCGACTCAGGCCGGCCATCTCTATCCGGCCAATCCGCTGCCTGGTGCGCCCGCCGAGACGGAGGCGGCGATCGGAGCCCTGAGCGAGAAGGACCCCAGCGTCGCTGCGGCGCTGACGCGGCAATACCTCGAGCGCGCCGGAAACGCCGCCATGGCGGACAACCGCGGCGGACCAAATCCCTATGGCCCGGCCTCCTTCGCCGCTCATGTGGCGGGCAACAGCGAGCAGGCGAAGAACCTGGGCGCGGGCTTGGCCGCGGCCGCCGGTCCGGACGCGCGGGATCACATCTCGAACCTGGTCGACGTGCTGGCGGCCACGGGGCGAAGGCTCCCCGTCACGGCCAATGATGACGCCCAGGCGGCGGCGCTCCGCGCCCCGCATCCCATCAACGCCTCAGAGGCCGGCGTTGCGCTGGGGGTCGCGAAAGAGGCCGGCGGATTGGCGGGCATGCCGGCGGTGGTGGCGCTCCACGGCGTCGCTAAGGCGGCCAACGCCTATCAGAAATGGCAGACCAGCCAGGCCGCCCAGGATCTGGCGAAACTGCTCACCCCCAAGGCGGCGAACACCGCGGACGCCATCACAGGCGCTCAGGCCAAGGTCTCTGCTCACAACTGGAACTTGGCGCGAGCGCTGGCCAGCGTCGGCTCAGCCGCGAATTACAACACCGGAGCGCAGCAATGAACGCCGCGACGGAAGTGGCCGTGGCGACTGGGTTTCGCAGCTGGTTCGGAATCGGACCAGCGCCGGCGCGATTGCTGTTCAAGCTGTATTCGGAAGCCGGCAATTTCGTTGCGGTGGAGGAGCTGTGCGCTGCAGCGGGTATCGCTCGCGTGGCTCTCACTTGGCATGTCTGCCAGCTCCGGCAGATCCTCATCGACGAGGCGATTGATACGGGCCCTGGTTCGGCCTACCGCCTCAACGAGGAAGGCGCGCGCGAATGTCGCGCGGTTCTGCGCCAGCTGGGCGAGGAGATGCTGGCCGCCGCCTGAGCGGTGGTCGTCTATCGTTGGCTCAGGAAGACAATCGCCAAGGCCGACCCGCCAGCCAGGGCCCAGCCTGGTCCCCCCAGCAACCCGCAAACGGCCACCACGGCGGCCGACGCGGCCAGGAGCACACATCGCCCCAGCAGCGCCGAATATGGCAGGCTGGCCGGCTCGATGGCAGCCGCCCGATAGGGTTCCTGAGGTCCCGGCGGCCACATTGCGTCGCTGAAAGCCCGCCAGAGCCGACTCGGCAAACCGAAGACGTGCCGCTTAGGATCGGTTGAGGCCATGGCTGGCGCTCCGGTCTGCAGTTGCGTCATCGTACGCCTAAGCCTTTCGGTTGAGCAATCTCGCTCGATCAGCGGTTCCCCCTCGGTAGACCGAGTAGTGTCCTAATTTGAACGTGGCCAGACACTCAGGACGGACAACGCGCCGGCCAACAGTACGCCAGAAGGAGCATCGCGACAGTCAATTGGGCCATCCCAGCGCTGGCTGGCTGTCGCGCCTGTAGCTGATGACTGCGGGCAGCCGCTCCACGCGCCACGGCTCAGCTGGTGGTCTCCCGGGGACAGCGACCTCGGGCAAATTCATCGCGTTAGCTTCCGCAGCCGTACGCCCGGACCCTCGCCGTTCTCGTCGATGAAAATAACGCCCGCGGCGCCCAAGGCTTGTCGTAGGGCGGCCTCCGTTCCGGTGTTCGCAGAGATTGGGCCCGCCATCTTCTCGAGCCGCTTGATGGTGGGAAGCGAAACGCCCGACGCAGATGCGAGCTGAGATTGTTCCATGCGGGTGAGGGCCCGCGCCGCCCTGATCTGCTCACCCGTCAGCATGATACTTCAGAGATCATTTTATCTCCCCCAGGTGTTGCATCTGTCGCGGGCGAGATTATGATACCTCAGGTGTTACGGAATGGCTACCGAGGTTCATATGACCATCACCAACGAAAACCGCCGCTCCGTCATGTCCACCGCCTGGTCGTTCCGCCGCGAGGAGCCGACCCGCGACTTTGCCGACTGCCTCCGCGGCGCCTGGCGCTGGTTCAAAGGGATGCTGAAGGCGACCTCGGCCCTGCGTCGCCGGATGCGCGGCGCCAGCCATGTCATGTTTTCGCCGTCGCTGATCCGCTCGCCCCTCGCTCGCGTGACCTCGACGCAGCGCTACGCCGGCGCAGCTGACAGCCAAGCCGCCCGCATCACCAGCCGCATTGGAGCATGATCATGGACATTTCAGACACCACACTGCTCGCGCTCGATGAGCAGCTGACCGAACTGGTCAAGCGCGTCCACGAGGCGGAGAAAGAGCTGGCGCGCCGCTGCGAGGTGCTAAGTGCCAATGCACCGGCGAAGCCGGAGGCACTCCGCGTGTTGCCACAGGACGTGATGGCGATCGGCGTGCGGGCGAATCGCTGCCCCTGGATCGACGAAAGCAGCATCGACGATGTTCGCAGGCATCTCGGCTACAACGAGGCGCCCTTCAAGGCCAATGGCTGGAACCGCGCGTGGTATCTCCGCTGCAGAGAGGTGATCACGGCCTGGGAGGAGTGGGAGCCCCGGTATGAAGCGGCCCGCATTGCGATCGGTGTGCCCGAGCAGTTCGCCATACTGGAGAAGCTGGATGATGCAGTGATCGAGCTGGAAGAGCAGATCTTCGCCATGCGAGCCCGCACCCTGGAGGGCTTGAGGGTGAAGGCCAAGATCATCGACCAGTATGCCTTCACGGGGGCCCCGGCGCATGAACGCCGGGTCAAGTCACTCGTCGCCGATCTTCTTGGCGAAGCGGGGAGCTGAGCTTATGGGCGATGTGATCGCATATCCGACCAAGCGTCGGCGTCCATATCGGAACCCGCGCCTTCGCCCGTCGGAATTGCCAGAGGGCGTGATCCGGCTGATGCCGCGAGGTCCGACGCAATCGATAGCCACGAGCGGCCCTGTGGCAATGCGGCTCCTTGAGGCCATCCTGAGCGACATGACGCCAGATCAGCGCGACAGGATCGAAGCCGATCTTCATCGCAAAGCGGCGCGGGAGCCCGACAGCTTCGCCCTGGAGCGTGCGTGTTTGCTCATGGCAATCCTGCCGGTCCGCCAGCCGGCCGAGTAGGCGATGATCCGGCAGGCGGGCGGGGGAGACTTAGGCCTCGCTCTCAACGTAGAGCTTGGCCCTCCTCGACCGTCCAGGACCCGCTTCAGGGCCGCCCGGCGCGCTCGACGCTGACCGCCTGGCGCTTCTCGCTGGTCGGACATGATACCAGCTGTCCTTTCGCCATGGTCAGGACGCCCGCCGGGTCCATTCGGTCTGGAGCTTCGCCGCGGCATCGAGCAGCCAGCGCGCGATCTCGGCACCGCCATCCTTCAGGTCGCGGAAACCCATCGCTCCGGCCTGCCGGTTCTCCCAGTCCGTGCCAATCCACGCCGCCCAGCCGCCATCCCAGAACGACGAGACGCCGCAGCTAATCTCCTGGTCGTAGAGGCGCTGCATCACCTCGGCGAGGGAGGGTTCATTTTGCTCAGCCATCGGAACCTCGCTTCTCTGCCGGGACTCAAGCGGCATGCCCCCGCCGGGTTCCATCATCGTCAAACTCCAGCGCCCTCTCTCGCGCCTGGACACCGAGATCGCGCGGCTCTTCCCAGCGGACGGCCCATGGCTGCTGCAGGACCAGCATGCCGTCGTCGACGCCATCACTCCGACGGCGGAGCTTGAGGCGATGATGCCCGGGCGCCAGGGCTGGTTCTACGCCCGCAGGACCGAGAGGGGCTGGGACATCATCGCGCCGGCACCCGATCAGCCCTGGTGAACGCTGTCATCGCCGTGAGGCGCAGGGGCGCGCTGGTACGGTTGATGGTGGCCAGCGATAGGATGGGCCGCGTCGGTATCGCGAGGGCTCTGCGCAGCGCTGCCCTTCACAGGACTAGTCGCGTAGTTCGCCCCGCAAGCGCGACATGCTGGGATTGCTACAGCGGCTCCAAAGGTGCCCGAACACTGGCGTTTCCGAAAACCTCGCGATTCTGTTACGATTCGACATGGCTGATGAGCGCCAAGGGAAGTCGCGGTTCGAGTTGATCCAGGGCGATTGGGTCAGTTCGCCCGACTGGCTGGCGTTCCCTCAGACCATCCACATTCGCAGCCCGGAAGACCGCGGGACCTTCTGCAGGGTGCGCGTCTCGCTCGGCGACATCCTGAAGGCCGCAGGCGCGCACCGCCGGCAGCCGGCCTATGAGTTCTGGAGCATCCTTAACCGCTCGGCGCCGCCGGTCCCGCATCAGGAAAGTGACCCCGACGCCGGCCTGATCGGGATCTCCGACGCGCACGCTTGCTTCCAGGGGATCAAGCGGCCGATCGCGGCTGACAACGACGGCGCGGCCGTACTGGCCTACGTCCTGAAGCCGACGTTCTTCTACGTGTATGAGCTCCGCTCACCGATCGTCCTGACCCTCAAAGAGCCGGTTCCGAACGACCTGGTGTTTATGGCCTACGTCAGGCTGGATGAACCGTCACTTGGTTCTGGCGTTCGAGGTGTGCTAACGCACTGGCAGTTCGTTGAGGCCGATCCAGCCGACTTGCGACTGCCCGTGAACTTTCGCAACCGCTACACAAAGAGGCTCTGGTGAGGGAGCAACCATGCACGATCAGTTGACTCCTTCGGCTTGCAACCTGTCGACACCATACAAGCCGACGGCCCTATATTACGAGAGCGCGGACAGCCTGGAATACACCAGGCAAGACATCCCGGCGGTCTATCGTCGGGTCGACGGCATCCTCACGCTCGTGTTCAGCATGCGCGATCGCGATGACCTGATCGGGTTCCAGATCAAGGGCTTCAAGAACTTCTATTTGAAGGACCGCGAGCAGTTCGGCGGCGACTTCCTGTCGCTCGTTGGTGTCCTCGAGCGCATCTTCACGGAACAGGGCGGCCAACTCGTCGATGAGTATCGACGGGAGGCGTACGACCGGGCGCGCAAGATCGCCCTTGAGGATTCGGTCGAGCTACACGACCTGCCGAAGATCGCCGTTCAGTAGGCGGCTATAAGGCAGCCTTCAGCTGCGCAAGCGCCGGCATCGATGGCATGCGCCAGTCGGCCGGAAGCCCAAAACGCGCTTTGCTCCTGGCGTCAGACAGCTCGCGCCCGGCGCGAACGAAATTGCCGGCCTGGCCGCCATTCAGCCAGTGCGCTACGAGGTCGAGATTGTCCGGTTGGCTGAACCGATCCAGAGCGCTGAAGATCTGAAGGGCCCGCGAAGCCTCCTCGCTGGCGGCTTCGACCGCGCGCAAAGCCGCGCCGAGGTTCCCGCCGTCGGGTCCGGCCTCGAGAATTGATTGGGCCTCGCGTCCGAGCTCCAGAGCTTTGTCGAGGCAATCCATGCTGGTCCTCGGTTGGAACAGCTCGACACCAGCGCAACGGCCGATCACGACCTCTTCGACTCTCTCCTGCTTTGCCCATTGGTCAATCCACTGATCCAAGCGTGTCCGCGCCAGCTTTCGAGCCGATGGCGTTGTTGCCGCCTCGATGGCGTCAATCAGCCCCGGAGCTCCCAGGCGAGCTCTGTCTTCTTCCTGCTGGCGGTCGCGCACGATATGGTCGACCCGCATGCGACCATCGTCGCGTGAAATCTTGGCCAACTCCTGGCCTACCTTTCCCAGCCGTCGCCGGAGGACCTCGATCAGAGCAGGGAACGCATCCGCGGCGCCGCTCGCCTTGATCGCCTTGAGCTCGGCGATCAGGTCCGGGAGCAGCGGCGCAATTCGCAGGATGCGTCGGATATCGAGCTGGCGATCCTGGCTCGCGTTGTAGTCGGCCACTGCGCCATCCCAATCGAGGCCGAACGCGTCGGTCCCGCAGTTCAGCCCGATCAGCGCTCGCCCGCCCCCGACCAGATCGACGGCCCAGCCTCGGTAGTGCAGGGCGCGGTGACAGTGTGCGCACCTGACCTTGTGGCCTCGATAGTTATAGGCGGTCAGGCGCTCGAAGCGTGCCCCGGCCGGAAGGCGTTGCACCAGGCCGTCAAGCGCTTCCGGGTCATCAACAGTGAAGTTCCGGCTCAGCAGTTCGAGATCGGCTTCGGAGAGCTTCATCGGGAACCGCGCCGGCCGGAGCGCGCAGTTTTGGGCTTCGGTGCAGCGCTCAGCAGGAGCGCCTTCGCGAGGGCCGCCTCCGCAGATGGGCGCGCGGACTCGCCAGCGCAGCTGTCTCCGCGCTCGGGCGCTCTTGCGGAGCGCGGGAGCGCCTGGATGAGCGCGCTCACGTCATCCGGCGTGAAGACGATGGCGCGTCCCAATTTCCGACCGATCCCGTGTCGCTTGGCAAGCGTCTTCAACAGCTCCTCGGAACAGGGGACGATCCGGTCAAGGACCAGGTCGCGCGCCGTCTTGATGGTCGGCCAAGGCGGAGCGTCATTTGTTTCCGCCCCCTTGGGCGCCTTGCTCTCCGGGATCATCGTTCGCGCTCTCCGTCATCGGAGCTGAGCGTCTGATAGAAGCCGACGCCGGGAACCCTCGCCTGAAATTCGACCCAACCTTGACAGCCGATCCGCTTGCACCGCGCGCGGCGGTTCCAGAGGATGGTGCGCGCGCCAGAACGCCAAGCGATCAGATCAAGGTCGACCGGCATCATCAGCCCGCACGAATTGCACTTGGAAATGACCTCCCAGTGCTCGCGCAGCATGTCGGCGACGGTCGCGACGGCGCGCCGGTAGTATGAAATGGGGATGCGATCGGCGTTTCGCCTGCCCATGGGGCACTCCGGCGGTGGAGACTCGCGCAACGTTCCATATTTGTTCATAGCGTTTCAATAGCGGCGCGAGGGTCGAGTTGGGGATTGGCGGGACCCCTGCGGGACCCGGCCCGCAGCAAACCGACCGAGCGGCTATCTAAGTGTCTGAAATCGTTGGAGCGGGCGGCGAGAATCGAACTCGCGACATCCAGCTTGGGAAGCTGACGTTCTACCTCTGAACTACGCCCGCGGCGTCCCTGCGGGGGGAACGCGGCCGGCAAGATAGACGAAGCGGCGGGGCGGGCAAGGCGCCTCTCGCGGCCCGGCCGCGTTGACGCGGGCGGCGACGGAGATCAGATTGGCGGGCAGTGTTTTTGAGGAGATGAAGGCGATGGCGGACGGCGAGATCCCGGCGAAGGCCAAGTTTCACGCCATGACCGAGGGCACCCAGGCCGACTGGATGGTCATCGCCACGGCCATGGCGCCTCATCGCGGCGAACTGCCCGACCGGCTGATGGCGCACCTGAACCTGTTGAAGGGCGACGACGGCGGCTTCTCGGTCGACCGGCTGGAGCACTCGCTGCAGACCGCCACCCGGGCGCACCGCGACGGGCGCGACGAGGAATATGTGGTCTGCGCCCTGATCCACGATATCGGCGACATCCTCTTGCCGGCCAACCACGCCGAGCTGGCGGCGACCATCCTCAGGCCCTACGTCTCGGAGCGGAACCACTGGATGCTGGACCACCACGGCATCTTCCAGGGCTACTATTTCTTCCATTATCTCGGCCTTGACCGCGACATGCGCGAGCAGTTCCGCGGCCATCCGGACTTCGAGTACACTGCCCAGTTCTGCCATCTGTACGACCAGAACAGCTTCGAGCCCGAATACGACTCCATGCCGTTGGAGGCGTTCGAGCCGATGCTGCGGCGGGTGCTGGCGGCGCCGAAGCGCTCGATCTACAGCCCGCCCGACGCCGCCTAGCCGCCGCCGCGCGCACCCGGCGGCGCCGCGCGGGTGACGCCGAGGGCCTTTTCCATGCGCTCGACGTTCAGCCGGATGCGCTCGACCTCCGGCGCCTTGGCCATGGCCTGACGGCCCCAGACCAGCGCCTGGTTCTGATGGCCCAGCCGCCAGCCGCAGATCGAGGCCATGTCCTCCGCCAGCACGCCGAACTCGGTGTCGCAGCCGTAGTCGACCACCATTTCCGGTATGGCCAGCGCCCGGCAGACGGCGGCGTAGCAGGCCTCCCACTGTTCGGCGCGATAGAGGGCCCAGGCATGGTCCACCTGCGGCCCGCGCACCTCGGGCGCCGCCTCGGCCGCCGCGCGCCAGGCCGCCATCGCCGCTTCGGCGTCGCCGGCGTCCTCGTGGCAGCGAGCGATCAGCCGGCGGGCGGCGCAGCGCTGGCCCGTCTCGTGCGGATCGGCGATGGACAGGTAGCGGAGCAGTTCTCGCCGCGCCTCGGCGTAGCGCTGGTGGTAATAGTATTCGCGCCCGAGAAAGAAGGCTTGGCGCGGCGAATCCGGCTCCTCGCGCACCGCCAGCTCGATCAGGGCCAGGTACTGGCCGCGGCTTTTTCCCGCGTCCGGATGGTGGTCGATCCTCAGGTGACGGACGATGCCCAGATGGTCGGGGACGCCGTCGGCGACGATGGTCTCGTGGCAGGGATAGCGCCAGACGAAGCCATGGCGGGCATGGATGCGGTTGTCCAGGTGCTGCTGCCACTGGCCGGTGACGTCGCGGGTCCAGCCGTGGGTATAGGTCAAATGGTTGATCGGCGGCCGCCACGACCGCTCCACCACCCCGCGCCACCCCGGCATGATCACCTCGTCCAGGTCGAGCGAGATGCAGACGTCGATGTCGTCCGGAACCAGGGCGAGCGCCGCATTGCGCGCCACGTCGAACCGCCAGGGCTTGATCGAGATCGAGTGCGTCACCGCGCCCCGCCGCTCGAACGCCGCCACGGTGCCGTCGGTCGAGCCGGTGTCGGCGATCACCACCAGGTCGGCGTCACCGACCGCGTCCATGAACCGGTCGACGAACGCCTCCTCGTTCAGGCAGATTCCGTAGACGGCGATCTTCATGGATGGCCGATGGGGTCGAGGCGGGGCAGGGAGCGCATGGCCGGAGGATTCCAGCCCAGCTCCGATTGGACAAGCCTCGCGGAAGGCGATTGACCGCCGCGGGGCTTGTCGCTACGCAAGCCACCGCGCGGATGGCCCGAACGGCCGATCCGGCGGCTTTCCGCGCGCAGATCGCAATCCGTCTCCTTGGCCGAGCACCTGTCGAAGGGGCAAGCGAGACCTCCCGGGCAGGTGAGGTCGCATAAGCCATGAGCAACGTCACCGTGATCGGCGCCCAATGGGGCGATGAGGGCAAGGGCAAGGTCATCGACTGGCTGGCCGACCGCGCCGACGTCGTGGTGCGCTTCCAGGGCGGCAACAACGCCGGCCACACCATCGTGGTCGGCAACAACGTCTACAAGTTCTCGCTGCTGCCCTCCGGCGTGGTCCAGGGCAAGCTCTCCATCATCGGCAACGGCGTGGTGGTCAATCCCTGGTCGCTGCTGGACGAGATCAGCCGCGTACGCGGCCAGGGGCTGAAGATCACGCCGGACATCCTTGTGGTGGCAGACAACGCCTGCATCGTGCTGCCGCTGCACGCGGATCTGGACCGGGCGCGCGAGGAGCGGGCCGGGGCCAACAAGATCGGCACCACCGCGCGCGGCATCGGCCCGGCCTATGAGGACAAGGTCGGCCGCCGCGCCATCCGCTTCGTCGACCTGGCCGACGCGGACGCCCTGAACGCCAAGATCGAGCGGCTGTTGGCCCACCACCAGCCGCTGCGCCAGGGCCTGGGCCTGCCCGACGTCTCCGCCCAGCAGGTCTTCGACATGCTGATGGAGGTGGCGCCCAAGGTCGCGCCCTATGTCCAGCCGGCCTGGCGGGTGCTGAACGCCGTGGTCAAGGACGGCAAGCGCATCCTGTTCGAGGGCGCGCAGGCGGCCATGCTCGACGTCGACCACGGCACCTATCCCTATGTGACCTCGTCCAACACCGTCGCCGGCCAGGCGGCGGCGGGGGCCGGGGTCGGCGCCTCGGCCGGCGGCTATGTGCTGGGCATCGTCAAGGCCTACACCACCCGGGTCGGCGAGGGGCCCTTCCCCACCGAGCTGCACGACGCCATCGGCCAGCGGCTGGGCGACCGGGGCGACGAGTTCGGCACCGTCACCGGCCGGCCGCGCCGCTGCGGCTGGTTCGACGCGGTGCTGGTGCGCCAGTCGGTGACCGTCAGCGGCATCGCCGGCGTCGTCCTGACCAAGCTGGACGTCCTGGACGGCATCGAGACCCTGAAGATCTGCACCGGCTACCGGTTGGGCGACCGGGTGCTGGACTACCTGCCGGCCGGGCTGCGCGACCAGGCCGCCGTCACGCCCATCTACGAGGAGATCGCCGGCTGGAGCGAGAGCACCAAGGGCGCGCGCTCGTGGCGCGACCTGCCGCCGAACGCGGTGATCTATGTGCGCCGCATCGAGGAGCTGATCGGCGTCCCCGCCGTGCAGGTCACCACCGGCCCCGACCGCGACGACACCATCGTCATGCGCGACCCCTTCCAGGGCTGACGGCAAGCCGGCGTTTACCCTTTCAGCGGATGCTGAACCCCTGGATGGTAGAGGGGGGCGGGGCGCGCGGCGATGATCCTCACGGATGAAAAGCTCGCCCGACTGCTCGAACCGTTTCTGGCGCGGGTCCTTATTGTCGAGCCGGTGGCGGCCAGCGCCCGGTTGCTCGGCGACCTTCTGAAGGGCGTCGGCGCCAGGCAGATCTATCTGGCCCAGACCGGCTTTCAGGCCCTCAACACCTGCAAGCTGGTCGATCCCCAGGTGGTGTTCACCGAGGTCGGCGGCGCCGAGCGCACCGGCCTGGGCTTCGTCGCCAAGCTGCGCCGCAGCGAGCTGGCTTGCCGCCAGGCGCCGGTGATCGTGGTCACCGCCGAGGCGACCGCGGCGGTCATCGTCGCCGCGCGCAACGCCGGGGTGCACGAATTCCTGCGCAAGCCCTTCGCCGCCCGCGACCTCCATCGCCGGCTGGAGGCGGCGCTGTTGCATCCGCGCGACTGGATCGAGGCGGTCGGCTATGTCGGGCCGGACCGGCGCCGGTTCAACTCCGCCGACTACGTGGGTCCGCGCAAACGCAAGGCCGACCGCGTCCCGACCTCGCCGGCGGGACGGCTGGAACAGGCGCTGAAGATCGCCAAGTCCGCCGTCGCCGCCCTGGAGTCCGACCCGGCCCAGGCCCTGCGGTCGCTGCAGGTGCAGACCTCGGAACTGAAGGCGCTCGCCGCCGCGATGGCCGACGCCAGACTGGCCGCCGCCGCCGGCAAGCTGCAGGCGGCGCTGGCGGGAGCTTCCGTCCAGGCGGGCCTGTCACGCCCGGCGATCGAGGCCGGCGCGGCGGATTTATGGGCGTTCGTGGTTCCCGAGCCTATCCCCACAGCGCGGGCGGTGGCGTAACGCCACCCCGCTCATCTCCGCGAAAGCGGGATATGGGCACATTCGTGTTGATGATGCAGACGGCAGCGGGCTACCGTCCAGAAAAGACCGGTCGGCCCGGTCATGATCGTGACGCTCGCTTCTTCAACTGCATCGAACGACGGGCGGCCCCATCCCGGGTCAGCCGTTGCACTTTTCACGCCTGATATGTAAATTCGCCTCGTTGCAACCAAAGGGGGGACTGATGCGGGGCGTCGCAATGATGGGGATTACCCTATCTCTACTCGCTTCATCAAACGCAGCTTCGGCACCAAATTATTCTGCTATCGCACAATCGCTAAGCGTTATCGGAAATGACATGCAGACCTATACCGACATGAAAATGCAGGAAGCTGCCGAGGCTAACAACAGGGGGGTGGATTTAGTGCAAGCCGGCGATCTGCAAGGCGCCAAAGCTGCGTTCGAAGAATCTGTTGCCGATTACCCATTTCCTGAAGCTCAAAGAAATTTGGCAGGCCTCAATGAGATTTTTGCCGCAACTCAAAAGGGGGTAGACCAAGCAAACCAGCAGATACAGGCGAGCCACGACGCGGAGGCTGCTGCTCTAGCCGCCGGCAGGAGTGGGGTCGCTGCGCTCGACGCTCTTCAGTGGCCGCATCCATGAAAATGAGCAAGCGGTATGGTCTGAGACTTATTGCCTCCACCTTGATTTTGACTGCGGTGGCCGAACCGGTGCTTGCTCAATCGGCCACTCAATTTGATCTAGAATGCCATGGGACGGAATATCGTCAGATAGATGATAACAGGGCCATGACTGAGTCATCGGATCATTATTTCAAGATTGATTTAAGTTCTGGCCGATTTTGTCGAATAGAAGAGCCTTCAGGCCCATCACCCTCCTGCGAAGGCCCGGGCTCGTTCGGGGCGCCCCCAGATCAAGCCTGGCAAGACGACCACCCTAACTGGGTTCGGTCGGCGATTATTGGCGATTGGTTAATAGTTGAAAACGGGCGAATGGAGAGTGAAAAAGCCCCTAGCATTAAGGGGGCTGTGAACTTAAAGACGTTACAGTACCTGTCTCACAGCTATGAATTTGGAATTGAGGTAATGATTATTGAAACCTGCGAGAAATTGCCATTTTCCGGTACCTTTTAGCTACCGAGTTCATCCGAGCCGCTACCAGCGGGTTATTATCACCCCCTCATATTGACTGTCCTCTATCCACCGCTGCGGTCACGGCTCGTCAGCGGATAGCCAAGACGCAGTCCGACAACGAAAACTAATCACCATCGAGCCGATCGGAATCCTGGTGTCCTCGACTCTTGGGGCCCGCGAGAAGAGGGGCGCCATCTTCCGACAAGAAACTGGGGCCTGGTGGCGCTTAGACGCAGCCGGATGAGCGTGGGACGTTATGACCTTCGCGAGCCGCCTGGGGACATTTTAGGTCACCGATAAGCGGACCCGCAGAGGCCTACGCCGCGTTCACGTTCCGCTCGTCGGCGGCGGCGCGCATGGCTTTTTGCAGCTTTTCGAAGGCCCGGACCTCGATCTGGCGGACCCGCTCGCGGCTGACGCCGTATTGCGAGGCCAGGTCTTCGAGGGTGGTCGGATTGTCCTTCAGCCGCCGCTCGGTGAGGATGTGGCGTTCGCGGTCGGTCAGCTCGGTCATCGCCTCCTCGAGCAGCGACATGCGGATGGTGCGCTCCTCGTTGTCGGCGATCTGGGTCTCCTGGCTGACGGCGGTGTCGTCGGCCAGCCAGTCCTGCCACTCGCTCTCGCCGTCCGAGCGCAGCGGCGCGTTCAGCGAGGCGTCGGGGCCGGACAGGCGCCGGTTCATCGAGATCACCTCATCGTCCAGCACGCCGAGGCGGGTGGCGATGTGGCTGACCTGTTCGGGGCGCAGGTCGCCTTCCTCGAAGGCGCTGATTTCGCTCTTGGCCTTGCGCAGGTTGAAGAACAGCTTCTTCTGCGCCGCCGTCGTGCCCATCTTCACCAGCGACCAGGAGCGCAGGATGTATTCCTGGATCGAGGCCCGGATCCACCACATGGCGTAGGTGGCGAGGCGAAATCCCTTGTCGGGCTCGAACTTCTTCACCGCCTGCATCAGGCCGACATTGCCCTCGGAGATCACCTCGCCGATCGGCAGGCCATAGCCGCGGTAGCCCATGGCGATCTTGGCCACCAGGCGCAGGTGCGAGGTGACCAGCCGGTGGGCGGCTTCGGGGTCCTCGTGCTCCTTCCAGCGCTTGGCCAGCATGAATTCTTCATCGCGGGTCAGCATGGGGAACTTGCGGATTTCGGTGAGGTAGCGCGACAGGCCGCCCTCGGGCGTCATCACAGCTAAGGAATGGCTGGCGGCCATGGGCAAATCCCCTTTTCGGTGTTCGGTGGGCGCGCACGCGCGCGCCACGCTCCCCCGGACAACCACGCTAGATAGGAATGCGTTGCGCTCTTCGTAAGACTAAACAGTGTTAAAATTGCGCCGGTCGGCGAAAAATCGTCTCAGATTTCCTGCAAGGCTGCTTCCAGCGCCAGCATATCTGAGGGCGGTCGGGTGGCAAAGCGCAGGGCCTCGCCGGTGATCGGATGGTCGAAACCCAGCACCGCGGCATGCAGGGCCTGGCGGGTCAGGCCGGCCTTTTCGATGGCGGCGCGGACCGGGGCGGCGGGCGCCGCCGAGCCATAGACCGCATCGCCGAGCACCGGCGCGCCGAGCCAGGCCAGATGGACGCGGATCTGGTGGGTGCGGCCGGTCTCCAGGGTGCAGGCGATCCGCGCCGCATGGGGCCGCTCGGCGGGGCCGTAGGCGGCCTCGATGGCATAATGGGTGATCGCTTCGCGGCCGCCCGTCGGCAGCACGGCCATCTTCTTGCGGTCGCGCGGCGAGCGGCCGATGCGGGTGGTCAGCGTCCCGGCCCGCCGCGGCGGCGCGCCCCGGGTCAGGGCGATGTAGGCGCGCTCGATGTCGTGGGCGGCGAACAGGGCTGAAAGGCCGCGATGGGCGGCGTCGGTCTTGGCCGCCGCCATGACGCCGGAGGTGTCCTTGTCCAGCCGGTGGACGATGCCCGGCCGCGCCACCCCGCCGATGCCGGAAAGGCTGGCCCCGCAATGGTGCAGAAGGGCGTTGACCAGGGTGCCGTCGGGGGTTCCGGGGGCCGGATGGGCCGCCATGCCGGCAGGCTTGTCGACGATGATCAGGTGAGCGTCTTCAAAAAGCACGGTCAGCGGCAGCGCCTGGGCCGCCGGGAGGGCGGGGGTCGGCGGCGGCACGATCAGCTGGTAGTCGCCGGGCTCGGCCTTGGCCGAGGTGTCGTCGATGACAAGGCCGCCGCGGCTGAGCGCGCCCTTGGCCATCAGCGCCTGCAGCCTGGCGCGCGACAAATCCGGCCGCGCCGCCGCCAGGGCCTTGTCGAGCCGGCCGCCCGCGGCCGCGGCGTCCAGGGTGATCAGGGCCGCATCGCCCAGGACCTCATCGTCCTGGGCTTCGTCGTCTGCGAGGTCGCCGCTTTCGTTCAAGGGCGCTCGACCAGTTTGCCGTTCTCGAACACCCGGTAGAAGCAGGAGCGGTGGCCGGTGTGGCAGGCGCCGCCGTCGCCCTCGGGCATGACCTTCATCAGGATGGCGTCCTGGTCGCAGTCGACGCGCAGCTCGGTGATCACCTGGATCTGGCCGCTGGTCTCGCCCTTGCGCCATATCTCCTGGCGCGAGCGGCTGAAATAGTGCGCCTCGCCGACCTCCAGAGTCAGATCCAGGGCGTCGGCGTTCATCCAGCCGAGCATCATCACCTCGCCGGTCTCAGCGTGCTGGGCGATGGCGGCGATCAGGCCGTTGGCGTCGAAGTTCGGCGTCAGCGTCCTGCCGGTTTCGAGCGCTTCCTTATTGCCGGGCCGGGCGAACATGACGGTGACTCCTCGATTCCGCGCGACGAAAGACGCGCGCAACCGATCTTAAGGCGCGCAACCGAGCCAACCGGCAAGCGCGATCTGAAAGGCGCCGCGGCGCCTTCAGCGGCGGTTGCAGAAGTTGATGAAGCGGTCCTGCAGGGCGCGGTCGGTCTTGAAGACGCCGGTGAACTGGGTGGTCAGGGTCGAGACCTCGCGGTGGTGCACGCCGCGTGTGGTCATGCACTCGTGCTTGGCGTCGATCAGCACCGCCACCCCGGCCGGCTTCAGCTCGTCGACGATGGCGTCGGCGATCTGCTGGGTCAGGGCTTCCTGGGTCTGCAGCCGGCGGGCGAAGATCTCCACCACCCGCGCCAGCTTCGACAGGCCCACCACCCGGTCGGTCGGCATGTAGGCGACGAAGGCCTTGCCGAGGAAGGGCGCCATGTGGTGCTCGCAGTGGCTCTCCACCTCGATGTCACGCAGCAGGACGATGTCGTCATGGCCCTGCACATCCTCGAAAACCCTGGCGAGTTCGACGTCGGGATCGGCGCCATAGCCGTCGAACCATTCGCCGAAGGCTTCGGCGACGCGCTTGGGGGTGTCGAGCAGGCCCTCGCGGCGGGGATCGTCGCCCGCCCAGGCGATCAGGGTTCGGACCGCCGCCATCGCCTCGTCCAGCGTCGGTTTCGGCAGAGGCGTGAGGTCGAGTTCGTCCGCGCCGATACGCTTACGGTCCCTGGCCAGAGCATCCATGTCGTGAAAATCCCAGGGCTGAGTTGCGCCGGAACGAGGGTCCCGGAAATGACGCGTGCCACCCTTTCGCACCGTCGGAGATCGACCTGTCGCCGCCTTCGCGTCGCCCCATGGCCTCCCGACCGACCTGAAGCTATATGGGAGCCTGCCTAGTCCCGACAACTGTATCGCAGCGTCACTACCTCATGAATCTCGTCATCCACGACACCCTGAGCGGCGAAAAGCGCCTGTTTACGCCAACCGACCCCGGCCGGGTGACGATGTATGTCTGCGGACCGACGGTCTATAACTACGCCCACATCGGCAATGCCCGCCCGGTGGTGGTGTTCGACGTGCTGTTCCGCCTGTTGCGCCATATCTATGGCGAGGACCACGTCGTCTATGCCCGCAACATCACCGATGTGGACGACAAGATAAACGCCAAGGCGGCGGCCGAGGGCGTGCCGATCGGGACGATCACCGACCGCTTCACCGCCATCTACAACGCCGACATGGCCGCGCTCGGGGCGCTGCCGCCCAGCGCCGAGCCGCGCGCGACGGCGCACATCGAGGCGATG